>CATZGB010000005.1 GCA_958418815.1 uncultured Bacteroidales bacterium | reverse complement strand
AGTTCGCAACCAAAAACGCTTTGATAAAGTCGGCCTATTTCGGACGGATACGAAAAAGTGCTATTTTAATTTCGCGAAGCACGCAGCAATGGCCGCTCTGCTCGTAGGCGCGACCTCCTGCTCTGATGAAGAGAAGAACTATCTTGACGATGTTTACTTCACTGGCAACCAATCACCAGTAGTTGTAGCGCCTGCAGCCGCGACAGCAGCGCCCGGAGGAACAGGGTCTGCAGCATTCAACCTGACTTTTGACGCTGCATCAAACTGGCAGATTTCAGCCAAAGACTTCAGCGACCCCTCCAAGACTGCCGACTGGGTGAGCTTCTTCCAGAACGCAGGTGAGGAAGGCAGCCAGATGCTCGGAGTCTACCTGGCAGCGAACACCGCTTCAGAAGAACGCGCAGCGACCATCGAAGTGTCTTGCAACGGCAAGAGCGTGGCTCTCACCCTCGTGCAGCAGGCCGCAAACAAAATAGCCAATCCCAACGCTTCTACAATCAACGGCTACAAGACAGTATCGAAAATCGAATATTGCCCCGCCGGTTCACAGACCCCGTCCAGGACCATATCTTTCACATATGACTCCAACGGCGAACTCATGGCAGAAGCCATCACCGACATCGAAGGCGAGACCACAACCCTGTCTGGCTATGACGTGACAATCGACTCAAGCCTCTCCAACAAGGTTGTCATCACCCCTGCTGACGACGTTGTCAACGGTGCGACATACGCCGTCATCAACGGCAAAGTGGCAATCGGCTACAATGTGCTCGCTGTCACCAACAACTCCTCCGAGAAAGTGATCAACTTCGGTTACAACGGAGCCGCAAACCTTGACGCGTTCAACGGAAATCAGTTCAGCTACGACCTCAACTGGAGCAACGGAAACATGGCAGCCATCAACTGCACCGCCCCCGCCGCCAGCCAGACAAATGTAGCATACTCCACCGAGCTCAACGACTGCAACCTCGACCTCAACTATTTCATCGGCTACCGCAACGCGTGGGAGACCCTCCCCACCGGATATGAAGTACTTGGAGCCATGAACCTGCTCGGCGTGCGCTCGGCCAACCTCGTATCCACCGCCAACGGCAACACTTTCACCTACACAAGCGGCGTGACCGCTTCCAACGGAGACAACTTCTCCGGCATCACAGCCACCGGCAACAGCATGACCGTGAAAGTATATTTCGCCGACTAAGACGAACATAATACACTACCACGATTATAAACCAGACGTCCTGCGGCCCACTGCAAAGTGGCCGCAGGATTTTTTTCACACCTGCGTTAGCCACAACTTCCTGACGCAGACTTGCGCCACCCGCAAACCATCTGCGCCGCGACACGTTCTACATTAAGATTTCCAGCCAAGATAGCCCTGCATTTGCCATCTCGGATTTTTTTCGTAGATTTGCATAATGTTTAACTATCTGTCAAGCAACCGAGCGAAATCATTTCAACTTTTTCAACAGAAGGTAATATGAAAATCTCATCGGCCGCAATCTGAAAGCCTCATGGCCTGAGCGGGCTTGCATGAAAACCATTTTGAACAGTCATACACTATTATGCCAGAAGTATCACAGCGGGGCACGGTGATGCCCGCTTCCCCCATACGCCGCCTCGTCCCACTGGCCAACAAGGCCATCGCCCGGGGCACAAAAGTCTACCGCCTCAACATAGGCCAGCCCGACATCCCCACCCCTCCCGAGGGGCTGGAGGCGTTGAAGCATATCGACCGCCAGGTCTTGGAATACAGCCCTTCGGAGGGGTTGCTGTCGTTGCGCGAGAAGCTGCGCGAGTATTACAAGCGTTACAATATAGACGTGGATGTCGACGACATCATAGTCACCACAGGCGGCTCTGAGGCGGTCCTTTTCGCATTTATGGCTTGTCTCGACCCCGGCGACGAAATCATAGTCCCCGAGCCGGCCTATGCCAACTACATGGCATTCGCGATATCCGCCGGGGCGAAGATCGTCACCCTCCCCTCATCAATCGACGAGGGATTCGCGCTGCCGCCGATGGAGAAGTTCGAAGAGCTGATCACCCCGCGCACAAAGGGCATCCTCATATGCAATCCAAACAACCCGACCGGATATCTCTACACGATGAAGGAGATGCTGCAGCTGCGCGACATCGTCAAGAAACATGACCTCTTTCTCTTCTCCGACGAGGTTTACCGCGAATTCTGCTACACGGGCGCGCCATACATCTCGGCGTTCCATTTGCCGGGGATAGAGGAGCTGGTGGTGCTCATAGACTCGGTGTCGAAGCGCTACAACGAGTGCGGCATCCGCGTGGGGGCCCTCATCACCAAGCACAAGGAGCTGAAAAAGAATGTGATGAAATTCTGCCAGGCCCGCCTCAGTCCCCCGTTGCTGGGCCAGATTGTGGCGGAGGCATCCATCGACACCCCACCCGACTACATGCTCGCCACCTACAACGAGTATGTAGAGCGGCGCAAATTCCTCATCGACGAGCTCAACAAGATTCCCGGCTGCTACTCGCCGATTCCGATGGGAGCGTTCTACACCGTCGCCCGCCTGCCGGTCGACGACGCCGACCGCTTCTGCGCCTGGTGCCTGGAGGAATTCGAGCATGAGGGGCAGACCATCTTCATGGCCCCCGCGTCGGGCTTCTACACCACCCCCGGAATGGGGAAGGATGAGGTGCGCATCGCCTACGTGCTCGAAAAGGAGGAGCTGCGCAAGGCCATCGACACCCTCCGCCACGCCCTGCTGGCATATCCGGGGCGCACAATCTGACGCAATCGGCCCCATGCGCCTATTCGACATGACAGTGGGCGACTGACACGTCAGGCTCCGCCTCTGCCACACCAAACAGCCTAATTTCCCGACACTTACACACGCCTAACCCTTATATTGCCAATGGTTTCGCCAATTTTGAAACCATTGGCAACCTTTTTGGCACAATGTTTGTTTCATTAATGAATCGGAGCAGATGATGACACCCGAGACAGATGTCACAATCCTCCACCTGAAAACCAACCGAAACAAGAAACAAAAACATAAAAACTCTACAACTATGGGAAAAATCATAGGCATCGACTTAGGAACGACCAACTCATGCGTGGCCGTGCTTGAAGGCAAAGACCCCGTCGTAATACCCAACTCTGAAGGCCGCAACACCACCCCCTCGGTGGTAGCTTTCGTGGACGGCGGCGAGCGCAAGGTCGGTGACCCCGCCAAACGCCAGGCCATCACCAACCCCGGCCGTACAATCTACTCCATCAAACGTTTCATGGGCGAGACCTACGACCAGGTGCAGAAAGAAATCGAACGCGTGCCCTACAAGGTGGTAAGAGGCGCCAACGGCACCCCCCGCGTCGACATTGACGGCCGCGAATACACCCCCCAGGAAATCTCGGCAATGATTCTCCAGAAGATGAAGAAGACCGCCGAGGATTACCTCGGACAGGAGGTGACAGAGGCTGTCATCACCGTGCCCGCTTACTTCAACGACTCGCAGCGCCAGGCAACCAAGGAGGCAGGCGAAATCGCCGGACTCACCGTAAAGCGTATCGTCAACGAGCCTACCGCAGCTGCCCTCGCCTACGGTCTGGACAAGAGCGACAAAGACCAGAAAATCGCCGTGTTTGACCTCGGTGGCGGTACATTCGATATCTCAATCCTCGAGCTTGGCGACGGCGTGTTCGAGGTGAAGTCGACCAACGGTGACACCCACCTCGGCGGTGACGACTTCGACCATGTAATCATCGACTGGCTCGCCGACGAGTTCCTCAAAGATGAGGGTGTCGACCTCCGCCAGGATCCCATGGCGCTCCAGCGCCTCAAAGAGGCTGCCGAGAAAGCCAAGATCGAGCTTTCATCGACCACTTCCACAGAAATCAACCTCCCCTACATCATGCCCGTCAACGGTATTCCCAAGCACCTTGTGAAGACCCTGACACGCGCAAAGTTCGAACAGCTTGCCGACAAGCTCATCAACGCCACCATCGCTCCCTGCGAACAGGCACTGAAAGATGCCGGCCTCAAAGCCTCTGACATCGACGAGGTAATCCTCGTGGGCGGCTCGACCCGTATCCCCGCCATCCAGCAGGTAGTCGAGAAGTTCTTCGGCAAAGCCCCCTCTAAGGGTGTCAACCCTGATGAAGTGGTGGCCGTCGGCGCTGCAATCCAGGGCGGTGTCCTCTCGGGCGACGTCAAGGATGTGCTTCTGCTCGACGTCGTGCCCCTCTCGGTCGGCATCGAGACCCTCGGCGGCGTGATGACCAAGCTGATTGAGGCCAACACCACCATCCCCACCCGCAAGAGCGAGACATTCTCAACCGCCGCTGACAACCAGCCTTCGGTTGAAATCCATGTCCTCCAGGGCGAACGCCCCCTGGCCAAGGATGACAAGACCCTCGGCAAGTTCCATCTCGACGGCATCGCTCCCGCGCCCCGTGGCATTCCTCAGATTGAGGTGACCTTTGAGATCGACGCCAACGGCATCCTCAATGTCTCGGCAAAGGACAAGGCGACAGGCAAGGAGCAGAGCATCCGTATCGAAGCCTCTTCGGGCCTCACCGACGACGAAATCAAGAGGATGAAGGCCGAGGCCGAAGCCAACGCAGCCGCAGACGCCAAGGAGAAGGAGCGCATCGACACCCTCAACAAGGCCGACGCAATCGTCTTCCAGACTGAGAAACAGCTCTCAGAACTCGGCGACAAGATTCCCGCCGACAAGAAAGCCGCCATCGAGACCGCCGTCAACAAGCTCAAGGATGCCCACAAGGCTCAGGATGTGGCTGCCTGCGAGGCCGCAATCAAGGAAATCGAGACAACCTTCGGTGCAGCCCAGCAGGACATCCTCAACGCCCAGGCTCAGGCCCAGGCCAACGCCAATCCCGGTGCGGGAGCCAACCCCGGTTCACAGCAGGGCCCGGCCGCAGGCGACGACCACGTCACCGATGTCGATTTCGAGGAAGTGAAATAATCCAAAACATACTGTCATGGACGAAAGAAACACCGTAATCGAAGCCATCCGCAACGCCGGTGAACCGGTAAACGCATCCAAAGTGGCCGAACTGACCGGTCTTGACAAGAAAGTTGTCGACAAGGTCTTCGCCCAACTCAAGAAAGATGGCACAATCGTCTCGCCAGTGCGTTGCAAATACACACTCGCCTGACAAACACCTATCTGACATCTCTCCTTAAAAGGATATGACATCAAAAAACGGAGTCCCGGATCAAACCGGCACTCCGTTTTTTGTCATTATATCGGGTCTGGATTGTCAGCGCACGACCACCTTGCGGGTGAATCGGGCGACACTCACGAGATACACGCCAGGCATCACCTCGACTCGGGTGTCGCCTACAGCCGCATGGATTGCCTTGCCATCGGTGGCCACAATCCTTACCGGCTTGCCTTCAACACCGGAGACAACAATCTGGCGCCCATCTACTGTGATTGCAGCGTTATCGCCGGCAACCATGCCAAGGCCTGATTTGCTCAATGTGATATAAGAAGCCTCTGACTCGCCACGGTTGTAGACGGCGGTCACATGGTAGGTATGGTCGACCGACTGGTCTGCTCCCATATGGGTGAATCCGGCGGTGGTGACAGGCTCGTCGTTGAGCTTGACACCGTCACAATATACATTGTAACCGGTCAGGACAAGACCGACTGTGGCATCAGCGTCGACAAAGCAGACATCGTCAAGCATGAACATCATACCATCGTTGGAAACGACGCGTATGGCGAAACGGAGAGCGCCTTCGGGCAGCTCGAATGAGAAATCGCCCCAGCCGTCGGTGCGCACCACGCGGTAGCTGTATCCGGGATTGTTGAACGACTCAAGCTGCACGAAATCATCAGGGTCGACAGAGTCCTCCGTGGAATACCACACCTGTATCAGTTCGCTGTAATTGATAGAGCAGTTCTTGCCTTTGAACGTTACGGTCTGGGCTATCCCCTTGAGCAGCGGGGAGATTGCCCAGTCGTCTGACTGCACAAGCTGCGTCGGGCTGTCGCCGATGGCATAAATCGAGCCAAGATACTGCTTCCCTCCCGCTGCCAGATACTCCTTGGCATAGCCGGAGTTGGCAAAGTTGTCGTGTGAGCCGTCAATCACGATGAACGACTCGGGATCCACCGTGCCCTCGTGGTTGGGGACATTGATGTTGCCCAGGTTGCCCGACGGACGATTGTCGCGGTCGATGAAAGTCCAGCCGCCATACTCCTTGGCAAACGGCTCGGAGTCTTCAAACGATTCCAGCCACGGGTCATAGGGGAGCTGCTCGGGCTGGATTGCATCCCACGAGAGCAGGTTGCCGGTTTCGGCAGTCTCTCCGGTGAGGTTGCTGACAGCGGGCAGCAGGCTCTCCTCGCGGGTCACGGTGACCGGAGAAGGGGTAGTGTTGTTGCTAAGGTCAAGGTCTGCGTCATACACCACGCGGGCAGAGTACTCCACAGCCTTGTCGCCAGCCATCGAAAGGCTCTGGGCGAACCTGACACTGGTCTGCTCGCCTGCGGCAAGTGCGTCGACGGTCTCGGAGGCCACCATTTTGCCGTTGCCGTAAAGCTCCACGGTAAACGCCGTGGCATCCAGGCGGCCGACATTCTCAACCACAGCCTCGACCTCGAACTGCTCGCCGGCAACGACCTTCTTGGGAGCCGCGACAGACACGGCTCCGAGGTCATGGTCAGGCATGTCGACAATCTTCATATTGTCGAAGAAACAGTAGACAAGACCTTCCGAGTGGTAGCGTATGATCAGCTGCACATCCTTGCCTGAGAAATCCTCGAGGCTGACAATCTTCTTGGTCCAGATGTTGTCTTCATCATCAGTGTAATCAATGGTGTCGACAAGGCTCCGCACACCATCGCAGACGGCGAAGATTTCAAGCCGGGTCTTGTCGGTGTCGGTTATTTTCCATGTGTAGAGCGAAAGCACCGGATGTGCGGCCCCGGCCAGGCTCACCTTGCCGAGAATGAAGTCGCCGCGCCCCTTGCCCGCGCCGAGTGTGGCGCTTGAGCCTACACGCTCGCCGTAGAAGAACTGGCCGTCGCCATCCTGAGAGGTGACTGAATTCATATCACCGTCGGCCTTCATGCCAAACTCACAGCCGTCCCAGGGGTCGATGCCGACGATATAACCCATCACATCATCCAGACAGCTCATCACATACGGCAACTCGTAGGCAGGCCCGACAGGCACCAGTCCGGCTCCCTGCAGGTATTCTCCGGCGACACCACGGTTGATGGTCTCCACGCCTACCTGCACGAATGCCTGGGGAGCATCCTCGGGCTGGGCCTGGAATGTGTAGCTGAGGTCCGTGATCGGCTGTTCGTTGAGAAGCTGCCACTCCTTGCCATCCACGTCATAGAGATAAATGTTGTAGGCAAGGTTGGGCTGATGGAGCGGATTGCCGTCTACATCCTCCGTGGCATGCTCCCAGCTCAAGGTTAGCTCGCCATATTTGCCGGGGGTCTCGACAGCCTTGACAGATGCGGGAGGATTGGGCTGGTTGGGGCCGACGAATGCCGATGTCGATATGCCGCGCCCCTTCTCCCCGGCGGCATTGAATGCCTCCACGGTGTATGTGTACCGGCCAGCGGCAGGCACAACGTCAGGGATGCTTACAGCGGTGTTGGGGGCAACTGTCTGCTCTTTCACCACATCGCCGTCGCGCAGCAGACGTATGGTCATGTCACCGGTATAGTCGCCGCCCATTACATTTTTGGCGGCTGTCGTGAAGTTCACAACAGCCTTGAGGTCGCCGGCGATGTCGGGCACGACATTGAGATTGGTGACCGCATCAGGAGCCGTCGCGCCATAGGGGGAAGAGATGGAGTAACGTGAGAGATAGAGATTCCACTGGCCTCCGTCGCTGACCGCGTGGAAACCGATGTAATGTTCGCCTGTCACAACCGGAACGACCGGCGCAGACATTGTGAGTTCTGTGCCGCCAAGCGTGGTTGTATCCACCAGCCGGACAGTCATCGCCCCGGCTTCGGGGGCTGTCCCCATCCATATCTCTATCTTCTCGGGATATTTGTCGCCATAAGCACGTGCCACGGCCTCGAAGTCATATGCTTTCCCGGCTTCGAGATAGATGGCCGGCGAGATGAGCCAGTCATCTGCCTGCTTGTTGCCGTAACCGTAATATGTGCCGTTGGAGGCCGTGAACTTCCAGGTCTTTCCGTCGTCGTTGGCGTCAATCACCGAATGCTGTCCAAACAACTCCTGGCTCTTCATATCCATCTCGACGGGGGCATTGTAATGGCCGAGATAGAGGGTGTTTGACATCACCGCCTTGGAACTCTTGGTGTCATAGCGGGCTACCACCCCGAAGCTGTAACCGGTAAATTCGCCGGGCAGAGCCTGAGACATTGTCCAGCTTACACCGGCGATGCCTGAATCCACCACCGAGCCCTCGCTGTCGACAATGTCATACCTGACATCGCCGGGCGCGATATACCCGCCATCGGCAGCTGTCGTAACCGCGTCCCAGGTAAGCGTGAACACGCCGCCTGAATAGACGAGGCATACATTGGCCGGAGCATCGGGTGTGCCTTTTCCGACGTAGCATGACACTTTGGCCTGGTTTGACTCCCCGGCGTCGTTGATCGCAACGGCAGCAAAGGTGACATTGCCGCTCTCCTCCATGGTCTTCGACACCTCCACAGTGGAGCCCGCCGTTGAGTTACCGCTTAGTATCTCCACACCATCGGCATAAATCTTGTAACCCATCGGGCTGCCAGCCACATCAGTGCCGTCGTAAAGCTCCGTGGGAAGGTGAAGGGTGAAGTCAGCGTCAAGGGAGCCATCAGCGCAGCTCACCGAGAACTCGGGCACGGCGGGAGCCTTGTCTGGGGCTTGGAAGGGTATATACAACCCAATGATTTCCTCCCCTTGGCCAAACTCGGAGATTACCGCTGACTGGGCGGTCTCTGGGTCTATTTCACACAAGCCGGCACCTGAATAATTGCAGTATGCCAGGATGATTGTGTTGTCCTTGTCGTTGTAGGCCCCCGAACTGAGGTAATAGAGGCTCGGACAACCAGTCGCGCCTCTGAGCGACATCGCGCCGGTCTCTTTGTTTATGGCATAAAGATTGCCATCGAGGTCGATTCCGTAGGCGTTGCCAAACTTGTCAATTGCGACTGCGCGCAACGAGAAATCCATATCGGCGATTTTCACCACCTTCCTCGAATTGATGTCAAGATACCCCCAATGACGGTATGCTTCGCCATAATAGTTGCCTGAGAAGCACCCGTAGACACGCCCTGATGTCGGATCATAGGCCACATCCGTGGCTTTAAGGGGGATGTCATCAAACTCCAGCAGACCAATCTGGGTGTTGGTCTGCGTGTCATACACATATAGGTCGTAGCCCATCACCCATCCGCCGTAGTTCAGCTCATACATGGTGTAGACCTTGCTCTCTCCATCGTAGAAACTGTAGACCGGCATCGGAGTGTTGAACAATCCGGTGAAATTTTCCCCGGTAGAAACCGGAATCTTGTAGACACCTACATCGTCATAACTCGTCCAAGAGTCATTGGCAATCATTGTGCCGTAGACATTGAGCGATGCCGACACGCGGCTCGCCGTGGTTGCCGAACGCAATGATTTGGCATTCTTGCTCCTGACTGGTGAAGCCGGCAGGCTGAACGCCTGCGACTCCATCGTCACAACCCTTTTCGCCCGGCTGGCCATATCAGGGTTCCGGGTCTCGCCTGAAGCTGTGCTGCGGGCGGTGACAGGGCACTTGCGGGCATCAGCCGAAGAAAATCTCGCCTGAGCCACTGGCGCTCCTGTCGCCTGAGCCACAGACCCAAGAGCCAAAGCGCCCAAGAGCAACAGATTAAAATGTTTTCTCATAATGTTACTGAATTGAAAATATGATTAGTGCTATTATTCTCCTTTACGAGTCCTGACAGAATCAAAAAGCAAATCGCAGACATATGCTATCGACAAACGCCTACATAGTTACACATATCAAACATAAACCTCGCGTTTTTGCCATTTTGCCATACACAGAACAGCCAGCAAAGATAACACATTTACAACCAACATCCAAATAAAACATCCATTTTGCCGCACAATCCCCAGCCAAGACGGCAAAAAAGGCAACGAAAAGCACTGCATAACCCACAAAACAATCCGGCCTTCCATATGGCGTATCTGACAGCGGAGTTTTTGTCAGAACACCATATGAAAGGCCGGATTGTCTCGGGAAGATACAAAACTACGGAATCTCCCTGAGGGAGATTCCGTAGTCGTTAATTATGAAAATGTAACTATTTTCAGGATTGTCAACAAACCGTGGTCTGGCTCTCAGGCAATGAAGCCGAAGATGTCTGACAGGGCAACGGTGTTGAAGATGGTGTCGTAGAAATAGCTTACGATACCGAGCAGGATGATTCCGAGAACGGTAACCCACAGGCTTACTCGTTCGCTGCAAGCCGAGCGGAATGTAGCGATGCGGGGCTCTTCAGGTGAGATGTACATTGCCTTCACAACCAGCAGGTAGTAGTAGAGGGAGATGATTGTGTTGATCAAGGCGATAAGCACCAGCACATAGATGGCGATTGAGCCTTGGTTGATGGCTGATGTGAAGATGAAGAACTTGCTGAAGAAGCCAGCGAAGGGGGGGATACCGGCCAGGGAGAACATCGCGAGGGTCATCGAGAATGAGAGCCAGGGGTTGGTCTTGGAGAGGCCGTTGTAGTCGGTCATCTCTACCATGCCTGTCTTGTTCTCGATTGCGCCGATGACACCGAAGGCGGCGAGGTTGGAGAAGATGTAGACAAGTATGTAATACATCATCGCTGCCAGGCCCATCTCATTGCATCCCACCACTCCGAGCATGATGTAGCCGGCCTGTGAGATGGAAGAGAATGCCAGGAAGCGCTTCATATTGCGCTGACGGATGGCAAAGAGGTTACCGATGGTGATGGTGGCGATAATCAGGGCGTAGAGCATCCATTCCCAAACCTGGCTGTAGAACTGGCCGAAGGCCTGAACGAGGATAATCAGGAAAGCAAAGGCGGCGGCTCCCTTGGAAATCACCGAGAGATAGGAGGTGACAGGAGTGGGCGCACCTTGGTAGACATCGGCGGTCCAGAGATGGAAGGGCACAAGCGAGAGCTTGAAACCGATGCCGGAGACCACAAACGCGAGGGCCATGATGAGCATCGTGTCGCCCTGCGAGCCGAGCTGCATGGCGATGTCCTCGAAGTAGAGCGAGCCCGACAGGCCATAGACAAATGAGAGGCCCATCATGAAGATCGCAGAGGAGAACACGGCGGTCAGCAGGTATTTTACGGCAGCCTCGTGGCTCTCATAACGGTGCTTGTCAAACGCGACCATCGCAGCCAGGGGGAGCGAGGCTGATTCAAGGCCGATGAGGAACAACAGGAAGTGACGTGCCGAAATCATCAGGTACATTCCGAAGAGGGTCACCAGCAGAAGCTCGTAATATTCCCCGCGGCGCACAAGCTGGAAATCGGAGTTGACCCACGAGGTGGCCTGCACGAGCACAATCAGCACACCGACATTGAGGATGTTTTTTATCAGCGCGCATACGGGGGAGGTGACATACATCCCGGCGAATGCCTCGACCGAGTCAGCCGTGCCGCCCCAGATGAAGCTCCACACGGTGAATAGGAGAAACAGCACTGAGGTCACAGCCGAGGTGGCGCCCAGGGCCTTGCGGGGCATGAACGTATCGTAGAGGAATACCAACAGGAACACCACAAGCAGGGCGATTTCCTGTTTCATTGCCAAAAATTGAGAGTAATCCATGTGACAGAATTGATTTCTTCCGTTTCAAAGGTTTGTCAACAGTATCAGTTGAGGCCGATGGCGCGGAATATTTCGGGGCTGAAGGTGAAACGAATAAGGCTCTCGAAGAAGTTGGGGAAACAGCCGATGGCGGCCACGCTGACGATGAGCGTGATGGTCGACAGGCGTTCCCACCAGCTGGCGTCGGTCAGCTCGGCGTGATGGGGATCCAGCACCGGGCCGAAGAGCAGTTTGCCGACTGTGCGGAGGATGTAGACGGCGGTGATCACAATCGAGCAGCAGGCCACGATGGTGAACACGCGGTGGAACATGTCTGTATGCTCAAACGATCCGACGAAGATGGTCATCTCGGCCACGAAGCCTGAGAGACCGGGCAGACCGAGCGAAGCCATACCGGCAATCACATAGCCGACTCCGAGGAAGGGGAGTATCTTCATCAGACCACCCATCAGGCGGATGTCACGGGTGTGGGTACGTCCGTAAATCATACCGATGAGGGCAAAGAACAGGGCCGTCATCAGACCGTGGGAAAGCATCTGCATGATCGCGCCGGTGAGGGCGGTGGTGTTGATCATCAGGATGGCGAACAGCACCATGCCGCAGTGGCTTACCGAGGAGTAGGCATTGATGTATTTGAGGTCGGTCTGGACGCAAGCCGAAAATGCTCCGTAGACTACCGAGATACCGGTCAGGATAAGGAAAATCCAGGCGAGGTCATTGGCGGCCTGCGGCATGAGGTACATGGCCACTCGGAAGCATCCGTAACCACCCAGCTTCATAAGCACACCTGCGTGAAGCATGGAGACGGCGGTCGGAGCGCAGGCATGACCGTCGGGGCTCCAGGTGTGGAAGGGGAACATGGCGCCGAGGACTCCGAAGCCGACAAAACACATCGGGAAGAGGAAATACTGCCAGCCTTTGGAGATACACTGTGTCTCCTCGACGTTGCGTGCGATATCGATGATGTTCCAGGTAAGGGCCTGTCCCTCGGGCGCGGAGTGGTAATAGATGCCGATGAGGCTGAGCATCAGGAAGGCGGAACCGCCCATCAGCATCAGGGTGAGCTTCATCGCCGAATATTCCTTGCGTCCGGTGCCCCAGACTCCGATGAGAAGATACATCGGGATGAGGGCTACCTCGTAGAACATGAACATCGTGAAGAGGTCGATGCAGATGAAGAATCCGTAGACACCGGTGGAGAGCAGGATGAGCCACATGAAGAAGTGGCGCGCGTCGTCAATCTTCCATGAGGCGAAAGAACCGGCGAAAACGATTATCGAGGAGAGGATGAGCATCGCGATGGAGACTCCGTCGACTCCGACGGAAAGCTTGATGTTGAGCGGAGCGAACCAGGTCCAGTCTCCACGGAACAGCATCTCCTCCATGTTGCCTGCCGCGCGAAGGGCGAGATAGTCGCAAAGGACCCACACGCTCAGGCCCACCAGCAGGATCGAACCGGCCACGGCGACCGTGCGGACCTGCCTGATGTTTTTGCAGATGGCGAAACCGGCCAGCATCAGCAGGGGAATCACCACGAAGTAAATCAGAAGGTTTGAAAACATCTCTGTTTCTGTATTTCTATGATACTATATTTTCACTGTAAGGTCTCGGGCTGCCGGTCAGAGGAGGCAGACGGCGGTTATCGCGCCAAGCAGGATGACTCCGACGAGGTAAATCCAGACATACAGCTGGATATTGCCCGACTGGAGGCCACGGATGGCAAACGAGATACGCTGGGTCACCCATGCCATTCCGTCCATCGAGCCGTCGATGACGTGACGGTCAAACCAGGCGATGGGGCGGGAGATGCAGCCGAAGATGATCTTGTGGGTGATGAACATGTAAAGCTCGTCCCAGTAGAAGCGGTGGTAGCACCAGTCCCAGAGGCGGGGCAGCGCGCTCCTCATCTTGGCGGGCAGGGGGTTCTCCTTCTTGTACATGACGGTTGCCAGGATGATGGCCAGGATGGCGACCGCGAGGCTGATGGCAGCCACGCTCCAGTCAAGCGCGCCAAGGTTGGTGAAGAAGTTGACCGACTCGAACATCGGATGACCGTTCCAGGTGACAAGGTTGCCGAAAGGCACAAACCCGGCCACGCAAGAGACAACGGCGAGGATGACCAAGGGGAGGGTCATCGTCCAAGGCTGGTCGTGGGGAGCGTGATGACCTTCGGGGGTCTTGTGTTCCTTCCACCAGAAAATCAGGTAGTAGAGGCGGAACATATAGAAAGCTGTCAGACCGGCTACCGCCGACATCCAGATATACCAGAAAATCGACTGGCCGAAGACGGCTGTAAGGATTTCATCTTTCGAGAAGAACCCGGCGAAGGGTATGATGCCGGCGATTGCGAGACAGCCAATCAGGAAGGTCACATGGGTGACAGGCATATGCTTGCGCAGGCCGTGCATGTCTGTGTAGTCGTTGGATCCGATGGCGTGAATCAGGGCACCGGCGCAAAGGAAGAGCAGGGCCTTGAACATGGCGTGGGTGAAGAGGTGGAACATCGCCGCCATATAGCCCAGGCCGTGATGGAACTCCGGACGGGCAACGCCGAGCGAAACCATCATGAACGCAATCTGGGATATGGTCGAGAAAGCGAGCACTCGCTTGATGTCGACCTGGACGCATGCCACCATCGCGGCATAGAACGCGGTCAGCGCGCCGACCACCGTGATGATGTTGAGCGCGACCTCCTCCATCAGGTAGAGGGGGAAGAGACGGGCCACGAGGAACACACCGGCGACAACCATGGTAGCGGCATGGATGAGGGCCGACACGGGGGTCGGGCCTTCCATAGCGTCAGGAAGCCAGATGTGGAGGGGCATCATCGCTGATTTACCCATACCGCCCATGAAGATGAGAACCAGGGCCCATGTCAGCACCGAGCCGCCCATGAAGACGGGGGCGGGAGAGCTGGCAATCCAGTTGCGGATGCCTTCGGCGGTGGTGAGGTCTACCTGGTAGACATTGGCCATGCCTTCAACTCCGGTCGAAGTGAAGTTGGTGAAATCAAATGTGCCGGTGTAGAAGCTCAGCACGAGGATTCCAATCAGGAAGCCAAGGTCGGCGAAACGGGTGACGATGAATGCTTTCTTTGAAGCGGACACCGCGGAGGGTTTGGTGTAGTAGAATCCGATGAGCAGGTATGATGAGGCACCCACAAGCTCCCAGAAGATGTACATCTGGAAGATGTTGGTGGCCACCACCAGGCCGAGCATCGAGAAGCTGAACAGAGACAGGAATGCGTAGAAACGCTGGAATCCGGTCTCCCATACTCCGTGATGGTCGCGCATGTAGCCGTTGCTGTAAAGATGCACCATAAAGGAGATGGTGGTAATCACCACAAGCAGCAGGGCTGAGATGGGGTCGAGGAGGAATCCAAGACGGATGACCAGCGAATCGGTGAAGGCCAGCCAGTCCCAGTTGAAGATGACGCTCTGCAGGCGCACACCTTCCTCATTGATGAACTCGGACGAACCCGAGAAGAAATAGGTTAGCGTTGTGATGTAGGCCAGCACCATTGTCACTCCCATGCCGAGAGTGCCGAGGATGCCTGCGGTGCGGTGGGCCATCTTGTGGCCGAAAAGTCCCAGCACCAGGAACATCGTCAGGGGCAAAGCCAGGATAATGATAGGTATTACAGGTTCCATATCGGTGCTTAGAATTTCATTTTAGTTACATCGTCGACATCAATCTTCTCGGAGACGCGGAAGACATTGATGATGATGGCGATTGCCAGCGCGGTCTCGGCAGCGGCCAGGGCGATGGCGAACAGGGTGAAGAACATGCCTTCAAGCTCCCCGGGGAAGAGGAATCGGTTGAAGACAACGAAATTGATGTCGACCGCGTTGAGCATCAGCTCCAGGGAGATGAGCATCGCGATCATATTCTTGCGGGTGATGAAGCCATAAACGCCGCAGCAGAACATCAACAGGCTCGGAATCAGATACCAGAGGATTGTAAGTTCCATATTCGCGGGGTTTAATTCTTGTTTTTGCGGGCGACTACCACACCGCCGATTATACAGGCGAGCAACAACACGCTGATTGCCTCGAATGGGAGGAGATACTGGCCATGGGCCGTACCCATCAGGGTCTCGCCGATTTCATTCATTGAAGGATTCTCTCCCTGGGGGAGGGCCGACCACAGCTCGCAGCGGCTTACAAGGGAGTAACCTGCCGCGATCAGGAGCAACAGCGCCCCGGTAAGCCCGAGCGCGCGCTTTCTGGAGGCAAGTTTGGCACTGTTGTCGCCGGGGTGGCTCGTCAGGAGAATTGAGAAGACGAACAGGACCACGATACCGCCCGCGTACACCGCAATCTGCACAGCGCCCAGGAACTCGTAGTCGAGCTTGAAGTAAAGGGCGGCAGTGGCGAAGAGGGTGAAGAGCAGGTAGGTCGCGGCGCGCAGAATCTTGCGCGTGGTGACAGCAAGCACCGAGCAGATGACAATCGTCAGAGCGATTACCACATAAACGATGATACTTCCTACTGATTCCATATTATTTTTTTACTTTTTTCTGATTGGTTTGTGGGCCATAGGGAGATCAGGCGTTGCCTTTCTCGGCCTTGAGTTTCGCGGCCTTTTCAAGGGCGGCCTTGACTTTGGCGATTTTCTCAGGGTCTCCGGTGGCCTCGGCGGCGGCGAGGGCCTTCTTGGCCTTCTCGTCAAGCTCCACGGCGGGGGCTGCGGGAGCGGCCGATGCCTGGGCGGCCTTGAGCTTGGCTGCCTTTTCGAGGGCGGCTCTCACTTTGGCGATTTTCTCAGGGTCTCCGGTGGCCTCGGCGGCGGCGAGAGCCTTCTTTGCCTTCTCGTCAAGCTCGATGGCGGCGGGAGCCTCGGCAGCGGCGGCCTTCTTGGCGGCGGCAGCAGCTTTTGCGGCCTCAAGCTTGGCCTGCTTCTCAGCCTCGAACTTTGCTATCTGCTCGGGCGTGGGCTTGGGTTCGGGCTTCTCAGGGAGGTAGTTGAGCTGTTTCACGAGCTTGGAACGGGTGAACACAGCCTGCTCGAAATCGTTGCTGAACTCGATCGCGTTCGTAGGACAGGTCTGCACACACAACTGACAGAAGGTACAGCTGCCGAGATCGTAGGTATAACGGTCGAGTTTTTTCTTCTTCTTTCCGTCCCAGGTGTCGACCATCTTTGTCTCGATGGAGATGGTGCCGTTAGGACAGTTCCTCTCGCATGTCCCGCAAGCGATGCACTTGTGGTTCCCCTCATTGTCATAAATGAACTGGAGGGTTGCGCGGAATCGCTGGGCGATGTGCATGTCCTCGCGGTTGTCGGGATATTTCTCAGTGATCTTAGGGGTGACAAACTCCTTGCCGGTCACTTGCAGACCCTTGACAAGGCTGGTCACTCCTTTTCCCAGACCTGAAAAATAATCTTTAATACTACCCATATTGTTTTTTAAGCGATATGATAATGTCTGTTATTATTCTTGGAGGTTACTTCACCTGGCCGCCGAGAATGTCGAGCAACTCGGTGGTGATGGCCTGCTGGCGAAGTTTGTTGAACTCAAGCTGCAACTGTTCGTGGAGCTTCTTGGCGTTGTCGTTGGCGCTCTGCATGGCCATCACTCGGGCGGCCTGCTCGCTGGCGCGGTTCTCGGTGAAGATGTCCTGGACAACGGCAAGCAGATACATCGGCAACACCTTGTTGAAGATGGCGTCGGCAGAAGGTTCGAAGATGTAGGGCTTGGCCGACACCTCACCTTCCACTGCGGCGAACGCGCCCGAGGTCACGGGCAGCAGTTCGGCCGACTCCAGGCGCTGGCGGCTGACCGACTTGTATGACATGTAGAGGACATCGACGCGGTCAAACTCTCCGGAGAGGAAACCGTCGCGCAACATCCAGGTGAAGTCGCGCACCTCGGTAGTCTTTGAATCGACTCCCTGCGGGCGCTGTATGTCGACACCTTTAATTTTCGCGGCGGCTTTCGCCATCTTGGCACCGACAGGGATGACCGTGACACGCACATCGTCGCCAAACTCCTCGCGGTAGCCGTTGATTCTGGCGACCAGCTGCTTGAAGATGTTTATGTTGTAGGCTCCACAAAGGCCATCGTCGGAACCCCACACAACCACTGCCACGCGACCGATAGTGTCGCGGGGGGTCATCAGCGGCGAATCAAAAGCCGCGTCGGAGGCGAGCAGGTTGCCGATGATAGTCTCCACCTGGTCGCGGTAGGGACGCAGCTGGCGCAACGCGCCTTCGGCCTTATGCATTTTCGCCGACGAAATCATCTTCATGGCGCCGGTGATTTTCTCGGAAGAAGCCACCGAGCCGATTCTGCCTTTGAGTTCTCTTAATGTTGCCATTAACGGTTGTTTTCGGGAATCCGATTAGGTTCTTGTTGGTTGGTAAGTCAAGCTTTCTATGCAAGGCGCGCGTCAGGCGTAACGCTGGGCCACTTCGGTGGCGGCCTGGATCAGCTTGGCGGTGCTGTCGTCGGTAAGCTGTCCGGCCTTGATGACATCAAGCACATCGGCCTGATATTTGGCATGGAGAAGCTGGAGAAGGCTCTGCTGGAACTCGGCGACTTTCTCCACCGGCACGTCAGACAGCAGGCCGTTGACACCGCAGAAAATCACTGCGACCTCCTCCTCCACGGCCCAGGGCTTGTACTGGGGCTGGATGAGAAGCTGCTCGTTCTTGCGTCCACGGTCAATGACACGCGCGGTCACGGGGTCGATGTCGCCGCCGAATTTGGTGAACGACTCGAGCTCGCGGAACTGCGCCTGGTCGATTTTCAGAGTTCCGGCCACCTTCTTCATCGATTTGATCTGGGCGTTACCGCCGACACGCGACACGGAGATACCCACGTTGATGGCCGGACGGATACCACGGTTGAAGAGCGCGGTCTCAAGGTAAATCTGGCCGTCGGTAATCGAAATCACGTTGGTCGGGATGTATGCCGAGACGTCGCCGGCCTGGGTCTCGATGATGGGGAGCGCGGTAAGCGAGCCGCCACCCTTGACCATGGGCTTGAGGACATCGGGAAGGTCGTTCATCTTCTCGGCCACCTGCTGGTTGTCGATAATCTTGGCGGCACGCTCGAGAAGACGCGAATGGAGGTAGAAGATATCGCCGGGGTATGCCTCACGGCCCGAGGGACGCTTCAGCACCAGGGAGATTTCTCGGTAAGCGACAGCCTGCTTCGACAGGTCGTCGTATATGATAAGGGCGTCGCGCCCGGTATCGCGGATGAACTCGCCGATTGCCACGCCGGCAAAGGGTGAGTAATAACGCATAGCTGCCGAGTCGGATGCTGTGGCGGCTACCACGCAGGTGTAATCGAGGGCGCCGTGCTGACGCAGTGTCTCCACGATGGCAGCCACGGAGGAAGCCTTCTGGCCGATGGCCACATAGATGCAGTAGACAGGCTTGCCGTCCTCGTAATTCTTTCTTTGGTTGATGATGGTGTCGAGCGCGATCGCGGTCTTGCCGATCTGGCGGTCACCGATGATCAGCTCGCGCTGGCCGCGGCCGATGGGCACCATCGAGTCGACGGCCTTGATGCCGGTCTGGAGGGGCTGTTTCACCGACTGGCGGAAAATCACGCCGGGGGCCTTGCGCTCCAGAGGCATGCGGTAGAGCTTGCCCTCGATCGGCCCACGGCCGTCGATAGGCTCACCCAGGATATTGATGACACGGCCGAAGAGCCCCTCCCCTACCGGAATCGAGGCAATCTCGCCTGTGCGGCGCACGGTCATGTTCTCAGTGACCTTGTTAACGTCATTGAGCAGGATGACACCGACATTGCTCTCCTCAAGGTTGAGGGCGACACCTTTCACGCCGTTCTCGAACTCGACGAGCTCGTTGGCGCAAACATTGTCAAGGCCGTAGACGTGGGCGACCCCGTCGCCGACCTCCAGAACGGTTCCTACCTCTTCGAAAGCAACCGCCTTGTTGACATTCTCAAGCTGCTGCTTTAAAACTTCCGATATCTCGCTTGGATTAATCATTTGTCCAAAAGTTGTTATGAGCCATTCTAAGCTTTCACGGGCATCAAGCCTGCTTCAAAAGCTTCAATCGCAATTGTTTAAGTTCGTTCTTTACCGAGGCGTCGAGACGCTCGTTGTCAATGTCGACCGTGAAACCGCCGATCAGCTCCGGGTCGGTCGAGAAAGAGTGTTCCATCTTCCCGCCATCGAGGTGCCCCTCGATTAGCTTCAACAACCGGTTCTGCTCGGGAGTGTCGAGCGGCTTGGCCGAGACAACCGCCACCCGATAGATTCTGTTCTCCTTGCGGTAGATGTCGCAATAGGCGCGGGAGATGGCTCCGGCCATAGGCAGGCGCTTGTTCTCACGGAGCAGCTTGAGGAAATCGGCATAGACATCGCCGGCCTTCTTGTCGGTGGTGTCGGCCGCTCCGGTGGCTGCGGTCTTAAGCAGGGCGATTTTGTCATCGTCACCCACGAAAGGGTTTGCGACAGTCGAATCCAGGGCAGGATTGTCGGCAAAACTCCTACCGAGGTTGCCCATGAGACGGTAAAGTCCCAGGTCGGCCCCTTTCTCACAAGCAAACTTGTAAAGGGCCTTTGCGTAGCGTTTGGGAATCAAACCTTCGTTCATTGCGATATTGGATTACAATGGGGTCCTCAGTTGTCAGTTCTGACTTTCAATTTCATCAAGGTAGCTGTTGACCAGCTTTTTCTGGGCAGCATCATCTGAAAGCTGTCCGCGGGTGACCTTGCCGGCAATCTCCAGGGCGACGCGGCTGACCTCGTCGCGCAGGTTCTGCTCAGCCTCCCGGCGGCTCTGCTCGATTGAAAGCTTGGCGGCATCCTTCTCTTTCTGTGCCTCCTTCTTGGCTTCCTCGCGGGCGTCCTCTATGATTTGTGATTTCATACGGTTGGCTTCGGCGATGATGTCAGCCTCCTTGCGGCGGGCCTCCTGAATCTGGCGGTCAGCCTCAAGCTGGGCGTTGTCAAGCTGTTCCTTGGCGTTCTGAGCATACTCAACACCCTTGTCTATAAGGTCGGCACGCCCGTCAATGCCCTTCATGATGGCAGGCCAGGCGAATTTCCACAGGATGAAAAACAGGATGGCGAAAGCCACAAACATCCAGATGGTCAAGCCAAAATCAACTTTGAAAAGTTCCATAGTTAAAACAACCTCATTGTTAAGGGTTAAGCATTTGTTTTGCATCGGGAGCCGGACGGCCCCCGACAATAATCAAGCTTTGGCCGGGAAGACACCGCGAGGATGCCTCCCCGGTCAGCAAGGTTTATACGAACAGGGCGAGGATGCAGACGATGACCGCAAACAGAGCCACACCTTCGATAAGAGCGGCAATCACAATCATGTTCGAGCGGATGTCGCCGGCAGCTTCAGGCTGGCGGGCGATGGCCTCCATGGCGGAAGCACCAATCTTACCGATACCGATACCGGCAGCGATTGCGGCGATACCGGCGGCTACGGATGCACCAAGGCCAAGAAGAGCCTCGACTGCTGCTAAAATCATTGCTAACATAACGAAGAGTTTTTGTTTTGGGGGTTTATAACTTTTGTTTTAATTTCATTTAGAAGTTTCCGACACATGCGCGGCTGCACCGTGGGCATCGCCGTGTCCGCCATGCTCCTCATGCTCGGCCTGGGCCAGGGAGATGAAGATGGTGGAGAGCATCGTGAAGACATATGCCTGGATGAAGCTCACCAGCACATCAATCAGAAGCATGAAGACAGAGAAGGCCACTGAAATCGCGGCGGTGCCGGAAGCAATGGCCACACCGGCTCCGGCGAAGATGAAAATCAGCAACGTCAGAATCAACACAATCATATGTCCACCCATCATGTTGGCGAACAGACGGACTGTGAGGGCCGCAGGCTTGGTGAATATGCCAAACACCTCTATGAGCTGCATGATGGGGAGCGGACACTTGAGCCAGATGGGGACATCAGGCCAGAAGATTTCCTTCCAGTAGACCTTGGTGCCGAACACATTGGTCATCACAAAGGTCATGATGGCAAGCACCATAGTCACGGCGATATTGCCCGTCACATTGGCACCTCCGGGGAAGACAACGATGAGTCCCAGCAGGTTCATGAAGAAGATGAAGAAGAACGCCGTAAGCAGGTAAGGCGCGAACTTGGCAGACTTCTCTTTCAGTGTCGGCTTGATAACGCCGGCGTATATGAACTCGACGATGGCCTCGATGGCCCCGGTCATCTTGCGGGGAGCCTTGAAAGGATTCTTCTTGTGCCAGCGGGCGAGCTGCATAAGCAACAGCAGCACCACGATGCAGGCGATGAAGATTGCGCAGACATTCTTGGTAATCGAGAAATCCCAGGGCTTGTATTCCTTGCCATCGATTATCTCAACGATTTTGCCTTTGTAATCACCTTCGGTGGCGATTTTGAAAGTCGCGCCTCCATCAACATACTCGTCGCCGTGGGTCACACGCGATGAAGAGAATACATGGAGGCCGTCCTTGCCCCACACTATCACGGGGAGGGGGATACGCTTGTGGTGGTTGAAAGGCACTTCCCAACCGTAACCGTCCCCGAGATGCTCGAAGATGGTTTCCTTGATGTCGAACTTATGCTCGTCGGTCTCTTCGGCGGCCTTGTCAAGAGCCTCTTCAAGCCTGTCCCCGTCTACGGAGGAGGCATGACAGGCCGACGCCACCGAAGCGGTGTCCTGCGCGACATTCTCCTGGGCGGCCGAGACTGCCCAGCTTGTCATCAGAACCAGTATAAAAAGCAACTTCTTCATTTTGGAAGCCTGGTGATTGTCTTGTTGAACGGTCAGTAAATGCAAACGGAAACGACATCGTTGTCGACATCGACAATTCCGCCTTCGACTTCTATCTCATGGTGTCCCGAGCCTTCGGCATACTTGATCTTACCTTTGACGAGGGTCGACACCAGCGACGCGTGACGCGGCAGCACTGTGAACTGCCCCATCTCGCCAGGAAGGGTGACCGAGGAAGCCTCTCCCTCGAAAAGCACTTTTTCGGCTGAAATTATCTTGAGAACCATAATTGAGTTGTCGATAGATATTGACCCCGTGGCGCGGCGTTGCCGCGCCCGGGAGGGTTGCTACAGGGTTATTTTACCTCGGCGAGGAGCTTCTTGCCCTTCTCGATGGCATCGTCGATGGTGCCGACATTCAGGAATGCCTGCTCGGGATACTCATCCATCTCGCCGGAGAGAATCATCTTGAAGCCACGGATGGTCTCGCTCAGCGGCACCATCACGCCGGGAAGGCCGGTGAACTGCTCGGCCACATGGAAGGGCTGCGAAAGGAAACGCTGCGCGCGGCGGGCACGGGCGACAACCAGCTTGTCCTCGTCGGAAAGCTCGTCGACACCAAGGATGGCGATGATGTCCTGGAGCTCATTGTATTTCTGGAGGAGCTGCTTGACAGCCTGGGCGGTATTGTAGTGGTCCTCGCCGATGATGTTCGGGTCAAGGATACGGGATGTAGACTCAAGGGGATCCACGGCGGGATAGATACCCAGCTCGGCAATCTTACGCGAAAGCACCGTGGTAGCATCAAGGAAGCTGAAGGTAGTCGCGGGGGCCGGGTCGGTCAAGTCGTCGGCGGGCACATAGATGGCCTGCACCGAGGTAATCGAACCATTCTTTGTCGAGGTGATACGCTCCTGGAGGGCACCCATCTCAGACGCAAGAGTGGGCTGGTAACCCACGGCAGAGGGCATACGGCCCAGAAGAGCCGACACCTCCGAACCCGCCTGGGTGAATCGGAAGATGTTGTCGATGAACAGGAGGATGTCCTTACCGCCGCCATCCTGGTCGCGGAACTGCTCTGCCACAGTCAGACCTGTCAGGGCCACACGCAGACGCGCGCCGGGAGGCTCGTTCATCTGGCCGAACACCAGGGCGGCCTGAGACTGCTTCACCTCATCCATGTCGACATCCTCGAGGGGCCAGCCACCTTTGAGCATGTTCTCCTCGAACTTCTTGCCATACTTGATGACGCCGCTCTCGATCATCTCGTGGAGCAGGTCGTTACCCTCGCGGGTACGCTCTCCCACACCGGTGAACACCGAGAAGCCGTTATGTCCCTTGGCGATATTGTTGATGAGCTCCATGATAAGCACCGTCTTGCCCACACCGGCACCACCGAAGAGACCGATCTTGCCACCCTTGCTGTAAGGCTCGAGCAGGTCGACCACCTTGATACCGGTATGGAGAATCTCCGTGCCGATGGTCAGGTCCTCGAAGTCGGGGGCAGGCTGGTGGATGGGGCGCAGGTTCTCGCGGTCAAGCTGCGGAAGGTTGTCGATGGCGTCGCCGAGAACATTCAGCAGACGGCCCTTGACCTGGTCGCCGGTGGGGACGGCGATTGGACGTCCGAGGGAGTCAACGCGCAGGCCGCGCTGCAGACCGTCGGTGCTCTCCATAGCCACGCAGCGGACAGTGTCTTCACCGATATGCTGCTCGACTTCGAGAATCAGCTGCGAACCGTCGGGACGGTCAACCTTCAAGGCCGTGAAAATCGGCGGGAGGATGTTCTGGTCGCCCTCGAAGATGACATCGACCACGGGGCCGATCACCTGGGCTATTTTTCCGAAATTGTCGCTCATCTTATTGCGAGTTAATGCGTTTGTTTTGTCAGGGGGAATTAGCGGGTATTACTGGGGGAGCTGGCCGAAATAGAAGCCTTCAACCACGATCCAGACCATCAGGGCGAGGTTTACCAGGTTGATGGGAAGGAGGTATTTCCACTCCAGCGTCAGCAGCTGGTCGATACGGAGACGGGGGTATGTCCACTTGAACCAGATGATGATGAAAGAGATGACGAAAGCCTTGCCGAGGAACCACACCACCGAGGGAATGTAGCCCATGATCTCATTGAAGCCATCCCAGCCGGCGACGCGGAAAGGCATCCAGCCTCCGAAGAACAGCAATGTAGCAACGCCTGAGACGATGAAAAGGTTGAGATATTCGGCAAGATAGAAGAATCCGAAATGGATACCGGAATACTCCGTGTGGTATCCCGCAGTAAGCTCGCTCTCGGCCTCAGGAAGGTCGAAGGGGCCACGGTTGGTCTCGGCGGTACCCGCGATCATGTAAATCACGAAAGCGATGATGGCGGGGATATGGGCCGAGAAGATAAACCAGTGGTCGGCCTGGGCCTCCACAATCTTGGCAACATCCATCGTGCCTGCGAAAACCACCATAGTGAGAATCGAGAGGCCGACAGAAAGCTCGTAGCTGACCATCTGAGCGCCCGAACGGAGCGCACCGATGAGGGTGAACTTGTTGTTTGACGACCAACCGGCAAGCAGGATGCCCAGGACACCTATCGAGGAGCAGGCAAGCAGGAAGAAGATACCGATGTTGAAGTCGATGATCTGCAAGCCGTTGCCCCAGGGAAGCACCGCGAAGCAGAGTACTGACGCGATAATCACCAGGTATGGAGCCAGGGCGAAAAGGAACTTGTCGATATGGTTCAGGGAGATAAGCTCCTTGATGAGAATCTTGAACATATCGGCGATACTCTGGAGAAGCCCCCAGGGGCCGACACGGTTGGGGCCGAGACGACACTGGAAGTAGGCACAGATCTTACGCTCGTAGAGGATGTAGAAGAGCGCCAGCACAGAGTAGACCAGCAGCAGACCGACACCGACCAGCACACACTCCACGGTGGTCGCGAGCCAGGAAGGCATGAAATTGTTGAGCATCGTGTCGAACCAGGTCGCGAGGCTGCTGAAATTATCTATTGTGTAATTACTCATGACAAGTAACGTGATTGTATATCAGGGGTTGTTTGGTTTCTAAGTTGGTTCTCCTGTCGTCTGGGTCAACGGTCCATGTCGGGCACGATGTAATCCATCGACCCACCGATGGTGATGAGGTCGGCAATCTTCTGTCCGCGTGTGATGTGGTCCACCACAGCGGCTGCGGGCAGACCCGGAGTGACAAGTTTCAGGCGATAAGGCTTCGCCGAGCCGTCACTCTCGATGTACACGCCGAAGAGGCCGCGACATCCCTCAACCACCTGGAACCAGTGGCCAACGGGAAGCTTAATCACCTTGGGCACCTTTGCGCAGTATTCCCCTTCGGGAAGCATCTCAAGCAGTTGCTCGAGGATGCCCTTCGACTGCAGAATCTCGTCGACACGGTTCTGGAAGCGGGCGAGGGAGTCACCCTCGGTGCGCACCACCTGGTCGAACTTGATTTCGGAATAAACGCTGTATGGATGAGTCTTGCGGACATCACAAGCCCAACCCGAGGCACGGCCTGAGGGGCCGGTGATAGCCCAGGAGCGGGCATCCTCGTTGGAGAGGACACCGACATTCTTGAGACGGTTGTGGGCAATGACGTTTCCGGTGAAGAGCTTGTTGTATTCGGCGACATTCTTGGGAAGCACCTCGAGGAGGGCCTTGACATCCTTGACGAAATCGGGGTGGAGGTCGGCCATCACACCGCCGAGGCAGTCGTAATTGAAGGTCATTCGTGCCCCGCAAGTCTTCTCCATGATGTCGAGCACCTGCTCGCGCACACGCAATGTGTAGAAGAGCATCGTCGTAGCGCCGAGGTCCATGCAGAATGTGCCGATGAAGAGGCAGTGGGAGGCGATACGCGACAGCTCATCCATCATGACGCGGATAACCTGCGCGCGGCGCGGCACCTCGATTCCGGCAGCTTTCTCAATCGCCAGGCAAAGTCCGTGATGGTAATTGTGGGCCGAGAAATAGTCGAGACGGTCCATGAAATGGAGGGTCTGCATGTAGCCCAGATCCTCACAGAGTTTCTCGACTCCGCGATGGATATAGCCCATATAGACGTCGATTTTCTGGATGGTCTCACCATCGACGGCGGTGCGGAAACGCAACACACCGTGTGTGGCGGGATGCTGCGGGCCGATGTTCACCACGAAGTCATCCTCTTTGAAGACCCTCGGGCGCTCATGCTTGATCGAGCCGTCGGGCTGCTCCACCCAAGAGTCGGTGTGGTCGGTCTGGCGTTCGTTCTCAATCGAGACGGGGTTGATTTCGGGATTGGCGTCGTAATCCTTGCGAAGGGGGTAACCCACCCAGTCGATGTTGAGGAAAAGGCGACGCATATCGGGATTGTTGATAAAGATAATCCCGTAGAAGTCATAGACTTCGCGCTCATATATGCCGGCGATGCGGTAAAGGTCGGCAATGGAATGAATCATAGGATTGTCGCGGTCGGTGGTCTGCACCTTTACCGAGACAAACTCCTTTGAGACCGACGAAGTCAGATAATATACACATCCCAGGGAGGACACCCAGTCCATACCGACGATGGTCACGAGATAGTCGAAACCGCAGTCGTCACGGAGCGACTTCACAAGGTCGTGAAGCTTTGCGTCGGGGATGTTCACCAGCAAAATCTCGCCCTCCTCGAAGGTTGCTTCGGGGAAGAGACGCGAGACTTTTTCCTGCAAGTTAGCCATGTATGTCGTATGATGGTTTATCAGTCAATGTTGGCCGCGGCGACATCCTCGATGGGGTGGGCGGCGAGAAATTCCTTCTGGCTCTCCTGGCGGTTCTTGCCTCCGAAGAAGCGTTCCACCTTGATTTTGCGCGAGAGCTGCATGATCGAGTAAATCATTGCCTCCGGGCGCGGGGGGCATCCGGGACAGAACACGTCGACAGGCACGATGTCCTCGATGCCCTTGGCGACATGGTAGCTTTTGCGGAACGGGCCGCCGGAGATGGCGCATGAGCCGCAGGCTATGACGTATTTGGGCTCGGCGAGCTGGTCATAGAGGCGGCGGAACACAGGCACCATGCGGTGTACGATGGTACCGGCCACCATCATGAAGTCGGCCTGACGGGGCGAGGCTCGGGCAACTTCCCAGCCGAATCGCGCCATGTCAAAACGGGCGGCTCCAAGCGACACGAATTCGATGCCGCAGCAACTGGTGGCGAAGGTGAGCGGCCAGAGCGAGTTTGAACGCCCCCAGTTGATAAGTTTGTCGAGCGAACCGACGAGCACGTTGGTTCCCGACTCCTGAAGCTCGGTGACGAGCTTCTCGATGTATTCGTTGTCCTTCCAGGCCTCGTAAGGCATACCCTGGGCGGTCACATGTCTCATTTCCATTCAAGCGCTCCTTTCCGCCAGGCGTAAACGAGGCCCAGCACTAAGATTGCGAAAAAAACAGCGACGCAGAGAACGCCTTCACCTCCGAGGGCGCGCATTTTCACGGCCCAGGGGAACAGGAAGACTGTTTCCACGTCGAACATAAGGAAGAGGATGGCGAACAGGTAGTAGCCCACATGGAAGCGGGCCATTGATTCACCGCGGGTAGGGATACCACACTCGTATGCCTCACCTTTCTGCGGATTGAAAGAGCGGGGAGAAATAAGGCCGGCGAGCCACATGGCCAGCCATACCAGCCCTGCTCCGGTGAGCAGCGCCACGATGGCGAACACTACGGCGTCGATGCCAAAAATTCCTAAAGATATCATGAACTATATTGTTGTGATTCCTGGTCTTTGGTGGCCGCCATCAACCGGCTGCGGGCCGCGATGGACAACCTTTAGGGTTAGTAGGGTGATCCGAGATGCCGAAATCAGAAACAAGGGTAGAGCGATTCGCCTGTCAACAAGACACAACCTTATCATCTGGTTATCAACAATCTGTAATCAGAAGAGCAAAGCCGCGCCCCCTCCGGGGCGGTTTTACGGCTACAAAGATAGGCATTTTTCAGTAATCAATTGTTAAAAACACCGGGGAAAATTATCCCTATGGCCAATTTTTCTAAAAAAAACGGATGCCGCTCCCCCGCCCCCCGGGCTGCCGGTCATAGGAATGCCGGGTGACACCCCACTGCGCCGCGCCTCACAAAATGGAGCATCTGATGTCCTCCAACCTCCTCTGTCCTCTCCAATACGCCGTCGCCGAAAGGCAACGCCGGAGCCGGGCAGACACCCCGGTCGCCCAGAGCCACCGGGGCGATTTCGACACGCAGAGAGTCCCACAGTCCTGACCTCAGCAGATGCGATAGGTAGCGGGGGCCTGCCTCGACAAGCACGGAGGTGACCCCGAATTCCCGGAAAAGGGTGTCGAAGGGACCGTCATCAGACAACACAGTGGCCTCGGAGAGAAGCCCCGCGGCTGGATTTGTCTTTCCATAGCGGTCAATGATGAACGGTCGCGGCTCCCGTCCCGGCCAGCCCCTGAGAGTGAGCCGTGGATTGTCGGCATTGACTGTGGCAGCGGTGGTCAGAATCGCCTCGTTCTCGGCGCGCAGCTTCATTGTGGAGAGCCTTGTCAGCGGGCTGGAGAACGCATAGGCCGGGGCACCCTCCCCGCGTCTGGCATCCATGAAACCGTCGGCCGACTGCGCCCATTTCAGCGTTATGTAGGGGCGATGCAGCGTCTGGGCGGTGAAGAAAACCCGGTTGAGGGCAATCGACTCGTTGGCGAGCACTCCGGTCACCACTTCCGCCCCCGATTCCCTTATCATCGCGATTCCCCTGCCGTTGACCTTGGGGTTGGGGTCACCGGCCCCGACGACGACCCTCGGGATGCCGGTCTCCACGATAAGCCTGGAGCATGGCGGGGTCTTGCCATAATGGGAGCATGGCTCCAGTGTCACATACATCGTGGAGACGGGCAGCAGATGACGGTCGTCATCGCTAACGGAGGCAACCGCGTTGACCTCGGCGTGTCCCTCGCCACACCGGCGATGCCATCCCTCCCCTATCACCCTGCCACCATCTGCCACAATCACCGCTCCCACCATCGGATTGGGGACGGTGAATCCACGGCCATTGGCCGCCAGCCGCAACGCGCGGCGCATATAAGCTTCGTTGATTTCCATATGTCAGACTGTCACAATCCTGGCGCGTTAAGGGTCACCGCCTCCCCCTCGTTGCCATAACGGTCATACGGAGCGACAGCATACCAGTATCCTTTCAGCACCTGCATTGGCAATTCGAAATTGTTTCCGTAGGTCACGCCCACGATGTATTTACCGTCGAAATTGGGGCCATCCTGGGCAAGCGCGTCGATAGGCCCCACGTCCATCGGTATGGCGTAACAGACATAGCGTCCGCTCCCCCTGTCAAACCAGCTCAACGAGCGGTCGTTGCGTTTGAGATTCTTCACCTTCTCGGCCCGGGGGGCATTCTTCCAGGTCATCGGGGGCATCAGGGCCCGGGAAGAATACTCATTCATCGCAAGCTCGCGGTCAAGTCCGCGGGCCTTTTTGCCGGTCAGGTGAGCTGCGGAATAAAACACCTGCCCCGAGGGTATCCCCTCCTTGCGGGAGGCGAGCCGGGCCACCGCCACCTCCTTGCGCTGCTCTTTCCACGCGGCGTCGCCGGCGGGAAGGCTCGGCACATTCTGGCTCACGAACAGATGACGCCCGAAATGGCGGGCCACTCCGGCCCACCATTCCACAAGCGGCTGGAACGGATTGGTGGCATGATCCATCGGCCAGTAAACCTGCGGAGAGACATAGTCCACAGTGCCGTCGGCGAGCCATCTCAACGGGTCGCAATAAATATCGTCATACATCCAGTCATTACCCACCGACGGGGGCTCAAGGCCATGTTCGGCAGCCGCCCTGCCGTTGCCTCCGGCAACCCCGGCGGGAGCCACCCCGAACCTCACCCACGGTTTCTCCTCCTGAATCATCCCGTAGACCTCGGCAATCGCAGTGGCCACATTTGCCCGGCGGCGGTCACCCTCCTCCTTGGGGTCTATCCCCTCGGCCACAGGAAATTTCTCAGGATAAAAGTAGTCGTCAAACACAAGCCCGTCGACATCATAGTTCTTCACTATCTCACGGCAGACCTCCACGATATGTCTCCGCGCGTCAGGATTCCCGGGGTCGAGAATCGACACCCCCTTGACGGTGGTCTTCCTCGGGGCCGCGCGACGCTTCCCCTTCCTGGACTTGGCCCGCGATTTCGGGGCCGGCGCTGAGACCGTCTTGAGCTGGGTCAGCACCCACTCATTCTCAATGGCCCGGCGGTCGGCGGGAGTGGATGGGAGATTGGCCGAAGATGAGAACCTGAAAGGATTGACCCACGCGTGCAGCTCCAGCCCGCGCGCGTGACACTCCCTGACGGCATATTCCAGGGGATCCCATCCCTTTGCAGGGGCAGTCCCGCGGCCTCCCGTCAGGTAGGCGCTCCACGGTTCGAGCGACGACTTGTACAGCGCGTCGGCCATAGGCCTCACCTGAAGCAGCACCGAGTTGAACCCCGACGAAGCCGCCATGTCGAGCAACGCCGACAGCTCCTTCTTCTGCGCCTCGGCAGCGGCCGGGGTCGCCCCCGAAGTCGACGGCCAGTCAATGCCATACACAGTGGCCACCCAGAGGCCGCGCATCTCACACTTGGGAGCGGCATGCCCCATATTTGCCAACGCCGACAACACTACCGACAGCAGTGTCAGAAGAAACATCCTTTTCATCTCGCAGGTCTGATTTCAATGATGCAGCCGGCTGAATGCGCGGCCACTACCGGATTATACTGGCTCTGTGTACGCGCCACTCCGCTGGAGAACCGTCCAGCCTGCGAGGCAAACAGCTCATAAGCCAGGCGGTATGTGCCTCTCGGCAGAAAATCTATGAAAATGTTGGTCTGCGAGTCACGGTTCTCTCGATAGAAGCACAGCCCCTCGGAGAAAATCGGCGACGGAAGCTGCTCGACAGGCTCAAGCCCGGCGGCACGCAGATCTTCAATGACGACATATGACAGGTCATCCTCGACAACCAGTGTCAGCTCGACCCTCACGCGGTCGCCGACCTTGAATTCCTCTCCAGGCACCCACTGGTCTCCGTCGGCCACCATCATCGACTTCTCCACCGAAATCTCCTGACATCCTACCGACTTTATGGAGTCCATAGGCAGACGGCGCATCATCACCACACCGCCAACCGACGGATAGTCGGCCTGACGGTCAACCGTCAATGTGGCCGGAGCCGAGAGCATGGATGTGATCTGCTCGGTGAACGCCCCGGTGGCATACTCCTCAGCCTGGGGCTGCAGCAGTTCGTCACCAATGTGGATGGCCGTCCCCCGGGTATTGACCTTCAGCGGCTTGCCGCTGGTGAGTATGGAGGCTATGGTCTGGGTGGTCATTATGGCATTGCCCCAGTCTTTGTTGGTCTTGTTGAGTATGAGCCACTGGCGTATCTTCTCAACGTCATCGCATCCCGGCTCGACGGCATTGAACGCATCCAGCAATATCGAGGTGATTCCCACCCTGTCGTAGCTCCAAAGGGTGACATAACGGTCGAGCTGCTGCCACCACATGCCCCTCTCCGGGGTCGATGTGGCATACTCGCGCAACGACCTGAGAATCTGCCGGGCCGTGGCGTTGTAGCCATGGTTGTTGAGAATCAGGGCATACACACCCTTCATGGGCACTGTCGCGCCTTTCCATCCGGCGACGGCCTTCTGCACCTCTGACTCAATCACTCGCGAGGCGGCCGTCGAGGGTTTCACCTGCGGGAACTTGTCGCGTATGGCCACATAAAGCCAGTAATCAGCCTTGGGATATTTCTTGAATTCCTTGACTGTCTCACGGTCGAACCATGCCAGAGACTCCTTTATCATCTTGTCAAGACGCGCGTCAGACGGGAGCCACCCCATGCGGTTGAGGTCTCCGAGCTCGTCGAGAATCACCTCCGTGGCCCACATCGAGGCGACCGGATAACGGTCTGACCAGCTCCAGGCTCCGTCAACACGCATCTGCGACAGGCGGTCGACCGCCTCGGATATCACCTTGCGGGTCTGACGCTTGTCAAACAGCAACGCGAGACGCTGCATCCTCTCGGTGTCGTCGAGGGCCTGGGAGACCCAGGGGGTGGCATCAAGAAGCATGCTTTTCAGCTCCTGGTTCTTCTCCAGGTTGGAAATGAGAGCGGAGTCGCCGGTCTCGGCCCACTTGCGCAGCACCCTGGCCACCTCGGGATTGTCGCGGAGGATGCCATCGGCAACAGCCGCCGAGAACAGCGCCGCCGAAGCCTCGACTGATGAGTTAATGCCATTCTCCCTGAGGCCGGGCAATGCCGAAACGACCTGCCAGGCGGGATTCTCCGTGAAATTCAGGTAGGCGCGCTCGTCGCCCGACATGGCCGGAAGCTGCAACGAGAATGATGCCTGCCCCGGAGCGAGGTAGAACATCTCCGACTCCACAACATCCTGTTGGGAGGGGAGTACCGGCAGCAAGACCTGTTCACCGTCAGTGTAGTCGCCCGACGTGGCCTTGACGCGATAGACAAGCCCGGCATCCCCGGCAGGGGCCACCACATCCACAGTCGCCACATCCGAACCCTTTGCCGGGAGGGTCATCAGCTTCTCCTGGCGGGCAATCACCTTGCCGGTGGCCGAGGCCATCACCTCAGACACGACCTTGATGTCGCGCAGCGAATCGGTGTTGTTCATCACCGACGAGGCCAGCACCACCGAGTCGGCGGTGCGGAGGAAACGCGGGGCGTTCTGCGACACCATCACCGGTTTGGAGGATATGATTTCAGCCGAAGTCGTGGCGGAGAGCAATTCCTTGTTGTATGCCATGGCCCTCAGAATCCAGGTGGTGTTGGCGTCAGGCACGGTATAGCTGATTTCCAATGAACCGTCGGCGGCAGTGGCCAGCATCGGACGGAAGAAAGCGAGGGGGATTTCAGACGGGCGGTAAGTTTCCTGAGCCTCATCATCCGTCTCCACATCGACCTCCTCAGCATGTTCTGTGGCCGACACGGTCACAACCTCGTCGAGGCTGGCTCCCGCGTCGGAGGCGACTCCGTAGGCCATCATAGGAGCACCCGTAACGGCCACATCCATTTCCATGTCCTCCGCCATCTCTTCGGCAGACTCCATTTTGGCGGCAGCCTTGTACATGACCGCGCTGGTGCCGCGCACACGCAGGTTGCGGAAACCGCCCCCGGTAAAGCTCATACCGTAAAGCTGGAACGACGGCGCTTCAATCGTGAAGCCATCCAGATACTTGAAACTCTTTGTGACCGTACTCGGCGATGTCGTGAAGTTCCAGCCGTTTGACAGCAGATTCCAGCCACCCGTGGAGAACGGGTCAAGAATCATCGGATTGGCCGCCAAGGCATCGATGGCCTTGTTTGACATGTCGAGGAAAACCGCGCTTTCGGCCGTGGCCTTGTCTGAGGGCTTCACCCTGAAGGTGATTTTCTCCTCCTGGCCCGGCATCACCCGGTCGCGGAATGTCTCAATCTCAATGCTTATCGACCGGCGCGAGGACTCTGCCTCAATCCCGGCCTCGTAACTGAATGACTCAAAGTTTCTGACACATTCGATAAGCACACGGGCCGACTCTATGCCAGAGGGGAGTTTCCCCTCAATCTCCTGCATGCCCTTCTTCAGTTTGAGCCAGCGTTTGTCTATCACTTTGCCCGGATATGCCGAGACAATCATCCTGACATTGGCATCACCGCAGTCTGACCCTACAATCAGCTTGAATCGGCCATCTGCGTCGGCCGTGATGTCGCCCGACGGCATCCAGAGGGCCTTGGCCACAGGGCAAACCTCGTCCTGCGGACGGTAAAGCACCGTCTGGCATGGCGCTGACTGGTCAGCCATCGCGGAATCAACCGGGGCGAACACCAGTGAATACCTGCCTGATGGCAGTTGCTTCAACACAGGTGTCACATCACCATCGACCACCAGCCCTTCAGCTACCATGGCCGTGTCGCGGGTCACGGTGTATTTCATTTCCAGAGGCTTGCGGTCTCCATTCGCGTCACGGGCCTCAACCGTGGCCTTGAACGGCTCGGCGAGGTTTATCTGGGCAGGAACCGAGGCTACTATGCCGAGCGGTTTCCCCATATTGAACCGGGCGGTCATCTGGCGGGTCTCCCCATCGGCAGATGTCACCTCTAAGTCACACACGAATATCCCGCCGGGGGCAGGGCTGGCCGAAATGGCAGAGGAGGGAATCACCACCGTGAATTTGCCGTCGGCACCGGTGACAGTCTCAGCGGTGTAGAACACCGGAGACTCGGTCTTCCACCACCAGAACCCCTGCTGCACTTTCAGCGAAGCCTTGACCTGGGCATCACCTATCGGGAATCCGGAATAGGCGATTGCCTCCCCGGACACCGACGCGCTGTCGGCCACCGACACCGGGCGGTTGACCTCCAGTGTCCTGACCTCGAATGTGGGCAACTTGTAGTCGCTCACCATGAATGAATGTGAGCCGCAGGCATTTATCACCTTTGTGGCCCCCTGGGCATTGCCGGCCCTGAGCCTGAAGCTGCCAGTGAGCCCGGCTGAGGGGAGGGAGAACTTACCCTCGGCGCGTCCCCAGGCATCGGTCACAAGAAACAGGGTGTCGACAGGCTGGTAGTTCACATCAAGCAACTCCACCCCGACACGCCGCCCGGCGGCAATCACACGGCCCTTTGCCCGGTTGTCATACGCCACCAGGGCGAAATCCACCTCATCGCCGGGGCGGTACAGCCCCAGGGAGGTGAACAGTTCGATGGCAAGCTCTTCCGAGTCATCCACCCCGTATGGGGTCGAGACCGATATGCCGGGAGCATACTTGTCAGCGCCCTTGACCACCGACAGCTGCCCATATTCCTTCACATCCAGCGATTTCTCTCCAGAAGCATTTGTCCGCCCGTCAAGACGCGCTGCGGCGTTGCGGCGCGACCAGGGGCGGAAATATATCTCCGCTCCCGCCACAGGAGCGCCTGTCGAGGCATCGGCCACCCAGGCCGACGATGACTCACCTACAACCAACGAAGACAGCGAAATGTCGCTGCAGCGGATGACACGCAAGCCTCCGTTGTCATATTTCCCGTCAACTGAAATCCTCACGGCATAAAGCCCGTAACCGGGAAACGTCAGTTCGACCGGGGCCGAGGCCGAGAATGGCTGTTCTCCGTCAAAGCTGACGGTCTTGACATCTATCGCCTTCCCGAGACTCGCGGCCCTGACCCAGTTGTCTTCCGAGGATATTCCGCTGACCGATGTCACATCAAACACCTCAAGTTTCACGGTCTTTCCGTTGACAGTCGACACGGTAAGCTTCACAGGCTTGCCGGGAGAGACCTGTGTCGGCATCTCGAAGCGGGCCGAGGGCTGGCAGAGGCGGTCAAGGCTGTTGCTGACATCATTGGCCGGCAATCCCGACGGGAACCGGTCAAGATAGCCTCTGAGCAGGGCGCAAAACTCCCTGGCATCCTCCCCGGGGTAGAACTCCTCGGCAGCCTTGTCAAGGAAGAGCCCTGACAGCTCTTCATCCTTGTTTTCCTCATACAACCTTATCATTTCGGCTGTGAAAGCCGAGGGGGTATTGTCGGCAGGCGCGGCGGCAGAGCGTGGAGAGGGAATCCGGGAGGTGAACATATGACGCTTCACAAACTCCCTGACCGCGATTTCGGCGACAAACCGTGGCGCGGGACTGTCTTTGTGGAAATCAATCACCGAACCGTATATGCCGAGTATCATCCCGAGCGGGCGGCATGTCGGCCCAGGTCGCAACGTGGGGTCGCAAGGGGTCACCAAAAGCCTTTCGTTCAACACCCTGAGGTTCTGCGCGTCGGCAAACACCTTAAGATTGCTGATACCGGACTCGGCTATGAAATCAAACAATGTGGGATAGAATCGAAGGTCTTGCTCCTCAATCTCGACTATCCCGGCGTAATCCCGCAACGGCAGAAGACGCAAGGCATCGGCATCGGCCAGCGACGCCTGGACGAGCCCCATCACCTTGTCGAGAAACTGGCGCGAGCTCCACTGGCGATAGTCGTCGCCGACTCCGGCGACACTCTCGCGGCGGTCATAAGTCCAGCGGTTTGAATTGTAAGCCTGGGTGTATATCTTAGCTGACAGGGCGTTGAGCAATGCCTTGGCAGCAGGGTCGGTCTCGGCAGCCGTCAGGTCTGCCACCTGCCTAAGCACAGCGGGCAGCGAGTCGGTGTTGACCTGTGCCTTTGCCAGCCCGAGACGTATCATCGCGTTGACCGCCCCCTTGCCGTCGCCATCCCTAAGGGCGACGCGCAAATCCGAGGCGGCAGTCTTCTCCACCTTTTCAGGGAAAGCGAAATCCGGGTCGGCTCCAAAGCCATGGAATGGGTTGACAAACATCAGTGACAGTATGAAAACGATTTTTGAAAGGCCGTGCAGGCTCGACTTTTTTAATGATGTCATACCTGTTGGGGGTGATTAGGAATTGGTTGAATATGTTGAAACGCCGCAGCGCGCCGGTGTTTGCCCTTCTGTATGCTGGTCTTACCATGGGCAAACGCAGCACGCTGCGTCAGATAAACACCAGGCCAGGGCCTGAATGTTCACACGATGTCCGTTTATGTTTTCGACGGAGTATGAATCGCCAGCGGGAGCCGCAGGCTTACTTTTCAGCAGCCTTCACCTTGGTGCGGAGCCTATGGTGCTGCTTCATCATCTCCCTGTTGAACTGGCGTTCAACGGCTTTCAGACGGAAAAGCTGCTTGCGCGAGAGTATCTCCTTGAATTTGTCCATGTACTCACGTTCGAGCTGGGCCGAGCGCACCGCCGCGTCATAAACCGCCTCGGTCGCCTTTTCATATTCAAGGTCGGAAGGATTCTGCATCTCGGCCACACGTTTCTCCATGGCGCGCGCCTCGTCGTTTATCTTCGTCTCGTTGTCTTCCATCTCATCGTAGAGGGGATAGAACTTGGTCTGCTGTTCACGCGTGAGCTCGAGTTCCTTGGTGAGATAGATACGCTTGTACTGGCGCATCTCTGTCATCCACTGCTCACGTTCTTCCGGAGTCTGAGGGGCTCCGTTCACGGTCAGTGAGGCCGAAAGGGACACCCATATCAACGCTGCCAGAGCAAAGATCCTGATATTCATAAGCCGGTCATTTTTAGTTATACGACAGTCTTTCGTCATCCTCGGTCAATACAATGTCTCTTCCAGCGAGTCGGCCGGGACGATGTCGTCGACAGATATGCTGTCGAGATACATGTCTTCCAGCACCTCGCGCCCCGAGACCTCGTCGCGCAGGTATTCATATATGAATGTGTCGTCAGACAGGGCGCTTGACAGAATCTCGTTGTTGTCGATGGAGAGGTCGACACTGCCGGTGCCAAGCATGGAAAACATCTTGACCATGCACCACACGCCGGCGAACATCGCCGCCATGTAAACGAATGGGCGCACCCTGTCCCAGAACGAACGGGGAGCCTCGATTTCACGCGGAGTCTCGGCCTGCTCGTTGACGGGGAGCAGAGCCTCCATCCTCGCCTGGAAGTCGGCGAAGTAGCCATCCGGGACGGTCATCCCATCCTTCCGGTCTATGATGTCAAGTATATTTTCCTTGTCAGTTCTCATCGCGGTTGTTTTTGAAGCTGTCGCTTTTCTGATTTTTTGACTGGATCGGAAATGAAAGGTTTAAATCTATGCCTAATCTTTTTTCAGAGCTGTTTCACCATTGGCGGCACCACACACCGTGGGGCGTCAGTCATTGTCGGTGAAATATTGCTCGATTTTCTTCACGGCGAGATGATATGAGGCTTTCAGCGCGCCGACCGATGTGCCAAGAATCTCAGACATCTGCTCATACTTCATCTCGTCGTAATATTTCATATTGAACACGAGTCTTTGCTTCTCAGGCAAGGCCGCCACCGCCTTCCTCAGCTTCAGGGCAAGCGCATCGCCATCGACATATTCATCGCTCTCTATGAGGTTGACAAGATGGCTTTCCTCATCGTCAAGGCTAAGGCTCAGGCGCTTGCGCTCCTTTGACAAAAACGTTATGGACTCGTTCAGGGCTATCTTGTAAAGCCATGTCGACAGTTTCGCGTCGCCACGGAAACCCTCGACCGACTGCCACGCCTTCAGGAATGTGTTCTGGAGGATGTCATTGGCGTCGTCGTGGCTCTCCACCATACGGCGTATCTGCCAGTACAGCGGCTCGGAATACTGCCGTATGACATCATTGAACGCCTCGCGGCAAGTCTCAGGTTGCCGTAGCCGTTCGATCAGTCGGGAGTCTTCGCGGGGTGGTTCTTTTGCCATCAATGGGGGTTTTGAGCCTCAAATTTAACAATTAAATTCCGGTCTGGCAAAATCGGCAGGCTTTTTTACAATTTATTTACGATTTCAGCCCCTGTCGAGACACATCTATTAACGCACCCGCCCCTTTTTCATATGTCAGGAAAAAATCGTAACTTTGCAGCCTGAAACAACGCGCCCTGACCCCGGGGCACCGCTTCAAAGACCGAAATGCGAGAGATACTGCCTGCCATATTGCCGCTGGTTTCAGCACTGCTTCCCGCGAGCGCCATCGCCGGGAAAAGCGCTGTCGCCACAGACTCGGTGGGTTCCCGGCGAGGTGTAGTGCTCGGCGAGGTTTCGGTGACGGCCATAAAGGGGGGCGACCACCCCAACGCCGACGAGGCGGTCACATACATCGGCAGCCAGGCGGTCGAGACATACGACCTTGTCAACCTGCGCGACGCCTCGGCCCTGGCCCCGAACTTCTACATCCCGGCCTACGGCTCGCGGATGACATCCTCGATATATGTCAGAGGAATGGGAACCCGCATCGACCAGCCTGTCGTGGGCCTCAACATCGACAACATCCCTATTATAAATAAGGACAACTTTGATTTCGACCTGGCCGACATCGACCGGGTGGAACTGTTGCGCGGCCCCCAGAACATACTCTATGGCCGCAACACCATGGGTGGACTGGTCAACATCTACACACTCTCGCCGCTCAGCTTCGAGGGGGTGAGGGCAAAGCTGTCATACGGCTCCCGCAACACCTGGCGCGCCTCTGCCGGGGTCTACGGCAAACTGTCGGGCAAACTCGGCATGTCGCTCACCGCCGAGGCCTCTGGCACCGACGGTTTCTTCCGCAACACCCACAACGACAGCAAGACCGGCCGCGAACGCCTCGGGGCACTGCGGTGGAAGACATCCTTCAGGCCAACGGGAAAGGTTGTGGTGGAGAACACTGCCATGCTCACCCGTGGCCGCCAGCATGGTTACCCATACCTCAACGTCGCGACCGACCGCATCGCCTACAACGACACATGCCATTACAGCCGCCTGTCATTCGTCGACGGCCTGACGGTGAAACATTCATTCAGGGGAATCACCTTCTCCTCGATAATGAGCGCGCAGTATCTCGACGACGACATGGTCCTCGACCAGGATTTCACCGAAGCCGACTACTTCACCCTGCGCCAGAAACGCAAGGAGTGGGCTTTCACGGGCGACTTCGTGGCCCGCGGCCCGCAGACAGGCAAGTACACCTGGCTGACAGGAATGTTCGGTTTCTGGCGCCGCTCCAGGATGGAGGCTCCAGTGACTTTCATGCAGACCGGGATAGACCGGCTGATTGTCGCCAACCGCAACAACGCCAACCCCTACTACCCCATCGGCTGGGATGAGCCGTCGTTCACCCTCGGGAGCGAGTTCACGATGCCGTCGGGCGGCCTTTCGCTCTACCACGAAAGCTCATTGAGGCTCGGGGCATTCACCATCACGGCCGGACTCAGGTTTGACTGGGAACGTACCGGCCTCGACTTCCGGAGCTTCTGCAACACAGCCTACACAGTCTACGACAACACCGACCCCGACATCTCCCCGCTGCCGGTCTACAACCGCTGCCCGGTTGACATCGACGAGACAGGGAGCCTGTCGCACGACTACACCCAGCTGCTGCCAAAACTGTCCGCATCATACCGCCTCCCGGCAGAGTCGGGCAACATATACGCCTCTGTCACCAAGGGATACAAGGCGGGAGGCTACAACACCCAGATGTTCTCCGACTTCCTGCAGCAGAGGCTCATGTCTGAGATGGGACTGATGCAGCAATATGATGTTGACCAGACGGTGTCATACCGTCCGGAGACCGACTGGAACTTCGAGGTCGGCGCCCACCTGGCATTCCTGGAGCAGTCGCTCACGGTGGATTTCTCAGCGTTCTGGATCAACATCGACAACCAGCAGGTCACGATGTTTCCCGAGGGGAGCATCACGGGCCGCATAATGGCCAACGCCGGACGCGCCCGCTCAAGGGGCGTGGAGCTGTCACTGTCATACCACTCCCCGGCCGGATGGTTCACACGCGGCGCATACGGGTTCACCGACGCCCGCTTCATCGATTTCAACAATGGCCGGGCCGACTACTCGGGCAAACGCGTCCCCTACGCCCCCTCCAACACCCTCTTCCTGTCGGCAGGATACACCCGTGGCATAAGCGGCTCCCGGTTGATCGACGGCATATCGGCCGAGGTCAACACCCGAGGCACCGGAAGCATCTGGTGGGACGAGGCCAACACCGTCAGACAACCATATTATATGCTGCTCAACGCCTCGGTGGCTGCCACCCGAAAGGGATTCAGGCTCGAACTGTGGGCAGACAATATCACCGCCACGCAATATGCGACCTTTTATTTCGTTTCAATAGGGAATGCATTCCTGCAGCGCGGCAACGGCTTCTCGGCCGGAGCCACATTGAGCTGGCAACTTGACTTTTAACAAAAGTAAAAACAAATCAACAGACATAAGATATGAAATTTCTCAAATTCCTCCCTCTCCTGATTCTGTCGGCCTTCATCTTCTCCTCTTGCGGTGATGACGGACCCACCGAGAACACCCAGGCGCTGACCATCCAGTCATCGCTCAACTATGTGTCGGTGATCGACCGCACAGACAACAGCCAGACCGTACTCGTTGGAGCCGACTATGGTGTGCTGGTCAACCTCGACCGCTCCACCCTGCAGCTCCATGTCAACAACTTCCAGTACAGTTCTGACGAACGCGCCATATCGTTCACCCTCCCCGAACTGAGGATGGACTACACCCAGACCGGCTGGAAACTCAACGCCCCCTCCCCCATCCAGGTTGAGGCTGGCAGCTCCACAGTGACAATCTCAGATGTCAAAGTGGATTTCAACCTCCGCGCCGACGGCTCGCAAAACCTCGTCACAATCGATTTCGTGATGGACAACCGTTATGAGGTGACCACCTTCTTCACCCACAACCAGTTCATCGGCGAGACCAAGTCGACCGACATCTCCGACCCCGCCAATGACCCGTTCATGACCAACCAGTCACGTTATCTGGTTGTCTTCGACGGCAAGACAAAGAAGGCTGAAGTGCAGATCGCATATCCCCGTTTCATGGAGGGCATGCCCGCCAACCTTGGCATAATGAGGTTTGCCGACATACCGATGACCTACACCGAGGATGGCTTCACCTTCAGCACCAGCAGCCTCATCCCCGAAATCGCCAACACCCCCTACCCGGCTTTCGCCATCACCAACCTCCAGGGCACAGTGGTGGCCGGCAAGAGCCTCACCCTCACATTCGAGTGTGAGAATTCAGGCTCGAACTGTGGGCAGACAATATCACCGCCACGCAATATGCGACCTTTTATTTCGTTTCAATAGGGAATGCATTCCTGCAGCGCGGCAACGGCTTCTCGGCCGGAGCCACATTGAGCTGGCAACTTGACTTTTAACAAAAGTAAAAACAAATCAACAGACATAAGATATGAAATTTCTCAAATTCCTCCCTCTCCTGATTCTGTCGGCCTTCATCTTCTCCTCTTGCGGTGATGACGGACCCACCGAGAACACCCAGGCGCTGACCATCCAGTCATCGCTCAACTATGTGTCGGTGATCGACCGCACAGACAACAGCCAGACCGTACTCGTTGGAGCCGACTATGGTGTGCTGGTCAACCTCGACCGCTCCACCCTGCAGCTCCATGTCAACAACTTCCAGTACAGTTCTGACGAACGCGCCATATCGTTCACCCTCCCCGAACTGAGGATGGACTACACCCAGACCGGCTGGAAACTCAACGCCCCCTCCCCCATCCAGGTTGAGGCTGGCAGCTCCACAGTGACAATCTCAGATGTCAAAGTGGATTTCAACCTCCGCGCCGACGGCTCGCAAAACCTCGTCACAATCGATTTCGTGATGGACAACCGTTATGAGGTGACCACCTTCTTCACCCACAACCAGTTCATCGGCGAGACCAAGTCGACCGACATCTCCGACCCCGCCAATGACCCGTTCATGACCAACCAGTCACGTTATCTGGTTGTCTTCGACGGCAAGACAAAGAAGGCTGAAGTGCAGATCGCATATCCCCGTTTCATGGAGGGCATGCCCGCCAACCTTGGCATAATGAGGTTTGCCGACATACCGATGACCTACACCGAGGATGGCTTCACCTTCAGCACCAGCAGCCTCATCCCCGAAATCGCCAACACCCCCTACCCGGCTTTCGCCATCACCAACCTCCAGGGCACAGTGGTGGCCGGCAAGAGCCTCACCCTCACATTCGAGTGTGAGAAATATGACCGAAAAGTGACCGTGACCGGCACCGCCTATTGACCGGCGGCCACACACGGCCATCATATCCATCTCAACCACCGTCGCGGCTTCCTCAGAAATGAGGGGGCCGTGACGTGGCGGTTTTGAACACGACATCTCTTTTTCCAAAAACTCCTCCAAAACATCTCCCCAAAATATGAACAACGATTTCATCAGACGGAAAATTTGCATAGTGACATCGACACGAGCCGACTGGGGCCTGCTCAGCGGCGTCGCCCGGGAGCTGCAGGCCTACGAGACTGTGGAACTGCAGATCATCGCCACCAACATGCACCTCGACGCCCGATACGGCATGACCGTCGATGAAATCATCGAGGACGGTTTCAAGGTAGACGAGCGAGTGGAGATGAACGCCGGAAACGACTCAGCAGTCGAGACAGCCGCCGCCACCGGGAAATGCCTCGTCGGGGTGGCCCGTGCCCTCGACCGTCTCAAACCCGACATCCTTGTCATCCTCGGCGACCGGTATGAGATGCTCGCCGTGGCCACCGCGGCCACAATCATGAGGGTGCCTATAGCGCATATCGCCGGAGGTGAAATCTCCGAGGGAGCGTTTGACGACAACATCCGCCATGCGCTGACCAAGCTGTCAACCCTGCATTTCACGGCAACCGACGCATACCGCAACCGAGTGATTTCCATGGGCGAGAACCCGGAATATGTGTTCAACACCGGCGCCCTCGGGGTCTACAACATCATACATGAGCCGGTGATACCCAAGCCCGAGCTTGAGAAATTCATCGGCATCGACATAAACTCGTCGACCCTGTTGGTGACACTCCATCCCGCGACCATGGATCCGGTGCCGGTCAAGGAACGCTGCGAGGCTCTGCTGCAAGCGCTCGACGGATTCATCAGCTCACACATCATCTTCACATACCCCAACAATGACCCCGACGGGGAAGTGATAATCAAGATGATAAATGAATATGCCGCCCGATATCCGGGCCGCGTGGCCGTTGTGCCGTCACTCGGCCGCCGCCGTTACCTCTCGGCGCTGCATTTCGTCAGCGCCGTGGTAGGCAACTCGTCAAGCGGCATCGTGGAGGTGCCGACGATGAGGATTCCGACCGTAGACATCGGCATACGCCAGCAAGGACGCATCGCCGCCTCATCCGTCATCCACTGCGAGGGGGAGCATGACCAGATCCACCAGGCTATATCTTTCGCCCTCTCCCCGGCCGGCAAACGCCTCGCCCTGGAGACCGACAACCCCTACGCCAAGCGCGACACTGTAACGCGCATTGTCGACACTCTCGCCCACATTCGTCTTGAAGAGCTTTACTCCAAGCGGTTCATCGACCCGTATCCCATCCTGAATGTGCCGACATTCACCGCTGATTCCGACGAACTATGACAACGTCATCCACCGCCATCTCACGCCAGCCCCTGTTCATCATCCCTGCCCGAGGAGGCAGCAAAGGGATTCCGATGAAAAACATTGCCGACCTCTGCGGTCGTCCGCTGATAGCATACACCATCGACGCCGCCCTCCAGTGTCTCGACCTGCTTGCAGCCGACGGCTCCGCTGAACGTCTCGACAACCGGCGTGTCATCGTCTCGACCGACTCACCCGAGATTGCGGCCAAGGCCGGCGAGGAGGGCATCGAGGTGCCGTTTCTGCGCCCCGCCGAACTGTCGACTGACACTGCCGGGTCGCGTGAGGTGATTCTTCACGCCATGGATTTCGCCGACAGCATGGGGCTGGAATATGACTGTGTGGTGCTGCTTCAGCCCACCTCCCCCTTCCGCGACGGCAACCATGTGGCAGAGGCCATCGCCCTCTTCGACCCCGGCAATACTGACATGGTGGTGTCGGTCTGCAAAGCATCGGCCAACCCCTACTACAACTGCTTCGAGACCGACCCCGAGACAGGTTATCTCCACATCTCCAAAGGAGACGGCCTGCTCACCCGCAGGCAGGACGCACCCGACGCATGGGAATACAACGGGGCCGTGTATGTCATAAATCCCGACTCAATACGCCGCATGCCCCTCGGGGCTTTCCCCCGCAGGATTCCATATGAGATGCGGCCCGAGGACTCGCTCGACATAGACAGCCCGGTCGACCTCACTGTGGCCAGGGCCGTGATGACCTCACGCCTCGAAGCCGCCACAGACAACGAAGCCGCCACAGACTGAATTCCACTTACCCTCGCAGCAATGGACAAGCATATAATCGACATAAACGCCACCCTGATACAGGCCCTTGAACGGCTCAACTCCCTGACCGACGGAGTTATGACTCTCATCGTCACCGACAAGGAGGGATGTGTCGCCGGCACTATGACCGACGGCGACATACGCCGGGCCCTGTTGCGCGGTGTCTCCCTGCAAAGCCCGGTGGCCGAAGCGGCCCACAAGGATTTCTCATCAGTGGGGCCCGACACTCCCGTCAGCAAAATCAAGGAGGCGAGGCTCAAGGGGATTCGCCTGCTGCCGGTGGTAGACGACAGGGGCAGACTGCTCCGCGCCCTCGACCTGACCCAGGTGGAGACGATGCTCCCGCTGAGCGCCATCCTGATGGCCGGAGGGAAAGGTGAACGGCTCAGACCCCTCACCCTCTCGACACCCAAGCCTCTGCTCGAAATCGACGGCATGCCGATCATCGACTACAATGTGCGCAACCTCTCACGGGCCGGCATAACGGATGTGACCGTCACAACCCGCTACCTCGCCGAGCAGATAATAGACCATTTCTCCAAACCTGTCTTCGGCATCGACGTGAAATGCGTGGTCGAGAATCAGCCGCTCGGCACCATCGGAGCGGCGTCGCTCATCAGCCGCAGCGACGAGGGTGACACCCTGGTGATGAATTCCGACCTGCTGACAACTCTTTCGCTCGAAGAAATGTTTTTATTGCATAAGGCGGAGAAGGCCGACGTGACGATAGCCGCCATCCCCTACTCCGTCTCTGTGCCTTACGCGATTTTAGCCACACAGGGCCGTGAGGTGCTTTCGCTGGAGGAGAAGCCCACATATTCCTACTACGCCAACGCCGGGATATACATTTTCTCCAACAGGCTGCTCAACTCTATCGCCCCGGACACCCCCACCGATGCCCCCGAGCTGATAGAGAAAGCGATGGCCGGGGGAGGAAAGACAGTGTTCTTCCCCATCGACGGCACATGGATAGATATCGGCTCACCTGCCGACTTCCGCCATGCCGAGGAGCTTATGCGCCACCATCGCGCCATGGGACGGCACTGACCTCCCTGCCGCCCATCCCTCCCCGTCGAAGCGTCGACGGCCATATCTCTCCCCCAACGTTCAACTTTTCAGACAGTTTATTTATGGCAGACTCGAATTTTATAGATTATGTGAAGATACTTTGCCGCAGCGGCAAGGGCGGAGCCGGCTCAAGCCATTTCTACCGGGCAAAGTATGTGCCCAAAGGTGGCCCTGACGGCGGCGACGGCGGACGCGGGGGCCATGTCATACTCCGTGGAAACAAGAACATGTGGACCCTGCTGCCGCTGAAATACCGCCGACATGTCTTTGCCGGCAACGGCCAGGCCGGTTCGGGCGGACGCAGCTTCGGCAAAGATGGGGAAGACCAGATAATAGAGGTGCCGTGCGGCACCGTAGTGTTCGACTCTGAGACCGGCCAGTTTCTTTGCGAAGTCACCGAGGACGGCCAGGAAATCAACCTCCTCCGGGGAGGTCGCGGCGGCCTGGGCAACTGGCACTTCAAGACTGCCACCAACCGCGCCCCGCGCTATGCCCAACCGGGCGAACCGGCCGTGGAGCGCAGCGTCGTGATGGAGCTGAAACTGCTTGCCGATGTCGGCCTGGTGGGATTCCCCAACGCCGGGAAGTCAACCCTGCTGTCGGCCCTGTCTGCCGCCCGTCCAAAAATCGCCGACTATCCCTTCACCACCATGGAGCCGCAGCTCGGCATCGTAGACTACCGTGGCAACCGCTCCTTTGTGATGGCCGACATCCCCGGCATCATCGAGGGGGCGAGTGAGGGGAAAGGGCTCGGTCTGAGGTTCCTGCGCCATATCGAGCGTAACGCCGTGCTGTTGTTCATGGTCCCTGCCGACGCCGACGACATCGCCAAGGAATATGAGGTGCTGCTTGAGGAGTTGCGCCGTTTCAACCCCCAGCTCATCGACAAGCAGAGGGTGCTGGCAGTCTCCAAGAGCGACATACTCGACCAGGAGCTGAAAGATGAGATTGAACCTACACTCCCGGCCGACATCCCCCATGTGTTCATCTCGGCAGTCACCGGCGAAGGACTCGTGGAGCTGAAAGACGCTCTGTGGAAAGCCATCACCGATGACGCCAACCGCATCGAAGAGACCCCAATCACTCACAGGCCGCTCGACGGCCATCACCGCGTGAGGGAGGAGGATGAGTTTATCTTCTCGCCCGAACCGGTAGCCGACGACGAGGAGGCTCCCGACGCAGGAGGCCGCATGGTAGACGACTTCGAGTATGACGGCGGCGACTTCGATGACGACGAGCTTGACGACATCGACAACCTCGACAACGAGGGGGACTATCCCGAGCAGCTTGACCCCACGACCCTCGACACCTATTCAGACATTTATGACGACCTATACGAGGCCGGCCCCGACGGTCAGCCCCGCAAGAGGAAATAATCGGGAAAAATAACAGCAGTCCCACGATATTATAATCAGCCAACTTTTGGATGTTTGCCGAAAGTTGGCTAATTTTGTAGCTGTCAACAAGGCGGCTCGCAGGCCGTGGCACACCGTCAGACCAACGTCGTGCCCCCCCTGCGGATCTCCGGCAGAAACCATAATACCCGTAGGCCCATGTCTGTCAACAAGGTGATTCTCGTAGGCAATGTCGGGAAAAATCCCGAGATACGCTACATCGACTCGCGCCCATGCGCCACATTCTCGCTGGCCACCACCGAGCGCGGCTACCGGGCGCCGAGCGGCGCCGAGGTGCCGGAGCGCACGGAATGGCACAACATCGTCATGTGGGACCGCAACGCCGAAATCGCCGAGAGATATGTCACCAAAGGCACAAAGCTTTACATCGAGGGGAAACTGCGTACACGCGAATGGCAGGACTTCAACGCCATAAAACGCCGCACCACCGAGATTTACGTCGACACATTCGACATACTGTCGCGCCCTTCGACAACCACCTGACAATCATCCACATTTCCTATAATGAAAAAAGCAAACAACATCCCCCCGGCGGAGGAAGCCGAAATCCGCGACATCGAGATGTCGCCCGAGGCCGATCCCATCGAGTTGCCGGAAAACGCGTTCCGCGAACTCGCCGCAGACGAGAAGTACAGGCCGCTGATGCATCCGGCCCGCAACTATCCTGAGGTGACCACCTACTCGGTGACCCTCGGCCTGGTTCTTTGTGTGATATTCAGCGCGGCCGCCGCCTATCTCGGGCTGAAGGTCGGGCAGGTGTTTGAGGCGGCCATCCCCATTGCCATCATCGCCGTGGGCCTCTCAGGCGCGCTCGGCAAGAAAAACGCCCTTGGCCAGAATGTCATCATCCAGTCAATCGGCGCCTGCTCGGGCGTGATTGTGGCCGGAGCCATCTTCACCCTCCCGGCCCTCTACATCCTGCAGGCCAAATATCCCGAAATCACCGTCAACTTCTTCCAGATATTCCTCAGCTCGCTGCTCGGCGGTGTGCTTGGCATACTCTTCTTCATCCCCTTCCGCAAATATTTCGTGAAGGACATGCACGGCAAGTATCCCTTCCCGGAAGCGACAGCCACCACCCAGGTGCTGGCCAGCGGCCAGAGCGCGGGCGCTGCCGGAGGCTCACAGGCCAAGACACTTGTGATAGCCTCGCTCATCGGCGGTATCTACGACTATGTGGTCGAGACATTCGGCTTCTGGGCCGGCACCCTCTCCACCACTGTCAGCGAGTGGGGACAGGCCGTGGCAGCCAAGACCAAACTCGTGCTTAGCTGCAACACCGGGGCCGCCGTCCTCGGTCTGGGCTATATCATCGGCCTCAAGTACGCGTTCATCATCACCGCAGGCTCCCTCTTCGCCTGGTGGGTGCTGGTGCCCCTGATGGGCACATACGGCAACGCCGGGATAGCGGCGATGGCCCCCGAAGCGATATTCGGCAACTACGTCAGGATGATCGGCATCGGCGGCATCGCCATGGCCGGAGTCATCGGCATCATCAAGTCATGGCCCATCATCAAGCAGGCCGTCGGCCTGGCCGGACGTGAGTTCAAAGGTGGGGCCGCCAGCAAGTCGCAATCCGTGCGCTGGCAGCTCGACATATCGATGAAGCATATCGTGTTCTTCATCTCGATAGCCCTCGTGGCCGTGCTGGTGTTCTTCTGGTTCGGAGTGATACACAACTGGTGGCAGGCTCTTGTGGCCTGGATTGTGGTGACATTCATCGCATTCCTCTTCACCACCGTCGCCGCCAACGCAATCGCCATCGTCGGCTCCAACCCTGTGTCTGGCATGACCCTCATGACCCTCATCATCGCGTCTGCCATCTTCGTGGGAATCGGCCTCAACGGCACCTCTGGCATCGTGGCCTCGATGGTAATCGGAGGTGTGGTCTGCACCGCCCTGTCAATGGCTGGCGGCTTCGTCACCGACCTCAAGGTAGGTTACTGGCTCGGCACCACCCCCAAGAAGCAGGAGCAATGGAAATTCCTCGGCACTCTGGTCTCGGCGGCCACCGTCGGCGGCGTGATTCTGGTGCTTAACCAGGTATATGGTTTCGACCCCGACAACGCCAACTCGCTCGTCGCTCCCCAGGCCAACGCAATGGCCAAGGTAATCGAGCCGCTCATGATGGGCGGCGACACCCCCTGGATTCTCTACATGGTAGGCATCATCCTCGCCCTGCTGCTCAACTGGCTCGGCGTGCCGGTGCTGGCCTTCTGCCTGGGCATGTTCATCCCCCTGTCGCTCAACACCCCGCTGCTCGTCGGCGGAGCCATCTCCTGGTTCGTGGCCAGAAGCTCCAAGGACAAGGCTGTCAGCGACGCCCGCCGCGACCGTGGCACCCTCATCGCCTCCGGTCTTATCGCCGGTGGCGCACTCTTCGGCGTGTTCGCCGCCCTGACCCGTTTCTGCGGATTCGAGTACACCTGTCCGCTTGAGGCCGGAACCCTCCAGATTCTCGGCATCGTGGCCTATGTGGCCCTGATTGCCTACCTCTGGCTCGACTCCCTCCGCGCCAAGAAGCTCTGAGCAATAACAATCCTGATATAAAACGAGTGTATGCCGTAATTGGATTCGTTCAATTACGGCATACATATTAAGTCACTGACACTTGTCATCTCCCGCCAACACATTGAACCGCAAGATACTGAGCCTGGCGATTCCTTCAATCGCCGCCAACATAACCACCCCCCTGCTGGCCCTGGTCGACACAGCCATCGTGGGCCATATGGGCAGCGAACTCTACATAGCCGCGATTGCCGTCTGCGGTGTCATGTTCAACATGCTCTACTGGCTGTTTTCCTTTCTGCGCGGAGGCACCTCCGGGCTGTCTGCACAGGCCTGCGGAGCCGGTGACAACCGCGCCTCGACCCTTGTGCTGCGCCGGTCGCTCATCGTCGCCATCGGGGCGGGCGTCATGATGGTCATGCTCCAGCAACCGGTGTTCAGGCTTTTGTCCTGGTTTCTCGACGCGGGCACCGAGACCACCGGCCTGGCGTCGCTCTATTTCCACATCCTCATCTACGGCGCGCCGGCAGTACTGGGCAACTATGCCATGTCGGGATGGTTTCTGGGGATGCAGAACTCCCGGATGCTGCTGTGGGTGTCACTCACCATAAACTGCGTCAACATTCTTGCGAGCCTTTTGCTGGTCTACGGCCTCGGATGGGGCATAGCCGGTGTGGCCACTGGCTCGCTGACCGCCCAGTGGGTCGGATTCGGGGCCGGATTCCTCTTCCTGAGACGTTACCGCCTCACCTCCGCCACATTCGCCGAGATACTGCGGTGGGGCGAACTGAAACGTTTCTTCCGCGTCAACCTCGATGTGATGCTGCGCACTGTCTGCCTGATTGCCGTCACCCTGTGGTTCACCCGCGCCGGGTCGCAGCAGGGCCCGCTCATCCTGGCGGTCAACACCCTGCTGATGCAGCTTTTCCTGCTGTTCTCATACATGATGGATGGCTTCGCATTTGCCGGCGAAGCCCTTGTGGGGCGGTTTGTCGGCGCGCGCGACTGGATGAGCCTGCGGCTCTGCGTGAGGAGACTTTTCATGTGGGGCACGATATGGGCGGCCTTCTTCACCCTCCTCTACCTCGTCGGCGGCGAAGGATTCCTCGGACTGCTGAGCGACGACGCGGATGTTATCGGGGCCTCGCGCGAGTATCTCATATGGGCGCTCACCGTGCCATTCGCCGGATTCGCGGCATTCGCCTGGGACGGGGTCTTCATCGGGGCCACGATGACGCGTGGACTGCTGCTGTCGATGCTCGGGGCCATGGCCACATTTTTCATCACCTACCTGCTGCTCTACCCATCGATGGGCAACCACGCCCTCTGGCTCGCCTTCATCCTCTACCTGGCCATGCGCGGAGTGCTGCAGACCATCATCTACCGCCGTCACCGCTGGGTCTGACGCGAAACGTCATTTGGCGAACAGCTCGTCGATGCGGGCCTGCGACACCCCATGGCGCAGGGCGAGCGCGGCATCAGCCCTGGCATCCTCGTCGCGGTACTGGAGAAGATGCAGGTAAGCGCGGCAATAATACAGTTCCCCGTCCTCGGGGTCAAGCTCAAGCCCGCGCCCTATGTCATCCGAAGCCTCGGCAAGGTCGCCTTTGGCCAGCCGGCACATCGCGCGGCCTGTGTAATACTCGGCTTTCTCCACTTTCTTGATAAGCTTGTTGTAATACGACACAGCCTCGTCATACCTCCCCTGGTTGCTGTACATCACAGCCAGCACCAGCAGCGTGTTGGGGTCGTCAGGGCGCAGGCGCTCAAGTGTGGCAAGGTCTGATTTGGCTCCGATCGAATCTCCATGCACAAGGCGGAGGTATCCCCTGTTGAAATACGCGTCATAGTTAAGGGAGTCCATCTCTATCACCTTGTCGTAGTCTTTCATCGCGTCCTGCTCTCGTCCCATATGGCGCAGGATTTTCGCGCGGTTGTTGAGAATCACTGTCGAGGCCGGGGCTATGGCCCGCGCCTCGGAGAGGGTGTGCAGGGCCAGCGAATCCTCCCCGCGATAGAACTGGAACATGCCCACGTTTGACAGCAGCATGACATTCTGGGGGTTGGACGGCTCGCTGCGCATCGCCTCACGCAACAGCTCTTCGGCGCGGTTCCAGTCCTGCTTCCTGACCGCCTCGTCGGCAAGGTCGATATACTTCAGGTAGTCGCTCGCGGCGAGCAGCAACGCCGGAAGCACAGCGGCAACAGCCGCGAGGAGTACCTTTTTCATGACTTGTCGTTATTTACGTTTGTTTCATTCAAGTTTCTTGCCGCGCAGAAAGGCAAACACCTCCCGTTGTATCACAGAGTTGAGCAATGCGTTGATGCCGACATACAGCGCGACGCAGGTCACACCCTGGCATACCAGCAACTTCCAGCAGTCGGAAATCAGCAGCGACTCACCCCACAGCACGGCCATTATCAGGAGTGTCTCACACAGATACGGCAAGCTGTCGGCAAGGAACGATCCCACCGACCGCCCGCTGACCGGGGCTGTCTTGACCACCATCACGCCCCAGCTTATGGCCGAAGCGAGTATCTGGCCGGCGAGCAGCAGTTTTATGCCGTAGACCACATCCCCTCCCCTTTCCATCGATATGAACGGCAACGCGGCGAAAAGCAGCAGCAACGCCGCTCCGTCGCGCAGCACCTCCATAGCCACAACCAGCCGGGTACGGGCCAGGGCTATGACATAATTGTTGTAGAGCGACGTAAGCACAGTGAATATCCCCCTGGCGAGCAACAACTGGAAGAGGACTATCGACGCGTCCCATTTCTCGCCGAAAAGGCAGTGGAAGACCGGGGTGGCCATCACCGCCAGGAACCCCATGGCGGGGAAGAGCAGATAGGATGTGAAGCGGTTCATCTTCGAGGTGACGCGGGCGAAACGCCCGGGGTCATCCTGCACCGCCGACAACGCCGGCAAGAATGAAGAGGTCAGCACCTGCGACAATGAGCTGATGCCCATCTTGCTCCATTTGTCGGCCTGGGTGTAATATCCCAACGGGGCCAGCCCCGCACGGTTGCCGATGAAAAAGGAGTATATGTTCTGAAACAGCACATTGAGAAACGACGACAACATCATCCCGCTCCCTACGGCGAAAAACGACTTTAACGACCGCCACGAAAATCTCATCAGCGGCAGCCAGCCCGAGGTGAGCCACAACACAAGGCTCTTGGTGAAGTTCAACGCGAGTGTCTGCCACACGATGGCCCACGCGCCATATCCGGCCACGGCGAGCCATATCCCGACCACAGCCCCTGCAAACAGGCCGACGGCGTTGGAGACTGCGACCATCCTGACATCCATCTTCTTCATCAGGCGGTTGGTCTGCACGATGGCCGTGGCGTTCAGGATGAACCCAAGGAACATGACACGGCTTATGGGGATGATGCGCCTATCTCCCTGGAAACAGTCGGCAATCAGCGGCGCGCAGAAAAACAGGATTGCGTATATGGCCGTGGCCACGCCGAGGTTGAACCACAATACCGTCGAGTAGTCGAGACGCGTCGGTGACTTGCGCTGTATCAGGGCATATGAGAAACCACTGTCGACAAACAGCGAGGCGAATGCCTGGAAAACAAGCACGGCCCCTATCAGGCCAAAATCCTCCTGGTCAAGCAGACGCGCAAGCACAATCCCGGTGACAGCATACAGCAGCTGCTGGGAGACCTTGTCGATGACGTTCCACTTCACCGCGCCGGCAGTCCGTGTCTTCAGTCCGGTTTCCAATCCTGACAATCGTTACTCCTCCTCGGCCCCGGATTTCACATTCTCCAGCTCAGCAGGGTCTTCGGATGTCTCTTCAGTGATTTTGCCGTCGGCATCCATCCTGAAAATCTTCACACCCATGCTGTAATTCTTCACCTTGTCGGGGTTTCCCTTGTAATAAAGCTTGCCGGGGAACATCCCCTTGATGGTCAGGCGGCCGGTCACCCAGACACCGGTCGTGCCGGTGCCGAAGAAACGGCAAGAGACATCCTCAGCCTCCAGGTTGTCGGCCTGCACGGAGCCCACGCCGGTGTTGCTGAACGACGCCTGGTCACATTTCCCCGACACGACAAGCTGGCCGTTGCCGGTCTTTATCGCGCCGTCAAACTTATTGGCATGAATGTCTTTCACCACCAGCCGTCCATTGCCAATCACCGTGGCCTTGAATTCCGGGCAGGGGGCCACAGACATGACAACCACCGCCGAGTCGCCGTTGTTCTGCACCTGGTTGAGGAATTTTGAATAAACCCTGACAACCGGCAGTCCATCTGAAAGCTCTCCCTCTCCGTGAAACTGCTTCTGGATCATCAGCCGCCCTTTCTTTGAGAAATCGAATATCAGCTGGTCGGCCAAGGCATGGGTAGCCTCGTAGACAGCAAGCCCGGCAGAGTCCTCGCTGCAACGATACTCCACATTTATGCCATCATCCACCACAAGGCGGTTGAAATCCCCCACTTTCAGTTCGTATCGGTGGGCATTCTCGGCCGATAGAGCGGCCACAGCGGCGATGAAAACCGCGATGAATGTCGCTAATTGCTTTTTCACAGGCTAATGGTTTGATTGGTTCAGGTCTATATTGTCATGATTCCGAGGGGGCCACATCCTCCTTAGGCTCGGCGAACGCCTCCCCGCTGGCCAATTTCTCCTCCACGGCGGCGATTATGTCGAAAAGCTCCTGCTTGGTGTCGGCCCTCAACATCCTTATGCGGGTCTCGCGGAAGAAAGGAATCCCCTTGAAGAGGGAGCTGACGGCAAGGTGGCGGCGGATATGCAGAATCCCCCGGTATTCATCTATGCGGTCGATGCTCTCGTCAATCTGGCGGCGCAGTATGTCGAATTTCTCAGCCATGGTGAGCTGGCGGCGCACCTCCCCGTAAAGCAGTGTCTGCTTCATGTCGTTGAAAATCCAGGGATAGCCTATCGCGGCGCGGCCCACCATCACACCGTCCACCCCGTAGCGGTCAAACGCCTCCACCAACTTCTGGGGCGAAGTGATGTCGCCATTACCTATCACCGGAATCTTCAGCCGGGGATTGGCCTTTACCTTGGCTATCATCTCCCAGTCGGCCTCGCCGTTGTACATCTGCGAGCGCGTGCGACCATGCACCGTCAGGGCCTGGATGCCGCAGTCTTGCAGCTGCTCGGCCAGCTCGACGATTATCTTCGACTCATGATCCCAGCCAAGACGTGTCTTGACCGTGACAGGGAGACTGACGGCTTTCACCACCTCTCGGGTGATTTCGAGCATGCGCGGGATGTCGCGCAGCATGCCGGCCCCGGCCCCTTTACCGGCCACCTTCTTGACCGGACAACCAAAATTGATGTCGATGATGTCGGGACGCGCCTCCTCGACCATCCTGGCGGCCTCGACCATGGGGCCTGTCTCGCGGCCATAGATCTGGATGGCCGTTGGACGTTCGCCGGGATGAATCGACAGTTTGCGCGTGGTGGCGGCGATATTGCGTATCAACGCGTCGGCCGAGACAAACTCGGAGTAGGTCATATCCGCGCCAAGCTCCTTGCATATCAGGCGGAACGACTGGTCGGTGACATCCTCCATCGGAGCCAACATCACCGGTCTCTGGCCAAGGTCGACATTTCCTATCTTCATAAGCGACTGTTAGAATATTATTTCACCTTTGCATCTGTAAAGTTACGAAAAATCTCTGTCAATGGTCAACCGCGAGGCCGGTTACAGCTACATAACGGCCAATAATTACGCGATTTTAACAAATCACGCCCCGACATGAGCGGGTCATCCGAGCGACAGCACCGAGCAATTCCCGGGCCTGAGCATCGCGGCTACCTCTGCAATGTCATCAGGGGTGATTGCCGCCACCGCGTCGGCCATCATACGGGGAGTGCGCACCCGGCCAGTCATCAACAAGGCTCGTCCGGTCGACAATATCCCCTGCTCAAGGTTCTCAGAGGCCACTATCATCTGGCCGAGATACTGCTTCTTGGCGGCGGCGAGCCTCGCAGGGGTCAGCGGCGAGTCGGCCATCATCCTCAGCTCACGGAAGACAAGTTCAAGGCAACGGTCGCGGTCATCGGGGTCACACCCGAAATAGATGTTGAAGAGTCCGCAGTCGCTGAACATAGTGGTCGAGGCCTCGACCGTGTAAACCAGTCCGCGCCTCTCGCGCAACGAGATGTTGAGCCGTGAGTTCATGCCAGGCCCTCCGAGCATGTTGGTGACAAGGGCGATGGTGTCTCGGCGCGAGTCGCCCAGCCCGGGCAGGCGCGCGCCAACGACGGTATGGCTCTGGTGGGTGTCGGTCTCGCGGCGGATGTCAAACCTGGCCACAGGCGCAGGCTCACGCCGGTCGAGCGGCTGCCCGCTGCCGCGCATGCCGTCGAATCCGCGGCTGACCTTGGCCATCACCCGGCGGGGCGACTCCGGGCCGAGGTAATACGCCACCATCCTGCCGCCATGGAAATTGCCTGTCAGATAGGCGCGACACACCTCGGGAGTGAACCGTCCGAGGTCGGCGTCTGTGCCCAGTATGTTGTGGCCCAGCTGGCTACCGGCGAAAAACAGGTCCTCGAAATCATCATAAACAGCCTCCGAGGGGGTGTCGAGATAGCTGTCTATCTCATCCCTGACCACCTCCCTCTCCCGGTCAATCTCCTTTTCAGGAAACCGCGAGTTGGCCAGCAGGTCGGCAATGAGGTCAATCGCCCGCGAAAGGTTGCCACGCGGAAACACCGAGTATACATTGGTCTCCTCCTTCGATGTGAAAGCGTTGAGGTCCCCCCCGACCGCCTCCATGCGGTTGATGATATGCCCGGCGCGCCGACGGTCTGTGCCCTTGAAAATGGTGTGTTCGACAAAATGCGCCAGTCCATATTCCCCCGCCTTCTCGTCGCGGCTGCCGGCATTGACTGCCACACCGAAATACTCCAGCGCGAGAGGAGCCTTGCGACACACCAGGCGCATGCCGCACGACAAATCAAATATCTCAGTCTCCAGTTCTTTCATCTTTGAAAAGAGGTTGACGCAGACATGTCAACCACACACCATCAGTCAATCCTGCCGTCAGCCCGCATAAGGGCGATAAGGCGGTCAACCGCCTCTGATGACGGAAGGTTTTTCTCAACAAGCTCCTTGCCACGGTAAAGGCTCACATTGCCGACTCCGGCACCGACATATCCGTAATCCGCGTCGGCCATCTCGCCGGGGCCGTTGACAATGCAGCCCATGACTGCTATCTTCAGGCCGGGATACATCGAGGTGGCTGCCTTGACGCGGGCGACGGTCTCCTGCAGGTCGAACATAGTGCGGCCACACCCGGGACATGACACGAATTCGGTCTTGGTCACCCTGCGGCGCGAAGCCTGCAGTATGCCCAGGGCGAGCCTGTCAGTAGCCTCGCCGTCCATAGTGGCAGATTTGATTTCCACACCGTCGAGAAGTCCGTTGAGCAGCAACGCCCCGAAATCGGCGGAAGCCCGGATGACGGTCTTATCCGCAGGGGTGTCGCCATAGTCGAGCGACGCGATGACCGGATTGCGCAATCCCGCGCCCCACAGCTTGTGGATGGCCGACGAGATGTCGGCCACCGGGTTGGCGTGGCTTGACGAGATCACCAGCACTCTTCCGGCCAGGCCTGAGATGGCCTCGGAATCATCAAGCACCCTGCGCAGCTCAGCCGCGCCGAGACGGCGCAGAATCGCCTCATCCACGTCATCATATCCCAGCACGACAGGCAGCGAATCGCCACCCACAGGGCCGGTCTTTTCAGTCGGGCGCTTGGCGGGGGCCACCGGATCATAGCCTGGAGCATACTCCCCATCGACCGACGGGGCCGACTCGCGGGCCGACAGGTATTCGGCGAGCTCCCGGGCCACCGGCACCTCGGCCTCGGGGGCCTCGCTCAACGACACACGGATTGTGTCGCCGATACCCTCGCCAAGCAGTGTGCCGATGCCGACGGCCGACCTCACACGGCCATCTTCGCCGTCTCCGGCCTCCGTGACCCCGAGATGAAGCGGGAATTTCATCCCCTCGGCCTCCATGGCCCTGACCAGACGTCTGACGGTCTCGACCATCACCACCGTGTTTGATGCCTTTATAGAAATCACGATGTCATTGAAGCCATGCCTGACTGCCACACGCAGAAACTCCATGGCGCTCTCCACCATACCCGAAGGGGTGTCGCCGTAGCGGCTCATTATGCGGTCAGACAGCGAACCATGGTTGACACCGATACGTATCGCCGTTGAATTGGCCTTGCAGAGGTCGAGGAACGGCACAAAACGGTCTTCAATCCTCTTCAGCTCCAGGGCATACTCCTCGTCGGTGTACTCGAGCTTACGGAAAGTGCGTCCCGGATCCACAAAGTTTCCGGGGTTTATCCTCACCTTCTCGACATGGAGCGCGGCCTCCTCGGCGGCTCGCGGATTGAAATGTATGTCGGCCACAAGAGGCATGCGGCATCCACGCTCACGCAGTCGGCGGCGTATCTCCCCCATGTTGGCGGCCTCCCTGACCCCTTGGGCGGTAAGGCGGTCGATGTCAGCCCCGGCGGCGGCAATCCGTTCGGCCTGCGCCACCGAAGCCTCGGTGTCCATAGTCGAGGTGTTGTTCATCGACTGGAGGCGGATGGGGAATCCGCTACCGATTTCCACGTCGCCAACACGGGTGGTAGAGGTCTCGCGCCGGCGGTAATCGAAAACACTCATAGTCAACTCTCGTTACCTGGGTAATCAGTTGGTCTTGAAGTCATACTTGATTTCAGATAGGGCCTCGTTGGCCTTCACAATCTTGCTGTTAAGCTCAGATGTCCAGGCGGCGTATCTCGCGGCCAGGGCTTCATCGGCCAAAGAAAGCATCCTCACGGCAAGCACCGCGGCGTTCATAGCCCCGTCTATGCCGACCGTGGCCACAGGTATGGCGGGAGGCATCTGCACAATCGAGTAGAGCGCGTCGGTGCCCTGGAGGGTGGCCGACAGAGGCACACCGATGACCGGCAGGGGGGTGATGGCCGCGATCACACCGGGGAGCGCGGCAGCCATGCCCGCACCGGCGATTATCACCTTGACACCTCTCGGAGCCGCGTCGCGGGCAAACTGCGCCACCTCCTCGGGGGTACGGTGGGCCGACAGGGCGAGCATCTCGAACGGCACTTCCATCGAGTTGAGGAAATCGGCGGCTTTCTTCATCACGGGAAGGTCAGAGGTGCTTCCCATTATAATGCTGACAGATGGTTTCATCGTTATGTATGATTGGTTTTGTTGTATCGGTTTGTCTTTCAGTCTCACAGGCGTGTGACCTGGAAAATCATCGGCAGAATGGCCACCCACAGGAATCCGTTGAGGAATCCGGCAGCCACCTGGCCGAGGGTATGACGGCCCATCACCACCCGCGCCGAGCAGACTGCCCCGGCCAGCAGAATCGCCGCGAGGAATTCCCATTGCAGGCTGTATATACTGTTGCCGCTGAGCATCAGGTAGAAAAGCAGGGCGCAAAGCCCCCCCATACCGGTGGCGTGGCCTGAGATTTTCCACCATCGGTTCACAATCGTGAGCACAATCAGCGCCAGCGCGCCACCTATCAGGAAGAGCGACAGCCACGCCGGGGCGTTGATATGGTTGAGATAAACGGCCAGGCCGATGAAGCAGGCGGTCTCGATGATGTAAGGGAATGTGCGGTCACGCCGCTCGTTCAGCTTCGGGTCGGAAATGACCTTGAGCCTTGACAATATGAATATGCCGATGACAGGAATGGCGGCCGTGGCCAGGAAAGTCTCAAGAATCACCGTCAGCTTGGTGGCGGCGGGTATGAAACAAAGAAATGACAAGAACATAGCCAGGGCGACACCGTAGGTGGCCATCAGCAGCGGAGAGAAGATTGTCGATATGACGCTTGCCGCGCCTTTTATAAATTTCATATCTCAGTAGATTGTATGTCGTGGTTTTGTTTCTGTCAGGCCGTGATGGCTCACAAAGTCTTCCGCAGCCGCCCCACCGGAAATCCGAGCTTCTCGCGGTACTTAGCTACGGTGCGCCGCGCTATGTCAAATCCCTGCCCGGTCAGCCTTTGGGTAATCTGCTCGTCGCTCAGCGGATGGAGCTTGTCCTCTGTCTCGATTATCGACTTCAACGCGGCGATAATCATCGGGGTGGTATTGTCAGAGTCGGCGTCACCCGGTTGCTCCTCTTTGCGGCGACGCTCGTTGAAAAACATCTTCAGCGGATAGATTCCGTGGGGGGTCATGACATATTTTCCCTGCGTGGCGCGCGACACCACAGAGAGGTCAAGCCCTGTAGCAGCGGCCAGTTCGCGCAACACCATCGGCCTTATCTTTGACTCATCCTCGGTCAGGAAAAACGGCTTCTGGAAATCAAGTATGGCCGACATCACGGTGAACAGGGTCTGCTGGCGCATCCCCACTATCTTTATGAAGTCTGTGGCCTCGTCGCGTTTCTGTTTCAGGAACATACGCGCGGCGGCCTCGCTTCTGCCAGAAGACTCGGGCAGGGGGGTGTCAGGGGCGAAAGTCTTCTCGACACTCAGCTCCGGGATGCGGTTGAGCAGGGTCAGCGTGAGGTTTCCCTCCGTGTCGGCCTCGACCATGAAGTCGGGGCTGACAGCCATTGCCGAGCCTCCGCCGGTCGATTCAAGCAGGCTTGCCGGCTTGGGATTCAGACGGCTTATCACCGTCACCGCCTCCCTCATCTGCCGGTCATCGATTCCCATAGCCGAGACAATGCGCCTGAAATGCTTCTTGGCGAAAAGGTCGAAATAATCCCTGACCACCTCCAGAGCGGCGAGGTTGTCGACAGTCCGGGGCAACCTTTTGAGCTGCAGCACCAGGCAGTCGCGCAAGTCCACGGCCCCGATGCCGGGAGGGTCAAGGCTCCTGACAATATCCCAGACGCGCCGCACGGTGTCGACCGGGAAGTCGCGTCCTTCAGAGAAGGCTATGTCATCGGCCACGGCGGCGATGTCGCGCGTCAGATAGCCGTTGTCATCAAGATTGCCGATTATGTAACGCGCGATGACACGCTCGTCATCCGTCACGTCATGTTCGTCAAGCTGTCTGGTCAATGTCTCGAGCAGGGAATCCTCACCCGCCCCAACCACCGGCTCGAAATAATCGTCGGGGGATGCCTGTGAGCTGCGGAACATCTGCTTCCGCAGGTAGTCGGGGATGTCATCCTCCGACCCGTAGTCGGCCAGCTGCATGTCGCGGGCCGACTCTGTGAACCGGTCGCCATCCTCGGTCACCGCCGTCTCGATGTCAGGCCCCGGCGATTCGGCGGAAGTGGCCTCCAGGGCCGGCATCTCGTCGACGGCGTTGCGCACCTCCTCCTCGAATTCCGGACCCGACATTTCAAGCATCCTCACATAACGGACCTGCAACGGCGTAAGGCGCTGCTGCAGTTTCTGTTCCTGTGAAAGCTGGAATCCCTTTTCCATAGGTGATGATGCAAAAACGACTGGTCAGGTTTCAGGCATGGCGGGGCACCCAACAGGCCGGTGTCAGGAACGGCCCGGGCGGCGGCGGGTCGAGGGCCGCTTGGCGCTCTCCTTTTCCTTCCCCTTGCGGGTGGCTTTCTTGGCCCTTGCGGCACGGGCGGCGGCTACAGCCTTCTCGCCTCGCGAGCTTTTGGCCTTCTTTCCCTTGGCCCGCTGCGACTTGTCCTCCTTCTTCTTGCGTCCGGGCTTCTCCAGCTTGTGGGGAATCGCCCGCGCGGCCTTCTTGGCGGCGGTGTTGCTCAGGGCCTGTTTGAAGGTGACGGTCTTGCCCAGGTCATCCTCGCCCGGGACACGCAGCCTCATGTCGACCAGCAGAAAGTCGAGCTGCTTCTTGTCAAGGTTGGCATTGGCCACCCTGACCCTCACCTGGTCGCCGAGACGGTAGACAGTGCCGCGGCGACGGCCGCGTATGCAGTAGTTCTTCTCGTCATAATCATAATAGTCGTCGGCGAGGTCGCGCATCGGGACAAGTCCCTCGCAATGGTTCTCGTCAAGCTCGACATATATGCCCCACTCGGTCACACCGGAAATCATACCGTCAAACTCCTCGCCGATATGGTCTTGCATGTATTCCACCTGCTTGTACTTGATGGAGGCGCGCTCGGCGTTGGCCGCCAGCTGCTCCATATCGGAGGAGTGCTTGCAATCATCCTCCAGCTTGACCACATCCACGCTGCGTCCACCCTTGAGATAACGCTCAAGCAGACGGTGGACCATCATGTCGGGATAACGGCGGATGGGGGAGGTGAAATGGGTGTAATAATCGAAACCGAGACCGTAATGGCCCACATTCTCGGTGGTGTAGACAGCCTTCGCCATGGTGCGGATGGCCAGCACCGAGAGGAAATTCTCCTCACCCTTCCCCTTGATGTCCTTGAGCATCTTGTTGAGGGAGCGGTTTATTTCCGACGAGCTGCCGGATGTCTTTATCTTGTAGCCGAAAGCAGCGGCAATCGTCGCGAGGTCGGAAAGGCGCGTCTGGTCGGGAACATCATGTATGCGGTAGACAAACGGCTTGGCCTTGCGGCGCCCTGCGGGCTTGCCTATGGTGGTGGCCACAGTCTTGTTGGCCAGGAGCATGAACTCCTCGATGAGCTTGTTGGCGTCTTTCGACTCCTTGAAATACACACCCACGGGATGGCCTGTCTCGTCGATGTCGAAGCGCACCTCTTCCCGGTCGAAGTCGACCGAACCGTTCTCAAACCTCCTGGCGCGGAGTTTCTTGGCCAGACGGTCAAGGGTGAGTATCTCCTCGGTGAAATCCCCCTGGCCGGTCTCTATGCGCTCCTGGGCCTCCTCGTAGGTGAAGCGGCGGTCGCTCTCGATGACCGTGCGGCAGATGCGGGCGTTGATTATGTCGGCATTGTCGTCAAGTTCGAAGACACATGAGAATGCCAGTTTCTCCTCGTTGGGACGCAGCGAGCAGATGCCGTTGCAGAGATGCTCGGGCAGCATCGGTATCGTGCGGTCGACGAGATACACCGATGTGGCGCGGTCTTTGGCCTCACGGTCGATGATGGAGTTGGGGGTGACGTAATGGGTCACATCGGCGATATGCACCCCGACCTCCCAGTTGCCGGAGGGGAGACGGCGTATCGACAGCGCGTCGTCAAAATCCTTCGCGTCCTTGGGGTCGATGGTGAAGGTGGTCACCTTGCGGAAATCCTCGCGCAGGGCAACCTCCTCGGGGGTTATCTCGCCGCTTATCTTGTCGGCGGCCTTCTCGACATTGGCCGGATACTTGTAAGGAAGCCCGAACTCGGCCAGGATGGCATGCATCTCGGCCTGGTTGTCGCCCGTCTTGCCCAGGATGTCTATCACCTCGCCGCGCGGGTTCTTGGCCTCCTCGGGCCAGTCGGTGATTTTCACGATGGCCTTGTCGCCGGTGACACCCCCCTTGAGCTTGCCCTTGGGGATGAATATGTCGCAGGCGAGAAACTTCGAGTCGGTCTTGAGAAACGCCATGGTCTTGTCGACCTGCAGTGTGCCGATGAAAGTCTGCTCCTTCTTCTCGACAATCTCAATCACTTCGGCCTCAGGCTCCTGTCCGCGCCGACGGGCAGCGACATGTATCCTTACCCGGTCGCCGTTGAGGGCGTGGAGAGAGTTGCGTTCGGCGATGAAGATTGCCTCGGAGTCTTCGTCGGTAATGACGGAGTTCTTTCCGTTGGAGCGGCGCACGAAGGTGCCGGTGGCCACGCTCGATCTCTCGGGGGCCTTGTATTTGCCTTTCTCCACCTCAAGAATCTCCCCGTCGAAAGCCATCTCGGCCAGGAGCATCGCCACCGACCGTTGGGCGACAGGGGTCTTGGCGCCGACAGCTGCCGACACCTGCTTGTAGTTGAACGTGTTGTTGCCCTGCTTCCATATGTAGTCCTCAACCTTGTTGCGGAGCTGTTGGCGGGCGGAGGCGCTTGATCCTTTTCGGGCCATATCAGTGAGTGTTCAGATTGTTAGTTGTTAAATACAACGCTTAACATCGCGTGAATGTTAAGCGTCATTAAAAGGGCGGGGTCTCAGGCATCGATATTGGCGTAGCTTGCGTTGGCTTCGATGAACTCGCGTCTCGGCCCCACATCCTCGCCCATGAGCATCGAGAAGATGCGGTCGGCCTCGGCGGCGTCGGTTATCTGCACCTGCTTGAGCAAACGATGCTCAGGAGACATGGTGGTGTCGCGCAGCTCCTTGTCGCTCATCTCGCCAAGACCTTTGTAACGCTGCACCTTGACTTGCGGGCCGTGCTGGTCGACGAAAGCCTGGCGCTGCTGGTCGGTCCAGCAATACTCCTCGATTTTGCCTTTGGAGCATTTGTAAAGCGGCGGGGTGGCGAGATAGAGGTAACCCTGCTCGATGATGGGACGCATACGACGGAAGAATAGGGTCATCAGCAATGTCGCGATGTGAGAGCCGTCGACATCGGCATCGGTCATGATTATCACCTTGTGGTATGCGAGCTTCGAGAGGTTGGCCTCCTTGGGGTCATTCTCGGTGCCGATGGTGACACGCAGGGCGCGGAAGATGTTGGTGATTTGCTCTGAATCAAACACCTTGTGCTCCATCGCCTTCTCCACATTCAGCACCTTGCCTCGCAGGGGGAGGATGGCCTGGTAACGGCGGTCGCGTCCGCTCTTGGCTGTACCGCCCGCGGAGTCTCCCTCGACCAGGAATATCTCACATTCCTCGGCTGTGCGGCTCGAACAGTCGGCGAGCTTGCCGGGGAGGCCGCCTCCGCAGAGGGGCGACTTGCGCTGAATCTTGGTGCGGGCGTCGTAGGCGGCCTTGCGGGCCTGGGCGGCGAGAATCACCTTGCTGACAATCGCCTTGGCCTCGGAGGGATGCTCCTCAAGGTAGTTGCGCAGGGCCTCGGAGACGGCAGCCGAGACGGCTCCGGCCACCTCCGAGTTGCCGAGCTTGGTCTTGGTCTGCCCTTCAAACTGGGGCTCCATGACCTTGACGGAGACCACGGCTGTAAGACCCTCGCGGAAGTCGTCGCTCGAAATCTCGACCTTGCTCTTCTCGAGGAGCTTGTTGTCCTCGGCATATTTCTTGAGGGTGGTGGTAAGTCCGCGGCGGAAGCCTGTCAGGTGTGTACCACCCTCGATGGTGTTGATGTTGTTGACAAACGAGTAGACATTCTCGTTGAAGGTGGTGTTGTAGGTCAGCGCCACCTCGACAGGCACACCCTGGCGCTCGGTGTTGAGATGGATCACGTCGGGAATCAGCGGTTCCTTAGAGGAGTCGATGTATTTGACGAACTCGCTCAGGCCGTTGGCCGAGTAGAACACCTCGCGGCGGGGATTCCCCTCGCTGTCGAGCTGACGGCGGTCAGTGATGGTGAGGGTGATTCCGGCGTTGAGGAAAGCCAGGTCGCGCAGACGCTTTGCCAGGGTGTCGTAGTCGTAGACGGTGACGGTGAATATCGTCGGGTCGGGGAGGAAGGTTACGGAGGTACCGTGTTCGTCGGTCTCCCCTATCACTGTCAGCTCGCTGGTGGGCTTGCCGACCGAATACTCCTGCATGTAGACCTTGCCGTTGCGGCGCACCTCGGCGCGGAGATATGTCGACAGGGCGTTGACACAGCTGACACCCACACCGTGAAGACCGCCCGACACCTTGTATGAGCCTTTGTCGAACTTGCCGCCGGCGTGAAGCACGGTGAGGACCACCTCAAGGGCGCTCTTGTGTTCCTTCTCATGCATGTCAACGGGGATACCGCGGCCGTTGTCGACCACGGTTATCGAGTTGTCCTCGTTGATGGTCACCTCGATATGGGTGCAGAAGCCCGCCAGGGCCTCGTCGATTGAGTTGTCGACGACCTCATAGACAAGATGGTGAAGACCCTTCTCGCTGATGTCGCCTATATACATGGCCGGACGCTTGCGGACAGCCTCCAGGCCTTCAAGCACCTGGATATTGCTCGCGCTGTATTCCTGGGCGCTCTTGCCCTCGGCTGATTCCGCGGCATTATCCAAGTCAAAAAGATTCTCTGACATAAAATCGTATAAGCTATTGAAAATCAATACAAGAACCATAGCGTCGCAACGCAGCGCGCCCTATGGTTCCACGATACAAAATTACTAAAATTTATTCAATCAAGCAAACTTTATCAAAACCAAATGGCCACGCGCGCCGACCGCTCGCGACACAACCTGGGAATCAACCGATTACACCACGAGACTCACCGCCCGCCCGCTCAAAGACACACCGCCCGCCGGGCGACCCCCCCGGAAGGGCGTCGCCTGACGGGCGGCATTTAACGCATTCCCCCTGAAGGGGAACAGGGATTTATTTCTTCACAATCTTGATGGCGGGATGACAGTCGGGAACGACCACATACACCCCTGCGGGAAGAGCGTCGAGCGAGACACGGGCATTGCCGTCGACAGCACCTGCCGAAATAGCCTTGCGGCCTGCGGTGTCAAACAGCTCCACCTTTGTCAGCCGGGGGGAAGCAAGCAGCAGGGTATTGGCCCCGTCGAAGCTGAATGAGAAATCATCCTCACCCAGCGACGACGCGTCGAGCGCGCTCTGCCAGTTCTGCTCGAAGTCGATATGCGAGACCTCCCCACGGGGAATCTCCAGCTCCTCCACCTCGGCGGCGTTGACCACGAGGTTGTCGCCCACGAAATCCACAACCGGCGAGGAGGGGAGCCCGTAGCGCACGATACGGCCGTCGGTCTTGTTGATTTTGACAATGGTCACCAACTCCCCGGCATCCTGGGCCTGCGTCTTGTGGCCGGCCGCAATCGAAAGCAACGCGACACACAGAGTCAATATTATCTTTTTCATTCGTTCACTGATTAGTTATGTCAGAGGGCAATCTTGCGGCTGCAAGCCACCTGCGCCCCCTTGACGTTGACCAAAAATATACCGTTGCCCCAAGATGAAGCGTCGACCGCGCCGACTCCACCCTCCACCGGGTAAGAGCCGATCAGATTGCCCGAAGCGGTGTAGACTGTGGCCACACAGTCTGAGGCTCCAGCCGGGGAGAGGATGTGGACGGTCGTACCCTCTGCCCACACGCGGATGTCGTCGGCGGCCACGGCAGCCGGGACCGCATCAACGCCCGACATCGCGACAGCCTCCCTGACACAAGCAGCCGAGTTGACACGTCCGGCTCCGTATGTGTTGTTGGGAAGCTCGCCCATGAACTCCTCGGTGGAAGCCGTGGAAGCGATGATGTCACGGGCCTGCTCGGGGGTCAGCTCGGGATTGGCCTCAAGCATCAGGGCCACCGTGCCGGCCACGAAAGGAGCCGCCATCGAGGTGCCGATGTTGTAGGCGTAGTAGTAGCGTTCACCGCCTTCGACCGTTACCCCGTTTGTCACATAGTCAATCTGCTCCGTGGTTGCCCCGAGCGCGGTGTAATAATACTTGTTGATCGACGAGACCACCGGGTTTCCGGCCGCGAGGATATGCGGCACGGTGCGGCCGTCGGCTGTCGGCCCGTAGCTCGAGAAATAGGAGTGGTGGCCCTGCTCATAATCGGGCAGCTGGTCCATCAGCGAATAGCCTCCTGAGGTCCAGTCAAGCCGGTCGCGGGCGTCGAAAGCCCCGACGGTGATGATGCGTTTGGCGGTGCCGCCGATTTCACCCACGGTTCCTTCGGTCGTGCCGTCGGTCCATCCGTTCTTGTTGTTGGAGGAGAACTCGTTGTGGCTGTAATTCCACATGTCGACGGTCTGCCCCTCCTCTCCCTCGACAACCACGCCGAGCAGGCGTCCTGCCGAGAGTTCAGACACGCTGCACTGCACGCTGACATGTGGCTGGCCGTTGAGCGGATTGACCTCGGCATCGATAAGCACAGACGCCGACGCGCCGCAGTCGTTTATGCCGAATGTGTCCCACACGTATCCGCCATCATCGGCTGTGCTGATTTCGCGGGTCTCGGCGACGATATTGCCCTTGAGGGAGTTGACCACACAGATTTTCACCTTTATGTCAGAGCTGTTCTTGCCCCAGATGTCAAGGTAATGGAGGTTGTGAGTGGTGTTGGCCGCCTGGGTGAGCATCGACTTGAGCTGACGGTCGGAGGCAGTGAAAGTCTCGCTGGCGTGAAGACGCTCGAAACCTTCGTTGCCACACGCGCCCACTATGATGCGTCCCGGGCCAGTGACCTGGTCAATGAACTGGTCAAGAGGGGAGGTGCCGTTGTGGGGGCCGATATGGTCGCCGAGGCTCATGTTGATAACGCAAGGCTTGCCCACACGGTCGGCATAATCGAAGATGTATTTTATGCCGTCGGCGATGGCCACGCTGTTCTCCTGGTCAAGGCTTACAAAGACAATCTCCGCGTCGGGAGCCACGCCGTAATACTCAGAGAAGAAATCACCTCCGGCGGCAGTTCCCATCGTATGGCATCCGTGAAACTCTGTCAGGGTGTCATACTTGGCCTGGCTGATCTTGTCAGGGTCGGCATATTCGACTCCATACCCGAAGCCCTCGGGCGGGGTGCCGAACGAGGAACGCTGGTTCCACACGGCCTTGATACGGTTGTTGCCGTCGGTGTCGCGGAACGCTACGTGGTCATACTCCACACCTATGTCGATAAGGCCGACCACTACCCCATTGCCGGTGAACGGACGCGAAAGGAATCCGCCGGTGTTGCTGTGAACCTTGTCCACTCCGGCGACATCACGCGAGTAGTCGTTGAGGAGGTTCACCCGATTGCCGAGCGTGATATATCTCACCCCAGGCACCTCTCCGGCCTGCGCGAGGACATCGACCGGTATGGTGGCCGAAAAGAACACACCGTGGTCATGGTTGATCACCACCCCGAGCGCCTCAAGCGCCTCGACAGCACTTTTGTCATTGAGGAATATGCACGCGCCCACTGTGGCGGCCTCATCGGCCACCTCGGCGCTGCGCTCTTTTATGTTGACCTTCATCGGGGCCACTCCATGGGTCTTCCCGGCCAGCAGAAGCCTTGCGCCGGGGGCCAGGGTGCGGGCGGCGGCCGGAATGGCCGCCAGCCCTATGGCCGCCGCTAAAAATCCTGTAATCAGTTTTTTCATGATTTTTCTACGACAGATTTTGTTTCAAATCAGAGACCTGAGCATTCCCCTTTGTATTCAATCACGACGCGCTCGGGGGTTCCGGCCCTGGAATCGCCCCAGAGCGACTTGTACCAGTTGGTGACATCGGCGTTGACGGTAATGGTGCCGTCGCCGTTCTCCACCACCTGCATGGTGCCCGAAAGACCCTGGTTGCGGTATTCGCCGTTGGGGCTGGCCAGCTGCACGGTGCCGTAATAGAAGAAGTAATAGGGGGTGCCGCTGTTGGCCTCGGTATGCTCGGCGAAGTTGATTGACTGGCCGACATATTCGGGCATCAGCTCGATGTAGCACTTCTCGGAGGAATCCTCAAACGTGGCTGTGTACTTCACACGTCCGCTGCTTGTCGATGTCTTCGCGAAGCCGGTTATCTTGAGGGTGTTGGCCAGTGCCCCGTCCACATTGTAGTAGTTAAGCTCGTTTTTCGGGCCGGGAGTCGGGAAGAGGACTTCCAGGTCATCGACGTCGACGGGAGTGCCGTTGTAAGACGCGCGCAGCGATGTGCCGTCGTCAAAGCGGGCTTCCAGCTCCATAGTCACCACACCCTTGGTGTTGCGCGACGTGGTGACGGTGCCCTCCGACACCAGCTCGTTCACAGTCGACACCTCGCCGTCGGTCCACTCGTAGATTTTCACGGTGGCTGCGGGAGAGTCGCCGGCCAGGTTGACATCGGCGGCGAAGAGCCCGGCAGAGGTGAAATCGACCACAACCATGTGGCTGCACTCCTTGAGGTCGGCAAGCGCGCCGGCGTTGTCGGCCGTGCCAAACAGGAACTGCACATGGGCGTTCTCCCCCTCGGGGGCATACCTGAACACCGGGGCAAGCGTCTCGGCGCGGTAGACCTGCTGGCCGTCAGCACCGGTCAGCAGGAAGCCGGTGGTCTCCTCACGGATGTCAAACGACACTTTGGCCACATCTTCGATGGCATACTCCACTTTCGACCCGTCATTGAGCTCGACGGTCATTGTCTCCACCAGTTCGGTGTAGGCATAGGCACAGGTGGCCATGGCGGCGGCCCCGAAGGCCAGCAGCATATTCTTTATTTTCATATTCAATACTGATTTTTTACTTCAAAACTACTTTGACAGCCTTGTTGTCGACAGCAAGCACATAGACTCCGGCCACGAGGCCCGACGCGTCAAGCACCCTGGTGGCGTCGCCCGACATCACCAGACGACCGTTGAGGTCGTAGAGCGACATGGAGGCATCTCCGGCATTGAGCGCCATGATCTCACGTCCGTTCACGACAACCTTCAGCCCTCCGATTCCGTCGGCCACTGTGGCCACGCCGCTCAGCTCATCTTCGAGGGCCTGACGGTCATACATGTACTCGATGGGCTTGTTCTGCCAGACACCGGTGATTTTGTATTCAGCGTCGTCACACAGGTCGATTTCGAAGGAATAGTTGACATAATCCTCCGTGTCGACACGTATTGTGCCGCTCTGCACGGGGGCGAAGAGGTCATACACATAGGTCTTCCCTTCCTGGAAATGGCGGTAGCTGGAGCCCTCGTCCACCATCGACCATCCCTGGCCGATGCTCATAGGCTCGTAAGTGCCGCCGGCGGCAAGCTCGTTGGAGTTCCAGCGGCGCTTTACCACAGTGTAAAGACCGGGCTTCACGACAGCCTCGTCGAGCGGGGTGAAGAACTCGACGCGGAGCAGGTCGGCGGCCACGCCGGGCTCAGAGTCCCTGCCTGCGGGCGAACCGAGGTCGAGGGTGAAGGCACGACAACCGGCCTTCTCGCCACGGTGCCACAGACGGCCCACCTCGAGGTAATCAAGGTCGAGCTCTACATCATCAGTGAGATTTGACACAGTGGGGGGCACCGATGCCGATGTCATATCATAGATGATGGTGCCACCGAGGTTGGCGGTGACATGGAAGCCGAGGTCGGTGTATGCGTCGAGCGTGCCGGAAATCTGCTTGGTGACGGGGTCAAACTCAAGCGTCAGGGTGCCGGTCTTGAGATAGCCGTAAACATATTCGCCACCATTCTCGCGGATGCGGATAAACGAGCCGAAAGGCACCGACACATATTCCCCGATGTTGTATTCAATCTCGCGGCAGGGATACCATGTCTGTCGGTCAAAGGTCTGGGCGTCTTCATACACACCCGACTCGATGGTGTATTTGTCCTTGGCCATACGCTTGTGGGCGATCATCATTGACAGGTTGATACCGTCTCCGGTGAGCGCGCCAGTGGTCTGGTCGAAGGTCGACGAGTAGAAGTTGAGGTAGGTGACTCCGTTGCCAGAGTAATCGGTGATGCCGTAATAATAGGCGATGCCTCCGGCTTTGATTTCAGCGTCGATGACATCCTTTCTGAGCATAGGGAAAGAGGCCGGTTTCTCATTCACATCAGAAATCGGGAGACGGCCCACATATTTGAGCTCGCGGGTCTGGCCCGACACAGGGTCGGTGACTGTTGTCTGCAGGGTGTAGAGTCCATCGCCGTCACGGCTCACCTCCACCGGAGAGGAGACAACGGTCGAGGCCGGACGGCCAGCCGTGTAGTATGACAGCTGCGAGGCGTCGGGTGACATGGTGAAGGGGGTCATATCGTATGACACCCCGTAGGTGCCGGTCTGGAGAGCCAGGGGGTCAGACGCCACGTTGTATAGGTCAAGCGTCAGCACATACCCTTCCTGGAGAGAGACAGCGCCGGTCTTGTAGTTGTAGGTCGCGTCCTCCTTGTCGGAGAGCATCAGGTAATAGTTGGGGGTCTCATAGGATTTGCCGTCATAAAGCCCCACGACTTCATAAGACATCTCCAACGCGTCAGCCGCGGATACGCCCAATGTGGGCCCCGCGAGCAACATGGCGAGTAACAATTTTCTCATACAGAAATGTTGGTAGAGTGATAATAGAATTAGTGTAAAAAGAATGCTGAATGATTTTAGTCGAGAGAAGATATCAAACCTCAGTAATCCAAAGCGACACGCGAAGCAACGTTTTTTCAATCAAAACAACAGGTAATTGTCAGAAATGATGGCTGCCTGTACAGGATTTCCTGGTTTATCGCCTCAAAGGTAAATATTTTTTCGCATTTTACCCCCCCCCCAATTGTTAAAATACGTTAACAAAATCTATGTGTGTCGTTCTGTGTGCTTTTCAATCGTTGACTGACAGCGGAAAAGGCCGGAAAAGAAAACAAGGCCATATTGCCAACCATTGAGGCAGTAATGCGACAAAATGCCAGAAAGGGGGGGATGCCTCAGCTCAGATGGGCGAAAATCTCATTGTAAATGCGGTCAGTGGCCCCGAGGTTATCGCGGATGTACTTTCCGGCGGCGGCTCCGGCTGTGGATAGCGACTCCTTTGAGGAAAGGAGCGACTCCACTGCTGTCTCAAACTCCGCCTGGCCGGCCACCGAGAAACCGCCCCCGCATGAAATCAGGTCGCCGGCCTCCTTGAATTTCGTATGGTTGTGCCCGAAGATGACCGGCATGCCATATACGGCCGCCTCGTTGAGGTTGTGGATGCCCGCGCCAAAACCTCCGCCGATGTAGGCCAGATCGGCGAATCGGTAGAGGGTGGAGAGCTTGCCGAATGAGTCGACTATTATCCCCCTGACCTCGGGAAGCCACTGGGGCAGCTGGCCGTTCTCCTTGCGCGATTTCTTGATGAACCCTATCCACTCCGAGAGCAGCATCACCTTGCCGCCGGTGAATCGGTTGCGCAATGCCTCCAGGCGAGTCTCGTTGAACTCGTGGGGGGCGATGATGAATGCCACCTCGGGATGGGCGTTGAGCCAGGGAACGTATATGTCCTCGTCGGCCTCCCATGAGCTGCCGGCGATGAAGCGGGTCTTGGCGTCGGGGGCGAAGCCGGGAAAGCCGGGGATGTCGACCGATGAGCGCATCACATCGGTGACGCGGTCGAAACGGGTGTCGCCGGCAACCGTCACGTTCTCCACCCCTATCACCCTGAGCAGGCGGCGCGAACGCTCGTCCTGGACGTAAAGGCGGTCGAAGCAATGGAGCATCCGGCGGAACATGCCGCCGATGTTGCGGAAAAAGCGCTGGCCGGGGCGGAATATCGAGGAGATGAGGTAGGTAGGTATGCCCCGGCGGTGAAGCTCCTCGAGATAGTTGCCCCAGAACTCATATTTGATGAATATCGCCATCGAGGGACGGGCGATGTCGAGGAATTTCCTGACACGGTGGGGGGTGTCAAACGGCAGATAGACCACGGCGTCGGCAAAATGGTAGTTTTTCCTCACCTCGTAGCCCGAGGGGGAGAAAAAGCTGAGCAGCACCGGCACTTCGGGATGCTCGCGCTTGAGCCGCTCAATCATCGGGCGCCCCTGCTCGAACTCGCCGAGCGACGAGGCGTGGAACCAGACAGCTCCGGGCTTGTCGCCGAGCTTGCGGCGCAGCAGGTCGGCAGTGCGGTGCTGGCCCCGGAGCATTTTTCTCACTTTGCGGCTGCGGAGCGAAACCACCTGGGCGGCGGCTCCGTAAAGCGAGATGGCAGTGTTGTAGAGCAGGTTCACTCTTTTCGGCGGATTGGTGTAGGTCTATCTCTTCAATTAAAAGGTCAGGCGGCTGGGCGTCAGGCCTGGGGCACCTCGATGGATGCGATGGCCTTGCGGATGCGGCTGATGGTCTCGGGGCGGCCCATAAGCTCGGTGATGTCAAACATATGGGGGCCTTTGCACTGCCCTACCACGGCCAGGCGGAAGGCGTTCATGACGTTGCCCATATGGTAGCCGTTGTCGGTGATCCATTTCAGCACCACCGGTTCGGCCGCGGCCGATGAGAAGTCATCGAGACCTTCAAGCACTCCGATGAGCTGCTCCATTATCTCGGGGGTACCCTCCTTCCAGCGTTTGCGTATATCCTTCTCGGCATATTCCTCGGGGGCTTTGAAGAAGAATCCACCCTGCTCCCAGAGGTCGGGGAGCAAGTCGGCGCGCCCTTTGACCATGTCGATGGCCCGGGCGGTGTAGTCAGCCGAGAAGTCGTCGGGATTCACCCCGTTGGCCTCCATAATCGGGCGGAACATGAGGGCAAGCTCGCTGCCGGGGGTGTTCATGAGGTATTCGTGGTTGAACCATTTTCCCTTCTCGAAGGCAAACCGGGCGCCTGATTTCGAGCAGTGGGAGAATGAGAACTTGTCAATCAGCTCCTGCATCGACATCACCTCGGTGTCGTCGCCGGGATTCCAGCCCAGGAGGGCCAGGAAGTTGACAAGCGCCTCGGGCAGGTAGCCCTTTTCGCGGAAGCCTGACGAGGTCTCGCCGCTCTTGGGGTCATGCCATTCCAGGGGGAAGACAGGGAAGCCGAGGCGGTCGCCGTCGCGCTTGGAGAGCTTGCCTTTGCCGTCAGGCTTGAGCAGCAGGGGGAGGTGGACAAACCGGGGCATCGTGTCGGTCCAGCCGAACGCCTCGTAAAGGAGGACATGCAGGGGGGCCGAGGGGAGCCATTCCTCGCCGCGGATGACATGGCTGACCTCCATCAGGTGGTCGTCGACGATGTTGGCCAGATGGTAGGTGGGGAGGTCGTCGGCGCTCTTGTACAGCACCTTATCGTCAAGGATGCTGGAGCTGATGGTGACCTCTCCGCGGATGAGGTCGTCGACCTTCACGTCGCGGCCCGGCTCGATGAGGAAACGGACCACATAGGGTGTGCCCTCGGCGATGAGGCGGTCGACCTCCTCGCGGGACATCGACAGGGAGTTGCGCATCGACATGCGGGTTGACGCGTCATACTGGAAGTTAGGTTTCTCGGCGCGGGCCTTCTCAAGTTCCTGTGGAGTGTCGAATGCGATGTAGGCTTTCCCCGCGTCAAGCAGGTCCTTGACGTGGCGGCGGTAGATGTCGCGGCGCTCGCTCTGCTTGTAAGGGCCGTATGCGCCACCCTCGCGCACCCCTTCGTCAATCCCGATTCCGAGCCATTTGAGCGACTCGTTGATATAGTCTTCCGCTCCCGGGACAAAACGCTGGGAGTCGGTGTCTTCGATTCTGAGAATCATGTCGCCGCCGTTCTGGCGGGCGAAAATGTAGTTATACAAGGCGGTACGCACACCTCCGATGTGGAGCGGCCCCGTGGGGGAAGGGGCGAAACGCACCCTGACTTTTCTTTGTGTCATTCCGGTTTATCTCTTGACGGAAGGCCCGCTGGGGCACCTCCGGAATTTGGCTGCAAAATTAGCGATTTTTTCTTAAAAAACATAAATCCGCCCGATATTTCGACGGAATCGGCGGTTATGTCGAATTCTCAGCGACATCACCGCCGGGGCCGTCACTTGTATATGAAGCGGCGTATCGAGTGCTTGGGGGTCTTCTCGAACTCGTCGGGATGGATTTCGATTTCCGAGACGCGGGCATAGGCAGGGAGGGCCTTGTTGAGCGTCGGCAGCAGCGCCGCCACTTTGTCGTTGGCCTGGGCCTCCGACAGCCCCTGCTTGCGGGCCGTCTCATAGTCGGGATGCACCAGGGCCACGAGCCGTCCCTTGCGGTCGACCACGACGCTCTCCCCCACCAGCGGGAGGTCGTTGAGCACAATCTCCACCTCCTCGGGGTATATGTTCTGGCCCGACGGGCCGAGTATCATGTTCTTCTCGCGACCACGGATGTAGAGGTAGCCGTCGGCATCCATCGTGCAGATGTCGCCGGTGTTGAGCCAGCCGTCGTCAGAAAGCGCCTCGCGGGTGGCCTGCTCGTTCTTGAAATAGCCTTTCATCACGTTGGGGCCTTTGAGGTAAAGCACACCCGGCACCTCCCGCGGGTCGGGGGAGTCGATTCGCACCTCCATGCCGTCGACCACACGCCCGCAGGAATGGGGCCGCTGGGTGGCCCACCACTCGTAGGTCACAAGCGGGGCACACTCGGTCATGCCATAGCCTATCGTGAACGGGAACCTGATTTTGCGGAGGAACTCCTCGACATCGGCCGTCAGCGGCGCGCCGCCGAGGATGAGCTGCCTGAGGTTGCCGCCGAGCGCGCCGACGAGCTGCCTGCGGATTTTGGTATAGACAAGTTGCCTTATTCCGGGAATGGATGTGAGCAGCCTCACCACCGGCTTTTTGAGCAGCGGGAACACTTTTCCCCTGACTATCTTCTCAATGACGAGCGGCACCGTGATGACAAGCTGCGGCCTGACCTGGGCGAAAGCCTCGAGAAGCACTTTCGGCGAGGGGACGCGTCCCAGGAAAGTGATGTGGCATCCTTTGCAGAGGGGAAACAGGAACTCGAAGACAAGCCCGTACATATGGGCCAGCGGGAGCATGCTCAGCATGCCGTCGCCGGGATGGAGGAACTCAATATGGCCGAGGGCGAATCCGATGTTGCCCCAGAGGTTGCCGTAAGTGATCATCACCCCCTTGGAGTTGCCGGTGGAGCCTGACGTGTAGTTGATCAGGGCCAGCTCATCAGAGGCGGGTTCATGGTAACGGATATCCTCCGCCTTGTATCCCTCGGGATAGAGCCGGGTGAACATGGAGTCGAGCGCATCGACCGCCGACTTGATTTTGCCGCCTCGGTCTGACACCACCTCGAGGTCGCCGAGCAGCAGCACCCCGTCCACACCGGGCATACGGTCCATGTCGAGGTTGTCGGCGATTGACCGCTCTGTGAACAGCAGACGGGCCTCGGCATGGGTCACCAGATGGACGATATTGCCGGGCTGGAACTCATGGAGCAGCGGCACCACAACCGCCCCGTAGGTCAGCGCGCCCAGAAACGTCACGGCCCACTCGGCGGAGTTGCGGGCGCAGAGGGCGACCCGGTCGCCCGGCTTCAGGCCGATGGCCTTATATAATATGTGGAAGCGGGCGACACGCGCGGCGACTTCGCCATATGTCAAGGTGTTTCCGTGGAAATCGGTCAACGCGTCGCGGCTCCAGTTGGCGGCGAGGCTTTCGGAGATGGCTCTTATGAGGCGGTCATTCATCTTTTTCACAAGTTTTATCGTTATGCATATGGATACATAACAAATTTTTTCCGTACTTTGTCGGCGACAAAGCGCGTGGATTTTTCAGACACTTTCGGTCTACCGCCGGTTTCCGCTAAAGAAACCAACTCCCAGACAGTCCTGAAAGCAAAATTCCTGCAAAATTAATAAAACTCACTAAATACCGCAAGATGAACCGCAAATATCTTCAATTCGCCGGAGCGCTGCTGCTGACGGCATGCTCCGCCTCGGCCGCCGGCGACGGCTACACCGTCAATGTCGCCATGCCCCAGGCCGCCAACGGCGAGACCGCTTTCATCGTCAACTTTGACAACGGCGAGAAAATCGACTCAGTTATGGTCGAGAACGGCCAGGCTGTCTTCAAAGGCACCGTGGAGCAACCGGTGCTGGCCCGCGTGCTGGTCAACGGCCAGCGTTACGGCAACTTCATTCTCGAGCAGGGCGACATCACCCTCCAGAGGGGCGGGGCCGTCAAGGGCGGCTCTCTCAACGGCGAGCTTGAGAAAGCCATGAAGGGGGTCGAGGCCATACAGGCCAAGGCCGCCAAGCTGCCCCAGGACTCGACCTACGCCGACCGCATGGCCATCCTTGAGAATGAATACAACTCCTACATGGACTCGGTGATCGCGGCCAACGCCACCAACCCGATCGGCTACATGTTCTTCATCAACCAGGCCTACGAATATGACCTGCCGCGCCTCAACAAGGCCCTTGAGCAATATCCGGCCATGAAGGGCTACCAGCGCACCGCCAAGCTTGTCGAGGCCCTGCAGCAGAAGGAGAAGACCCAGCCGGGCAACAAGTTCATCGACTTCACCATCACCAACGATTCCATCTCGCAGAGCCTATCTGACTATGTCGGCAAGGGACGTTACACACTGGTCGACTTCTGGGCGAGCTGGTGCGGCCCGTGCATCCGCGAGACCAAGGTGCTGAAGAAAATCCGCGAGGAGTTCCAGGGCAAGCCCCTCGACATCCTCGGAGTTGCCGTATGGGACGAGCCCGCCAACACCGAGGCCGCCATCAAGCGCCACGAGCTGCCCTGGCCACAGATAATCAACGCCCAGTCGGTGCCCACCGACCTTTACGGCATATCGGGCATCCCCTGCATCATCCTCTTCGGGCCCGACGGCACCATCATCTCGCGTGACCTCCAGGGTGAGGAGCTGACCGAGTCGGTGCGCGCCGCGCTCAATCCCGCCGAAGAGAAGCCCCAGGCCGACTGACCTCGGCCGCAGGCAACTTCACCAACGCGCAAGGGGTGTGTCGCATCTGCGACACACCCCTTGCGCGTTTTACCCTATGGCCAGCCTGTCAACGCCGGCGCAGGAGCAGGGCGGCCACCCATGGCGACACACAGGCCGAGAGCATGGCCCCCGCGCCGTCGGCGAGGAAGTCAAGCATGTCGCATCCGCGGCCAAGCCCCATCCACGACTGCAACAGCTCTATCGCGCCACCGAAAAGAGTGGCGCAGGCCGCCATGGCCAGCAACGGCAGGAATGAGCCACAACGGGGCATCTCCCCCGTCTGCTCGTAACGGCGCTGACGCAAAAGCTCGCGGTCGACGACGAGCGCGAACACGAGGCCGCCGAACATCAGGGCATGGGCAACCTTGTCGGCATGTTCAAACAGCCCCACCTCGGAGTCGGGCAGCGGATGGGGAGCGAGCGTGAGCCATAGGATGGCGATCACCACCACCGACGAGAACAGGCCGGGACACATCCGCGTGAGATATTTCTGGAGCATAAGCGATTCTTTAAGAGAGATGAGCCGCAAAGTTAAGGATTTATCGCAAAACAGCAAAACCACATTCCACAATCGGATGGTTAAAAATTATGTCTTAAAACATAAAAATTTTTAAGCACGTTTTTGCCGTTATTTCAATGGGAAATCGGTATATTTGCGACAAACAAAACTTTCACTCAATATTCACCGAAAAATCTCAACCACCATGATCATCGGAGTACCTAAAGAAATCAAGAACAACGAGAACCGAGTGGCAGTCACCCCCTCAGGCGTGCGCGAGCTCGTAGGCCACGGCCATAAGGTATATGTCCAGCACACAGCCGGAGAAGGCTCGGGATTTCCTGACGAACTTTATGTCAAGGCCGGAGCCGAAATCCTCCCGAAAATCGAGGATGTCTACGCCATCGCCGAGATGATCATAAAGGTAAAAGAACCCATCAAGCCCGAATATCCCCTCATCCGCCGCGACCAGGTGGTCTTCACATATTTCCATTTCGCCTCAGACCGCGAGCTGACCGAGGCCATGATACGCTCGGGAGCCGTCTGCATCGCATACGAGACCGTGGAGCTGCCCAACCGCCAGCTCCCCCTGCTCATCCCGATGAGCGAGGTGGCAGGCCGCATGTCGATCCAAGAGGGCGCGCGCTTCCTTGAGAAGCCTCAGGGAGGCATGGGTGTGCTGCTCGGAGGCGTCCCGGGAGTGAAACCCGCCAAAGTGCTGATTCTCGGCGCAGGTGTCGTGGGCCGCAACGCAGCCCTCATGGCAGCCGGAATGGGCGCCGACGTCACCATCACCGACATCTCGCTCCCCACCCTGCGCTACGTAGCCGACGTCATGCCCAAGAATGTCAAGACCCTCTACTCCTCGCGCCACAACATCGAGGCCGAGCTGCCCGACACAGACCTGGTGATCGGCTCGGTGCTCATCCCCGGCGCCAAGGCCCCCAAACTCGTCACCCGCGACATGCTCGCGCTGATGCGCCCCGGCACACTGCTGGTGGATGTCGCCATCGACCAGGGCGGATGCTTCGAGACATCGACCCCCACCACCCACTCCAACCCGACCTACACCATCGACGGCATCATACACTACGCCGTGGCCAACATCCCCGGCGCGGTGCCCCGCACCTCCACCCTGGCCCTGACCAACGCCACCCTCCCCTACGCCATCCGACTGGCCGACAAGGGATGGCGCCAGGCCTGCAAGGAAGACAAGGCCCTCGCCCTTGGAGTCAACATCGTGGAGGGGAAAGTCGTGTTCCCCGCCGTGGCCCAGGCATGGGATCTCCCCTGCCACGAGCTGACGCTCTGACGCCACCGGCCTGCGGGCCACACCAAGAAACGAGAATCATTTACTGTCTCTAATCCTGTTCAGACTGTATCAGGCCGCCCCGCTCTCCCCCGCTCCGACGGGAGACCCCGTGGCGGCCTGACTCGCAGGCACAAGCGCGCCTTACAGTTTCGACTCCACAGCCCGCCAAAAGGCCGACGCAGATAGCGGTTTTCAAAGTTTTTAAGAAAATTATCGCGAAAATCGGCTCGGATTAGAAATAAATCTGTATATTTGCGAAAACAAAAAAATCATATCACGAACATAAACCCGACTGACAATGAAGCAACCCGACATTGACTGGACAACACTGGGATTCGGCTATGTGCCGACCGACTACAACGTCCGCTGCTACTACCGCGACGGGAAATGGGGCGAAATCGAGGTCTCCTCATCTGAGACCATTGAAATGCACATTGCCGCCACAGCCCTCCATTACGGACAGGAAATCTTCGAAGGCCTCAAGGCTTTCCGGGGAAAAGACGGCAAAGTCAGGGTTTTCCGCCCCCTGGAAAACGCCCACCGCATCCAGGAATCGGCGCGCGGCATCAAGATGGCTGAAATCACTGACGAGCTCTTCCTTGAGATGACCCGCAAGGTGATAGCCCTCAACGAACGCTTCATCCCCCCCTACGGAAGCGGAGCGTCGCTCTACATCCGTCCCTTGGAAATCGGCATGTCGGCCCAGGTAGGCGTGAAGCCCGCCAGCGAGTACTGCTTCATGATGCTCGTGACCCCCGTCGGCCCATACTTCAAGGAAGGATTCAAGCCCACCAACATCTGCATAATGCGCGAGTATGACCGCGTGGCCCCGCGCGGCACAGGCCGCTGGAAAGTCGGAGGCAACTACGCCGCCAGCCTCGGGGCAGGCGAGCGCGCCCACGAACTCGGCTACTCGGCCGTCCTCTACCTCGACCCCAAGGAGAAGAAATACCTCGACGAGTGTGGCCCGGCCAACTTCTACGCCATCAAGGATGGTAAATACATCACCCCCGCGTCAGACTCCATCCTCCCCTCAATCACCAACGAGTCGCTGATGCAGCTCGCCCGCGACTTCGGCATGGAGGTCGAACGCCGCCACATCACCGTTGACGAGATTCCCGACTTCGAGGAGGCAGCCGCATGCGGCACAGCCGCCGTCACCTCCCCCGTAGGCGAAATCCACGACCTTGACAACGACATCAAATATGTCATCGCCAAAGACGGCAAGCCCGGCCCCGTGACCACCCGCTTCTACGAGACCCTCAGCGCGATACGCCTGGGCGAAATCGAAGACAAACACGGATGGAACATGGTCCTCGACCTCTGATTCACCGACCAGACACAGAGCCACACGCGATGTTCGACTACCAGAGAATCATCGACAGACATTATCCCGAAGGGTCACCCCTTCGGGATATATATTTGCGCCATTGCCGGCAGGTGGCCGACAAAGCCCTATCCATCGCCCGCGCCAAAGCCCTCCCCCTCCCTCCAGGCGAGATAGAAGCCGCGGCGATGCTCCATGACATAGGCATATTCCTATGCGACGCCCCCTCCATATGTTGTCACGGCTCAGAACATTACCTGCGACACGGAATGCTCGGGGCCGACCTGCTCCGGGCCGAAGGCGCCCCCGAGGAGGTGGCCCGAGTGGCCGAACGCCACACCGGCTCGGGCATCTCCCGCGAGGAAATCATCTCCGACATGCTACCCCTGCCGGCCGACCGCTGCTTCATGCCCGAGACCACCCTCGAGGAACTGATATGCTACGCCGACAAATTCTTCTCCAAATCGGGCGACATGGCCGAAAAGCCATTGCCCCGGGTGATGGTCTCCATGGCCAGATTCGGGCCGGAACCATTCGCCAGATTCAAGGAGCTCCACCGCCGACTGGGCACTTAAATAAAGTTAATAAAGTTAATAAACTTTAATATTCCATTTATGCCTCATTCCGCGCCTCCAAGCCGCTTGGCCAGGCGCGGATTTTTCATTAATATTGCGTAAATTTGCAGTGTAGAGTATGGCGGCGCGGACGCCGCCGACCTGAGCCATCCCTCTCCTGTCAAATACCGCGCCAAAGCGTGGCCGTAACGGCCACAGCCCTCTCTCCCCGCCTCTCCACCGGCAGACCCGGCCACTCTCTCCCGTCGACTGGCCGTGTCTCACCCCCCCACGAAAACGAGGCGCGCCCCCGGGAAGACCGCTTCCGGCCCGCAGCAGGCCGATAGCCCTTTCCTTTTAGCCCCGCTAATAAAAAAACAACATAAATGACAGGTAAATGGAATTATTTACCCCTGACACAAGAAGAACAGCGCATCGAGACGGAGCTTGCAAAACGCTACGCCTCGATTCCCCCTGTGAGCCAGTTGCTGGTCGAGCGAGGGATTACTTCAGTGGAAGAAGCTGACCGCTTTTTCCATCCCCAGCTGAAGAATCTCCACGACCCGTTCCTGATGCCCGACATGGACAAGGCTGTCGAAAGGCTCAACAGAGCCATGGGGTCAAAGGAGAAGATAATGGTCTACGGCGACTATGATGTCGACGGCACCACCGCCGTCGCCCTGGTCTACAAGTATCTCCAGAACTTCTACTCCAACATAGATTACTTCATCCCGACCCGCTACGAAGAGGGCTACGGGATATCATCCGAGACAATCGACGAGTTCGCCGCATCAGGCGTGAAACTCGTCATAATCCTCGACTGCGGCATAAAGGCCAACCAGGAAATCGCCCACGCCAAGGAGCATGGCATAGACTTCATCATCTGTGACCACCACGTCCCCGATGACGAGCTGCCCGCCGCCGTGGCCATCCTCAACCCCAAGATGCCGGGGTCGACCTACCCCTGCCCCCACCTCTCAGGCTGCGGTGTGGGATACAAGCTGATGCAGGCGTTCGCCATCAGCAACGGCATTCCGCAGACCGACCTCGAGGGGATGCTCGACCTGGTGGCGGTCTCGATAGCCGCCGACATCGTCCCGATGGTCGACGAGAACCGCGTGATGACCTACTGGGGGTTGCGCCGCCTCAACTCCAACCCCAACATGGGCATCAGGGCCATAATACGCATCTGCGGCCTCGCAGGCAAGGAAATCACCATCTCAGACGTGATATTCAAAATCGGGCCGCGCATCAACGCCTCGGGCCGTATGCAGAGCGGACGCGAGGCTGTCGACCTGCTGGTCAGCCGCGACATCGCCGACGCCTCACAGCGCGCCCGCAACATCGACCAATACAACAAAGACCGCAAGGAGCTCGACAAGCGCATCACCGAGGAGGCCAACGCCATCCTCTCGCAACGCATCGAGGCCGGAAGCAACAAGAAATCGATTGTCATCTTCAACAAAGACTGGCACAAGGGAATCATCGGCATAGTGGCCTCGCGCCTTACCGAGCTTTACTACAAGCCATCGGTGGTGCTGACCCTCTCCAACGGCCTGGCCACCGGCTCGTCGCGCTCCGTGCAGGGATTCGACATATACTCCGCGGTCGACTCCACGCGCGACCTGCTCGAGAACTTCGGCGGCCACACCTACGCCGTCGGGCTGTCGCTCAAGGAGGAGAACATCCCCGAGTTCACCCGCCGCTTTGAGGAATATGTGGCGGCCAACATCCTCCCCTCACAGCTCAAGCCAACCTACGAAATCGACGCCCTGCTGACATTCTCCGAGATAACCCCCGAGTTCATCGCCACCCTGCGCCGCTTCAACCCATTCGGCCCCGGCAACCTGAAACCGGTATTCTGCTCGCGCAACGTGATGGACTTCGGCACATCCAAGCTGGTAGGCCGACAGCTCGAACACATAAAGCTCGAACTGGTCGACGACACCTCCGGGAAAGTCTTCAACGGCATCGCCTTCAACAAGGCCCACCTCTTCGAGGCCATCCACGCCGGCAAGCGGTTCAACATCTGCTACACCATCGAGGACAACAAACACCAGGCCGCCCAGAACGCCATCCAGCTCCAGGTCAAGGAAATCGAAATAATCGACTGACCTTCCCACCGCGACCTAACAACGAAGCTATCACACTAACAATCTTTTGCGACCCACACAACGTGGATCGCAAAAGATTATTCGTATATAAAGGTTATTCGTATATTTGGAATAGGCAAGGGAATAATCCAAGTAAAATGTCGTTCCAGCAATCATCCAGGGAACTGTTTCCGCAACCAACCAAGTGAGCGTCCCTGGATTTATCCAAGCGAACGTCCCTGGATTTATCCAAGTGAAGTGTTCCCTGAATAGTACCATATGCATGATTCGCCCACGAATCCGTAGGATTCATTAATTATTAGCCGGGGGTTGGCGGCCGCCTGGCCGGTAACCCCCGGTAAATACGCCAGGCGTGGGATTCTGAAAGAATCTTTTATAGATGTTGCCTTTAAATGAAGTTATTTATAAAAGATTCTTTCAGAATCCCGCGTTTGATGTCAGCAACCCCGGGTTGCCGCTTGGTCGCCCGCAAGGGGCTCCCGCGCGCCAACCCGGGGCTAATAGTTAATGAATCCTACGGATTCGATGCCGGACATGTGTCCGTTTTTGAAGTTATTCGTATCAGGCAAATATGTTTAACGGGCTGTCTCGAGCAACTTTATGCATTGACAGCCCCCTGTTTATATGAATGTGTCAGCTGGCCGAGGGATATATAAAATCAAACAGAGATAGCCTGAATGTCTTTACCGGACGCCCCCCTATAATTTGTATATGACATAGCTGTCAGCGGACACACACTTTCACCACTGCCCCCGACGATGTCTTGACCACATATATGCCGGATGACAACCCACTCGCCGCGCAACGTTTCCCGGCGATGTCATACACTTCGAAATCGCAATCAGGCACAACCTGGATTGCTCCGTCATTCACCGACACCGACACCCCGGTGTCAACATCCATCTTTATGCCGGCATCCGACGCAAAATCATATTCCACGATGTTCTTGAAGACTCCCCACGACGGGTGCGCCCGGTATGCCTCAACACATCCCTGCGGGACATACACCACACATGTTTCTGCGTCAACCTTGTCTGTTCCAATGTTTGCATATTCATATATAGCCTCGGGAGAATCATACTCATCCTCTTCCGAAGAAGATGAATATGAATCCCAGTCTGCCGATAGCCCATTGGACAAATCGGGAGCAACTGCTGCCGGCCATAAAAGTTCGTCCTTGTTTGTCAATACCTTTATATCCATCGGGACTGAGGATGGACAATAGATTACCTCCAGATTGCCACAATCAGTCATACAATCAGACATAAAACAACCCTCCGGAGTATATTCAGGCATTGTCAGGCTCTTCAATTCAGGAAGCCCGTTGAGAGATTCCAACCCGACGCACATCCCGTAGGTTTCCTCAAAAATCGTCGGCATAACCAAAGTAGTGATTTTCGGAAAGTCATTCAACACAAATATTCCAATTCCATTCATTGCCGACAAATCAAGGTATTCAAGGTCAGGCCAATGACTGAATGAAAACCTGTCAAGGACAAATCTTGGAGCCTTGAACTCCTTCATGCCGATAAAAGTCAGGTCAGACATTCCTATATTCAGGACAACATCAGATGACACTATCATCTCTTTCAAAACCGGCAAACCTCCAATATCACTTACATGTGACGTTTTTCCCAAATCAATCATTTCCAATTTAGGGCAATCATATACTGCGGAAACCGACCTCACTGTATTTGGGATAATCACCGACACCACCTCCTGTTGATTGGCTATCCCTCTGACCTTCACCACTGTATATGTAACACCCCCGTAATCCACCGTATGCGGAAATTCAAGGCAGCCGTTTTCCAATGGGAACTGATATCCCACTTCTCCATAGTATGATTGTATGTCAGGGTTCTCTATCATGATTTCCCCCAAGGCAGGATCTGCATCCCAATCCGATGAGTAGTGAAAACCATTCACTTCAAACTTCAAGACTACTTCTGCTTCTGATTGATTCCCAATCAGCAATGCAAGTAACGTCAAGAAAAAAACTATCACTCTATTTTCCATAATCACATTTATTTACAAAACTACAAATCGCTTGGAATCAAAATCATATCTTACGGGTATTATCTCAACCCCTGCCATAAGTTCTTGCCCTCTCCAACCTATGCAATGTAATTTTGCGACTGAATCCGAAGATGCTATAATCCCTGTTAAAGCTTCTGTATCCGGGTCAGAGTCCTCCGTCGGTAATGCCGGCGATAAAATTTTACTTGACAACAACCTCATTGGCAATGAGATACTATCATTACAAACCATTCTGACCTCCACATTGCTCACACCATTCGGTAACGCGAAAAAATCTACCCTGAACGGAAGATCCGGGGAATCACCATCAATGAAATGCCCAAAGTCCTGCAGCCTTACTGAGTAACATCCGCTCAGGTCTTTGGACTCATCAAAAAACAACGAACCCAAAGAATACGACACAGTGACTCCTGTAGAATCCTGTTCAACGGATACTGCAGTCGGACTCGTCTCATTTGCTGAAATCCTCATATTGGAATGAGGGTCATAATGAAAACTTTCTGCGACAACAGAGGTGACTGTAATCACCAATGCTGTCAGTAGCAACAATAGTTTTTTCATAAGAAAGATGTGTTAAGGTAAATGATACTGATTGAGATTTTGAATACCTGCTTTAATGCTTGCACACAAAAAACTCGTGATTGCATCTCTCCTTTCTAATTTCTAAAAAAGAGTTTTCGCAAATATATGCAGAGTTTTCCGATTTTCCAAAAAAAAATTAATTTTTCCTAAAAATCAGATAAGACAGCCTGTTAGACATTTGACACGACGATGACTGGTTTTATTATTACTCCATCTTGCCTTCTCTGATATCTCGTTCAAATCTCGTCAGACATCAAAACAAAAACGTATGACACCGTGCCTTCCGGCAAGGTATCATACGTCATAGGGGTATTTGCTGCAGTTCAGCCTATGCCACTACGCTGTGTTTGCCAGCTCCTCTCAGGCTTCGGGCTGGAGAGGCTCGATTTCGGCAAGGTTGCGCGAAAGGTCCTCGGCGGAGAGGGAATAGTTCTGGAGGTCGCCGGCGAGGAACTTGTCGTAGGAGGCCATGTCGATGAGTCCGTGGCCTGAGAGGTTGAAGAGTATCACCTTTTCCTCACCGGTCTCCTTGCAACGCTTGGCCTCACGGATGGTGGCGGCGATGGCGTGGCATGACTCGGGAGCGGGGATGATGCCTTCGGCACGGGCAAAGAGGGTTCCGGCCTCGAAGCTCTCAAGCTGGTCGATGTCGACCGCCTCCATGAGCTGGTCTTTGAGCAGCTGCGAGACGATGACTCCGGCGCCATGATAGCGCAGGCCTCCGGCGTGGATGTTGGCCGGGGAGAAGCCATGGCCGAGGGTGAACATGGGCAGCAGGGGGGTGTAACCGGCCTCGTCGCCGAAGTCGTATTTGAATTCACCACGGGTGAGCTTGGGGCAGCTGGCGGGCTCGGCGGCCACGAAACGGGTGTGGGTCTTTCCCTCCTCCCCGGCGATGCGATGGCGCATGAAGGGGAACGCCAGTCCGCCGAAGTTGCTGCCTCCGCCGAAACATGCGATTACGATGTCGGGATATTCGCCGGCCTTCTCCATCTGTTTCTCTGCCTCAAGACCAATCACGGTCTGGTGGAGGGCGACATGGTTAAGCACCGATCCCAGGCAATATTTGCAGTTGGGAGTGGTCTGGGCCAGCTCCACGGCCTCTGAAATTGCTGTCCCGAGCGACCCCTGGTAATTGGGATTGACAGTTAATATGTCTTTTCCCGCGCGGGTCGACATCGAGGGGGAGGGGGTCACCTGGGCCCCGAATGTCTGCATTATGCTGCGGCGGTAAGGTTTCTGCTCATAAGATATTTTCACCTGATATACGGCCGAGTCGATGCCATACATGCTGGCGGCATAGGCCAAAGACGCGCCCCACTGACCTGCGCCGGTCTCGGTGGTGATATTGGTGATGTCCTCCTGCTTGCAGTAATATGCCTGGGGTATCGCCGAGTTGAGCTTGTGTGAACCCATCGGGGAGACACTCTCGTTCTTGAAATATATGTGGGCTGGGGTGCCGAGCGCCTTCTCCAGGCCATAAGCCCTCACAAGCGGGGTCGAACGGTAATATTTGTATTTTTCCCTCACCTCCTCGGGGATTTCAATCCAGGCGTCAGACTGGTTGAGCTCCTGGTCGCAGCATTCTTTGGCGAAAATCGGATACAGGTCCTCAGCCTTGAGGGGTTGTTTGGTACCCGGATGGAGCGGGGGAAGAGGCTTGTTGGCCATATCGGCCTGGATGTTGTACCAGTAACGGGGAATCTCCTCTTCGTCAAGAAAATAGCGTTTACGTTTTTCTGTCATAACGGTTTATTGTTTATAGGCCCTTGGAATAAAAGCCATTGAAACTTTCGGGTCGGCTTCTGTCTCAGATTCCATCAATACACGACCCGGTTAACTATCAATCGCAAAGTTACGTTTTTTTTAGTTATATACAAGCGTCTATGTCAAAAATGACCATATATTTTTATTCATCTTCATTTAAAACGTCAAAAACAAAGCTCGACAACGCCCCTCGCCTAGCTTCCCCTCCCAGCATATTGGCTTCATGCCTGTCACAACCCGCCAATCTTGTCGCGCCAATCGTTACGAGTTAGCATTTTACACACTTTTAATTATAATTTGCAATTTACCCCCCCCCAATTCTAAAAATGTATTTAAGTTTAAAAAATTTTGTTGCATTTTTAAAACTTATTACATAATTTTGGGAATCTGAATTTAGAACACCCCGGCTATGTGACGCGTCTTTCGCCGGGTTGTGTAAAAGCCATGGATAATCTAAACCAGACCTGGCCCAAGGCCAGCTATTCATTATCTTATTAATCATAGTCACATGAAGAGTCAGTTTACATTCGCTCTTGCAGCTGCCGTTGCGCTTTGCGCCAACGCAGAAGGCCGCCAGCAGGCACTCGGTCACATCTCGAAAGAGGCCTCTCACTACCAGCAGCAGACCTCTGCATTGCAACTCTCAAAAAAAGCCCCTTCACGCGCCAGGGCTATCCAGAACTTCGCTGGAGAGTATGAATGGTCGCGCTATGACATGCTCGACTACCACAAGACTCTCACCTCCACCGTGGAGTTCACTCTGATTGACGCAGAGACGGGTCAATTCCAGATTTCAGGATGGCCCAGCGGAAGCACCGTGACCTCCGCATTCATCGACCCGGAAGCCGGCACTCTGAAAATCAAAAACATACAGCAGGTGGGCGATATGTTTGGAGAGCCCACATACTTCTACCTCAAGGACTCCGACGGCGCAAACTGGGCCGACGGGGCCATAGAGGACCAGGAATGGGCCACAGGCACAATCAGCGGCAAGGACATCATCTTCCCCCAGTACCAGATATGGACATTCGGCAACTATCCCGACAACTATATGTACTGGACCATCACCAACGAGAACAAGCTGACATTCCTCGGCGAAATCGAGGAGGAGGGTTCGACCGAACCGATCGAAGGTGTTGAAGCCATCGCCGGAGAGTATGAATACAACTTCACCGGACTGCTCTCAAACATGAGCGGAGCCCAGACCTCGGCAATCACAATCGCCGTGACCAATCCCGCCACAGGAGAGGTGTCAATATCCGGATGGCCTCAGAACTTCGTGGTGAAGGGCACATTCAGCCCCTCGGACGGGACTCTCACAATCCCCAACAGGCAATACCTCGGCAAAGACCAGTTTGGCGATGACAACTATTTCTACCTCAAGGATGTAAGCAACGAGGGCAGCGTCCTTGACGGAGCAAGCTCCGTAGGCGCATCTGTCGGCACAGTCAACGGCGTCAACATCACCTTCCCCGAACTTGACATCTGGGCAATCGGCGACTTCAACAATGAGTCTGCTGGCTACTGGTGGATGTCTTACCGCAACGCCTTCAACGGAGTAGACCCCAATTATGACCCCAACGAGGGCTGGGAAGACTTCTGCACCGCAGTGTTTGAGGATGGCTGGGTGCTGACCGCCTACAACATCCAAGGAGTGCCCGTGCTGCCCGCCGACATGCCCTGGACCGTGAATGTGCAGAAGAGCCTGACCGAAGAGGGCACCTACCGTCTTGACAATCCCTACAAGGCCGCCGAGTGCCCCATCCCCGCCGAAGCGGTGAAAGACAACGGCTACATCGTGTTCTCACTCTCCGATCCCGGGTTCGTCGTTGTGTTCCCGCAGATCTTCTCCGGCGCCATGACCGGCTCCAACAAAATCTGCTGCACAAACTACGCCGGCCACTACCTCTCTCTCGGCTTTTCCAAAGAAGAGATCACAGCCGAGCTGACCTCGTCGACCTACGACGAGGAGACCCATGTGATCAACATCCCCGAGTGTGGCTTCAACTTCCCCGGAGCAGCTGACAAATATTACACCTGGAGCGACGCCAACAACCAGAGCCTCGCCGGCAACATGAACACCACCATCACCCTCTCGCGCGGCACTTCGGCCATCGCCAATGTGGAGGCCGACGACACCAACGCCCCCGTGGTATACTACAACCTCCAGGGTGTGCGCGTCGAGAATCCCGCCAACGGCGTGTTCATCCGCGTGCAGGGTTCACAGGTTACAAAAATAGCAAAGTGATCTTCCCCATCTGAATCCGGTTAAAAACCAACGGGGCGGCCTTTCTGAAAGGCCGCCCCGTTTTTTTTCATCGTCGCCTCGAAAGGCGTGGCAGACGCGGGTGATGCTGACGCTGAATATCAGGCGTCGTCGAGGTCTGAGGCGTCGCGCTCAAGTATCGATGCCGCCAGCGAGTCGCCGGTCTGCACTATCGACACCAGGGGGTAAAGCTTGCGGGCGACATCGTAGCTCTTGCAATCCTCGAGGCTGTGCTGGTTGACACCCCACGCGCCCATGTGCCAGCGGATGGCCAGCATCTCGGCGTCGCTCATCTCCAGACCGCTGCACAGCACCACCACAAGCGATTTCTCGCCGTGGCCCATCGGGAAATTCTTGTAGGTCAGCTTATACCCCTCGGAGTCTTCCCACTGGCCGAGGGCGTTTTTGCGTTTCTTCACCGAGCGGCGGTAGATGTCGGCCTTGCAGACATCATGGAGCAGCGCCGATATGATGATGCTGTCGCGCGTCACCTCCTTCTCGAGGGTCGGGTCGAGGGGTTTCATCGCCTCCCATACGGCGAGGGCCGATTTGGCCACATTGAGCGAGTGGAGCGTCAGGCCACCCTCCACGTTGAGGTGATGGTTGGCCGACGCGGGGGCCTCGAAAAAGCCGAGGCGCTCGATTTCCTCCAGGACATAGTCCACCCCCTCGCGCCCGGTGGACCTGAGCATCTCTATGAATTCGGCCTTGACGGCCTCTTTGTCTATCTTCATTGTATCTTGTATTTTTCAGTTCTTGACTTGACGCCGGCGGCTCACCACTCCAGGGCCACCGCCACCGACTCCATACGGGCGGCAATCGGCGGGGTCAGTTTCGCCAGCTTTATCCGTCCGTCCGTAACAGCCGGGAAATCCCGGGTTATGCTTTCCTTGAGCCTGAGCAACACATTCTCAAGCAGCGCCGAGGGCTCGGCCATCACTTGCGACACCACGGCTACCACCCGCGAATAGTCCAGGGCGTGGGCCACATCGTCTGTGACGGCGGCCTGCTCCATATCATATCCAAGCGTGAGCGACACCTCAAACAGATTGCCCACCACGCGCTCCTGGGGCAGCACGCCGTGAAACGCCTGCAACCTCAGCCTGTCTATCTCGACATATCCTTTCAACATATCGGTCTTGCTATCTTTTCACCCACAAAGTTAGTCAATTTAGCCGGAATCATATCCCGAAATATGCCGGAATTTCGTAACTTTGTTGCTACGTTTCCAATCAGACCGTAATGTATTTCGCTTTAGACAACATATTGCCTGTGGTATGGATCTGCCTCGGTGTGGCCCTGGCAGCCATGATTTATCTGCTTGCCGTATACCGGCGTTTCACCCGCCTGCGCCCCCCCGAGGAGGCCCCGCTTCCCGACGACGACCGCCTTCCCGGGGTCTCGGTGGTGGTCTACGCCCGCGACAATGCCTCGGAGCTGCGCGAGACCCTTCCTGAGATACTCGCACAGGATTATCCCGTGGAGAAGATGGAGGTGATAGTGGTCAATGACGGTTCGGTCGACGAGGTGACCGACGTGGTCAACCATCTCGGGCAGAGCCACGCCAACCTCTACATCACTTTCGTCCCCGACGAGGCCCACAACCTGAGCCGCAAGAAGCTGGCCGTCTCGCTCGGCATCAAGGCCGCCAGGAAAGAGGTGGTGGTGATGACCACCGCCGAGTGCCGCCCCGCCTCACAGCATTGGCTGCGCCGCATGGCCGCTCCGTTCCCCGCCTCAGAGGTGGTCCTCGGATGGGCGGCCATCGAAGACCTCCACGGCCCCATGCTCAGGTTCGACGAGGCGGCCAGAGGCACCATCTGGCTCTCGGCGGCCCTCAACGGCCACCCCTACCGCGGTATCGGCTTCAACCTCGCCTACCGCCGCGCCACATTTTTCGAGGCCAAAGGGTTCTCGCGCTCGCTCAACCTCCACAACGGCGACGATGACATTTTTATCCACCAGATCGCAAACCGTGACAACACTTCGGTTGTTTTATCTCCTGACGCATTGATGTCGGTCAGCTTCCACAGGCCCAAAGCGGCCTACCGCGACCTGCGCCTGCGCCATTGCTTCACCCAGAGACGGCTCCCCAAAGGGGCGCGGCGAATGATGGGAAGCGGCACACTGGCGATGTGGCTGTGGCTGGTCGCCGTCGCCACAGGGGTTGTCTTCTCGCTACCCAACTGGTTCCCCTCCTGCCTGTTTGCCGCCACGATTCCGGCCCTATGGATTCCTCTGACCGTCAACTGGATGCGCACCGGGCGCACACTGGGCATCTCCCTCTCCCCCGCCCTGCTCTGGTGGGAAATGCTCTGGCGATGGCTCCCCGACCTGCGTTGCCGCATCGCATGCGGCTCAAGCAACCGCCGAAATTTCACCTGGCACACCAAAAAGATAAAATGACCTCAGCTTTGCAAAGATACCTCCGACTTGCCGCCTGTCTGCTGCTCACCGGCCTGCTGCTGGCATCTGGCGGCGACGACCTCTACGCCAGCGCCAGAAGGAAAAAGACCACACGCAAGACAAACACCACACGAAAACGCAAATCGCGCAAGACCCGCAAATCACGCAAATCTGCCGCCCCTGCCCTCCCGGTGGTGGTCCTCGGCTCGACAGGCCCCATCGACGCGCCTGAACCGTTTGTCACGCTCCCGCAGGTCAAGGATGCCCCCGACGGCCTTGACGGCCGCACGATCGCCCTATGGCCCAGCCACGGCAAATATTACGCAGGCTCCTGGGTGTGGCAGCGGCCACGCCTGTTCGGCACGGTCGAAGACCTGCTGTCGCGCGCGTTTGTCGACCCCTATGTGGTCCCGATGCTGGAAAACGCCGGGGCCTATGTCATGATGCCACGCGAAAGGGATTTCTCCCACCGAGCGCTCATAATCGACCATGACTGGAGCAGCGGCGACGGACGCTTCGCCACCACCTCCGGCCGCCACAAATGGGAGGCATTGCCCGACAGCACCGGTTTCGGCCATCGCGGCGATTACCTCCTCCAGGGGGACAACCCGTTCCTCATGGGGTCTTCGGGGGTGGTGAAGACGGTCGAGCCTGAGGATTCAGCCGACATGTCGGTTGCCCAATGGTATGGCACCTCGCCAGAAGAGGGAGACCGCGCGGTGTATGTCTCATACAAGTCATTCCCCAACAGCGCCACAGACGCTGTCTACACCGTCAACCATCTCGGCGGCGCGTCGAAGGTGACCGTCAACCAGCGCATGGGGGGCGGCACATGGGTCTATATCGGCACATATCCTTTCTCCTCCCGGCCCGGCAACCAGCCACTTGTCACCCTCTCCAACGTCTCGGCCGACGATGACGCGGTCGTCTCGGCCGACGCGGTTAAAATCGGAGGCGGCATGGGGCAGGTGGCCCGACAGAAAGGCTCCGGCTCACCCCGCGTGTCGGGTTATCCGGCATTCCTCGAGGGGGCGAGATATTATCTCCAGGGGGCTGGATTCCCCGAGGAGGTCTACAGTCCCAACAAGGGGGAAAACGACTATATGGACGATTACATGTCGCGTGCCCTGTGGGTCAACTGGCTCACCGGAGGCTCTGAGATGCTGCCCGACTCGCTTGGTCTGAAAGTGCCTGTCGACATGGTGCTGGCATTGCACACCGACGCCGGAGTCAAGACCGACTCGACTACCGTCGGCACCCTCGGGCTATACTCGACCGACGGGGGAAACCCGCTGGGCAACGGCACATCCAGGTATGCCAACCGCGACTTGACCTCGGCTGTCACCTCCCAGGTAGTAAACGACATTCGCCGGCTCTACGACCCGGCTTGGACCTCGCGCGGCAACCGCGACCGACGGTATTACGAAGTCAGGGAGACGAAAGTGCCCGCCATGATCATGGAATTGCTCTCCCACCAGAACTTCGAGGACATGAAGCATGCCCTCGACCCGGAATTCCGGTTTCTGGTCGGACGCGCCGTCTACAAAGGCATCCTCCGGTTCCTGGCCGAACGTTACAACCAGCCATACACTGTGCAGCCACTCCCGGTGGAGGCATTTGCCATCCACGCCGACGGCGACGGGTATTACACCCTGACATGGCGTCCGGTCGACGACCCCATCGAACCTTCGGCGAAACCTACCTGCTATGTGATATACGAGGCCACCCCCGACCGCCATTACCATCCTGTGGCCAAAACCGACATCCCATCCTGGACAACACGCGTGGATGACGACAAAATCCACGCCTACTATGTCGTGGCGGCCAACGACGGCGGTGTCTCTTTCCCCTCCGAGGTGCTGGCCCTGTATGACAACGGCCACCGCATGCCGTCGGTGGAGATTGTCAACGGCTACACCCGCGTGTCGGCCCCGCAATGGACCGACGGCGAGGATTACGCCGGATTTGATTTCGAGGAGAACTACGGTGTGCCCGATGGCCGCGACGTCCATTTCATAGGCGCGCAATATGATTTCGACCCGAAATCAGTACTGTCAGGTTCCAACCTCGGATTCGGGGCGTCGGCCGACACCGAGGCCACCCGTGAGCGGCTCGGCAACTCTCATGACTACACCATCATCCACGGCGAGGCCCTGAAAAAGGCAGGCCGGGGATTCGTCTCCTCCTCCCTGAAAGCCTTCGAGGAGGGGAAATCGACCTACAAGGCTGTCGACCTCATCCTGGGGCTGCAGAAGACCACCCGCAAGGCAGGTTCGCGCGGACGCTATTTCCAGACATTCCCCAAAGCCCTGCGCAACCGTCTGGAGAGATACCTCAATGACGGAGGCAAGCTGCTTCTCTCCGGTTCTTACCTCGCGTCGGAAATCATCGAGGCTGACTCCCTGACCCGTGACTCGATGATGACATTCGCCGTCAACACCCTTGGCTACCTACCGTTCACGGAGGGGGTCAATGATTCCATACCCAAGGCTCCGGTGGCCACCCGCTCGATGGAAATCAAGGGGAGTGAAATCATGCCGGGTATGCCTGTGGTACGCACCTCCTCCCTTGCCTCTTTCCGCAACGGCAACTGGGTCGGGGCCGGAAACCCGCAAGCCATCATCCCGGCCGACCAGCAGGGGCTGGTGATTGCCCGCTATGCCGACACGGGCTATCCCGCCGCCATAGCCGTGGATAACGGCGACAAGGCGGGGCGCACCGTCATCGCCTCTTTCCCGATAGAGGCCATGGAGGATGACGCGGCGCGAGAGGGATTCGTGGGCAGCGCGGTCAGCTACCTCATCGGGCCGGAGGCTCCGGCTCCGGCCAAAGTCGAGCCTGCTCCCACACCCCTGCCTGACCCGAAAGAAAAACAGGGCAAAAAAGGGAAGTCCAAGAAGAAAGACAAAAAGGCATCGAAAGAGAAAGGCAAAGGCAAACAGCGCCAGGCTGACCAGCAGGTAAAGGATGGCAAAGCGCCTGTGCCGAAACCGGTCAGACGCGACCCCGACGCGCCACGCGCCGTGCCCCATTCCCGCAAATAACCATCTCTCCACTCCCCCAATCACCAATCCACGAAAGCCATGGAAAAGACCTCTCACAAGACAATCACAGTCTCCCCGACAATTGCCACCTCGCGGCTTATGAACCAACTGCAGGCGGCCTCCAAGGAGGGGATGGAATATCTCTTCATCCGACTTGACGGATATGACATTGACATGTCCGGGGAGAGCCGGCGGAGAATGCTGCAGGTGGCCCGCGACACAGACGCGGCGCTCCTTTACAGCGACTACCGCGTTCTCGACCAGGAGGGCAAGTTGACACCCCATCCCCTTGCGCCATACCAGGAGGGGTCGGTCAGGGATGATTTCGACTTCGGCCCCTTGATTCTCGTGAATGTGGAGGATGCCGCGCCGCGCCACGGATGGGTATTGGACGGCCCTGTCCCGTCTGACCACAGCGGCCTTTACGCCCTCAGGCTTTTCCTTGCCGCCACCCGTGGTGCTGAACACATCCACCACCTGCCGGAGTACCTGTATGTCAGCTCTGAAAGCGACCTGCGCGCATCGGGGGAGAAGCAGTTTGACTATGTCAATCCACGCAACGCCTCGGTGCAGAAAGAGCGCGAACAGGTCTTCACACGCTATCTGACCCAGACGATGGCCATACTTCCCCCGGCTGAAAAGAGCATCGACCTCGCCGAAGGGGATTTCCCGGTGGAGGCCTCGGTCATCATCCCGGTGCGCGACCGCGCCCGTACCGTGGCCGACGCAATCGCCTCGGCGCTGTCACAGGAGGCCGGGTTCAGCTTCAATGTGATTGTTGTAGACAACCACTCCTCCGACGGCACCACCGACATCGTGGCCGGCATCGCCGCCTCAGACCAGCGGGTGGTGCATATAATCCCCTCACGCGACGACCTCGGAATCGGCGGTTGCTGGGACCTGGCCGTGCGCGACCCGCGCTGCGGGCGTTTTGCCATACAGCTCGACAGCGATGACAAATACAAGGATGCCACCACCCTTGAAAAAATCGTCGGTTGCTTCCGCCGGGAGAGATGCGCCATGGTGATCGGCTCTTACGAACTCACCGACTTCGACGGCAATCCGATACCTCCGGGGCTTATCGACCACAAGGAGTGGACTCCTGACAACGGCCACAACAACGCCCTGCGCATCAACGGGCTCGGTGCCCCGCGGGCATTCCACACGCCGGTGCTGAGGAGCATCGGGGTGCCGAATGTCAGCTACGGCGAGGACTACGCCCTGGGACTGCGCATCTCGCGCGAATACCGTATAGGACGCATCTACGAGTCGCTGTATCTCTGCCGCCGTTGGCAGGGGAACTCCGACGCCAACCTCAGCCAGGAAAGGGTCAACGCCAACAACATCTACAAAGACTGGTTGCGCACCACCGAACTTGCCGCCCGTCGCCGGGTTTACCTCGAAGTCTCGGCGCGATACCGCGAGCGGATTCTCGACATCACCCGGCAGCTGGAACAGTTCCACGACTCGCAACTCGCCGCCTGGCCTCTGGCTGAAAAGAATTTCGCCGGACTGGAGCAGGTTGAGACACGCGATTTCCTCATAGAGGATAAGGATATGAAGGCCACGTTCAATCCCTGCCGGGCCATCTCGTCGGGGGCCAGGACAGATGCCGCCTCTGTGGCCGCCCGCCCCTGCTTCCTCTGCGCGGAAAACAGGCCGGAATGCCAGCAGGCCCTCCCGATACTGGCGGGATATTCCCTGCTTGTCAACCCCTACCCCCTTTTCAGCCATCATTTCACCATCGCCTCAGACACACATCAGCCCCAGCGGCTCAATGTCAACGAGCCTGACGGGTCGAGCCGTTACTCCACGATGTTTGACCTTTGCATGAAGATGCCCGACTGGCTGGTCTTCTACAACGGCCCGAAGTGCGGGGCCTCCGCCCCCGACCATCTGCATTTCCAGGCCATACACTGCCTTGACGACGCGGAGCTTGCCGACACCGACAACTGGTATGACCTCCCGTATGAGAAGCATATCTTCTTCGCCCCTGACAAGGAGCAGCTCGACCGCCGGATGAATGAGATAATGACCGAACTCGCCAGTCTGCCTGAGAACCTCGGCGAGGATGAGCCACGGGTGAACGTGTTCATGAAGAACCATGTCGACGAAGACGGATATTACACCCCCGAGACCTCGGGAGTGGAGGTGATGGTGGTGCCCAGGCGCGCCCACCGTCCGGCTTGCTACGGCACGGGGGAGAAACATTTCATGATTTCCCCGGGGGCGATAGACATCCTCGGCTCCATCGTAGTTGCCAGGGAAGAGGACTTCAAGCGGCTCGACGGGGAGACTCTGGAAAAGATTCTGCGCGAAACCACATATTTCCTTGACGGAAAATGACAGCCTCTCCAACAGTCAGTCAACCGCTCCCCGACCGCGAGCCTGTAATACAGGCGGGCATCCTCGGGGCCGTAGGCACGCGGCATATGCTCCACGGGCCGTTCAGGCGCGCGGAGCAGCCCGACGGCAGCCTGTTGCTCACCCCTCTCTCGGCCGACGCCTCTTTCACAATCCCTGAAGTAAGGATAGGCATAGGATTCCATTGGGAGCGGGTCGAGCCTCAACGTTTCCGAGGGGCTTTGCGCATCCATCCTGACGGCCTGATGGTGAATGAGGTCGCCCTGGAGGAATACCTCCTCAGTGTGGTCTCATCCGAGATGAAAGCCACAGCCCCGGTCGAGTTTCTGAAAGCCCACGCCATTGTCTCCCGCTCGTGGCTGATTGCCATGCTCGAAAAGGGGCGCATGGGCAACGGCGAGACTTCACACGGCGCGCATACCCGCATCACATTCGACAAGGAACACAACTGCCGGGAAATCACCCGGTGGTATGACCGCGAAGCCCACACACGGTTTGATGTCTGCACCGATGACCACTGCCAACGATACCAGGGTATCTCGAGGGCCGCGTCACCGGCGGTGGAACAGGCCGTCAGGGAGACCCGTGGCGTAGTGCTGGCCTACGACGGCAAGGTGTGCGACGCGCGTTTCTCGAAATGCTGCAGCGGGATGACCGAGGAGTATTCATCAGCCTGGGAGGACGCGGATGTGCCATACCTGCGCAGCGTGGCAGACACCGACCCGGAGGGACGCTGCCTATGCGCCACCGATGATGCCGGGCTGCTGGCCTCCATCCTCAACGGCTATGACCTCGACTCACCCGGATTCCACCGTTGGGAGGAATCGCTGACACAGGATGACGCGGCCACGCTGATAGCCGGGAAAACCGGGATAGATGTGGGGCCGGTTGTAAGCCTGCGTCCCCTGTCGCGCGGAAAATCGGGACGTGTCACCCGCCTGCTGGTCAAAGGCACAAAAGACTCGCTGATTGTCGGCAAAGAACTTGAAATACGCCGTGTGCTGTCGCCGTCCCACCTCAAGTCATCGGCTTTCGAGGTAACAGCACTCGGAAAAGATGGCCGGCCGGCGAAAGAGGGCCAGGTTCCTGAGAGATTCATAATCTCGGGCCGGGGCTGGGGCCACGGTGTCGGGATGTGTCAGATCGGGGCAGCCGCTATGGCCGCGCAAGGAGCAGGCCACATATCAATACTAAACCATTACTTCACAGATGCAGAACTCATCACTCTCTACCGCTGACAGCGTCAGCCGCCGCCAGTCACCCTGGTGGTGGGTGCCGACCCTATATTTCGCCGAAGGATTGCCTTACATGGCGGTGATGACCATATCGGCCATCATGTACAAATGTCTCGGGATAGACAACACCGCCCTGGCCTTCTACACCTCTTGGCTCTACCTGCCGTGGGTGATAAAGCCTTTCTGGAGCCCGTTTGTCGACATCATCCGCACCAAGCGGTGGTGGGTGGTGACGATGCAGACGGCCATCGCCGTCGGGCTTGCCCTCATCGCATTCACATTGCCGACATCGGGCTTCTTCCAGGCCACCCTGGCGGTGTTCTGGCTGGTGGCGTTCGCCTCGGCCACCCATGACATCGCCGCCGACGGTTTCTACATGCTGGGACTTAGCGAACATCAGCAATCGATGTTTGTCGGTATCCGCAGCCTGTTCTACCGTGTGTCGATGGTTGTCGGCCAGGGAGCGCTTGTCGTGCTGGCGGCCTGGGTAAACGAGCGATACACCACCCTCACAGGGGGATGGATTGCGATTTTCGCCATAATGTCGGTATTTTTCTTCGCCGTCGCCATGTATCACTGGTTCATACTTCCCCGCCCGGAAGCCGACACATACCGTGCCCCGCGCAGCGGAGCCGAGGTGCTGGCCGACTTCTGCGACACATTCGTAGACTTCTTCCGCAAGCCGGGGGTGGGGGTGGCCCTTCTCTTCATGCTGCTTTACCGTCTGCCCGAAGCCTTGATGGTGAAGATGATTCCCCCTTTCCTGCTTGACTCCTCGGCCTCGGGGGGAATGGGGCTTGACGCCGACCAGGTAGGCATCGCCTACGGCACGGTGGGTGTGATCGGCCTGATGCTCGGGGGCATCACTGGCGGACTGGCCGCGGCACGCGGCGGACTGAGGAAATGGCTCCACCCGATGGCCTGGAGCATGTCACTCACCTGCCTGACTTTCGTTTACCTCGCGTGGTGGCAGCCCACGTCGCTGTGGGAGGTCTACGCCTGCGTGTTCATCGAGCAGTTTGGCTACGGATTCGGCTTCACGGCCTATATGCTTTATCTGATTTACTTCTCGATAGGCCGCTACAAGACCGCCCATTACTCCATCTGCACCGGCTTCATGGCCCTCGGCATGATGATTCCAGGGCTTGTCGCCGGGTGGCTGGCCGACCATCTCGGCTATCTGAATTTCTTCCTGTTGACAATCGCCTGCTGCGTCACCACCATAGGTGTCTGCCATCTCATCAAGGTTTCGCCTGAATTCGGGCGGAAGGAGAAAGACCGGTGAGCCGCCGACCGCCTGCGACTCCGCATGGCAAGTCAATCAAACCATACTAAATGACATTGACATGAGACATTTCATATTCGCATTGCTGATTGCTGTGATGGCATGGCCGGCCCGTGCCCAGGAACGGCAGGAGTTCCGGGTAAAGCCCGGGGTGGAGGTCCTGCGCGACTCCGGTTTTGAAGCACTGAGAGGGAAACGTGTGGGCCTCATCACCAACCCGACCGGTGTTGACAATTCGCTTAAGGCGACCATCGACATACTCAAGGAGGCTCCCGAGGTGGAACTGGTGGCGTTGTTCGCCCCCGAACACGGCGTGCGCGGCGACATCACGGCCGGCGCGACCGTGGGCAACACTGTCGACCCGGCCACCGGCGTGAAGGTCTATTCCCTTTACGGGGCCACAAAGAAACCCACGGCAGAGATGTTAAACGGGATAGACGCACTGGTCTATGACATCCAGGACAATGGCTGCCGCTCATACACATTCATATCCACGATGGCCATGGCCATGGAGCAATGCGCGCGCCTGGGCAAGGAGTTCGTGGTGCTTGACCGTCCGAATCCACTCGGAGGGAACAAGGTGGAGGGGCTTTGCACCGACCCTGACGACATATCGTTTGTGGGCTACCTCCCGGTGCCATACATCTACGGCCTCACCCCCGGCGAACTCGCTAAGATGATTGTCGGGGAGGGGATGCTGAAAACCGACAAGCCGCTCAACCTGACTGTGGTCAGGATGGATGGATGGGAACGCGGAATGCTCTTCGAGGACACCGCCATGCCTTGGGTGCTCCCCTCCCCCCACATCCCGACCCCGCAGACAGCCATATATTATCCCGCCACCGGCATCGCCGGCGAACTCGACTATCTCTCTATCGGGGTAGGCTACACGTTGCCGTTCCGCACATTCGCCGCGCCATGGATAAACGCCTCGCGCCTGGCCGCCAAACTCAACGGGATGGATATTCCGGGGGTAGCCTTCAGGCCGATACACTACAAGCCTTATTACGGCTTCAAACGGGGCGAGAACCTGCAGGGGGTGGAGCTGTACATCACCGACTACGACGCGGCCCCGCTGACCCTCATACAGTTTTATGTGATGGAGGCCCTCGCCGAGCTTTATCCGGCCCACAAGGCCCTGGCAGACGCGCCGGTGAAACGCCTGTCAATGTTTGACAAGGTGACAGGTTCGAAAAAGGTCAGGCCGGTGTTCTTCAAGAACTACAAGGTGGCCGACCTGCTGCCGCTCTGGAACCGCGACCTTGAGTCATTCAAGGCTTCCAAAGAGAAGTATCACTTGTATTGAACCACACCATGCCGACACTAATCGCCGACTGCGGCTCCACCAAGGTGGAATGGGCAATCATCCACACTGACCGGAGCGACAACGCCTCAAACGACACACGCGTATTCCGCACCACAGGTTTCAACGCCACCGTCACCCCAACAGAGGAGATTGCCCGTCTGCTGTCAGACGAGCTTGCACCTGCAATCGCCGGGGCCAACATCACGCGCCTGCATTTCTATGGGGCCGGATGTATCGGAGGCGACACAGACCGCCGTCTTCTCTCCCTTCTGCGAGTCATCCTCCCCGATGCCGAGATTGAGATTCAAGGAGACCTTTTGGGAGCCGCTCGCGCCCTGTTCGGCCGCAATCCGGGCATAGTTTGCATACTCGGCACCGGCTCTAATTGCGGCATATATGACGGCAATGCAATCACCCTAAACACTCCCCCGATGGGATATATCCTCGGTGACGAAGGCTCCGGAGCCGTCATGGGACGCAACCTCGTCAACCTGGTGTTCAAACATCCCGGACTGCTCCCCGATGAGATTGTCAGGGATTTCAACCTCACATACAACCTGTCGAAGGCCGAAATCATACAACAAGTCTACCGTCAGCCGGGCGCAAACCGTTTCCTCGCATCTCTCTGCCCCTTCATAAGCAAGCATATCTCCCATCCGGCAATGCGGAGGCTTGTGGCCGGTTCATTCCGCGATTTCCTCACCGCCAACCTCCCCGTCTCGGCATCTCCCGAGGGACAGGCTACGGTCAACTGCGCCAGCATGCCGATAGGCTTTGTCGGCTCCATCGCATTCCATTTTTCAGAGATACTGGCCGAGACATGCGCGGCCTTCGGACTTGGCTCACCAGTCATCATACCTGCCCCTCTCAAGGCTCTCGCGGCATACCATCTGTCGCGGTAACACCATAGGAGGCACAAGGCAACACAAAAAAAGATATCGGTGTCCGGCAAAAATATCTAACTGACCGTTTTGAGCGGGTTTGAGCGGGTTTGAGCGGTTTTAGGTATCGCGGTTATAGAAATGACGGTTATAGAAATAGCAGTCTTAGAAATGGCAGTCTTAGAAATGGCGGCCTTAGAGATGGCGGTCTTAGAAATGGCGGTCTTAGAAATGGCAGCCTTAGAAATCCCCCTATGTGTGGTTCGTCCACGAATCCGAAGGATTCATTAACTATTAGCCGGGGGTTGGCGGCCGACAGGCCGGTAACCCCCGGTAAATACGCCAGGCGTGGGATTCTGAAAGAATCTTTTATAGATGTCGCCTGTAATCTATATAAAAGATTCTTACAGAATCTCACGCCTGATGTCGGCACCCCCGGGTTGCCGCTTGGTCACCCGCAAGGGGCTCCCGCACGCCAGCCCGGGGCTAATAGTTAATGAATCCTCCGGATTCGTTGACGAACCTGATGCCAGACCGGGATGAATCAATGCCGACCGGGAGGAATCCGATGCCAGCCTGAATGGCTTCAATGTATCCGTCCGAAAAAAGCCGACTTGATTATAGATTTTCAAGTCGGCATTAGC
>CATZGB010000004.1 GCA_958418815.1 uncultured Bacteroidales bacterium | reverse complement strand
TAATGCCGACTTGAAAATCTATAATCAAGTCGGCTTTTTTCGGACGGATACTGAACAAATTAAGGTGGTGGAGTGTTTGTTGGGATTTGTCGTTTTGGAACATATTGAAACAAATGGAGCCGTCGCCGGATTTTCCGGCGGCAGCTCCATTCTTCTAAGCAAGCTGTGAGTAAGTGTCTTGTGTCAGTATGTCGCCGTTTTATACGCGATGCAATCAGGAATTATTTTCCCTGGTGTTCGTATTTGAGCGTCATGGTCGGCTGGTCGCAGACTTCAGCAGGGCCGAAGTACTGGATGGGGCCGGGATATACATAAGAGGTGTTCACCGCCCAGTCATCACGCTTGGAAGCGTATTTGAGGAAGGGGGCACCGTCGAGATGTACAAGCGCTTTTTGTATCACGGGCTTCATCTGGCCGTGACGGCGTTCCATGTTCATCATCATTGTGATGGGAATACCGCCTGCAATCCACTGCACCGAGGGTTTGGTGAGGTTGCGGACAGAAGACATGTAGCCCGTCACACCGGCTTTCACCAGGCATGCGGCGTTGAAGCCGAGAGCGTAGCAATAGTCTGCGTCGAAGTTGGAAGGATCGGCGCAACGGCCCTCATATCCGAAGAAGTGGTGGAGAGCTGAGAATTTGCCGTTGAATTTCCCTTCGGCGGCCCATTCGGCCAGGCGCTTGCCTACCATCTCAGAGAGAAGTTTCTCGGTTTCGATGAGCGAAACCTGTACGTTGCCGTGGGGGTCGCGGTCGAGGCTGAGCTGGCGGGCAACGCCGTGGGGCAGCGATTCGTAGACTGCGGCGTTCTCTGCCGAGAGATTCTTGATGATATATTCACGCTGGGCTGCTCCATCGAGCTGTGCAAATTTCTCGCTGTCTTTTGCCAGGAGGTCATTGAGCTCGGCGATGAGGCGCTTCATGGCGGGGATGAACTCGATGAGGCCCTCGGGGACGAGTACTGTGCCGAAGTTCATGCCGGCGGCAGCGCGTTTTGCCACGATGTCGGCGATATAATCGACAACCTGCTGGAGGCTCATGTCCTTGGCCTCGACCTCTTCAGAGATGATGCAGATGTTGGGCTGGGTCTGGAGGGCGCATTCAAGGGCGATATGGCTTGCGGAGCGTCCCATGAGCTTTATGAAGTGCCAGTATTTTTTTGCGGAGTTGCAGTCGCGCTGTATGTTTCCGATTACTTCGGAGTAAACCTTGGTGGCGGTGTCGAAACCGAAAGATGTCTCAATCACATTGTTCTTGAGGTCACCGTCGATTGTCTTGGGGCAGCCGATCACCTGCACACCGGCATTGATAGCCTTGTAATACTCGGCAAGGACGGCGGCATTGGTGTTGGAGTCGTCACCACCGATGATTACAAGCGCGGATATGTTGAGTTCCTTGAGGATTTCAAGACCCTTGTCAAACTGCTCCTTGGTCTCAAGTTTGGTGCGGCCTGATCCGATGATGTCGAAACCGCCAGTGTTGCGGAACTCATCGATGATGGCCGAGGTGAGCTCGACATACTGATGATCCACAAAGCCGCCGGGGCCCATGAGGAAACCGTAAAGCTTTGACTCTTTGTTGACTTTCTTGATGCCGTCGAAGAGGCCGCTGATCACGTTGTGTCCGCCAGGAGCCTGTCCGCCAGACAGAATCACGCCTACGTTGATGGGCTTGGAGGGAGCCGAGGATGAGGTCTTCTCAAATTTGAGTTCGGGAAGACCGTAAGTGTTGGGGAAGAGGTTTTTGATGTCCTCCTGGTCGGCAACCGACTGGGTGGGATGGCCTTCTACTGCTTTCACGGGGCCTGTGAGCACGATAGGCAGCTTGGGCTGGTAAGCGGCACGTGCTTTCTGCAAAGCGCTTTTCTTCATTATTTTGATGTATCTGTTGGGTTATTGTATTCTCATACAAAGTTACGAAATATTACGCAATAAGGGCTGTTAAAAGATGCTAATCGGGCTTGCCTCCAGCCAATGCGGTCACTGAGGGGGCGTCCAGGAGGTATCTGGACACCATTTCCCGGATTCGTCCAGGTGTCATTGCCAGCGCCTCGGAGAATTGCGTGGCATATGCATGCCGGGTCAGGCCCAAAGATTCGGCTTGCTCCATATAGCTTGAAATCGAGAACGGCGAATCGAGGATTCCGGCGAGGTTGGAAATTATGATGTTGCGGACGGTCTCGATCTCTTCGATGTTCATTTCCTCCCGGGCCATCTTTGCTATTTCCCGATTGATTTCTTCCACGACGGCTTCGGTGTAACGGTTGTCACACTCGCAGCTGATTACCACGTTGGAGCCATCCAGGGACGGCACGAGGCTTGCTCCTATGCCGTAGGTGTAGCCCTTATCCTCGCGTATGTTTGCCATAAGGCGACTGCCGAAGTACCCTCCCAGAGCCACCACGGCGAAACGCAACGCCTCATAGTCAGGGTGTGAGCGTCCGATTGTCGGAATCTGTATCCTTATTCCGGTCTGGAGCGATTCGGGCAGGTCTTTGCGGCAAGTCTTGTTGTCGGAGAGGGGAGGCGTTGGGTAGAGCGTCTTGTTGATTCTCCCGGTGGCCGACTCGTCGAAAGGGATAGCGCGGATAGTGTCTGTCAGCATGCTTTCGATATCAGGGGTCACTTTGCCGGAAAGGAACACCACAGGTTTGTTGGCAAGCATGATGCCGGAATGGAGCCTTGACAGCTCTTCGCGCCTGACAGACAATATATCATCAGGAGTGACGACTTTGGCCAATGGATGCTTTGGGCCGTACAGGGCCTGTCGGGCAATCATGGTCGCCTGGTAAGATGGCTTGCGTGATGCGATTTCCTTTTCGGCCGCCCCTTTTTTCTTCAGGGTGTCAAACGTCTCTTCCGGGAAGTCGGGAGCCGAGATTATCTTGCCGACAAGTGGGAACACACTTGGGGCCGTGTGGTTGAGCGAATGGAGTACAAGGAGGGTCGAGTGCTGCGATGGAAAAACTTTTAACCATGCTCCGTTTGACTCAAGAATGTCAGACACCTCTTTTCCCGACATCCCGCAGCAACCCTCAGGCAGCATGTTTGCCGTGAGTCCATATGCCGCAGGAGAACCCGAGTCAACCAACCCGGCAGGCCACAGGATTGACAGTCGGGTGACCGCTTCCTCGCCGGAGTCCAGTGTGCGCAGCCTGATATTGTCAGGTAGCAGTTTTTCGTTGAATTCAGGGAGAGACAGCCGTGGGAAGCCCGAAACGGCTGGAGCGGTCAAGCGGTCAAGCATCTTGTTTGTGAATTTTTCAGTTGAGATTTTCGAGCAATGCCTTGGCGGCTTCAAGGTCGGCAGGGGTGTCGATTCCGATGGTCTGCCTGTCGGTTATGCCTACTTTTATAGTGTATCCGTTTTGCAGCCATCTGAGCTGCTCGAGCGATTCGGCTTTTTCGAGGGGCGACTGAGGCAATCGGGTGATTTCCCTGAGCGTCTTGATACGGAACGCGTACATCCCTATATGGGTGAAATAATCTGCCGTGGACGGCCATTGCTGATGGTCGTGCCCCCGGAGATATGGTATGACCGAGCGGCTGAACATCAATGCGTTGTTGCGGGAGTCCATCACCACTTTCGGCTTGTTGGGGTTCTCAAGCTCTGCGTATGTGCCATTCTTGGGGAAGGGGAGTGCCAAAGTGGCAATGTCGGTGGAGTCGTCGGTGAAGCAGTCCATTATTTGCCTGATTTGCCCCGGGTCGACAAACGGCTCGTCGCCTTGTATGTTGATGACCACATCTGCGTCGCTCGACAGGTTGTCATAAGCCTCAAGACAGCGGTCTGTTCCGCTGCGATGTTCGGTGGAGGTCATGACTGCTTTTGCGCCGAAAGCTGTGACGGCATCAAAGATTCTGATGTCGTCAGTGGCCACTGCGAAGTCATCAAGCACTGAGGAAACCCGTGCGCACACATGCTCTATCACGGTTTTCCCGCCCAGGTCGGCGAGCGGTTTCCCCTCGAAGCGTGTGGAGGCATAACGCGCGGGGATGATTCCTATGAACTTCATACTCGAGAATCAATGATTTAGTTATCCAAGCGACTGCATCGCCAGTTGTATGAACGCGGATGAATCTGGAGCGTCGGCCACATTGCCAGGCAGCTCAAATCCTTCAATGCCAGTGGCGAGGATGGCTGGGAACAGCGATACCGGAATCGGGCCGCCTGCCACCGGGTGTATCTCTGAGCTGGCGCTTCTGAGGCATTCCATAAAGTTGATGTAGAAATCTTCCTGGTTTTGCCCTGCGGGAGCATATGCGACAAGGTAGTCGATGTCAAGGCCGGCAAGCTCTCCAAGAAGTGCGGGGTCGGAGCAGCTGACCCCTATTATCGCATGCGGGCCCAGATTCTCCCTTGCCTCAATCAGGCTTCCGCGAGTCCATTCGGTAAGATGCAGGCCGTGGATTCTCAGCCGGTCGACAAGGTCAATGTCGTTGTCAAGCACCAATATGGCGTCATTTTCCTGGCATGGGGCAATAAGACTCCTAATGGCGTCTTCCGAGGGATTGCCTGTTACGCGAATCCATCGGCATCCGGCATTGAGGGCGAGGGAAACCTGCTCCTCGACAGTATGCCGGCTTGAATCATCTGTGGCGAACTGCAACATTGTCGTTAAGGATTGTTTTGATGTAATGCGGGCGCAAATTTCGAAATAAATCCCGAAATCTGCAAGTAGAATGAAAAAAACTGCGTATATTTGCACCCTAAAATTTACTTGTTCCATTATGGCTGAAAAAATCGAAGCAGAAATGCCCGAAGAAGCAAAAGGGCTTAGTTTTGTAGAACAGATGATTGTCGATGACCTCAAGGAGGGTAAGAATGGCGGAAGGCTGCAGACGCGCTTCCCGCCGGAGCCCAACGGTTATCTGCATATCGGCCATGCGAAAGCCATTTGCATGGACTTCGGAGCCGCCGAGAAGTTTGGCGGCAAATGTTTCTTGCGCTTTGATGACACCAACCCCACCAAGGAGGACACCGAATATGTGGATGCCATCCGTGATGACATTCATTGGCTTGGGTTCGACTGGGGCGAGAATGAGCGTTACGCGTCGGATTATTTCCCCCAGCTCTATGATTTGGCTGTGAGGCTGATCAAGGAGGGGAAGGCATATGTCGACGACCAGACATCCGAAGAGATCGCCGCCCAGAAAGGAACACCCACGACTCCCGGGACTGACAGCCCCTACCGAAACCGTCCGGTGGAGGAAAACCTCGACCTGTTTGAGCGGATGAACAAAGGGGAGTTTGAGGAAGGATCGCGTGTGCTTAGGGCCAAGATAGATATGGCCTCATCAAATATGCACTTCCGCGACCCCATCATGTACCGCATCATCAAGACCCCTCATCATCGTACCAGAACGCAGTGGAAGGTATACCCGATGTATGATTTCGCGCATGGTCAAAGCGACTTCTTTGAGGGAGTGACCCATTCGATATGCACACTGGAGTTTGTGCCCCATCGTCCGCTGTATGACTACTTCGTGGATTTTCTGACCGATGGCTCCTACCGTCCCCGCCAGATTGAGTTCAACCGCCTCAACCTCACATACACGGTGATGAGCAAGCGCAAGCTGCTGCAGCTTGTGCAGGAAGGTCTGGTGGCTGGCTGGGATGATCCCCGTATGCCCACAATCTCGGGAATGCGCCGCCGTGGCTTCACTTCCAAGGCTGTGAGAAACTTCATCGACCGTATAGGTTATACTAAAATCGAAGAGGCAATGATTTCAGTCTCTTTGCTTGAGCATGCTGTCCGTGAAGACCTGAACGCCATCGCAACCCGCGCTATGGCGGTGATGAACCCGGTGAAGGTTGTTGTCACCAACTACCCCGAGGGGCAGACTGAAATGGTGGAGATGGAGAACAACCCTGAGGATGCCACAGCCGGAACGCATTCGATGCCATTCTCCCGTGAGATATTCATCGAGGCTGATGACTTTATGGAGAATCCTCCCAAGAAATTCTTCCGTCTTGCTCCAGGGGCAGAAGTCAGACTGAAAGGTGCTTACATCATCAAATGCACCGATGTGGTCAAGGATGAAGATGGAAACATCGTGGAAATCCATTGCACGTATGACCCCGAAAGCCGCAGCGGAATGGCAGGCGCGTCACGAAAGGTGAAGGGCACACTCCACTGGGTGTCTGCCGCTCACGCAGTCGATGCCACCGCGCGCATCTATGACCGCCTCTTCAATGTGGAGAATCCATCGGCGGAAGATGGCGATTTCCGCGACCTGCTGAACCCCGATTCGCTCAAAGTGGTCGAAGGCATCAAGGTTGAGCCTTTCATAGCCGAGAATGCCCGTCCCGGAGAAAAATTCCAGTTCCAGCGAATCGGATATTTTACTCCCGATGTTGACTCCACTCCTGATAAGCTGGTTTTCAACCGCACCATCGCGCTGAAGGACAGCTGGGAGAAGGCTCAGAAAAAGAATGTATAACGACGACGAATCCCGTAAATCCGACGAAGAATATATGCGCTCGCTCTATGACCGCTTCCGCCAGGAGGTGGAGAGCGGGGCGCTCATAGATTATTACGAAATCAACGAGTTGCTCGACATCTATGATTACGCTCAGGATGAGGGCGACGCGATGGTGCAGATGTTCGTGTTCCTTACGGTCGCGCGCCTTTATCCTGAAAACCGGGATTTTGACGAGCGTATGGCGTTTTTCCTGTCGTATGTTTCCCAGGATGCGGCCAATGATATGGCTTCGCGCCAGGGACGTAGGGAGACTGCTTTGTGGGATGTCTTGCGGATGGGCGTGAATTGCTATCCTGCAGGAGATGCCGCTCCGTACCTTGAAGCCATTGTCAGGAAATATCAATCGCTCGATTGCGAGTCTGTGTTGAAAATCATAGACCTGTTGCGTGAGACCGACCAGAGGGGATTGCTTGTCAAGTATTATCCCGAGATAAGTCGTATGGCTGAGGATCCTCGGGGATTTGCCTTTGAGGCGGCCGAGACCCTGAAAGATGGGGTGGGGTTTCAGGAAGATGCACGGAAAATTGCGGAAGAGCTGACAAAAATGGCTCCTTTCGATATAGAGGCGTGGTTGCTGCTCGCGCGCATAGAGTTCGGCCTTGAGCATTCAGAGGACGCATTGGCTGCGGTGGATTACGCCCTGGCCATTGACCCTGAGCACTTCAACGCCAGGCTCACTCGCGGAGTGATCATGGTCGTGATGCCGGAGAAGCGCCAGGAAGCGATACAGGTGCTTACGGAGATTCTCGAGTCCGAACCCTTCAACAATTTCGCGCTGGAAGGCCTGGCAGAGGCTTACGCAAGGGAAAACCGGATAAAAGAGGCATGTGACCTGTATGCCATGATGCTCCGCAATGATGTCGCCACGGCCGGCGCTGGTGATCCATTGGCGGTCATACTCGAACTTGAACCAGACAATCTTGAGGATTATCTCCAGATAGCCATAGACAAAGGCAGGACAGACGGCAAGGACTGGCGTATGATGGCGATGGCGTTAATGGACAAGGAGAAGTTCCGCGCTGCCGCCAAGGCTCTTGACTTTTACCATAAGAAAATAGGGATAACAACCTGGATTGACTTTTACCTGCACACATTATATGACGCGCGTATGTATGAGCGTTATGCCGAGGTGTTTGAGCAGGTGTCGGGAGACATCTCCTGTCCGGCGTCGCGGCCTGGGTTCTTCTCTATGACAGACTACATCCTTCTGGCATCGGTTTATTTGCGGTTAGGCAGAAAAGAAGAAGCCGCCAATCTGAGTGATGCCATAGAGAAGGCCAAAGAGGAATGCCACTCGGTTGACGACCATTTCAGGTGGAGGGGCATAAGGTTCACAGCCAGGCTGATTCACACGCTTGCCACCACAGACAACCTTCCGGTCAATCTTGAAGATTTTGATCCGCTCACGATAGATTTCCTGTCCTGAATTTCGAGAAGTGACGGATTTTTCATAACTTTGCGGTCGAAACGGAAAAGGGAACCCCGTGAGATTCGGGGACAGTACCCGCTGCTGTGAGTCCTGCGCCGCTTGTGCGGCAGTATGGTTTTCTGCATGATGCCATTGGAGGCTTTGCTTCTCCGAGAAGGCGCGGAAGACCGGGACAAGTCAGAAGACCTCCCGTTTCGGAAACATGACAACCTACGGGATTATGGGTAAACTTTATAAAACGGGCCACAAAGCCCATTTCATATCAGTTTTTTTGGAAACAAGACCCTTTCGTGTCGTGGCCTTGCAGGCTGCGATGCTTGTCCCTATATGCCTTTTTGCCGATGGGCCGGTTGAAAGCGCTGACACCGTGTTGCATCTTAACGAAGTCATGGTCACGGCCCGTCGTCCGTCGGATGACATAATCCCGGCACAGACATTGTCGGGCGCGGAGCTGCGCAGGCTAAATTCCAACAGCGTGGCAGACGCGCTGAGGTATTTTTCCGGTGTGCAGGTCAAGGATTACGGTGGAGTAGGCGGTATCAAGACCGTCAATATCCGATCGATGGGCACCAATCATACCGGAGTCGTGTATGATGGCGTTGAACTTGGCAATGCGCAGAACGGCCAGATAGACCTCGGCCAGTTCTCTCTCGACAACATGGAGGAAATCTCCTTGTACAATGGTCAGAAAAGCCGCATCCTCCAGCCTGCAAAGGACTTTGGATCGGCCGGCACCATATATATGCGCACCCGTGCCCCTCGGTTTGAAGACGACGAGACATACCATGCCCGTGCCACGGTCAGATTTGGTTCTTTCGACCTCATAAATCCCTCGGCCCTTGTCGAGCTTAAACTTTCAGACCGCGTGAATGCCCAGTTGAGCGCCGAGTGGGTCAACTCGAGTGGGAAATACAAGTTTCGCTACCGGCGAGTCAACCCGGCGGGGGAGCTGGCATATGACACCACCGCCGTAAGGCAGAACGGTGACATCAACGCAACACGTCTCGAATTGAACCTCAACGGGACACTCACCCGCGGCTCATGGCATTTCAAGGCTTACAATTATAATTCAGAGCGAGGAGTGCCGGGTGCGATAGTAAACAATGTATGGCGTCGGGGCGAGAGAATCTGGGACACCAACTCGTTTGTGCAGGGACGCTACACCGGGCATTTTGGCCGGTGGGCCATGCTCAACAATGTCAAATACGCGTTTTACCGCACCCATTATGTCAACAACGATGACAAGCAGGTGAAAATCGACAACCTGTACAAGCAGAAGGAGATATATGTGTCGACAGCCCATGAATTTGGCATCGCTGAATGGTGGGAGGCGTCGGCAAGCTATGACTTTATGTGGAACTCGCTGGACGCCGATATGTATGGCTTCGCCAAGCCTGACAGAATCAGCAATTTCCTCTCAGTGGCCACTTCGATGGATTTCGGCCGACTGAGGATGCAGGGAAGCCTGCTCGCGACTTTCATACATGACACTCTGGACGGCCAGCAGGCACCTGAAGACCAAAAGGTGCTGACTCCGGCGTTCTTCGCGACATTCAACCCGTTGCGCAACCGTGACTTCTCAATGCGTTTCTTTTACAAGAAGTCATTCAGGATGCCGACATTCAATGACCTGTATTATGCTGATATGGGCAATTCAAAGTTGACCCCGGAACGTGTCACACAGTATAATTTCGGGCTTGTGTATGACCATTCTTCACGAGGGTTGATCTCTGCCGTAAAGGTGACTACAGACATATATTACAACAAGGTCAAAGACAAAATCGTCGCGTACCCGAAAGGGCAGCAGTTCAGATGGACGATGTTGAATCTCGGGCTTGTCGACATCAAAGGCGTTGATGTCAGCGGTATGCTCACAGTCAACCCATTGCCTGAGTTTTATGTCACAGGACGTCTGCAATACACGTTCCAGCGGGCGATAGATGTGACCAATCCGGCCGACAATTATTACCGTGACCAGATTCCCTATATCCCTCGCCATTCAGGTTCGGCGGTAATCAATGCACAGTGGCGAGGATGGGGGCTCAATTACTCATGGATATATGTAGGGGAGAGGTACAACCAACAGGAAAACATCAGATATAACTATACTCAGCCCTGGTATACCAGCGATGTCTCCATAAGCAAGGATTTCCGTCTTGGACGGGTCGCATTGCGAGGGCTGTTGGAGGTTAACAATCTCCTCAGCCAGGATTACGATGTGATTCTCAATTATCCCATGCCGAAACGCAATTACCGGGTAACTTTAACAGTTGAAATATAATGACCAGAATTCAAAACAAAATATTTATTTATTTTCTGCCGCTCCTGTTGTGCGTCACGGGCTGTCGTGAAGACGAGCTCGTGGTGCCCACGGAGTATGACATCATCCCGGAGACTCCGTCGCCTGACACCGCTATCCGGGGATTCTATCTTGTCAACGAAGGGAACATGGGCTCCAACAAATGCAGCCTCGACTATTTCGACTATTTCACCGGGCTTTATTCCCGCAACATATATGCCGAACGCAACCCCAACGTAATCAAGGAACTTGGAGATGTCGGCAATGACATCGGCATCTACGGGTCAAAGTTGTATGTCGTGGTCAACTGTTCACATAAGGTGGAGGTGCTAGACAGCCGCAGCGGAGTGAGAATCGGGCAGGTGGATATTCCCAACTGCCGTTACATCCGTTTCCATCGAGGCAAGGCGTATGTCAGCAGCTATGTCGGCCCTGTGCTGATAGATGTCAATGCTCCAAAGGGGGCTGTTTATGAGGTCGACACGCTTTCGTTGGCAGTCACAGCCAAGGTGACGGTCGGCTACCAGCCTGAGGAGATGGAGATAGTGGATGATTACATGTATGTCGCCAATTCCGGAGGATATCGTGCGCCCCAGTATGACAACACTGTGTCAGTGATACAGATGATAGACCTCAAGCAGGTGCAGCAGATTCCGGTCGACATAAACCTGCACAGGGTCAAGAAGGACAAATACGACAAGCTGTGGATAAACTCCAGGGGGGATTACCGTAGCCGTCCGTCGTGTCTGTATGTGCTTTCGAAGAAAGCGGGCCAGACGCGCCTGTCAGTGGAGAGCAAGCTCGACATCCCTTGTTCGAATATGGCGATAAAGGGTGATTCGCTCTATTATTATGCCACAGAGTGGAACGAATACACGTCTGAAAACGCTGTCTCGTATGGGATAATAGATATCCGTAGCCAGGAAGTGGTCTCGGAGAATTTCATAACGGATGGCACAGAGAAAGAAATCACTATCCCATACGGCATAGCGATACATCCCGAGACTGGAGACATATTTGTGACAGACGCGAAAAATTATGTGTCGTCAGGGACGCTGTACTGTTTTGATCGTTATGGAAAGAAGAAATGGAGTGTCCGCACCGGCGACATTCCTGCTCACATGTGTTTCCTGCCAAGATGACCGTTTGATTACCCAGCTTTCAACAAGAAAAATGAAGACCGCCAGAATCATAAAACAACTGTTGCCGTCATTGACAATCGGTGTGCTCGCCGGATGCTCTGACTGTCCTCCTATGCTCAACCTCGGGATTGACGACAGTTATTACATATACAGGATGCAAAAGTTGTCTTTGACTCCGGCACTGACCGGAACGTCATACCGGTGGTCGATGGCGTCAGGAGAGGTCCTGTCTACCGAACGTGATTATATTTTTCTTGCCGAGAAAGAGGGCACATACAACCTGGTGCTGGACATAATCGACGAAGAGACACCGTTTCACTTTGAGTTCTCAGTGACTGTCATGCATGAAGAGATTGATTACAGTCCTTACATCTCGAAAGTGTATGAATATCGTCCGGCCCCTGGCCAGTTTGTCAACACGATGCCGCAGTATGAGGCCGGAGACAGCTATGACGATATGCTGAGAAAAGTGGAAGAGTCACTATCGGGGACAAATGACATAATGGTCTCGCTTGGCGGTTTTGGCGGATATGTGGTTTTCGGATTTGACCACACTGTCATCAATCATCCCGGGGAAAAGGATTTCATGATTCTTGGAAACAGCTACTATGAGTTGTCTGGGAGCGACCGCAAGGGAGGCTCTGCTGAGCCAGGGATTGTCATGGTGAGCTATGACCGTAATTGCAATGGCATCCCTGATGATGACTGGTATGAAATTGCAGGAAGCGAGCATAACAGCCCGGCCACGATAAGGAACTATTCAATAACATACCATCGGCCCGATCCTGACAGGGAGATAATATCCCAAGGGCCACTTGTCGATATCAATTATATTATGTGGGAGGATTCGGAGGGAACTTGCTCCTCGATGCCAAAAAACAATTTCCACCGTCAGGAATATTACCCGGCATGGGTGGAGGATGACGCATTGACGTTCAGTGGAACACGGCTTGCCGACAATGGAGTGGATGTTAGTGGGACAGGAGCCTATTACGTCCTGTATTGCTATGACTGGGGATATGCCGACAATCACCCCAATGATTATGCCGACCTGAACAGCTTTGATATTTCATGGGCGGTTGACAAGGACGGGATGCCAGTGGTGTTGCCCGGAGTTGATTTCGTGAAAGTCTATACCGGTATCAATCAGTATTGCGGATGGATTGGAGAAACCTCTACCGAAATATGCAGGGCACAGGATCTCCACATACCGGTCGCAGGTCAGGTCGTGTCAGTCCCGCTTAAATAAATATGATAATAATGCATTGAAAATTATATATGGTTATCGGCTTGTCCGGAAAAGCAGATAATCATTCTTTAAATTAAAAAACTAACAGCAAAAAAACAATGGGAAAATTCACCCGTTTCGGTTGCCTCTCGGGGGCAACCGCAGCCCTCGCTATGCTTTTTTCCACGCCTGTCGCTATGGCAGACGAGGAGATTGACTTCTCAAAAGGACTCTTCATCATCAATGAAGACTGGTATGGCCACAACAACTCCACGCTCAATTATCTTCTGCCGGATGCCGAAGGTGGTGATTATTGGCATTACAGGGTTATAGAGGCCTGTAACGACAACAAACAGCTTGGCGCGACTGCCGAGGCCGGAGAAATCTGGAATGGGAAGTTCTATATCATCTGCAAGCAGCCAAAAGACCCCGGGGCATCTATTGCCGGAGGCCGCATCAATGTGGCAGATGCGAGTTCAATGAAGATTGAATACCAGCTGGCCGACATTGACCCTGACGGAGGAAACGTCGACGGTCGCAGTTTCCTCGGGGTGGATGAGCACAAGGGATATGTGTCGTCGAGCAACGGCGTATGGGCGCTTGACCTTGACTCATCGGAAATCATCGGGAAAATCACCGGTACTGAAGAGGAGGGAGGCTCGCTCTATTCCGGGCAGTCTGGCTCTATGGTCAGGGCTGCGGGGAAAGTATTTGTGGCACATCAGAAACTTGGTCTGCTTGTTGTCGATCCGTCGGAAGACAAGGTGGCTGACACCATATCCTTCGACTTGGTCAAGGAAGGAGCCGGAATCGGTTCGGTGGTTGTCGCAAAGGATGGCTCGTTGTGGTGCAGTGTTGCCTCATCGACATCTGGAAACGGCGGCACGCTGCCATATCTTCTGCGTGTTGATCCGGAAACCCTCGCCACTGAAATCGTCGATGTGCCGTCATCGGTTTATGCGCCAGCCAATTCATGGTATGCGTGGACTCCAGACGGATTCTGTGCGTCGGCAGTGAGCAACTCTCTCTATTGGAATGGAGGCTCGAGCAGCTGGGATTCGGGCTCAGAGATATTCAAATTTGACATAGACAGCCGTTCGTTTGAAAAAATCATTGATCTGAGCGAGGAAGGTGACGGTTGGTCGCTTTATGGGTGCTCGATGCGTGTCTCTCCGGTTTCCGGTGAGTTGTATATGTCGTTGTTCCAGGGTTACGGCAGTCAGGCGTACATAGTCAGGCGCTATACGGCAGATGGTATGAAGCTGAAGGATTATCCGATGATTGAGAACTATTGGTTCCCATCTTTGCCAGTGTTCGCCCAGTCTTCTTCGCAGTCTGGAGTGGAGGCCGTCGGCGTGGAGTCCGGGTTTGATGTGGAGGTGGCTGTTGCCTCCGGCTCCATCAGGGTCATCAATGGCCTTGGAAACACAATTACGGTCTACACTATGTCAGGCGCGATGGTGATGAATGAGGCTGTTGCATCCGACGATTATTTTGTGTCAGCTGAATTGCCTGCCGGCATTTATGTCGTGAAAGTTGGTTCGGCAAGCTTCAAGGTTCGTTTGTGACCAATATTTGATTGAATAGGTTAAAGGCAGGTTTGTCGATTAAATCGCAAGCCCGCCTTTCGTTTATTGTAAAATATGTTGTCTGATTGTGGATTTTACCATTCAGAGCTGAGGTTTAGAAATATGGATTGTATCGCATTTCCTCTCCCACGGTTGTAGACGGCCCATGGCCGGGATATACGATGGTCGATGGGGGCAAAGTTGTGATTTTGCCGTTTATGCTTGCGATAAGTTGAGGATAGCTGCCGCCCGGAAGGTCTGTGCGGCCAATGCTGCGTTGGAAAAGTACGTCTCCTGATATTAGCGACTTCGCAGCCGGTATGTAAAACAGAAGACTGCCGGGAGAATGCCCCGGCGCATGCAGGGCAAAGATTTTGTTGTCACCCAGGGAGAGGACTTCCCCCTCGTCAATGAACCGGTCGGCGACGAGCGGCCCCAATTCAACCGGGAGGTGAAACCTCTTTGCCTGCTCGGCACGCTGCTTGCCAAGAAAATCATCAGCTTTGTGTAGCAACACCGGGGCGTCGTAATGAGACTTGGCGTATTCCACGCCGAAAGTATGGTCAACATGTGCATGCGTGAGCAATATGGCCTTGATGCTTAGGTTCTTGTCATTTATAGCGGTGTCGAGGCGTTTTTCTTCTTGCGGGGTAGCCATTCCAGGATCCACGATCGCGGCCTCGCGCGTGTCAGTGTCCCATATCAGGTATGTGGTCTCTTGGAATGGATTGAATACGAAGTGCTCTATGTTGACCATGTTCAAGATGTTTTTACGGCTGTTGTCAGAGTGGTTTGTATATGAGCTTTTTTGTCTCGAAGAATGGCTCTTTGAAAAAGTCTGAGAGTGGGACTTCCAATGTGTCGCCCTTTGACGCCTCGACTTCAGATGCCAGGTCTCCGCCTTTTAAACAAATAAGGCCGTTTGGAAGTTTGTTGCGGGATTTTGGGGAAATGTTGCGTTTGGCCAAAGGGGAAAGCGCTTCGAGGCGCATCACCGCGCGGCTTACCACGAAGTCGAATTTACGGTGGCATTCGCCTGCGTCGCCGTGTTGGAATGTGACATTCGCAAGTCCGATGGCGCGCGCGACTTCCTGGGCGACCTTGATTTTTTTGCCGATGCGGTCGATGAGATGGAATTTGCAATGGGGCCATATTATCGCGAGCGGAATGCCTGGGAACCCGCCTCCACATCCGAAGTCGAGAATCTCAGTCCCTTCTGCCGGCGTGATAAACCTGGCTATGGCGAGGCTGTGGAGGACATGGTGAGGGTAGAGATTGTCTATGTCTTTGCGGGAAATCACATTGATTTTCTCATTCCATTCGGTGTAGAGCTGGCCTAATAACTCAAATTGCTGGCGTTGGGTGTCGCTCAAGTCTGGGAAATACCCAAAAATGATGTCGGCCTGCGAGGGCAGGGGCGCGGTGGCTTGGTTTGTGGTTGTCATGTTGCAAATTTAGGATAAAAAGATGTGTCGGCAAAACCTTTTGCCTATTTTTGGATATCTCGAAAAAAATTGCCAACTTTGCAAATTGTAAAAGTGTGCGTGACAAGGGGTGCTTTGCTCCTTGGGCGGTTCTGTCGGGGGGTGTCATCCATGACACCTGCATGCAGGCCGCAGGTCTGGGATGCTTCCGGTGTGCCAGACGCGCAAGATATCATACCATAAAATGCAGTTCACAGCAGAGCAAATAGCCGCCATGGTTGGCGGCACTGTCGAAGGAGACGGCAACGCTACCGTATCGACGTTCGCTAAGATTGAAGAAGGTCGCCCAGGCGCGTTGTCATTTCTTGCCAATCCGAAATATGACCATTATATCTACCAGACAGGTTCGTCGGTAGTCCTGGTCAAGAGAGATTTCTCGGTCGAGCGTCCGGTGAAAGCCACATTGATAAGAGTGGATGACCCGTATGCCACCATAGCGCAATTGCTTGACATTGCGGCGGAAGCCCTTGAGCCAAAATATCAAGGGGTGGAGCAGCCTTGCTATGTGTCCGAGGGGGTTGAGATTCCCGAGGATGCGTATGTCGGGGCGTTCGCGTATATCGGCCGGGGTGTGAAGCTGGGCCGGGGTGTGAAGATTTTCCCCCAGGTGTATCTCGGTGACAATGTCGAGATTGGCGACGGTGCCATATTGAAGCCGGGTGTGAAGGTCTATCATAATTGCCGGATAGGGGAGCGGTGTGTTCTCCATTCGGGATGCGTGATTGGCGCTGACGGATTCGGGTTCGCCCCCACTGATGACGGTTACAAGAAGATTCCCCAGCTTGGAAATGTCGTCCTGGAGGATGACGTGGAGCTGGGGGCCAACACCACGGTTGACCGTGCCATGATGGGGTCGACTGTAATCGGTCGAGGCACCAAGCTCGACAACCTTGTGCAAATCGCACACAACTGCCGGATTGGCGAACATACGGTGATGGCGGCCCAGGTAGGCATTGCCGGTTCGACCAAAGTCGGCGACCGATGCATGTTCGGCGGCCAGGTAGGTCTTGCCGGGCATATCACTGTCGGGGATCGTGTGCAGATCGGCGCCCAGTCTGGGGTCGCGTCAAGTATTCCCTCTGATTCCCGAATGATGGGAGCGCCGGCGGTGGATATGAAGAAGTATGCCCGCAATGTCGTTTATCAGAAAAACCTCGGCGAACTGTTCGACCGGGTAAAAAATCTCGAAAATATCACAAAACAAAAATAATGAAACAGCTAACTCTTAACGGCGAATTCTCCGTAAAGGGGAAAGGCCTTCATACCGGATTGGAAATCGAGGCCACATTTCTGCCCGCTCCTGAAAACCATGGCTACAAGATCCAACGAGTGGATCTCGACGGCGAACCTGTAATAGACGCGCTGGCCGAGAATGTGACCGACACTGACCGTGGCACTGTCCTCGCCAGGGGAGATGTCAGGGTCTCGACTGTCGAGCACGCTTTGGCTGCACTTTATGCCGCCGGGGTCGACAACTGCCTTATCAAGGTCACCGGCCCCGAAATCCCTATTCTTGACGGCAGCGCCCGCCAGTTCAGCGAGGCGATAGAGCGTGTCGGTTTGACTGAGCAGAGCGCTGACAAGAACTTCTATGTGGTGAAACGCAAGATTGAGGTGCGTGATCCGCAGACCGGCGCACATCTTACTGTGCTTCCCGACAATGACTTCTCGGTGGATGTGATGATTTCATATGACTCACCCGTGCTCGCCAACCAGTTCGCGCGTCTGGAGAATATGTCGGAGTTCAAACAGGAAATCAGCGGCAGCCGCACATTCGTGTTTGTCCGTGAAATCGAGCCTCTGCTGAACGCCAACCTCATCAAGGGTGGCGACCTTGACAACGCGATTGTCATCTACGACAAGGAGATGGCCCAGGAGAAGCTTGACCACATATCCGACCTCATGGGGGTTGAGCACAAGCAGGTGAATGAGCTTGGGTTTATCAACAACCGTCCGTTGGAATTTGAGAATGAGCCAGCCCGCCACAAGCTGCTGGATGTGCTGGGCGACACCGCCCTTATCGGTCGTCCGTTGAAGGGCCGCATCATAGCCTGCCGTCCGGGTCACAAGATCAACACCACTTTCGCCAAGCAGATACGCAAGGAAATCCAGCGTCAGGAACTGCAGGCGCCTTCTTACAATCCTTCACAGGCCCCGCTTATGGATATCAATGATATCCGCGAGCATCTGCCCCATCGTTATCCGATGCTGCTGGTAGACAAAATCATCGACCGCGGCGAGACTTTCATCGTAGGTGTGAAGAATGTCACGGTCAATGAGCCTTTCTTCCAGGGCCACTTCCCCCAGGAGCCTGTGATGCCCGGAGTGCTTCTCATTGAGGCTATGGCGCAGACTGGTGGTCTTCTTGTGCTTGCCACTGTTGAAGAGCCTGAGACCTATTCGACATATTTTATGAAGATTGACAACGTGAAATTCCGTCAGAAAGTCGTGCCCGGAGACACCCTGCTGTTCCATGTGTCGTTCATGACCCCGTTGCGTCGAGGATGCGCGCTGATGAAAGGCGTGGCGTTTGTCGGCGACAAGGTGGTGTGTGAATGCGAGTTCATGGCCCAGATGGTAAAAAACAAGTAACGCCTAAGCATTCAGAATGAAACAGCCATTTGCCTATATCCATCCTGCGGCTAAAATCCATCCCAGCGTCGTCATCGATCCCTTTGTGACCATCGACCAGAATGTCGAAATTGGCGAAGGTTCACATATATGCAGCAATGTGACGATCATGGAGGGGGCCAGGATAGGTAAACACTGCAACATCTTTCCCGGGGCGGTGATTTCGGGGATTCCTCAAGACTTGAAATTCAAGGGGGAAGACACCGTTGCTGTCATCGGAGACAATACCACTATACGAGAATGTGTCACAGTCAACCGTGGCACTGTCGCCAAAGGCAAGACCGTGGTCGGCAACAACTGCCTCATAATGGCGTATTCGCATGTCGCCCACGATTGCATTGTCGGCAACAATGTGATAATATCCAACTCGTCACAGCTCGCCGGAGAGGTGCAAGTTGATGATTTCGCAGTTATCGGAGGTGGTACGCTGATTCATCAGTTCAGCCATCTCGGGACTCATGTGATGATTCAGGGCGGCTCAAGAATCAACAAAGACATACCTCCCTTTGTGAAAGCCGGCCGTGATCCTATCGCGTATACCGGAATCAATTCAATTGGCCTGCGCAGGCGCAATTTTACCAACGACCAGATACGTGAGATTCAGGAGATATACCGTTATCTTTATCTCTCGCGTCTCAATGTCACCGATGCCGTGGATCGCATCGAGGCCGAGCTTCCGGCTACCAAAGAGCGTGATGAAATCATCGAGTTCATACGCAATTCCAAGCGTGGAATTGTAAGGGGATACGTCTGACGTAATTCCTGTCCATATAAGGCTAAAAACGGCCCCGGAACAGCCCTGCAAAGGGTGTTCCGGGGCCTTGTATTGTGATGGTGTCAGATGGCGTCAGATGGAATCAGGAGTCGGGCAGGAACGACTGGAAAGAGTTGTCGGAATAGAACACCACAATATTCGTGATCTTTTTATGGGCATCCGGAGATATGGATATGCGTTTATCCTCTGAGGATGTCTCGGCCTGAGAAGAGGAGGCAGGGGGTGGGGCTATATTCGCGCCAAGGGTTCGGGTAATGTCGTGGAGGTTGTCTGCCTGCGCCGGAATTGTTTGTGGGGGATTGTGTGGTGCGCCCGGTTGGTCATTGCAAGCCGGAGATGTCTCAAACAGGATGTTGTCTTTGGGCGCGCTGTCCTCGATTTGCGATGCATTTATGCGGAATGGCTCATCCTGAGGTGTTTCAAACAGCAGATTTTCGAATGTTTCGCTGGATGGAGTTTCTTGAGCGCAGGCCTCATTGTTGGCGTTTTGCGGGTTATGCTGCTGTAAGTCAGCGGTTTGATGGGGGAGTGGTGCGCCTTTTGCTACGATTTGAGGCTCTGAGGTTTCGATATTTGCGTTGGTCGTCATATCTCCTTCGCCAAACATCAGCCATAAGACAGATAGGTCGGGAAACGCGTTGTGGATTTTACTGATGACTTCATCTGAAATGCGTTTGTTCCTGCCATTTATGAGTTGAGACATCGTTGGGCGGGGGATTCCACATCTGTCGGCAAATTGGGATATGGTTACCTGGGCATAATCCATATAATATTTGAGGCGATTCACCAAATCCATATGTCAGTTGGGTTGAATTGTTGATTGTAAATTGGATTTTTGAAATCCAAGGGATGTCTTTTTGAATTGCAAATTTAATAATTAGAATTGATAAATGCAAATTTACGGAGGATAAATGCAAATTTGCATTTAGCGCGGAAGATTTCGAGATGTAAATGCCAAGCCTGCGGTTTGCAGATAAAAACAACATGGACGAAATTGCAAATCCAGTGCTTTGAAAATGCAAATTTAGACAAACAAACAGGGCGAGGCTTGTGGATTCCTAAATACAAATGGCTTGACGAATATTTGCGCCAGTAAACGCCTATTTAAGATAGTGTATTAAAGTATTGGTTGGATTTATTTTATACTTATAGTGGCGTATAGAGGTTTGTCTAATCGGGATTTCGTGATATGTGGATTAAAGGCGTATGTGCATAGATATATTAAACTGGTTGTTTAAATAATAATTATAACAGGTATGAGAATTAGCGCATTATGGCATATGCGAAATAATGTTAATGATTGAATTGGCTACAAAATTTGTATTCTGGAATCATATGTTTGGATTTGTAGCGACCATTCTGTAAAGATTACAGGAGAGAACTCTTGGAATGTGAATCCAAATCACGAATTATTTGCCAAATATTGGATTGGAAATGTAAATTTCACACACCCGAAATGAAAATTTGGAATGTGCAGATGTTAACACTGGTTGATTTGCGTTTTAAAACCGAGAGGATGGGGATATATAAACAATGCTATTTGAAAATGCAACTTGAATTTGGCGGGGTAAATTTTAGTTCGATATACTCCAGAAAACATACTTGAATTCTCGTGTTCAAATTCCAGGTGGCATATTGTTCTGATTTGTAAACAGGGCAATATCTTAACTTGGAGCTATTAGGCAAATCCGTGTCAACTATTTGGCCCTAAAACGACCTTTAGGGCTTGACTTGAATCTTGGCTGGAAATTATTTCAATATTCTCGTCTGACCGTAGGTCAGTTTACAAATATAACATTCTCAGGGCCTCAAATAGTTGTTTCGGGATACTCTATTTAACATTTAATTCACTGAAAAGGAGTATTTTAACAAGAGTAAACAGTTGGCAAACCCTTGTCTTTGCCTGCTGCTGGAAAAATGGCAGATAGTGATTATGTATGTAAGGATGCGTGTTTGGGTAGATTTTAGTCAGCCTCAAGGATTGCATCTCTGATAATGGAATCGGATTTGAGCCAAAGTTGCTCAGGAATTCTGTAACAGTCATCGCCGAGCGGGGTCAGGCCCCCAGTGGCGCATAATGGCGATAGATTTGTCCGCACCTCAGTGGCTATCGTGTCTCCCCACTTCTTTATTATCATAGGGATTGAAAGCCCTGCGGATGTTCTCAGGGATGTTATGATGTAATCGTTGACCTTGTTTATTGTCGTCTCCTCTTCTTCGATTAATGGAAGCGTCTTTTTGTCGCAGTCAAGAGCTTTCATATATGAGACCAGACTTGCTGGATTTATTCGTCTGTTGTTTCCGTCAAAGCTGTGGGCGCTACATCCCAGTCCAAGGTATGGTGTGAGGTTCCAATAAGAGGAATTGTGTTTGGCTGCCATTCCCGGACGCGAAAAATTCGAGATTTCATAATGGTCATATCCTCGGTCTGATGCGGATTTTATAAGGATGTCATACATCCGGCATGCCGTCTGTTCGTCGGCCTCATTTACCCTGCCTCGTTCTTTTTGCGCGTACAATCTTGTCCCAGGCTCGTAGGAGAGCAGGTATGCGGAAAAGTGAGGTGGCTCGAAATCCAGCAAGGTCCTTATCTGTGATGACCAGCTGTCTAACGACTGGCCTGGGAGTCCGTATATCAGGTCTGCGGAGTAGTTTATGCCAGAATCCTTCAACGCGGCCAATGCTCGCAAGGATGTGTTGGAGTCATGACGGCGCATTACGGCTTCGAGTTGGGCCGTGTCAAAAGACTGAATGCCGATACTTATGCGGTCTATGCCAGATTTGCGTAAGCTGTCAATGGTTTCCCTGGATATGTCTTCTGGATTTGCCTCAACCGTGAACTCCATAATCTCGCTGATTTGGAATCTGCTGTTTATTGCGGCTGTTTTCTTTGTGATTAAGGAAATGAAGTCTGTGAGTTCTGGCATAGGGACCGCCGTCGGTGTGCCTCCTCCTATATATATGGTGTTGATGGGTTCGTTTATCTCACCGGCTCGCATTTCCAACTCTGTCAGTATTGCCTTGAGATATTTGGAAAGGCTGCACGGATCTTTTTTCAGAACGCTTCCCACAGGGAGCGAGTAGAAGTCGCAGTAAGCGCATTTGCTTCTGCAAAACGGGACATGTATGTATAGTCCGGCCATTGTTGAGTAATGGTTTTGGAGGGTTAGTCTTGCGTAAGGCGCTCGCAAATGCTATCTTGGCCTTTTGCGGCATATTTCGGTAAACTTACAGAATGTGCAGGCATGGTCATCCGTTGCCGCCGTGAACGGGATTTCGGGATTGAAAAGGTCGGCAAGCACTTCGAGCATCAGATCGTTGAACTCGATTGCATAATCCCGGTAATCCGTTATCTCTGTTTTTCTCCGTGCTTTTTTGTCATCAGTCTGGGGCGCGGATATTTTCAGGGGTGAGAATGGGGTTGTGGCAACCTTGCGTATGGAGTAAATCCAAGGCTGTATGGGCTCGGCGAGGCTTTTCGCCTGAGCGAAAGCCTGACAATACAGAAACAGTTGCAGCATTGCTTTGGCCCTTTTGCTGGATTTGCCACGGTCCTGGAACATGTCCTTAATGTCGATTATCGATGTCTCATCCTCGCCGGTCTTGTAGTCGATGATTCTGAGTCTTGTGGAGCCGTCTGCCACCGATACGAGCCGGTCGATTCGGTCGATAGTGAATTTGAAGTTGATTTCCATCGACTCGCTGGAGCCTTGCAGGCGCAAGCGCCCGGAGTTGTCGAACTCTCCAGCCAGGTATTCGAATTCACCCGCTTCGATATCTCTTTTAAGTACAAGGAGGATGTATTTCTTCATTATCTCACCAAATATCTCTGCGTCACCTTTCAATGGCACAAGGCTGTCCTCCCCGAGCCGGTTGTAATGATGGTTGATGCGCCGGGTGATGGCTTGTTCGATTGCCACATCCTTTTTCATCAGACGCTCGATTGCCTGGCGGTTGAAGCGTCCCTGTGGCAGGCTTTCGCGTTCGGCTTTGTACAGGTCTTCAAGCACTCCGTGAATTATGGTCCCGTAAGTGCTTTCATCCATATAGTCATGAAACTCATCTTCCCGTTTATATCCCGCGATGGATGTGAGATAGAATGATAACGGGCAATTTATGTATTGGTTGATGGAACTTGCCGAAAGGTATCGGGGGTTCTCCATTGCCTGATAGCGCTTCAGCTCGGCCATTATGGCTGGAGTTTTCCTCACGCTTATCGGAAGCGATTCCCTTGATTCCACCCCATAGCCGAGTATGCGGCATGATATGCCCTCCGGACGGTAAAGATGGAGGAGCTGGCTTAGATAGCGCGACATCTGGCCCCCGCCGACACCTTGGGTGCGGGCATCGTAAAAAAGGAATACCCTTGACGCGCGTGATATCATACGGTAGAAGTAATATGAGTAGATGCTCTCCTGGTGGTCTTGGGTAGACATCCCATACGCGCGCCGCAGGTGGGGCGGGATGAATGATTTTTGGTAATGTTTCCTTGGGAAAACTTTCTCATTCATCGATGGAATGATGATGTTCTCGAAATCAAGGCCACGGGCCTCAAGTACACCCATCACCTGGAGCCCGTCAAGTGGCCGTCCCTCGAAATTCACAATCTCACCGCCAACGAGCCGTTCGATAAGATGAAACAGGGTGGAGTCGGCGAGGAAAATGTCATTCCTTCCAAGATACCGCGTGGATAGGTCGCGGAGTCGTCTGAGGGCCCGCAAATATGCCCTGGCCAGCATCCTGTCGACAAGGGCTCCGGCCGGAAGGGTTGTCGCTTGCTCTATTTCGGTGCCGTCCAGGTCGGGGAGGTCTGTCGCGGAACCTTTGGCTTCCAGGTGTGACAGTATCCAGGAGAACAGGTTCTCGAAATAGGAGAACACCTCTTCGCGTGAAGTTGTGTCATCGACATATCTGAATATGACCGACAGTTCGGGATAATGCCCGGTGAGATATTCTCCATTGATGTTGTACCACCTGTTGACATTTATGTCGTATATGATTCGGCTGCATTCCAGCGGATAAATCTGCCGGATAATCGGGTGTGTGAGGATTCTAACGACATCCTCATAAAAAAATGTGTGACCCGATTCCCTGTTCTTCCTTGAACGGAGATGCATCGACACTATGTTTTTTACAAGCCCCGCGGCTTTGCTGTCGCGCAGCCTGTAGCCCATTGTCAGGTTGACCGGGTTTATCCATTCCGGCAACGCCGCGACCACACCGCGGGCCATGGTCTCCTGCGGCAGGATTATCGCTGTGCGTCTTAGTTGTTCCAGGCTCCATTCCTTGGACGCGGGATACAGATGGTCGACTATGGCTCCTGCGAGTTTGGCTTGGCCTGCCTTTGACGCGATGCCGGATATTTCTATTCTGGGGAATCCGGAGATTTGTTCCACACAGTCATACAGAGAGGGGAAAAGCTGTGTGTAATGGTGGAGGAAAGATGCCGAGGTGTTGCCGGGCATAGTGAAGGCGGGCGACGCATCATCGAAATAGAAGTCGGCGAACGGTGCTGAAAACAAATCCTCCCCACGTTTGTCTTTCAGCTCAAGGAATATGGTTTCCTCCGCTTTTGAAAGCATGTTGAATCCGACGAAGATATACCGGCGATGGTCAAAATCGCTTCGGGTGCGTTCGCGTATGATGCGTGTGGCTTCGCGGTAGGCCATTCCTGGATAAAACAGGCCGGCCTCAGACATCCTGAGTCTGAAAACCTCGTAAAGTTCAAGCATGATCTGCCATAGCCTGAAAAAACGGAGCGCGCTCCCTTTGGTTGTGTCAGGTTCCGCTTGGCTCCCATTATGCTCTTCTGACGGGGCGGTGTGCAGTATGTGGTTCCAGAAAGAGTCGTTGTATTCTGGAATGCGATCTATGCGCCAATGGCGTTTTATCTCCTCGATGACTTCCGGTTCAAGGTAATTGGCCGAGATCTCGCGGTAATGCTCTAGGTTTGGGAAAAGTTGCCCAGCGTCTACCATATACATGTCGACATCGTTGAAATCACCGATGATCATATCGGCCCAGCGCTGGAACTTGTTGAAGTCCACCATCTCGGCAATCTCCTGGGCTTCGCGCCCTCCGCCTGAGTGTCGGAATATCACCTCACGGTAAGCATGATAGAGAATCAGGATCATCTCCAGGCGTTCGGCCGGCTTTCCCGGAACCAGGTCTTCTATGAAGCTGGAGATTGTGGTCGATGCCGGATGTATGACGTTGATGCCCAATTCGCGTGACGCACGGGCAAACGCGTGATGGAAAAACACCACGCTACGTTTGTTGGGGAATACGAAGCAATAGTCAGAAAGCTCAGAAGCCTCATTGCGTATGTAGGCTTCGGCCACACTGTAAAGGAATGGTTTCATCTTTTCAAAAGCAGAATTACCTTCACGGCCACGTCGAAAAATATTATTTTCCCATTGCCGTTTGCCGTGATGTCCTCCCGGGCCTCGTTGAACAGTCTGGAGAGTTGCTCGACATTCTTTTCGTTGATGAATGGTGAAAAATTACGGCTGAACGCAAGCTCTTCACGGTTGAGGTAATTCAACTGGGCAATCTTCAAGTTGGCGATGAAGTTCTCACGAACCTGCCGTTGGCAGTATGCACAGAACCGGGCCGCAGGCTCTCGCCCCAGGGCTGCCGCATCTTGGCTCCATTTCTTGAGCAATCCGATCTTACGCTGGTAGGCAAGCCTCATTAGTTTCTGGAACAATGCAAGGAACTCCTGGTTTTCGCCATTTGCAGACAGGGCTTTTTGGGCAGACAGCATGCTGCCGCTTGCAAGATGCGCCAGGGCCATGGCGTCTTCCGGGCCCATGCCGTTTTCGGATTGCAGACGTTGGGCCACCTCGCTGTCGGCGAGCCGTCTTGTCTCTATGCGCTGGAGACGCGAATATATGGTGGGCAGTATCTCGCCTGGTTTGTTTGACACGAATATGAATTTCACGCCAGGCAATGGTTCCTCTATCAGTTTGAGAAGCTTGTTGGCGCATTGAATGTTCATCTTCTCGGGCAGCCACATCAAGACGATCTTGCAGGAAGAGCCGTGGGAAGTGAACGAAAGTTTGCGTATGATTTCCTGAGACTCGTCAACGTATATGACGGGTTGCCCGTTGGGATTGCCGAGCATTTTCTGCCACAATTCAAAATCCATATACGGGCTTTTGCCAAGGAATTCCTTCCATAGCGGCATAAAGTCGTCGCTGACAGCACCCCCTGCCGATTTCAACACCGGAAAAGAATATATGGTGTCGATATGGTTGAATGATTGGTGCTGCACACATGACGGACATCGTCCGCAGGAATCGCCGTTGTTGCGGTTGGTGCAGTGTATGTATTGGGCGGCAGCGCGCGCGATGGCGAATTTCCCGATTCCGGGAGGGCCCTCAATTATAATCGCGTGTGGAAGCCGGTCATTGTCGGCCATTGCCCGGAGGCGTTCCTTGGTTGGTTCGTGGCCTGGTATGTCTGCGAATTTCATGGAGAATCGTGGTTGTTGTGGGAGCAGGCATCTGTCGATGCCTTTGTTTCATTGGAATCTGGAGCGCGGAATATCGGCGATTGGCAGCAAGCCGTTGACTATCGCGAAGATTGTCAGGCCGGCAGGTGAATGGATGCGCAGTTTTCTGCTTATGTTGCGTCGGTGGGTCGCCACGGTATGAACCGACAGATACAGCTGGTTTGCGATTTCCTTGTTGGTCAATCCCTTGGCAATGAGACACACAATTTCTTTTTCCCTTTCTGAGAGTGTGCTGAGCTTTTCCGCGTCTGTTGTCGTGTCTGAGCTGTCGGATGACTTGGCGTCGGAGTTCTCATCGGGCGTACTCCCTTCCCCAGAGTTCTTTTTCATTTCCTCGGTCTCAATTTTCTCTTCCAGGCGGCTCACAGCCGGGATGAACAGGTCGTCCTCAGCCATGCAGTGTGCGCTCAGGTCTTGCTCGCAGGTGATGATGTCAAACAGGGCGGATGTCAGCAGGTCGTTGGAGTTCTCCGGGTAATATCTCACGATGATGTCTTTCAACTCCTGGAGTTTGGGAGAAATGTGGACATGGCCTTTGGCGTAAGACTCGATTGAGAAATTCTTGTCAAGGGTTCCTTCAAGCAGGGCCGCGACATATGGAAACACGTGGTCATTCTCCACTTCCATATGGGCGCGCACTTCTGTGGCGTAATCGTCGTAAAACCTTAAAATGAGAAAGCCGATAGAGTCCACTCCTGAAATGTCGATGGCTTCGAGCAGTTTGCGGCGAATCATTGGCAGCTGGAAGTCGAGGAAGTAGCTGTGAGCCTTTTTCAGATACGCCATCAGCTGTTCGAGGTCGATGTTGTCAGGTGAATATGCGTGGCCTGATATGTAATCTGCGACCGTCAGGAACGTGGGGCAGTCTATGCCTTGCTCCACGCATATTTGTTCCACGGTCTTGTCGCCAAATCCCAATGGTATGCCGAAACGGCTCAATGCCATAAGCAGCAATGAGTTGTCTGAGATTATCGAGCGCATGGTCTGCGTCGGGCTGTAGCAAGATGCTGTCGTGTTGGAGTCAGGACTTCCCATTTCGGTTGTTTCTTAAAATTCTGATTGTGACACCAATCTGGCGGTCGTATGTGGCTGTGGGGTCAAGCTTGGATATGGTCGCTTCAAATGCCTCTCCCCAGCCCATGTCAAGCAGCAGTGCCAGTGGTTGGTTTTTCCGCATCGGGACATAGCCGAGCTTTGCCGTCTCGTCACCATATCGTACATGCAACGCAATCGCGCCAGGGTCTTTCTCGTTGTCATCTTCCCTGACAAGTGATATTCTTTGCCCGACCCTTAGGTGGGGCCACGCCAGGTCGGCATCTCCGTAGAGACGCCCCGCGACATATGTGTCAAGAAAATAGACTCTGTCTCTGTTCATCATTTTTTTGCTGCAAAGGCGACGCTGTGTTGAAGGCTCGATTTAAAAACGAAAAACAAATACGGATAAATGAAAATATTTTTTATTTAGTCCGTATATCTTTATGATTTCAACCCCAAAATTAACGAAAACCGCCCGAAAAAACAAATAAATCGGAATATTTTGTGAATTTCGGTAGCATTATTTTATTACAGGATTGGGATTTTTATGGATAAAATTTGCATTAATGAGAAAATAATGATTACCTTTGCACCCTAAACAGGACAATTTACAACAAACTGAATTTTCTATATGAAGTTTGACCCCGTGAATCTTGATATGATTTTTGAGACGAGCTGGGAGGTTTGTAATAAAATAGGAGGTATTTATACCGTTTTATCTACAAAAGCCCAGACTCTCCAGAATCTATACAAAGATAAAACGATATTCATCGGCCCTGATGTCTGGACCGAAGACAATCCCTCCCCTTATTTCTCGGAGGTGCCATCTCTTCTCAAGCCTTGGCGCGACAAAGCCCTTCTTCCTGAAGGTGTGTCTGTGAGAGTAGGCAGATGGAACATACCCGGCAAGCCGATAGTGATTCTGGTCAATTTCCAGGGTATGTACAGGCTAAAGGATTATTATTATGGTGAAATGTGGGCGCGCTTCGGAGTGGATTCCCTGCATGCCTATGGTGACTATGACGAAGGATGCGCGTTTGCGCTTGCTGCCGGAGCTGTCATCGAGAGCATATGCTCTTACAAGCGTATGCGCCATAAGAATGTCCTGGCCCATTTTGATGAGTGGACCACCGGCATGGGTCTTCTGTACACCAAATGGAAGGTGCCATTCGTGGGAACCATCTTCACGACCCACGCCACATCCATAGGACGAAGCATCTGTGGCAACGGCAAGCCTCTGTATGATTATCTCCCCGGTTACAACGGAGACCAGATGGCTCGTGAGCTGAACATGGAGTCGAAACACTCCCTTGAGAAGGCTGCCGCCCATGCCGCAGACTGTTTCACCACAGTCAGCGATGTCACTGCAGCCGAATGTGAGCAGCTTCTTGATCGCCGCCCCGATGTAGTCACCCCTAATGGTTTCCCGGCAGATTGGGCTCCAACGAAAATACGCCAGAAACGTGCGCGTCAGGCTGCACGCAAGGCTATGCTCAATGTCGGCTCCAAGCTGTGTGGACGCGAGTTGCCCGATGACACATTCGTTGTGGCCACTTCGGGACGCTGCGAGTTCCGCAACAAAGGTATAGATGCCTTCCTGGATGCTGCGCAGATGCTCAAAGACATGGCTCCTTCGCGGAATCTTCTCCTGTATATATTGGTGCCGGCGTGGCCCAAGGCTCCGAGGGTTGATTTGAAAGAGGCGATGGATGCGGATTCAGATATGCCTGCCTCGCCTTTGGCCGAGCCTGTGATAACCCATGAACTCAACAACCCTGATGATGATGTCATATTGAACCGTGTCCGTCAGCTCGGGTTCAGCTCCACAAACGGGGAATCCAAGGTGCAGGTGGTCTATGTCCCCTGTTATCTCACCGGCAATGACGGAATACTGGATATGACCTACTATGACATACTCGCTGGGCTTGACCTGACGGTGTTCCCGTCATATTACGAGCCCTGGGGATATACACCTCTGGAAAGCGTCGCGTTTGGCGTGCCCACTGTCACTACATCTCTTTCCGGATTCGGCCAATGGGTGCTTGCTTCCGGACAGAATGGATTTGACAAAAGCGGCGTTGTCGTGATTCCTCGCAACGACTCAAACTATCATGATGTCGTGAAAGCTTTGGCTGATTCGATGTTGTCGATGTCGACTGCTTCCCCCGATGTGATTGCCGCGGATTCCGCTGCAGCCAGGGAGACTGCATCAAAAGCCGAATGGGATTATTTCATCACCTATTATGTCGACGCCTTCCGTATGGCGCTCGCTGCCGCAGACAAGCGGCGTGATGAGCAGCTCCATGGCTGACGCGATGTTTGACAACAGGTGACGCGCAACGAGAGATTACATTCATCTATATAAAAACAATCACACAAAACTATACACCATCTCACTACATGAAACTCCAAGTCAGCAACACTAATGTCCCCGTATGGCGTGACATTACCGTGAAATCCGACCTCCCCTCTAAACTCAAGTCTCTTGAAGAGATCGCCAAAAATCTTTGGTGGGTTTGGAACAGCGAAGCCAAGGCAGTCTTCCACGATCTCGATGTGGAGCTTTGGCGCGCTACCGGTGAAAACCCCGTGATGCTCCTCCAGCAGTTGTCTTCAGAGCGCCTCGAGGAGGTCATCGCCGACAAAAAAATGATGGAACGCATCGAGCATGTGTATTCTATGTTCAAGGAATATATGGCAAAACCGATGCGTGACGATCTGCCTTCAGTGGCATACTTCTCTATGGAGTATGGCCTCTGCAACGCCTTGAAAATCTACTCCGGCGGCCTCGGTGTGCTTGCCGGTGACTATATCAAGGAGGCTTCCGACTCACGTGTGCCCATGACGGCCGTCGGCTTCCTTTATCGTTACGGCTACTTCTCGCAGACACTCAGCGTGGATGGCCAGCAGATTGCCAATTACGAGCCCCAGAACTTCAACCAGCTCCCCATCGAGCAGGTTATGGAGGAGTCGGGCCGTCCGATGATTCTTGAGGTTCCCTATCACGACCGAATCATTTACAGCCATGTGTGGCGTGTCAATGTAGGCCGTATGAATCTCTATCTGATGGACACTGACTTCGAGATGAACTCGGAGTTTGACCGTCCCATCACCCACAAGCTCTACGGCGGCGACTGGGAAAACCGTATCAAGCAGGAATACCTGCTCGGTATCGGTGGTGTGCTGATGCTCAAGAAACTCGGCATCAAGAGCGACCTGTTCCACTGCAACGAGGGCCATGCCGCCCTGCTCAACCTGCAGCGTCTTGTCGATTTCGTGCAGGAGCAGCATCTCGACTTCCAGGTCGCGCTCGAACTGGTGCGCGCATCAAGCCTTTACACCGTCCACACCCCTGTGCCTGCCGGCCATGACTACTTCGATGAAGGCCTTTTCGGCAAATACATGGGTGGCTTCCCCGCCAAGCTCGGTATCTCTTGGAACGACCTTATGAATATGGGTCGTGAGAACCCCAACACCAACGAGCGTTTCTCGATGAGCGTCTTCGCCCTCAACACATGCCAGGAGGCAAACGGTGTGAGCTGGCTCCACGGTGAGGTCTCCAAGAAGATGTTCGCCGGCATCTGGAAAGGCTACAACTGGCAGGAAAGCCACGTCGGTTATGTGACCAACGGTGTGCATATGCCGACCTGGGCCGCTTCGGAATGGAAAGAATTTTATGCCGACAAGCTGGGCCTGGAGGTGTTTGACAATCAGGCCAATCCCGCCAACTGGAAGGGCATCCTCAAATGCTCAGACCAGGAAATCTGGAACATGCGAATGACGATGAAAAACAAGTTCATCAATTTCGTGAAGAAAGATTTCAAGGCAAAATGGCTTGCCAACCAGGGCGATCCCTCTTCGGTGATGAAGATTGTCGACAAAATCAACCCCAACGCCCTCATCATCGGCTTCGCGCGCCGCTTCGCTACCTACAAGCGTGCCCACCTTCTCTTCACAGATCTCGAACGCCTGTCGAAGATTGTAAACAACGAGCAGTTCCCCGTGCAGTTTGTCTTCTCCGGCAAGGCGCATCCCGCCGATGCTGCCGGCCAGGGCCTGATCAAGCGTATCATGGAAATCTCGCGTATGCCTGAATTTCTCGGCAAGATCATCTTCCTGGAGGATTACAACATGATTGTCGCCAAGCGTCTCGTTTCAGGAGTAGACATCTGGCTCAACACCCCGACCCGTCCCCTCGAAGCATCCGGAACTTCAGGCGAGAAAGCCGAGATGAACGGTGTGCTGAACTTCTCAGTGCTCGACGGATGGTGGTATGAGGGATACCGCTTTGCTGAGGATGCCGGCTGGGCCCTCACTGACAAGCGCACCTATACCGACCAGGGTCAGCAGGACAAGCTCGATGCCGCCACCATCTATTCGATGCTCGAAAACGAGATTGTACCCCTCTACTACGCGAAGAATTCCAAGGGGTATTCACCTGAATGGGTGCAGTACATCAAGCGTTCAATCGCCAAGATTGCTCCCCACTTCACGATGACCCGAATGATCAACGATTATATCGATCGCTTCTATCTCAAAGAGGCTGACCGCACCAAGCGTCTCTCCGCCGACAACTATGCAAAGGCCAAGGAAATCGCTGCCTGGAAAGAGAAAGTCGCTGCCGCTTGGGATGGAATCAAGGTGTTCGACATCGAGACTTCAGATGTGTCCAACTCTACAACCGGAACAGACTACACTGTCCGCGCCATTGTCGACACCAATGGCCTGGGCAAAGACCTTGGGCTTGAGCTCGTGGTCTACAAGTCAATGGACGGCGAAGACAAGTTCTATTACACAAAGCCGTTTGATGTCATCAAAGAGGAAGGCAACGTGCTGACATACCAGCTCAATGCCAAACTCAAGGATGCAGGTGTGTTCCGCTACGGCTACCGCCTCTATCCGGTCAACCCCGCGTTGCCCCACCGTATGGACTTCGCATACACTCGCTGGATCTGATTCTGGCAGTGACCGAAACAAAAATCCGCTTCCCGAAAACGGGGGCGGATTTTTTTGTTTCTGGCCGATGGCTTCGGATTTACTTGCCGAGGATGTCGAGAATCTGCTCGGCGGCGGCTTTGGTGTTTACTTTTGTGATGATATGGGTTATTGTATGGTCGGCGTTGGTTATGAATGTTGTGCGCACGAGGCCCATATACTCACGGCCACACATTTTCTTCATCTGCCATACGCCGAAAGCTTCACAGACCTCGCCGGTAACGTCTGTAAGCAAAGGGAAAGGCAGATTGTGCTTCGCCGCGAATTTGTCATGAGACGTAGGGGTGTCACGGTTGATGCCGATTACCTGGTAGCCCAGATCACGCAGCCTCTTGTAGCCATCACGCAAAGCGCAAGCCTCTGCAGTGCATCCGGGAGTATTGTCTTTGGGGTAAAAGTAGATGATTAGCGGAGTGTTGGCATAGTCTCCAGCGGCTGTGACCATCCGGCCTTCTCCGTCTATCCCCAGCATGTCGGGGATGATTTCTCCAGTTTCCATATGTATTTGATATTTGTGTGGTTGCAATTCGTCCATTATTAAGAACAACATATATGCCGATGGGTTCGGGCCCCATATGTGAAAAAGCAACCGGCAACTTTCGCTTGATTCACAAGGGATAGTTGCCGGTTGCTTTTCAAGGCCGGGCTCCGGATGCCGGACCTTGAATCCGAAGAGTATTACTTGCGGCCGAGTGAGTCGGACACAGTAAGACGGGCACGGCCTTTGGCACGACGACGGGCGAGGACCTTGCGGCCATCAGCTGTCGACATTCTTTCACGGAAACCGTGCTTGTTCACTCTCTTGCGGTTGGAAGGCTGATAAGTTCTTTTCATAGCGCTATGTTGTTTTTTATTGTTTACACAATTCGAGGTGCAAAATTAACATTTTCTGTGGAATAAACCAAATTTTCGGGACAAAAAGTGGCTCCAACCCTCCGCTCCAACCCTCAACCTGCAGTTTTTCGCAGGGCGGCGTGAGACGGCGCAATGCCTTTTTGAGCGTAACTATGGGCATTTTGCAGTTTTGCGTAGACTGCAGGGCCGTGGTGCATAGTCTGTGCAGAACAAATCGGCTGAAATATTTGTATTAAAGACAGGTATCTGCTCTGTTGGTAATGGCGTTTCCCTCAAAGTGATATTTCGCTACTGTAAAAGATAATGTTCTCCATTATGAAAAAATCAATTATTGTCTGCATGGCTGTGGCAGTCCTTGGCTCGCCGATGTCGTCGGATGCACAGACATTTTTCTCGCTTCACGCAGGTTCGGACGGAGTGGGCGTGGATGTATCCAATGTCTCCCCTTATTATCCGGTGATGGTAGCCCCTCCTCCACGGCCACACGTTCATGTCCCTCTTATGCCAGGATATGTGCCTGACTATGGGAGAGCAAGCTCAGCAAGAAAACACTATCGGAAAGCTGTCAAGGAATACCGCAAGGCCGCCAAGCATTACCGCAAGGCGGTAGCGGAGAGTTATCCGCTATATGCTGTCCCCTATGGGGCGGTGGTGTATGGTGGTTATGATTACGACGACGATGATGTGGAAGACTACTATGAAGACTACTACAAACATGTCAAAAAGCATCTGAAAAAGCAGGCCAAGAAACGCAAGAAAGAAAGAGAGCATTATATGAAGCATTATAAAAAACACCACAAGAAACACCATAAGCACCATGACGATGATTGATTTTCAATTATTACTGTCCGCTAAACCATAAAAGATTGAGTCCGACTTTCTGAACGGCAGAAGTTGGGCTTGCTTTATGCACGGTCAAGTGCAAGTACCGAGTGCGCCTTGATGCCACCCTTTTTCACGCAGCGAGTCGCAACGATGCATTTAGGTCTGACTCCTGCAATAGGTGCCAGCCCTAATTTTCCAATCGCTCAAAAAAGTTTAGCGGGCAGTAGTAATAAAGAACGGACTCCGGATCCACGATAAAGTGGTGCCGAAGCCCGTTGAGAACTTACGCCGTGTGTAAGTTTATGAGTTAGCGATTGAAGCCTTACGGACGAGACCTTAGGCTCGATTCACGAAAGCGCGGCGGCGGTGCCGCAACTTCTCTTATAGTTATTTGTAGATTATTTTCTTGCCGTTATGAATATAGATATTCCCAACTTTCGGATTGTCTACTTTAATGCCTTGCAGATTGTAAAATGGCTGCGAGATGACTGAATCAATTGTTATATCTTCAACTCCGGCACTCCCACTTCTGAACTCGCAGGGTGCGTTTTTATCACCATAACATATGACTGTGCCCTCAGGAATCTCTATCGTAAAGCCCCACTCATCGTCACGGGTGTATCCGCCGAAGTCGCACACAAGATTCCAACAATTGCCATCGGTATCGAGCCAAGGTGTCACTTCCATAAGAATCTTCTGCTCAGGATAGATTTCATGAAGAATAACTTTGGCGTCAGGTGCAACTTCGATAGGCCGGTCAAATCTGAATGAAACCTCACCCAATATCCCGGAATGGTCGGTATACAGGCTGCACCACGTGTAGGTAAATGAATTCGGGTTGCCATCGTATGCCCCGATAAAGTTGCAGACAATTTCTTCATTGACAATATCATCGCGGTATATCGAGCACGCACTGCCGGCAGGCAACACGAGTTTGTAATTCACGTCCTTGTCAAAGGTCATGTATTCATCGAAAACAGGCTGGACTTCACCAAAAGCGTAATTTGTCACTTCGGCAGGTATCTCGGCTATCTTTTCATCCTCTCGATAAAGGTCAAACTTGGGTTCTCCGACAGCCTTTGCCTCAAAATGCCAATAAAAGATGAAGAAACAGTCGGAATCCTGAATTTGCCATCCATCGTCGGTGCCAAAGGTAGGTCCGAGCGTGGACGGAACGCTGAACGAACAACTTGTCGCACCATTGACAAGTTGGTATATTCCCTCCTCCAGTTCAGTCCAGCCTATGACACCTTCGGGAAGGCACAGCCGATAGGTTACGCCCTTGGGGAGGTTCTGCTTCTCGAAATGCACATTAAGCATTCCCTCGGTGGATTTGCTGCTTGTGGAATTGATGATTTCGAGCGATGTGGCTTCTGCCACAACCACGCCGTCGGCTTGTATGGTAACGGGGGTGGTTGCCCCGTCCATCAGTTTGATAGCTCGGTCAAACTTTATGCCCACTTCCTCAAGAGGATAGACAAACGGCTTTTCTGTGCTGATTGTGTACGACACCGGCCACATTATCGGAGCAGTAGTGCCGCCGGTATTTCCTGCTGACACGGCTTGCAAGCCTAACAGGGAGCATAGGATTGTGATGAGTAGTTTTGTTCTCATACGATTATTGTCATTTAGTTCTTAGCGCAAATTTCGGCAGAAAAAACGACATCGGCGTAAAACAAGTTTTATTCGCCTGATTTTTTTGCGAGATTTTTACGGATGCGGCTCAAATATACCGGGGTAACGAGGAGATAGGAGGCAATATCGCGTAGAGAAACGGTGCCTATAATATGCGTATATTGGGCGATAAGTTCGATATAACGTTCTGTGGGTGTCTTTCTATGCAGTTCAAGATAGCGAGAATATATTTCGCTGAACAACGCACCGTTGAGAGCGGAGAGATTATTGCAGAAAGAGTCATTGAATATTCTTCTCGCTTCGACAGTTCTAACCTGCGACACAGTAGAATCGACACCGGCTTTAATCGAAACTTTCGAAGATATGTTGTTATAGGAATTATAGAAATCAGCAACAATCTCGCCCTCGAAGGCAAATCCAACAACGGACTCATCGCCGAAGTTTCATACTATAAAGAAGTTTTGAAATATCTAATGTTATACAGGTATGGAATAACACTGCTGATTTCAGATGTCAGACCTGCTTCCGATGCGACAACAAGGTTTACCTCACTATCTATAGGTAGCCCCAATAGCATTGGCATCTGAATGGCGGTGCCCCATTGAGTAGTGGAAGGCTTATCAGAGCCAAGTTCAAAGAATGTGGCGGAAGGGGTAATACTATTCATATTTCCCCCTCCGTTCGGAAGAACACCGTTTTCAAGGTATGAAAGGAGGTTATAGCGCATAAAGCGAAAATAGATGGTCTCACCAATGGTCGCAGCAGATTGTGTACCCATCCGTACCACCTGCATATACACTGTGCCCTCGGAGTTCAATTTATAGAACGGAGCGACTGCGCCAACCTGAATTTCGGAGATGGCCGGAAGTTGGTCTATAACATCGAACTTCGACAGATACTTCTTCATGGCACGCTGCTCGGTTGTCTTCAAGTCTTCGAGGGTGCAAGGATTCTGAATAACAGTAATATATCCGGTCTGAGATTTACTACCGTTGAATACAGTAAATCTAACTTTACCAATGCGGGATTCGTTACCGTTGAGTTCAGAAACATTAATTCTGAAATGATGGGGCGTTCCTATGATTCCGCCCTGAGGAATGACAGTGAGCCAAGCGGGAACGTCATCTGATAGAGTATAAGAATCAAAATCACCGACAAGACCAACATCAATCCAACGAGCATAGCCGTTGATGGTTACTTCGGCAGAATGTAAACCCATAGCAAGGTCAGCATCAGCCTCAGTGCCCATTGTAAGGTGGAATAAATCAAGTTCAGGTTCATCGCTGCTGCAAGCAGTAAGGATGAACGGAAGAAACATAAGGAGAAGAAATTTTTTATACATCGTAGAAAAATTTGCGTTAGCGATTGAAGCCTTTTGGTCGAGACAATAGGCTCGATTCACGAAAGTCCGGCGGCAGAGCCGCAACTCCATAGATACTATTTGCAAATAAATTTTTTGCCATTTTTGATGTAGAGATGTCCGGGAACAGGAGTCTCAACCTTTCTACCGAATAAATCATATGTAACGGTGTCTTGGACTATTGGAGCAGCTGATACCACGTCAACACCAGCCGAGGGAAAATCATCGGTTTCTACAATATTGAAGAAACAATCCCATCCCCATGTAGAAGAATACGCATCTTTTGTCCCATACGGAACGTATAAAGTAAATTCTTCATTTTCATACGGCGGGGTAAATGGCAACTCTCCCGGGTATAATGAATTTTCTATACAAATAGGGGGAGTATTAGCAGCACATCTAACCTCGTGCAAGGTATCTGACATTGCTCCAAAACTTAATGCGCCCAATTGACGAAGTGTAGGAGGCAGATTAAGTATTTCCAGTGAACAACCGTAAAAGGCATCATATTCGATGGATTCAAGTTTTTGATTAAAACTTATCTCCCGCAGATCTGAACACAACATAAACGCTGCATCTTCTATATGCTTACAATTTTCATGTATGCTTAGCGTTTCCAATCCGTCGCACATACTGAACAATCCAAAAGGAATACAATCAAGGTCGGCAGGTAGTTCTATTTCTTTGATATTTTTGCTTAACTGAAATGCCATATCTCCTATGGATACACACGAATTAGGGAGGTGTACGCCGGAAAGTCCACAATCTTGAAATGCACCTTGCCCAATTTCTTCAAGACCATCAGGAAACGCAAGGTTATCGAATCTTGTCATAGAAAAGGCATGTTCCCCAATTTTCTTTAATGAATTAGGAAGGATTGGAGCTATAGTCAACTGATTACATTCGTTGAATGTCTGATACTTTATCTCCTCAACTCCCTCAGGAATCACTAATTGGCAGTTAAGCCATCGGTCATAACCGAATGCAGTAGATCCAATTTCTCTGACAGTTGATGGAATATTTATTTCTTCCAAACCCATGAAGGGGAAAGCCGCTTTTCCAATACTAACAATCCCTTCGGGTAAAATGATACGTCTTATTTTAAGCCAGAAGCCACTATCGAACTGTATTGGGTCGTACAAGGCGTAATCCGGAATGGCATTGTTCTCCATTGTTGCACTCTCAAGATTAAGCACTTGCATATTGCCGTACACTGCACAATCCCAAATAGCCTTGAAATCATCCTTATTCATTGGTCCAACAACTACAAGGGAATCTATTTCAGTACCTTTGTTGGCGTCCAAAATAGACTTCAACTGCCCATACCCATCAGTCTCAACTTTGAACCCAACAAGACTGGTTACACTGTTTTTAGATTTTTTACAGGATTCCGATGTTTTGGCATTTTGTCTTCCTTTGGCGTATGAGGATAATTGCACTAAACTAAAATTAGTGTTTTGCAAATCAACAGGTATGGCGCGCGAAACGCCATCACATATTTCACTGGAAGTATGCAGGTGGAGTGTTTCTGCCTGAACGTATATAGGTAGTCCCAGTAAAAAAGTCATTATTATTGATAAAAAGATAATTTGCTTCATAACTTGTATAATTAACTTGTTGTCACAAGGGTCTAATAAGAAAACGTGAGCCAACTATGCCACGTCTTGATTTGAGGGCCCTGAGAAAGCCTATGATGCAGATGTAACAATAGCAGCCCACGCTATATGCGTGAGAACCACTATGCTATCTCTTGCATCAAGTTGAAAATTTCTCAGGTTTTCAAATCACAAGATAAGCATAATGCTTCTTATTTTTCCAAAATGTAGTGGAGCAGTCGTAACCTTTCCGATGGCAAAGTTGCGAAAAATTTAGGATATTCCGCTCATAGAGAGGGCAAAATAATCGTGGAACGGGAATTTTTCGCAGAATTTTTTGCAACCGATGTAGAGAGTATCGAAAGCATCGGTGCCGTCGGTGCGGTGTTCGAGTAGGTCTTCTTCGCTCTCGGCAAGTTTCTCGCCGGATTTGTCTTTGCGGAAGTCGTTGCGACCTCGGCTAACTCTGGCTGACTGTATGGCGAGGATAAGGTCTTCGTTGTTGGAGCGGTTGAAAAATGGCACGAGGCGTTGCTTACCTGCGAACCTCTGCTGTCATAGATGTCTCTATTTCACGTAGCGAGTCGCAACGATGCATTTAGGGCTGACTTCTGCAATAGGTGCCAGCCCTAATTTTCCAATCGCTCAAAAAAGTTTAGCGGACAGTAATGATTTTCAATCAGCTGTGGTTAAACCAGCCGCATGTCAGGGTGTTTATACAATATACGGCATCCTATGTCAAGGATGTCACAAGCTAAACCAAATTCAACTATTATGAAAGCTAAAGGTTTGATAATGGCCGCCTCGGTCGCGATGTTGACCCTGAGCGGTTGTGTGAGCCACAAGAGATACAATCTTCTTGAGGCCGATTACAACGCCTCTCAGGTCGCCCTGGCCGAGAGTCGCACGAAGGTGTCAAGTCTTGAGTCTTTGCTGGCGCAAGCCCGTAAAAACAACCAGGAACTCAAGGACAATTATGCCGCGCTGCAGCGGACCCTTGACCAAAGCATCATGACCAACCAGTCTGGCAATGTGAACATCTCCAAACTGGTCGATGAGATCAACGCCTCGAATAACTACATCAAAAGACTTGTCGAGGCCAAATCAAAAAGCGACTCGCTGCTGATGGTGCTTTCCAACAATCTTACCCGTTCGCTCGACACCTCTGAACTTAAGGATGTCGACGTGAAGGTTCTGAAAGGGGTGGTCTATATCTCTCTGGCCGACAATATGCTCTTCAAGTCGGGCAGTTATGAAATCTCGTCCAAGGCGATGGACATTCTTGACAAGATTGCCAAAATCATCAAGGACTACAAGAACTACAGTGTGCTTGTGGAGGGCAACACGGACAATGTGCCTATCAGCCGCACCAATATCCGAAACAACTGGGATCTGTCTGCATTGCGAGCCTCATCAGTCGTGCAGGTGTTGCAAAACAAATTTGGTGTCGATCCGCAACGTCTGACTGCCGGTGGCCGAGGTGAATATAACCCTGTTGCCACCAATGCCACCGCCGAGGGCCGTCAGCTTAACCGCCGGACCCAGATAATTATCACACCAAGCCTTGACCAGTTCATGGATTTGATTGACAAGGCTCCCGATACAGATTCAAGTCAGGCAACGAAGCTCTGATATTAGTCCGGGGATATGAGTGAATCAGGATTGCGCCGTTGGCATGCCGGGCGCAATCCTGATTTTGCTTATGACTGTCATCTGAGGTTTTGTCAGGGATGTAGCGTGGCCAGTGTCTCTGCAAGAAGCTCAGAAGAGTCAGCTACGCAATGGTTGCAAGCACGCAACGGTGTTCCGACTGTCATCTTCCCGGTCTCGGGGTCGATTTCAATACCCTTGAGTTTGCGGCATATTGTCGCCCCATTCCTTGCATGGAACTTTTTCATGATTCCAGCCATGGCTTTCATGGCTTTTATCCTGTCGCCGGTCACTATCCCGAGGATTATCCCGGCTCCGGTCAGTGAGCCGCAGGTGGCTTCCATACATCCCATGCCGTTGCCGAATGCGTTTCCTATCTGGTATACCATGTCCTTGTCGGCTCCGATTGCCGGAGCGAACGCGCATGCCACGGCCTGCGCGCAATTGTGGCTGCCTGATGCTTTAAGAGAGACTGCCTCCTGCACTATGGGCTGTGTCTCGGCGGGGTGGAGGGATGGCCTGTTGTCATTCATCTTCTCTCTGTTTGCGGTTTTCGAGTTCGTTTATTTCCGAAGTTATGCGCGATGCCTCTTCGTATGCTTCCTCTTCGATGGCTTTCGCCAGGGCTTTCCTGAGAGTGGCCAGTCGCGTTTCGTTGGAGGCTTCTTCTTCAATCTCTTCAGGGCCGTTTATGGACGGCTGGCCATCGCCATCGTGAGAGATTGACTCCATTGTGAATCCGGTTTCGGCGAGTATCGCCTGTGTGGTGAATATCGGAGCCCCTGTGCGCATGGAGATTGCGATTGCGTCTGACGTGCGGGCATCCAGTTTCACCTCATTCCCTGTCCTGTCAATGAATGTGAGTTCTGAAGAGAATATCCCATCCTCAAATTTGTATATATACACCTCCACCAGCTGTAGTCCGTAGGCGTGCATCAGCGATGCAAACAGGTCATGGGTCATAGGTCTCGGGGGGATTATGCCTTCAAGTTTTATGGCTATTGATTGGGCCTCCATTCCGCCCACTACTGCCGGTAGCCGCATCGGGCCATTGGCTTCGGCGAGTATGAGGGCGTATGCTCCTGACTGTATCTGGCTGTAGCTTATGCCGAGTACTTTCAGCTCCACTCTGTCGGTGCCAGACGGCGATATGTCTTGGTTGTGGTTGTCGTTCATTTGTCAATACGGGGCGATTTGGCGTGGCCTGGGACTTGCTTGCGACGCCGTTGATTACGTATTTATTGAATGCCTGGGATTATGATTCCAGAGCCGTGGCATATGTGGCAATCTTTGTCATAGATGACACCGAATTGTCCGGGGGCTATTCCCTGGACGGCTTTGTCGGTCTCCACGATGTAGCTGTCCGGAGAGCCGTCATTGTTGTCAACGCGGGTTATGGTGGCTTTGAAGAACTCCGGGGAATGGCGGTTTTTGAAAGCTATCGGTTCGTGGTCACAGGCCATGTCTTTCCAGGGGTCGCGGGTTATGAATAGTGTCTCAGACAGATGGATGCGGTTGCCATATTGCTTCTCGGTGTCATATCCACGGGACACATACACGGCGTTGTCGCGTATGTTCTTTTTGACTACATACCATGGGCCGCCGCTGAGACCAAGTCCTTTGCGCTGGCCTATGGTGTGATACCAATAACCGTTGTGCTCGCCTATTTTCCGGCCTGTTTCAATCTCGATTATAGGTCCCTTGCGTTCTCCAAGATGGCGGCGGAGAAAGTCATTGTAGTTTATTTTTCCGAGGAAACAGATTCCCTGTGAGTCCTTGCGGTATGCGTTTGGCAGATGTTCGCGTATGGCGATTTCCCTGACCTCTGATTTGGGAATGTCTCCAATCGGGAACGTCAGATGGCTCAGCTGTGGATAGGTGATACGGGCAAGAAAATCGGTCTGGTCTTTCACCGGATCGATTGCGGTGGCGAGATACTTGAGGCCATCGTCTCCAATCACAGTCGTGGCATAATGCCCGGTGGCTGTAAGGTCAAAGGCATGCCCCCATCTTTGCTCGAAATACCCGAATTTGATCATCCGGTTGCACATCATGTCGGGATTGGGTGTAAGCCCAGCCTTGACGGTCCTTAACGCGTATTCCATCACGTTTTCCCAATACTCCTCATGAAGAGACACCTCTTCAAGCGGCAGATTGTATCTGCGGGCTATGGCCCGGCACATCTCAAGGTCTTCCTCGGCCGAGCAGTCGCCGCGTCCGTCGTCAAGGCCGATACGAATATAAAACAGAGTCAGGTCATGGCCTTGCTCGACAAGCTTGTGAACGGCAACCGCCGAATCAACGCCTCCTGAAATCAATGCTGCGATTCTCATATGAAAGCTTTCTTACTGCAAAAGTAACAAAACGGGCTTGCTTGCGCAAGCCCGTCGGTCAAAAAAATGTGTCAAATCCGGGTATGCCGGATGGAATGTCGATTCCGAATCAGCGAACGGCAACCTTGAAGGTCTCGCCGTCAACATTTACTATGTAGATTCCGGCGGGAGCCTCTATGGTGGACTCGCCATTGGATACGGCCACCGCACGTCCCTGGAGGTCATACACATCTGCGTGCTGATACTCGCCGTCGATGCTGATGAACCCGTTGCCGCCGGCAACATCCACTGAGCCTGTGACGATGTCAGAGCCGATTTCCTCAATGTCGGAAACATTTGAGGTGGCAAACACCGCGAAGCTGTGGGCCGGAACGGCTACGGTTGCGGTGGTGCCGTTGACATTCAGCTGGGGCGTGAAGCCGTAGGCTGAGGTTATGAGCTGGCTGTTGGATGCAGAGAGGTGCTGGACAGGAACGCTCACTGTGACGTTGGAGCCGGTCACATTGGGGTTGAACACACCGATAATCTCGCGGTTGCCTTTGAGGATGCGGATGTAACGGGGAGAGGTCAGTGACGCGGTGAAACCGCCAGTGGAGAATGTTGCAGTCCCGTCAAACATATCTGCATTGTCGCGGCGCAGCCAGCAAAGAGCCTTGTAGTTCTCATATAGTCCGTTGCGGAACTCGTTGGAGAACTGGTCCCATTTGGGCGCTATCGCGCGGAGTTTCTCGAGTTCTGTGCCCTGGTCGTCATCGGCAGCGATTTCGCCGAACTGCCAGATCATCTTGGCTCCGGGGGAAAGGAGCATCTGAGCTGCCAGGGAGCCGAGACGCTGTACGGACTGTTTCTTGGGAGTTGAGGTGTATTTTACGGATGCGTGTCCGCTTTTCTTTACCTTGTTGGCCACACGGGGTTCGTCGTGGCTCTCTGCGTAATCAACGGTGCCGCCGACTGTCTTGCCCCATGTCGAGGCGTAAAAGCCTTTGGTGTCGTCGCATTTCTCAGCCCAGCCCATGGCATATTGGCCTGAACCATAGTTGACATTGTTCCATCCCATCTGGCGCCCATTTGTGAAGTTGGCGTTGTCTTCCTGGGCTGTTCCCAGGAGCTCGTTGATGTGGATGCCATTGGGGTTGACGGATGTGATTACGTCGTTGAGGTGCTTCATGCGGTTGACGCGGCTCTGGTTGTACGCGTCGGTGTTGCCGTATGAGGCATTGTCTCCAAGACCTTTTACGAGGTCGAAGCGGTAGCCGTCAACCTTGTATGTCTCCATCCAGAAACGAAGCACGTCGTCCCAGTGCTGCTGCAACACGGCGTTGTCCTGGTTGAAGTCATTGAGAACGCTGTATGCATGGGGCGCTGTCGCGTTGTAGAAAGGATTGGAGGAGATGGGGTACATCTGATACCAGGGGTGGTTGCCGTCAGACTGGTTGAATACGATGTCGAGGACTACGGCCATGCCCAGGCGGTGACACCAGTCGACAAACTCTTTGAGGTCGTTGGGAGAGCCGTACACCTTGTCGAGGGCCATGTAGCCGTTGGTGTTGTAGCCCCAGGAATTGTTTCCGTTGAATTCCATGATAGGCATAAGCTCGATTACATTCACGCCGAGGTCTGCGAGATACTGCAGTTTTGGCATGGCGGAGCGGAGTGTGCCGTAATGTTTGCCATCCTGGTCTGAGCCGTCGCCGGTGAAGTCGCGCAGCAGCATTTCGTAGACTACCATCGATGTGTGATTGGGAATCTGGAAGTTCTTAGTGGCATCGCTCCAGTTGTAGCTGTCTATGTCGCCACGGTAGACGGCCAGCATCACGTCGTCTAACTTGTCGTAAGGATACTGGGGCATCTCTTCTTTCCAAATTCCGGAAGGCATCCATTTGTCGCTGTAGCAGTCGAGCATCAGTGTGGCACAAGGATCGGCCACTTTGTATATGCCGTCAACGAGGTAATAGTAGGGGTAATACTTGTTGTTTTTGAGGCCCTGGATCTGAATCCAGAAGTAGCGGTTGCCATTGTAGTCCTGATACTTCATCACATTCTTGTTCAGGGTCTCGTAGTTGTCCCAGGAGGGCACGAGAATCACACTCTTCTTCAGGGGGGCGGCAAGACAGAAAATCACGGAGCCGTCAGCCTGCTTCACAGCGCCCATCTTGGGCACTCCGCCAGGATAGTTGCCCTGGGCGGATGCTGTGGGGTAGGCCACGGTGAGGGTTTGGGTGAGTGTCTGGCTGCCGTTGTTGGCTGATGCGGTCACTTCATAGAACTTGCCTTCAGTGTTGAATGTGTATGCCTTTGACAGGGTGGTGGCGTTTGAAGCTTCACCTATGCTCTGTCCGTCAACCTTTATGGAGAGGCTTGAAGCTTGTGTGGCCGAGAGGGTGAAGGTGATGGTTGTCGGCGCGCTGATCACAAGGTTCTCGGTGTTGTATGAGAAGTTGATGGCGAAGCCCTCCTCGGCGATGTCGAGGAAGAAGTCTTTTGTCTGGGCTGTGCCGGTGGCGTTGCGTGCAATGATGGCGATTTTTCCCACCTTCTCTCCTGCGGCCAGTCCGAAGTACGTGTTTATGTCACCGATGTTAAGTTCCCACAGTCCGGATGCGTTTTTGACAAACTTGTTGGCGGCAGTGTTCACCGCCCAGTCGGTCTTTACATGCGTCCAGTCTGTGGTGCCCACTGGGCACACTCCGATATGGGCGTAAATCTCGCTGGCCGAAACCAGGGCGGCAACACCGCTTTCCTGGGCGTTGAAAATGATTTTGACATTTTGGCTTGACTGCTGCAAGGGTACGGGCGTGGTGGTGAAGACCTCTGCGCTGACCCCAGCCATAGCAAGCCATACCATTGCCATGAATAGCAAAAGATGTTTTTTCATGGGGAAATGAATGAAAGTATAAATATTTTAAGTTGAAAAAATGTCTTTTTTTAAGCCTGTTGGAGGTGGCTGACAGGCAGGTATATAATCTTACATCTACAAAGTTATACAATTTATATGATTTGGCCAAATAAGATGCCGAAAAGGAAATATGCTTTCAGGTTAATTTGGTTTGTTAAATATATTTTTTGTTAAAACAGCCAGGTGGCCGGCAATTAAATTGCCGGCCACCTGGCGATGGAAGATTGGTATTTGTGAGGCTCGTTTGTTTCAGGCCTGTTGCTTGATGAGATTTGTCCAGCCTCGCAGGCGTGTCTCTGTAAGTTCGGGGTGGTTGACGTCGTCCAGGAGCAGGCCATATGCCTCCAACGCGTCCTCGGGTTTGGCTGCAGAATGGTCAAAATTGTAGCCGATTGTGTCGTATGGGGCAATGAATTGCGCGCCGGTGTTTACCAAGCGGTTGTATAACTCGCCGACCCCGGAGCAGAATGTGTCGCGCATAGTCTCATCTCCACAGCCGAACAAAGCGATTTCCTTGCCGCGCAGGTCAAGCTCCTCAAGTCCGGCGAGGAAATCATACCAGTCATCTTCCAGGTTGCCGTTTCCCCATGTCGATGTGCCGAGAATCAGCAATTCGTAATCTCCTGACTTGGAGGGTGCGGTGGTGGCGACATTGAAGATATGCTCATCGCTTACGCCAAGCAGATTGCCTATGCGGCGTGCTGTTTTCTCTGTGGTCCCTGTTGCTGAACCGTAGAATATGCCAATTTTTTTCATTGTTTCAATAATGGTTATTTCATCATTTTAACAATGAATCATATCCCTTGGTTCGTTATTCGGGACTGTTGTCCTTGCGAAATTCGCGATCTGTCTGGTTGCGGTATTTAAGATGTCCGCGTGGCGACAAGGCGTCTCATTTCATCCTCGAGTTGTCTGGCAACTTTGGAGGCAAGGAAATGCTTGCGGGCGTATTCTGCGCAGTTGGCTGCCATTTTCCCGGCCAGTCCTGGATTGTCTATCAGCATTTCCACAAGCCTGCAGAATTCGGCAGGATCTGTGGAGTCGGTGAGGTAGCCCATCTCTCCATTCTCGAAGAAATCTTTGACACCACCTACCGGCCGGCTGATTACAGGCAGCCCGAACGCCATGGCCTCAAGCACGGAGGTGGCCATCCCCTCGGGATGCTCTGTCGGCAATATGTATGCGTCGCTGTCGATGAATGCCTGTCTGATTTCCGCGCCTGAGATGTGGCCCGTGAAGCGGATTCCGTCTACTTCGTTTTCCTTGGCGTAGTCAATGGCGGGGGAAAGGGCTTCGCCATCTCCCGCTACTGTCAACGTCAGTTCCGGATGTTTCTGCTTGAGCATCCTGAATGTGTCGATTGTAGTGAAAATCCCTTTTTCTTTGGTGATTCGGGCGAGGAAGAGCAGGTTTTTGATTGTGCGTGGTTTGGCGGAGTCTGGAGGGGTGACTCCATCAATCAATGAGTCCGCAACTTTGGTCGTTGTCAGAATGACGGGTGATTTGACTCCGGCATCTTGGAGCTGTCGCCTGAAGTCTGAACACAGCAGGAATATGCCTTTGGCTTCATTCAGCGTGTCTGCCATCTTTTTGCGGTTAAGGCTGTTGACATAGTCGTTGTCCCATCCATGAAACATCACGGCCACGGGCACGTTGAGGTGCCGGGCGATTCTCATGAAAAGCATGTCGCGAGGATATGCCTTGCGGTTGAACGAGGGGTTGACCAGCACTATGTCAGGACGTCGGAAGAGGCAGCGGAATGTGAATTTCGCATAATCCCACGGAAGCCACCATAGGCCGCTACGCCCTTCGCGGCGTTTGCCAATGCGGTTGTATGTGACATTTTCAGACCAATGGGGGCGTAGGCCAACGAAATGGTTGGTCACGCCCCCATGGATATGTCTGTAATCAGGAAGATTTACAAGTATTTTCATTATTTGCGTTGAAGGATGTATGAGCGGTGTGGCGCGGCAGCTCCTTTCAGGCGGCCGTTTTTCACCTTGAACTCAATTCCGTAGACATTGTCTTTGTAAGTGCCGTTGGGGAGTCCGGTGGGGACATCGACAAAATTGGCCGAATCGGAGATGTTTACGATGGCTGCGCCTTTTTTGCCTCGGTTGACTACCAATACTTGGCCGTTGTCGCTGACCTGCAGGTCTTCTTTCTGGCCGTTCATGTCATGGCGGAATTTGTTGACGGCCACAACTTCGGGATGGAAGAATTCGTCATTTCCGCGCGCGCCCAGCAGGTTGTCTCCCCAGTAATCCTGGCGGGTTGAGTTCATAGGGCGGGAGAAGAAGAGAGGCACTCCGTTCTGACGAGCGGTCAGGAACACCCAACCGGTACGGATCTGCTCGTCGGTAAGGGCGGCGCTTTCGTGGGCGTTGCAGTAGGTGTCGTGGCTTTCAACCCAAGTGGTGAGAAATTCAGGGGCTGCCTGGTGGTCCCAGCTTACGAGGTCGATGCCTTTGGCTGATTTCTTCTCGAGGGCCTCGCGGAGATGGTAGCCGTAGCCTGACGCTGTCTGGCCGAAGTAGTCGGCATACTCGGCTTCAGGCACGTTGCGGTCCTGGAGCACTTCGCCGTAGACAAACAGGGAGTCATAAGGGAGGGCGAGTTTTACCCCCTTGACAGCCTTGCGGCCCGTGGCGACATCCCAGAAGTCGTTTTCCTTCACGCCGGCGGCGCTGTCGACCGGGTCGGAGTGGACGCCGATATGTTTTGCTGTGTCGTAGCGGAAGCCGCGCACGCCCATATTGAGAAGCTCATTGACAAATTCCATGTAATATTTCTGGAAGTCGGGGTTCTCAGTGTTGACATCAGGGAGGCCACCGGTGCCTTCAAGGGTGCATTGTAAGCGGTCGTTGTAATCTCTGATGGGGGAGAGGCCGGTGGAGTGGTACATCTTGTCTCGTCCACCGACAGCTTTGTAAAACTCAGGGCTCACGGCGTCGATGTCGAATGCCGTGTGGTTGGGGAGGACATCCACGATGACTTTGACATTGTATTTGGCCGCCGAGTCAAGCATCTGTTTCATTTCCTGTTTGCTTCCTACGATGGCGTTGCCTATCTTCCAGTCGGTGGGCTGGTAATAGTAATACCAGTTGCCCTCTTTCCCCTCCTGGTCGAAAAGTTTCTTGGTCGACCCGTAAGGATCGTAGCAGTGTTGCACTGGAGAGGTCTGTACCATCGTGTAGCCTGATTTCGCTATCAGAGCCATGTTGTCTGCGATGGTGGGAAAGTTCCAGCTCCAGGCATGGAGGATGGTCTCGGTGTTGGTTGCGTCGGGATTGTGGGTCACGCGGTCTTTTGCTCCTGTGGGGAAAGCGAGCAAGACGGAGGCCGCGGCCAAGGTGAATGTAAGTTTTTTCATGATGTAGTCAAGTAACCGTTTTCTTTGTGGTTTTCATTGCAAATTTAAGAAAAATATCCGACACGGGAAATCCCGTGCCGGATATTTAGCTGAATATTTTGTGAGCGTGGTGAAAAACGTGGCGATTTCCACACCCTGCGGTTCAGGCGTTTTCTTTCACTTCGGGGGCGATGAGCTTGTAGCCCTTGCCATGGATATTGATGATTTCGATGGCGGGGTCATCCTTGAGGTGCTTGCGCAGCTTTGTGATGTAGACATCCATCGAACGGGCGTTGAAATAGTTGTCGTCAATCCAGATGGTCTTGAGGGCGTAGTTGCGCTCCAGGATTTCGTTCACATGTGCGCAGAGCAGGCTGAGGAGTTCAGACTCCTTGGTGGTCAGCTTGGTCACCTTGTCGCCTATCATCAACACCTGCTTCTGGGTGTCGAATGTGAACTGGCCGATTTTGTACATGGTGACTTCCTTGCCCTTCTTGCCCCTCACGCGTCGCAAGATGGCCTCGATGCGGAACACGAGTTCCTCCATCGAGAATGGTTTGGTGATATAGTCGTCGGCTCCGATCTTGAAGCCTTCAAGTATGTCTTCCTTGATTGTCTTGGCTGTAAGGAAGATGATGGGGACTTCGCTGTTGACGGCGCGAATCTCCTGCGCGAGGGTGAAGCCGTCTTTCTTCGGCATCATCACGTCCAGGACGCAGATGTCGTATTTCCCCTTGAGGAACGCGCGGTATCCGGCTTCACCGTCGGCGTAAAGGTCGGCGTTGAACCCTTTGGCCTGGAGGTATTCACGGAGCAGCATGCCCAGATTTTCATCATCCTCGCAAAGGAGGATTCTCATACGGTCATCCATAGTCTGAAAAGTTTTATTATATTTATATAAGATTTAACGATTGTGATTTGTTCACGGACAATCCGTGAATTTGGCGGTTGGCGCCGATGTTCATTCTTCCTGGCTGTTTTCCTCCTCGGATGAGAGGAGCGGCAGGGTGATTATGAACCGGGTTCCTTTGCCCAGGTCGCTTTCAGCTGTTATGCTTCCCCCCATCAGGCCAAGCATCTTGTAAACGTAGGCGAGTCCGAGCCCGAACCCCTTGACGTCATGGCGGTTGCCGGTGGAGACGCGGAAAAACTTGTCGAATATCTTTTTGAGGTCTTCTTTCTTGATTCCGATTCCGTTGTCGGCGATGGTTATGTGGAGCTTGTCGCCAGGGATGTTCTTGGTTGTCACGGTCAATTCAAGAGGGGTGTCTTCCTTGCGGTATTTCACCGCGTTGTCAAGCAGGTTGAATATGACGTTGGTGAAATGCATCTCGTCGACATTGACGATTGCGTCATCCGCGTCGAAGCTTGCCGTGAGATGGCCGCCGTATTTCTCGACTTTCAACCGGAAAGTGTTGACCACATTGGATATCAAAGTGTTGGCATCGACATCCTGCAGCCTCAATGTGCCTTTTTTCTTGTCGAACATCGACATCTGCAACACCTTCTCCACCTGGAATCTCAGTCTTTTGGTCTCGTCATTGATTACCCCTGATATATGTTGCAGCATTGTCGGGGATTTCCTGACAGACGCGTCGTTGAGCATCTGGGCCGCAAGCGAAATGGTTGATATCGGGGTCTTGAACTCATGGGTCATATTGTTGATGAAGTCGTTTTTCATCTCCGTGAGTTTCTTCTGGCGGAAAGCGAGGATGATTGTGTAGAGAAACACAATCAGCAGTATGAACGTGAAGATGAATGACGGAATCATAAACTTGAGTGAGCTGAGGATGTATTTGTCTTTTGACGGAAAGTACACCTTCAGGTAGTTCTTTTTCGTGGCCGGATCGTTATGGAACAGCGACTGGACAAATATGGAATTGTCGAGGTTGGCGGAGTTGGCTTTGCCGAACCCGCTTGAGTGATAAAACACATGGCCGTTGCGGCTGACCACGGCGAACTCAAACGGCAGGTCGAGGCCATTGTTCTCAAGTTCTTTCTTCAGGTATCGGCGCACGGATACTGAGTCGGCCCGCTCCTGTATCGGGCGGTCGGCTGCTTTGTTCATGATGTTTATTATCACATCGTCCATGATGCCCTTCTGGTAGAGGTATTGGCCTTTCAGCTCCTCACGCATGGAGTTGTAGCTGTTAGCCACATTGTTCTGGTCGCTTTGCAGCTTGTAAATCTTGTCGGCGTCTGCTTTCAGAGTGACATCCCCGACCAGGCCGCTGTGGGTTGTGAATGAATATTTGATGCCTCCGAGGTGTGGTGTCCCTCCGTATTGGGTGTAGACCGACGATGATTCCACCTCCGCGACATCCTCCTCCAGGAAATATTTGGTCTCGTCCTGCTCGAGAAGGGAGGAGACGGCATAAAGGCTTCTCCTGACACCTTCCGCAAACTGGTCGTTGCGCATCCTGATCATGCTCTCCATATAGATGATTTGTATATAGAGAAGGCCCATGAACGTGAGTGCCATCAGCACAGTCAGCAGCCATATGGTGGATTTCTTCATATTGTCAAATCTATGTTATCTGGATTGTTTGATTCATCCCTTCGGCAATTTTAACAATTGGAGGACGGGATAGTTGTGTCGCCACACTACTAATTAAGCGATGAAAAAGGAATCCTCTGGCAATTTCAATCATATCAGAGGATGTCTTTTTAACACTTAACGTCAAAATTAACATATTAGTCTTAAATTTACTGTTTGCATAGGCGAAATTGGCCAGGAATAATACGTTTAGACCAATATTTGTTTATCTGTAAGAAAAGTTGTAATTTTGCACGTCATTATGCGGCCTCGTCAATATGGGAGGCCTGTTTGTCCTGACACTAAAATTAAAATCACCATACAGACTTTTTATGGCAACAACAGCTGACTTTAAAAACGGCATGTGCCTCGACATCGACGGCAACTATTTCTTTATTGTTGAATTCCTCCACGTTAAGCCTGGCAAGGGTCCGGCTTTCGTCCGCACAAAACTCCGCAATGTGAAGACCGGACGCATCCTTGACAAGACCTGGAACTCGGGCGTGAAGGTCAACGAAGTCCGCATCGAGCGTCGTCCTTACCAGTTCTCCTACAAGGACGAGATGGGATACCACTTCCTCCATACCGAGACCTGGGAGGAAATCATCGTCGCCGGAGAGAGCATCGAGGGTGTCGAGTTCCTCAAGGACGGAGACATCGTTGAAGCCATGGTTCACGCCGCATCCGAGACAGTGCTGACCTGCGAGATGCCTGCCAACGTGGTTCTTGAAATCAAATACACCGAGCCCGGCATCAAGGGTGACACCGCCACAAACACCCTTAAGCCCGCCGAAGTCGAGACCGGTGCAACCGTACGTGTGCCTCTTTTCTGCAACATCGGCGACAAGATTCGCGTGGACACCCGCTCCGGCAATTATCTCGAGCGCGTGAAAGCCTAACAGTCCAGTTCGCGTTTCGTGTCATCCCGTAAGGCACTAAACAAAATGTCCCGAATCCGCGTCGGATTCGGGACATTTTGTTTAATTGGCAGGGGAGGGGTCAACCTTCGATAGCCTTGGGGTTGCGATAGTTGGAAATGGCCTTCCAGCAAAGAACAGCGACAATGGCTCCGACCACAGGGCCGACCACCATAATCCAGAAATCAGGCCATGCGGCGCAGTCCCAGAGCGCGGGGCCGAAGCTGCGGGCGGGGTTCACAGAGCAATTGTCGACAGGAATGCCCACAATGTTGACCAGTCCAAGGGCAAGACCGATAGCGAGTCCCGCGAACTTGCCGAATCCATGCTGCTCGTCTGTGGCACCAAGCACGATCAGCACAAAGAAGAATGTCAGGAGACATTCAGCCAGAAGAGCCATGCCGGAATTGGCACCGGGCTGTATCACGTTGGTGGCGAGCTGGCATGCGCCGTGTGTCCCATACGCGGCTGTGGTTCCGCCAAACGCGAATTCAGGAGCCATGTTTACAAACCAGTAGAGGAATCCCGCGCCGATGGCCGCTCCTACAAGCTGGGCGATCACATAACCGATGAATTCCCCGAATTTCATACGACCGCTGAGCCACATGGCGAGCGATACCGCAGGATTGACATGGCAACCGGAAATGTTGCCGATACAATAGACCAGGCACAACAGCACAAGGCCGAAACAAAGTCCGATTCCCAGACCGCCGATACTCGGACCGGCAAGCACTGCGCTACCGCAGGCTAAGAGCACGAGAAACATGGTTCCAACGCACTCGGCTACTAATTTTTTCATTTTGTAATACAAATAATGAAAGTGAAACGTTTAATATATAGACAGCCGTCACCCCGCAAATGTTTAATGCGAGATGGCCGAAATCTGAAAAATATTTAATAGTTGTATATGGAAACAATTGGTAATGAGATAAATATGCCTATTGAATATCATCCGTGGCCTCCATTTGTGCCTGATGGCGCGAAAATTCTGATCATGGGTACATTCCCGCCAGGGAATCACAGGTGGAGCATGGATTTCTATTATCCCAACCGTACAAATGATTTCTGGAAAATATGTGGCTTGTTGTTTCTCGGGAATCCCGAAGCTCTTTATGACAAGGCCTCGAAACGTTACGATGTGGAAGCCATACGCCGGTTGATGACCGAGAAACGCATTGCGTTGAATGACACGGCAAGGGCTGTGAGACGTCTCAAAGGTAACGCGTCTGACAAATTTCTGGAGATTGTCGAGCCTGTGCCTCTGTATGAACTGTTGTCGGAGATGCCTCAATGCCATAGCGTCGCCACAACCGGAGAGAAAGCCGCCGGAGTGGTCGCAGCCATCACATCCACTGAAATCCCAAAGATGGGGACTATGATCACAGCTCCAGACGGCCTTGAAATATGGCGAATGCCATCGACCAGCCGTGCTTATCCGCTTCCGCTGGAGAAGAAAGCGGAACACTACAGTCGTATGTTCCGACATATAGGCATCTTGTGACCGTCGTTGCTTCAAACAATTATATCGGTTTGACCATTCATTAACGTTGTTGTTGGCCAATCTCTGGCCTCATTCAGCACATAGGGGAGTCCTCTGTTATTTTTGCCGCGATTGTATTTTACATAATCCCCATTATGTAACAAATGTAAAAATATCAAAAATTATGCACAATCCCCTCAAACTCTCAGAGCACTTCACGCTTGATGAAATGCAAAAATCAGAGACTGCCCGCCGTGCCAATATAGAAAATATTGCATATCCCGAGGCAGTTGAAAATCTTCGCCGTCTTTGTGAAGATGTCCTTGAGCCCATACGCTGTGCCTATGGTTCTCCCATCTATGTCAACTCCGGATTCCGCAACCCATATCTAAACAACCTTGTTGGAGGTTCTAAGACTTCCTACCATCTCAAAGGTCGTGCCGCTGATATCCGTGGCTCTGATCTTATCCGTCTCCGTTCCACTGTCGTATGTCTTATCAATGCTGGTGTCATTGAACCCACTGAATATATCGAATATCCAACATTTATCCATCTTGCTTTATGAAAAAAGTTATTGACTTCCTCCGCGCCATTGTGTGGATCCTCTGTGGTCTCTTCAACCGTCACAACGACCCCCGCCGTTAACGGTTCGTTCGTTGTTCGGACGGGGACCACGGGGGGGATTCCGGCTTTGCCGGAAAACGGAGGCGGCGCGTAGCATAGCCGAAGTGGTCATCTCTCCTCCCCCCCCGTGGTCAGGGTCCCGTCCGGACTCGCTTAGGTATCTTAACCACCCACGGTACAAATTACGTACTAAAGTTATCAATAAATTAAATTGTTATTATGGCTAATCCATTCAAGCCGAGTAACTCAGCCGTTCACAAGCCCAACCGCAACTCGTTCGACCTGAGTCACTCCAACCATCTGACCTTTGGGTTTGGCCAGTTGATTCCCTGTTTGTGTCAGGAATGTTTACCCGGTGATACATTCAAAATTGACTCCGCCCTCGGTCTTCGATTTATGCCCCTGGCATTCCCCGTTCAAACCAAAGTGCGCGCTCACGTCCACTTCTTCTACCAGCGTGCCAAGAACCTGTGGCCTGATTTCCTGGACTTCATCTATGGTAACGACAAGCTTCAGGGTCGCACCCTCGTTCATCCCTACATTGATTTCGGTACGAATCAAACCAAAAATCTCAGTCTACTTGAAACTTGTGGCCTTGGTGATTACCTTGGTCTTCCCACTGTTCGTTACAGTTCTTCTGTTTCTAAGGCTGGTGGTTCTTTTGATTACCGCAATGCTGGAAGTAATTCGGTTTATGCCTTTGGCTATAATTCTACTGTTCTCGCTTCCTCTCAACCTGTTCCCAGCATTTCCAATGCTTCTAATTTTATTCCCACGGTTTTAAATCCTCTTGCTCCTGAGACTGGTTCTACTCCTCTTCAAGATGTTGCATATCCTAACCGCAGAAAATACGGTCTTGCAATGTTTTATGGTAATCTTTCTGTTGCTCAGCTTGTTTATCCCGGTCAGGCTCGTTTCACGGTTGATTTTCCCGCTGGATGGCAGTTTGATGATTCGTCTGTCGGTTTTGCTGTCTACACACGTGATGGTTCCGGCAATGTCCCTCTCAAAATTGGCTCTGCTTCTGTTGAGTCAGTTTCCCGTGTCGGAACTTCCGGCACTGAATTCTTTACCCGTGTTGTCTTTTCTTTTGAATTTCAGAGTTTTGCATCTTCTCTTCTTACGAATTCAGATGGTGCAGCGGTTGCCCGTCCTTTCTATGTAGGTGTTTGGTCTCGCTTTCAGACTGTTGGCTCTACACCCCAGCTTAGTGTCGATTTTCTGCCCTCCTCTACTGCTTCTTCCGATGCGGTTGCTGATGTTGATGGTTCACCACTTACTCGAAAAAGTGATTACCATATTTCTGCGTTGCCATTCCGTTGTTACGAATCTATCTACAACGCGTTTTACCGCGACAATCGCAACAACCCCTTTAAGACACCCGTGAATGGCAAAGTGATGCCCGTCTACAACAAGTATGTCACTACTACTGATGGCGGTGCCGATTCCACCAATTACGGTATCTTCAATCGTAACTGGGAACTTGACCAGTTTACCTCCGCAACCCAGTCTCCCCAGCAAGGTGTCGCCCCTCTTGTCGGTATCTCTTCATTAGGAAAAATTACTGTCAATTATGAGGGTCAGGATTATTCCTTTGACACTGAAACCGCTGATGATGCTGATACCATCACAAAGGTCAACGTTACGGAGAACGTCCCTGATTCTGTTGCCCGCTCCCTCGTCAATATCGCCACTTCCGGTATCTCCATCAATGATTTCCGCAATGTCAACGCTTACCAGCGTTGGTTGGAAACCAATATCCGCCGTGGTCTCAAATATAAAGATCAAACCCTCGCCCGTTGGGGTGTTGAACCCTCTGATTCCTCCCTTGATATGCCCGAGTTCATCGGAGGTTACTCTGTAGATGTCGACATCAATACTGTTACTAACACTAATGGTGACGGTTCTACTCCTCTTGGTGATTACGCTGCCCAGGCTTCTGCCTTTGGTGGTTCTAAGCACAAAATCTCCCACTACTGTGACCAGCACGGATTCATTATGGCCATCGTTTCCGTTGTGCCTGTTCCCGTGTACACCCAGTTGCTCCCCAAAATGTTCCTCCGTGAGTCTGCTCTCGACTACTATTCCCCTGAGTTCGGTCAAATCGGTATGCAGGCCGTCCCCTATCGTGAGTTGTGTCCTCTTGAACTCTATGGTGCTGATGGCTATGTCACCAAGCCCACTGATGTGTTTGGTTATCAACGTCCCTGGTATGAGTATATTTACGCTAACGATACTGCTCACGGTCTCTTCCGTACTGACTTCAACCAGTTCCTGTTGTCCCGCACATTCGGTGCACCTCCCACTCTTGGTCCCGATTTCCTCACCATCAAAGAGTCTTCCCTGAATGATGTGTTCACGGTCAAAAACCGTAACTCCATCCTTGGTATGATTCGTTTCAACATTGAAGCCAAACGTCCCATTCCGTCCGTTTCCGTTCCATCCCTGTAACTCCACGCTTATGTTTTCTAAGATTCGTAAAAATGTGGTCACCTGCATTGATTGCTGCTCTGACCCCTTGCCCGAACAAAACCTGGCAATATCTCCCCGTGAGATTCAGGAGTTGACCGCTCGCGGCGTTGCCGCTTCCTCCTCCAACCTCGGTCTCTCGTTCTCTGATGGCGTTTCAGATCCTGTCCTGGCTCTCGAGAATACTCGAGGTATTGACCCCGCCGACCTGTACAACGCTTCTCTCGATGCTGCTGATAAACTTGTCAAGGCTCATCGTAAAGATAAAGATTACTATGGCTGATTTGTTATGATTTGTAGGGCAGCACGTGCGTGATCTTGTGCGCTGCTGCCTTACATTTCTTGTTTTTTACTTATAAAATGTAACTTCCTATGTCTTGGATTGGTGCTGCTGCGAATGTCATCGGTGGTCTATTTGGCCTCGGTGGCAATATCTATCAGGCAGACCAGGCCAATAAATGGAATCAAAAGCAATTGGACGCTCAGATTGCCGAAAATCAGAAAAACCGTGATTTCAATCACTCTGAGGCTGAGATTGCTCGTAACTTCCAGGCCCGATTTGCCCGTGAGATGTTCGATAAAACGAACAAATACAACTCTATGTCTAACCAGATAGCCCAACTTCGTGAAGCTGGTCTTAACCCTGCCCTTATGTACTCCGGTAGTTCATTTGCTCCCGGTAGTATGCCTTCTGTTTCCGCTGGTGGTGCCTCCGGCTCCGGTTCCATCTCCCCCACTCAGTATGCCACTACTGATACCGCTGGCCCTGCCCTGGCTATTGCTCGTCAACAGGCTGAAATCGCTAACATTGAAGCTTCTACTAAGAAGATTGAATCTGACACAGTCGGTCAGAACTTCCAAAATGACATCTTAAAATCTGATGCTGCTTTCCGTGACGCTTGGAATGAGGGTCTTTTAGATTTGAATGGTGTTCAGATTACTTTGGCTGAATCCCAGTCTAAAGTCAATGACGAACAAGTTCCTAAACTTCGTAAAGAGGCTGCTTTGCTTGACAAAGATATTCAGGCTTACGATAAGCAGTTGCAATTGCTTGAGGTTCAAATAGAATCTGGTAATCTTGACAATATCGGTAAACGCATTGATAATTATTTTAAGACTCCTCAATATGAGGCTCTTATTGATAAGATTCACGCTGATACTGGTAAAACTAAGGCTGAAATTTCTTCTATCCTCTCTAGACTTCCTTATGAGATCGATGAGCTTAAAAGCCGTAGTGGTCTTCAAAATTCTCAGATTGCTGTTAATGGTACTGTTGGTGCTATGAATACTGTGATGACTCGTTTATATGGTCTTCAAGGTAATCTTGTTATCACTAATAATAAGCTTGCTTCTATTGACCTTCAGAATGCTTCCGATGTCCGTAGCACTCGTGCAGGTATGGGTGTTGTCGGTAGTGTTTTGTATTGTACTAAGGATTTGATTTCTGGAATAATTTCTGCTCCAGTTAAGTAATCCCGCCCCCGCAACAAAAAGATGGAGCATGTTGCCCCAAAGGTAAACACTACTCCTTCTCCTTTCTTTCCATCACCCTCCAAGGATAGCTAAGGCAGAATGTTTCCTTAGCCATATCTTCATCTTGTTATTATATGGCGAACTGACAGAACCCCTGTCACGTCGCGAAAAGTTTAGTCCTATGTGTCTACAACCCACTATCATAATTAACCCCCGTTTCGTCAAAATGTCCTCTTATGGCACATACCCGTGTGTTCATATGCCATCCCGTGACTTCTTCTATACTCGAAACGCCTTTGACACATTCGATTACAAGACGTTTTCCGCAAAACGTAATGGTGTCAATTCTAAAAACATTAATGATTTCTATGCATTCAATGACTCCGGAGAAGTCCTCCCCCTCTATCTTGAAGTTGCTTGTGGCCATTGTGCCCCCTGCATTATGCGTAAAAAGAACGATTACAAAAACAAATTGATCCTGGAGCAATCCTGCCACGACTGCCCTCCCCTCTTGCTTACTCTTACCTACAATGATGAACATCTTCCTGAAGATGGTGTATCTGTTGTTGATGTTCAATTGTTCCTCAAAAGATGGCGATTCCATATCCAGCATAACCACGTCGTAAATCAACGCTTCCGTTATGTCTGCCATTCCGAGTACACTCCCACTGGCACACGTCGTCCCCATTACCATCTTCTTATCTTCGGCTATCCTATCAGTCCCCGTGATGTCCTCCGGTTGGAAGATGAACTACTTCCCATTTGGGGTAAAGGCTTCGTTGATGTCCGTCTCTGTGACCACGGATGTTTTAACTACGTCTCCAAATATGTCTGCAAAGGTTCCAACGTTCCCCCTGGCAAAAATCCTAATTTCCGTCTGTCCTCCCGCCGTGGCGGCGGTCTCGGTGTCCCCGCATTCAATGATGATACTCTTTACTTCAAACTACTCAGTTCTCCGCATCCTCTTATAACTGTCAAGGCTCTTGGTCGTCCTTTTCAGGTCTTTGTCCCTAAATCCATTCGTGAACGTCTCTGCCGCTCCCCTCGCCAGTTCCTCCCCCATCGTATTATCAAAACATTCAAACTGTTTTGTCATAAATGCTGTCTCTTACGTGTCCTTATGGATGATATTCCTGAGTTCTCCTCCCACGTTGTCCGTGCTTGTTCCCTCGAGGGAATAAAGCCCCCTTTGGATTCCCTTATTCCTCGCCCTATCTTCGACAAATTTGCCGCTCTTGAAATCTGTCCTATCAATGTCTCTGTTCCCTATTATTACCGCAGCGATGCCGTCATACATACCCAGTCCCGCCGTTCGCTCCTGGATGAATATGTTAAACTTTATAAAATTCTTGATGATTTCTATCTTGATTTTGATAAAATGTACCATTTTACGTATCTTCGTGGCACAGTCTTCGAGCGCTGGAAACTCTCACTGGTTCGTTTCGCAGAAGCCAACCCCGATAGTGACCCCCTTTCCGTCTCTAAGTTTAATGCAATTCTTGTCGAACTTCAGCGTTACAACCACCCTGCCTGATATGGAGGACTTTATTACTACTGTTCTTGTTCTTGCCTGTCTCTATGGTTTTGGACGTTTTATTTTTAAGTGCTGTCAATCTATTGGCGGTAAAAAATAGTTTTACCATAATCCCCATTATGTAACTCTCACTGGTTCGTTTCGTAGAAGCCAACCCCGATAGTGTCCCCCTTTCCGTCTCTAAGTTTAACGCCATACTTGTCGAACTTCAACGCTACAACCACCCCTGCTGATATGGAAGACTTTATTACTACTGTTCTTGTCCTCGCTTGTCTTTATGGTTTTGGCCGTTTTATTTTTAAATGTTGCCAGGCCATTGGTGGTAAAAAATAGTTTTACCCTTTCCGTCTCTTAGTTTAACGCTATACTTGTCGAACTTCAACGCTACAATCACCCTGCTTGATATGGACTTATCTTCCTTTTTATGGGCTTTTGTTCCAATATTGATTTTGGTCTTGTTTTGGGCTTTTGTATTTTGGTTCATTTATCGTTGTTGTAAGACCTTTGGTGGTAAAAAATAGTTTTACCATATTCCCATTATGTAACAAATAGAGATGCCTCTCGAATCAATGAACCCCGCATTACTACGGTGTGATAATGCGGGGCGATGAATCGTTGTCTTGTGGAGTTTGGGCTGAGTATTACATCCGGATGTGTTTGGGTGGTGTTGCCGTTATTCCATTGATGACAACTCGAGCAGGGAGTCGATGGTGAATTGTGGGTTGTAGAGGCTGCCAGTAATTTCATTCAGGTTTTGGGGATGGATGTTGACCCGATCTTTGTCTATGAGCATGATTGTCTTCCAGCCAAGTTTGTTGGGCCAATAGAAATCTTTGTCCGGGTTATCCCCGATATAAGTGAATGAAGTTTCGGATGGGTTTCGTTTCATCATCAATTCGTATGCCGCCGGCCAGTGTTTGTCTGAGCCTACTTCTTCTGATATCAGGATGTTGCCTGCCGGGAAGTACGCGTCCAGTCCCAATGCCAGTATTTTTGCCCGTTGTGTCTGCGAGCGTCCGTCGGTTATCATTCCCATGTTGACCTGCGCCTCTTTCAGATGGTCAAGAATTTTCCTTGAATCGGATGGAAGTGAAATCTCAGGAATATGGTAGCGGTAGACGGCCAGCATCCGTTGGATGTCAAACAGCTCGTATGTCTCGGATTCGAGCGCGATGGCAGCCAGGCGGTCAAATCCGGAGGCCACATCAGGCGCGCTTTTAATCATGGCGTAAGCATCGGAGGCTGGCATGACACCGGCTTCCTCGGCGTCGGCGGCGACAGCCTTTAGACCAGAATCCACATAGGTTGATTCTTTGTAGAGGGTATCATCGAGATCGAATATTATCATAAGTAACGGATTTTAAAGGTTACTTTAATAGAATAACAATCGGTGGCCTCTTTGATGTTCATTTTGTCTCCAACACTTCTTTCAAGGCATTAATTACCATATCTATCTCCTTGTCGTCCAAAGAAGATCCGCTCGGGAGACATAGCCCCCGGTCAAAAAGCCACTCCCCTACTCCGTTTGTCTCTTCTGTCGAGGAGGCATCTTTTGGAGCGGAATAATAAGGGCAGTCGGCATATATCGGCTGCATGTTCATAGGGCGCCATAACAAACGGGTCTCAATCCCCTTCTCAAGCAGCGAGATTCTGACCTCGTCGGGAGTTTTTCCGGTTTGCTCCTTGTCAATCAGGATTGTTGACAGCCAGAAGTTTGAATGGATGTCTGGCGAGGGATTGTCGTGGACCGTCACTCCGGACAGCTCGCCAAGGCCTGCCTTGTACAGGTCGTGGATCCGGCGGCGGCGGTCGACCCTCGTTTGCAATTCCTCAATCTGAGCGCATCCGATTGCCGCAGACACGTTGCTCAGACGATAATTGTAGCCGATGGTTTCGTGATAATAGTACGGACGGTTTTCCCGAGCCTGTGTGGCCAGAAACCTTGTTCTTGCGGCTTCAGCTTCCGTGCCACACACGAGCGCGCCTCCCCCTGATGTGGTGATGATTTTGTTTCCGTTGAAGCTCAGCACTCCGAAGTCGCCCAATGTGGCGCACTTGCGTCCTTTGTATTCCGACCCAAGGGCCTCGGCAGCGTCTTCTACAACAGGTATGCCATAACGTGATGCAATCGCCAGGATTTCATCCATCTTGGCGGGCATCCCATACAGATGCACCACTACTATTGCCGCAGGCAGCTTGCCTGTCACGCGCTGGCGGTCGGCGATTGCCTCGTCGAGCAATGCCGGGTCAAGATTCCACGTCTCCTTCTCGCTGTCTATGAAAATCGGCTTTGCGCCCAGATACACAATCGGGTTGCAGCTGGCAGCGAATGTCATGGACTGGCATATGACCTCGTCGCCGGCCTTGACGCCGGCCATTGTCAAGCCCAGGTGTATGGAAGCGGTGCCCGCCGATAGCGCGACGGCATGTCCCGTTCCGAGATAACTGTCAAGCCTGTGTTCAAACTCGTCTACATAAGGCCCGAGGGGCACTATCCATGTCGACTCGATAGCATTGTTGACATATTCCTGTTCTTTGCCTGCCAGGTGAGGCAACGATAATTTTATCATCGGTTCTTTAGTTTTTGACAATGCAAAGTTATGGATTTTATTCTCCAATGACAAACAAATCCACCCAAGTCGACTGCGATTATATAATTAATGTGGCTTCTTTCCGTTATAATAACTGATGGCCACTGCCGCATATGCCGGATGGCTGCATAATCAATCCCTTTTGACAACACGATGAGACTCAACAATATATCCCTCGTATCACTTCTCCTGATATTCTTTGCGATGGTATGTCCGGCGGAAATCGCCGGACAGGTGTCGATTCATGGGAAGGTGTCGGATATGGACAACCAGCCCCTTGAGTTTGTTACAGTGCGCATTGCCGGGACCGCCATCGGCACCTCCACGGGGCTTGATGGCTCATACAGGTTGTCAGCGCCCCAGGCAGACACCATCACTGTTGTCTTCACCTGCATTGGTTATGATGAGCTTCGCCGCCAGCTGATAAAGCCCCATGGGGATATGGCCTTGACGGTCAGAATGAAGACCAAAGACCATGCCTTGACAGAAATAGAGGTGACAGACTTCCGCAAACAGACTGGCCAGATGCAGACCATCGACAAGAATTCATACAAGTTCGCGGCCGATGCCACAGGTGGGTCGGTTGAGTCTATGCTGACCACCATAGCCGGCGTAAACTCTTCCAATGAGATGTCAAGCCAGTATTCCGTGAGGGGTGGCACATATGATGAGAATTCAGTGTATATCAATGGAGTCGAGGTGTATCGTCCGCAGCTTGTCTCTTCTGGCCAGCAGGAGGGACTCTCGGTGATCAATCCGGACATGGTCGGAGCAATCGGATTCTCCACCGGAGGTTTCGGCGTGGAATACGGCGACAAGATGTCGTCTGCCCTTGACATCACATATCGGGAGCCTGAGGCTTTTGAAGGCTCCCTGTCGCTTTCATTGATGGGCGGATCGCTGACCATCGGACAGAGCAAGGGTAAGTTTTCCCAGCTTCATGGCATCCGCTACAAAAGAAACGCCTCCTTGCTCAGTTCGCTTGAATCCAAAGGGGAGTATGACCCGAATTTCTTCGACTACCAGACCAATATGGTCTTCAAGTTTGACAAGAAATGGAAACTCTCGTTTCTGGGCAACATAGCGGTCAACAACTACAAGTTTGTCCCGGTTAGCCGTGAGACGAATTTCGGCACATCAACAGACGCGAAGTCATTCAAAGTTTACTTCGACGGAGGTGAAAAAGACCGTTTCGAGACCTATTTCGGAGCGTTGAACCTGCAATACCAGCCGTCGCGTTCAACCAGCATAAGCTTCCTTGCCTCAGGCTACCTTACCAACGAGCTTGTCGCCTATGACATATCAGGCGAATACTGGCTTGACAGGGCCGGGACCACTGGTGAAGGAAATCCCGACAATGCCGTCGGAGGGGAACTTGGGGTCGGACGTTACCATGAGCATGCCCGAAACCGTCTGAAAATATCAGTGTTCGGCCTTGGGTTGAGCGGCCATACATCCATCAACAATCATAATATCACCTACGGGGTCAATTTCAACCATCAGACCATAATGGAGCGCACCCGTGAATGGGAGTTGCGTGACTCTGCCGGGTACACACTGCCTACCGACGGGCAGAATATACGCATGATTTACAACCTGACATCAAACCACGATGTCTCGACCAACCGTATGGCCTTTTATGTGGCTGATTCTTACCGCCTGAATTCATCAGCAGGTTACTTCGCGTTGAACGGTGGCATCCGTTTCTCATACTGGGACTTCAACAAGGAATTTCTTGTGTCTCCGCGTCTTAACGTGGCTTTCATCCCCGAACGGAACAACTCCCTGACATTCCGCTTTGCCACCGGGCTTTATTACCAGCAACCGTTCTACAAGGAGTTCCGTCGGCCTGTGGAGGATGAGTATGGCAATACAGTCATTGCCCTTAACGATGAAATCAAGTCGCAACAGAGCCTGCATTTCATCTTTGGTGGAGACTATACGTTCCGTGCGTTCGGGCGTCCGTTCAAATTGTCGGGTGAAGCTTACTACAAGAAGCTTAACAGGCTTATACCATATGAGGTTGACAACCTGAAGATTGTCTATGAGGGGGAGAACCTTACAGATGGTTACACCACGGGGCTTGATCTCAAGCTTTTCGGCCAGTTTGTGCCGGGAACCGATTCCTGGATAAGTTTTTCACTGATGAAGACTGGAGAGAACCTTAACGGAGTGACGGTGCCGCGCCCCACAGACCAGCGGTATTCCTTTGCCCTTTATTTCACCGACTATTTCCCCAAGTTCCCCAAACTCAAATTCTCCCTCCGTGGAATATTCTCTGACGGTCTGCCTACCACCGCGCCCCACTCTTCCAGAGACAAGGGGTATTTCCGCGCCCCGGCATACAAACGTGTCGATGTGGGTCTTAATTACGCGCTCCTCTCCCCTCTCAAGGAGGATGACGTGCCATCGGGCCTCCACCGGTGGCTGAAAAGCATATGGCTGGGTGTGGATGTGTTCAACCTTCTCGACATTTCAAATGTTTCAAGCTATTATTGGGTGACGGATGTCAACAGCATACAGTATGCCGTGCCCAATTATCTGACACGCCGCCAGTTCAATATTCGTCTCACTGTGGATTTCTGAGCCGATGTCAAAAACCTCACTGAAAAAAGAACTTCTGAATTTGGATAAGAATCAGCTTGTCGAGCTGATTCTTGACGTCTATTGCGCCCGAAAGGAGGCCAAAGAATATTTTGAGTTCTTTCTTGATCCGGATGTGGCAAAGCTGCAGGACAAGTATGAACAGACGGTGTCAAAAGAGTTCAACCGGGTCAAACGCGGGTATTGCAAGGCGCGGATTTCAGTGCTCAAAAACCAGCTCAAAGAATTCGCTTCATTCCAGCCCGGCTTTGAGGCCGAGATCGAGTTGATGCTGTTTGTGGTCAGGTATGCTCTTCTGGTTGAAAGTATCAGTATGAAAACGGATAGAATCAAATAAGGCTATTATCCCTATATATCAACGTATTGTACAAAATGAGGGAAAGGTGTATTTTCTATCAATTTATATCTTTTTTCGGCATTAGTACACAATTAGTACATTTCAATTGTTAATAGAAGTTGAGGGCGATTTTTTAATTTCCTCCTTACCCGTTATATTTGCATTAAAAACAAATCCATCATGGCTAAAAAGTTAGACAGCAAGACAAAACAAAATCCCAAGCTGATGCAGTATCCGTTGAAAGACGGACGAATCAGCCTTTATCTGGAGTACTATCTCGGACGCTCCGAGACTCCTGAGCTTGATGCCGATGGCAATCAGGTGTACTACACTGATGGCGCTATGGCGGGTAAGCCCAAATACAAAATAAAGCATGTTCGCAAGAAGGAGAATCTGAACCTCTATCTCTACGCACATCCAAAAGACACACAGGAACGGCTGCAAAATAAGAACACGATAGCCCTCGCCGAGAAAATACGCTATGAGAGAGAACAGCGTTTCCTTGAAGACCGCGAGGGATACAAATTCAAACGTGACACAAGCGTGAACTTCCTTGATTTCTATCAGAACTTCATGGATGAGAGCAAACAGAGCCATTCTTATCAGAGTGTCTCACTTGTGGCATTCCGCCGCTTCAAGTCTTTTCTCTCAGAAACACCAAAATACTCAGCCTATATATCGTATATCCGTCCGGAACAGATTACCAAAGAGATGGTGAGGGAGTTCGCCGACTTCGTAAGCAAGCGCGGCATAGGTCGTGGTCCGGTAGTCGCATTCAACCGATTCAAACTTGTTGTAAAACGGGCATACGAGGCAGGACTTATCCGGAAGAATCCATGTGACGGCATAACCATCAAACGTGACCGTAACAAACTCACGAAGGAGATTCTATCACTTGAAGAGATACGGATGCTCATCAACACGCATTATCCGCAGGAGAACCCACACGTACAGAGGGCATTTCTTCTCACGCTGTTCACCGGGATAAGATTCTGCGATGTGAAGCGGCTCACTTACCGCAATGTTGATTATACCGCGAGGACGCTCAGATTTGACCAAAGCAAGACTAAGGAGCACAGCAGCCACTCGCAGGTAATAATACCATTGAATGACACCCTTATTGAACTTATAGGGGTGTTACCTGCCGGGGAATCGCCCGATAAGCTGATATTCAATCTGCCCTCCCATACATCTTGTCTCAAAGGCCTTACAACTTGGGTGAGATTTGCGGGAATCACAAAGAGGATAACATGGCATTGTGGGAGACACTCTTTTGCTGTCAATACTTTGAGCGCAGGAGCCAATATCAAGACCGTGTCCACATTGCTTGGGCATAGCTCAATCAGTGTGACAGAGCAGTACCTTCACGTTGTTGACAGCCAGAAAGCCGATGCGATTAACAGTCTTGGAGAGATAGGCTATGAGATAAAACATCCTGAACATAAGATGAGACCGGGCATCAAGAAGCAAAATAATTGACATGTTCTTTTCATAGCCACTCAAAATGTTGTTCCGGCGAAAATAAAATGCTAAATTTGCGATACGATTCATCGTCATAATGTTTTTGTTTCATTTTTGACGTGGATTTAGTGGTCGGACATCGGGAGGGATCCCGGTGTCCTTTTTCTTCTCATTGCCCAAATCTGAACACTGACAAGCGGAAATAAGCGGCTCCATTACGCATTTATGCGGTTGAGCGGCCAAAAAATTTGGATTTTTCAAATGTAGCGTATTATCTTTGCACACAAGAATTGAGACCGATGAGAAGAAAAGGCTATGGAATACACACAATCCGCAAAAAAATAACATCCGGCTGAATATGCCGTGAACAATTTTCTTTTCCTTTGCGTTTAATTCTCGGTTAGGTGGCTGAAGCCACAGTTTCTAACCCCGGCAAATGCACCCAAGATGTGCGCACACGTTGCACACTGTTGTCATGTGCATTGTGGCGATGCCGCATAGTAATCACGCCGCAGCAGACCTCAACCACCGCCTAAGGAACGGTGGCATCCGTTGCGCCCATGCCACACCACATCCGCAGCCGGATTACATCATAGAACTCATATTACGAGACCTCGCCCGAAGAGCGCAATCAAGCGCAGAGTGGCAAGGCCCCGCTTTTTTATTGCCCTTCCGATCGGGGCATGGACAGCGAAAATAATTCTGATTTCTATGATTTTCCGTATTCTGCGTATCAAAAGGACGAAAGTCCGCATTTATCTTTGCAAGCGTCATTCTGCCCGTTTTCCCTCTGGATGTAGTCATGGGGCAGTCTGGCGCAAAACTATTATGACGACATCCCCGAAGCGTATGGTGAACATACATCATATCATTTCATCCGCCAACACCGATGACTGATAACAAAAAAATCTCAAAGACCACTTATCCATCTGAAATTATGAATTTTCAAGAACTTATGACAATGCCCTTCATGGAGGCTCTCGTCCTCATCATTGAAGGGGCGGTCGATCGTTACCTCGACCGCAACGGGCTGCTGGCCGCGATAGCGGAGGCAGCCAAGCGAGACAAGAAGAATGAGTCCGAATCACTTGACGCGAAAGGCGCGCTGGCTTTTCTCAACGCCAACGGCTATCCGATAAAGCAGGGGCAGCTCTACAAGGAGACGAGCAACGGTACGATACCGTTTCAGAAATTCGGATCCAAGCTGCATTTCCGCAAGTCGGAACTGCTTGAATGGGCAGAACGCCGCCTTGTCGATGGCAACGCTGTCGGCATCCTCGCCCCGGCTGAGACCAATTCAAGGAAAGGAGGCAGCCGATGAAAAAGGAAAGCGCATCATCAAAAGCGTCATCCAAGAGTGTCAAGGGCGGCAAGAGAAAAGCCGATGCAGCCGCTAACGTGGCCGCAATGACTGATACGGTGGAAATCACAGAGGTGACAGTGCCACAAATCACTGATGTGAGTGACACCTCAGTCACTGAAATGAGTGAACACTCATATACGGCTGCAATCAACGGGAATAGCCAACCAGCTGACCAATTAGCTGGCCAATTAGCCGGTCAATTAGTCGGTCAAATAACCAACTGCAATCAAGACCGCTGTAATGCAAAGGATTGTAACGGACACAAAACCAATGATTTCCCCGTTTATGTCTTGCCCGCGAGATTGCTGAGAATTATAAATGAGGCTCACGCCACACTCGGTTTTCCGAAGGACTATCTCGCGGGGGCGATGCTCACGGCTATTGGCGCCGCAATCGGCAACACCCACAAGGTTGAGCATATCCCCGGTTGGAAAGAGTACGCCATTCTTTTCGTTGCCCTTGTCGGTGCTCCTGGCTCAAACAAGAGCCACCCTCTGAGCTTCGCCATGCAGCCGCTCATCGACTTTGACGCGGAGCAGGCGGCGATATACTCCGAGGCGATGAGACGCTACAACACTGCGATGGAACTACCGCCGAAAGAAAGAGTGGCGAATGGCTATGAGCAGAACCCGGCGGAGCCGATAAGGTTGCGCTTCACGATGCAGGATGTAACCCCGGAGGCGGTACACCGCATCCTCTCGGAGAACCCGCGCGGCCTTTGCCTTGTGTCGGACGAGCTTGCGGGGTGGTTCAAGAACTTCAACCGCTACAATAATGGCTCGGAGTCCGAGTTCTGGATGTCGGTGTTTAACCATAAGGTAGCCATGTCCGACCGCAAGAGCAGCCAAAGCGGGGTATTGATAAAATCGCCGTTCCTCTGCGTCATAGGCACCATACAGCCCAAGGTGCTTGTGGAGCTTGCGGGGAACAACCGCAACGCCAACGGCTTCATGGAGCGGATACTCTTTGTCATGCCGACCGAGCAGCCGAAGGTGAAATGGAACCGCGACAGCAACACCCCGGCATTTGACCTCGCCGCCGAATGGAAATCCGTCCTTGGCACGCTCATAGACATCGAACCGAAGACCGCAGCAAACGGAGATATTGAGCCGGAGGATGTCCCGTTTACCGCTGATGCTCTCGACCGCCTTTTCTCATGGCAGAATGAGGTGACGGAGAGATGCAACGCCGAGCGGAGCGACACTCTGACCTCCATCGCGAGCAAGCTGGAAATCTATGCCGTCCGCTTCTGCCTCCTTCTTTCCCTCGCTGACTGGGCGTGCGGAGCAAGGAAGAAAAAGACGATAGACGCGGCCACCGTGGGCAGGGCAATCCGGCTGACGGAGTATTTCCGGCGCACCGCCGCGCAGGTGCAGGGCATCGTCAGCGAAGCTGTGATGTCGGAAGCGCAGCTCAACATGATGGAGGATTTGCCGGACAAATTCACGACAGCGGAGGGCATCGCCGCCGCATTGAAAAACGGCATATCCGAGCGTACTTTCAAACGTATGCTGAGCGGCAAATATGGGATGCTGTTCACCCGTGAGGCACACGGGAAATATTCTAAACTATAAACTTTGCCCCTTGGCATTTTTGACACTTTGGCACTTTCACCCGATATGTACGGGAGTGTCATTTGTGCCAAAATGCCAAAGTGCCAAGGGGTACTTTCCAAATTTGAATTCCGTGAAACATTCTTTTTTCATCGCCGTACCCACTGTAATCAGCACAGTGGGTACACCACTGTACCACCCCTTTGGAGGTGCAGTTCCATTCCGTGCTGCGGCGGCACGGAAATTACGCCTGCGGAAATTCCTTAGCTCATTAGGGAATTTTCCGAGCCGCATACCCTCCGTGTACGCTGAAAATGTCCCGAATGAGCCCAAGGGGTCAGCCCCTTGGAGAACCCCCGAACGGCTTATTGGGAAGCCGTACACTGCGATTGTTCCACAACTAAACCACGCTTGCCCATGAGTTACGCAGTCTTCACAATGGACAAGGTGAACGCCTCGCTCAACTCCATCGGCAAGCACATCGAGCGCACCGCGCATCCCGACAACGCCGACCCCTCGCGCAGCCATCTCAACCGCAACCGTCTGATTGAATATCCTGAGGGCGTGGGTTGTCTGGCCGAGGCTGTGGAGCACCGCATCGCCACCGCCGGGCTTACCCGGAAAGTCGGACCGAACCAAGTCAGATGTATCACCGTACTCATGACATCCGACAACGAGGCGATGCAGAAAATCATACGCGCCGGGAAACTCGACCAATGGATCGCCGACAGCATCGGCTACTGCCGCGACACCTTCGGGGCGGAGAATGTCGTTGCCGCGAGTCTTCATCTTGACGAGTACACTCCGCACCTCCATGTGGCGGTCGTGCCAATTGTCACCACCGAGAGAAAACGCAAGGCAAGCGAGGCGAATGTCAAGAAACGTTACCGTGCGAAGCCCGGCAACCGGGCGCGACTCTCCTGCAACGACATCATGACTCAGGATAACATGACGAGGTTTCAGGACGAGTATGCCCTTGCGGTCAAGAAATACGGACTTGAACGGGGCATACGCGGCTCAAATGCGCGGCACCGCAGCCAGCATGAGTATTACCGGCAATGCCAGATTGACAAGAAAATTCTTGAGCAGGATTTGTCGAACCTCACCGATGAGAAAAAAAGAATCGGTGAGGAAATGGCAGGGCTGGAAGCCGACAAGAAGAAACTCGAAAAGGACACACGCATCTTGAAGGTGCAGAAGTCACAGTGCGAGGAATATAACCTCCGTGTGAGAAAAGAGAACTGCGAGCTTACCGAGCAGAAAGACAAACTGCAAGCAGCGGCTTCTTCTCTCACCGCCCGGCTTTCCGACCTCGTTGACAAACACGATGCTCTGGAAGAGTCTGCATCAAGGCTGAAAGATGAGGTGAACCGTATGGAATTGCAGAAAATGCGTGGAGCGGTTGACACCGACCTCGCCAAGTACAAGGCAGAAATCGAGCGTTATTTCCCCGATTTGCCCGACCTGCTGACATGGGGAAGATACTGCACCCATATCGGCTTCCCGGATGATTTCACCCGAAGGATACTCTCGTTTGAGAATGTCGCTTTCAGTGGCCCATTGTTTTCATCGGAACACAATCAGAAATTCCGGACCGAGTATTCCGAGGCTAAATTGGAGCGCCACCCGAAAGAGAAGCACCGCTTCACCTTGAAGATTGACGGCGTGAGCATCTTCCAATGGTTCCGCGACCAAGCCCGGAAGTTCCTTGAAAAACTCGGTAAGAAGATACCGCAGCCCAAGCCCCGCACCGGGATAAGGCGATAACCCATCAGAAAAAACCAGCCCGGCGAAAGAGCGTTTTCTCTCGTCGGGCTGAATTATTTTTGTCTTTAATGAGCATCAAAAGCTCGATACATAAGAACAAAGAAGTTACTTATTAGATAGAGGGATGCAGGTAGGATGCCATTCAAGTATTTTTGTGAAAATCTCGTCTTTAGTCCGAGCTGGTGGAGGATCAATCCTATCTGCAATTGTAGCAACCCACACATCATTGTAAATATCTATTAATTGCATACCTCGAAAATCTTTTACCGGTCTGAAGAAGATTATACCGTCGCAATAATCGGCCATTGTTAAGTTCTTTGTGTATGGATTACCGTTTTCAGATTCAATCGGCCATTGCGTTCGTCCAGACCCCTCCCCGGCATACAATTGGGACGGCGTAAGCGGAAAAGATGCATCTATGTCAAAACCCACAGGTATGTTATTATTTAATTCAAAAGCTTTATCAATAGCTCCTCCGTCAATGAGAGTCCATGTTGTAAGCTCATTAGGTATATACCCATGTGAACCCATAAAACCACCCCATAAATTTATTGCAAATATATCATCGGGATAGCATATTTTAATCATTTTTGATGCGCTGGGGTAATTATAATAATATCCTTTACCGCCACGAGCCAACTGCCCTCTTGTTTGATATTGAGTATGGGCTTGCCCTGCATAGAAAATAGTTTTACCTTTCCCGCGGATACAATTACGTAGGATTTTGGCTATATTTTCATCCCGAGCTTCGGGCGTTCTTGGTGTATCGGATGGGTCAACAAGAAGTATGCGAGTTTTAAGACTATCAGGCTTCTGTTGATTTGTTTCCCAAACTGTATAAAGAACGTCTCGATACCCTTTATATGGGTTTCCAAATACATCAGGTGCATCAAGAAGAATTTTGTTCGCAAATGCTTCATTCCAAGTTTTGCTGAATGCTAAAGTGTCTGCAAGCATTTGGTCGGATTCATTGCCGAACTCTATAGCGAGATTCTTGATTCGAGTGTCTGCGGTGTATCCGACATTACGAAGGATATCACATAGGAACTCGCTATGGTCTGCAATCCAGTGATCTTCACCAATTGTGATTATTTTGTAGTTTCTTAGTTTATCGGCGACGTAATCATAGGGTGCCGTTCCATTTTGTATGTACTGCAATGCTTTGTGAGGACGATCGTGTTTTGATTTTGCTTGACACGGAAACCCACAAATCAAAAAGCAACACAGCATAATGAGATAAACAGACTGTTTCATATTTTTGATTGATTAGTTTTTGTTTCATTCAGTATCGAGGTTCTAATTATATTGCTTTAAGGCATTTTGCACATAAGCAACCATTTCATTAGGATTTTCGCAACCAAGAAGATACTTCTTACCATCTTTAAGTGTGACAAGAAAGCAATCGGAGGCTTTGCCATAGTAAGCAAAGTATTTCCCAATAGATGGCTCATTGAACCAACCGTAATAGCCGAACCAACCGCCGCTTCCGCAAATACGCTTTTCTGCCATTGTCGGAGGACACAATTTTATGGATATAATCTGACTCATTGGTATTGACTTTATTTTGAGCGGTCTATTGATGTTTAAGCAACCATCTTTAACGGAAATAGATAACGGCATGTAAAGCAGGGCAGTCATACAAAGGATGACAAGCGCTCCTATCACTATGTATTTGGCGAACGCATCTTTTGCACAATACAATGCTACAAATAGCACCGTAAGTCCAATCGCCGTCATTATAATACACCAAGTACTCAGATATATCTTCTTCTTCATTTGATACTTTTTATGCCTGCGACTCAAAAGGCAGTTAATATTCAAAGAAAACGTGAGCCAACTATGCCACGTCTTGATTTGAAGGTCGTAGGAAACCATTAGCACAGATGTAACAATAGCAGCCCACGCTATGCGCGTGAGAACCACTATGCCAATCCTTGTGCTAATTTGTGAATTTCCTACGTTCTCAAATCACAAGATTAAGCATAACGCTTCTTTATTTCAGAATGTCATGGACTGACAGCATCAATCCGACTGCAAAATTAGCAAATTTTCTTCAAAGTCCTGCCTCTCAGCCCCTCAAATCTTCGGCAAACATATCGAAAAAGTTAGAATTAAATTTTACGAACAAATATTAAATAGCATAAAATCATTTCTATCTGACTGCTCAAGTTTTCTTTAAAAGTACACTATTAGTACACAATAGATATATAATATAAATTGATAATCAGTATATTAACATTATAGTTTTGCTTGCTCGTTAAAGCCATATCCATTTCCCTGACACGCTATTGCGCGGAGTCGCTGTGATAATGCGGCGTCTCGTGGAAGTCGCCAATTCAAACTATGTGGCAGACTCCACATTGGAGCGTCTTGGCGCGATGCTGTCTGACTCAAAGCTGGGTTCACGTTACTTCCGTAGATACCTAAGCGACGATCTTGCCTCTTGCCTTGCGGAGGCAGCCCCTGATGTCAAAGGCCGCTGATTTAAGGCTGACTGTCGAGACATATACATATATTAAGTGGCAGGCCGACGAGTCCTGAGTGATGGCAAACAGTGTCGTAGATATCTCGCTGTTGTTGTGATGTGTTAAATTTGTAATATGAATGTAAATTGGCATTCGTGGCCTAAATGCGTAATATGCAGTGTTTTGCGGATTTAGAAAATTGTTTTTGAAATTTTAATTAAAAAATGGTCAAATAAATTTGGCAATTCGAAAAGAAGTAGTAATTTTGCAGCGTAGTTACAAGATTGTTACAAAACTATATCATCTGTAAAACAACAAACTATTTTCATTATGAGTTCCAAGAATTTTCAGACCAAGCTTCTCGACCTTCAGGATAACCTCCTGAACTTCGCCTACTTGCTTACGTCTAACAGGGATGATGCTTATGATCTTCTCCAGGACACGACGCTCAAGGCTCTCGACAATGAAGATAAATATGTCGAGAATGTGAACTTCAAGGGATGGGTGTTCACGATAATGCGTAACATCTTCATCAACAACTACCGCAAAGTTGTACGCTCGGCGACGGTCATTGACCAGACCGAAGACCTCTATCATCTCAATCTGCCCCAGGAGTCGGGCCTTGATTCTCCGGAAGGCACAGTGGCGGCCGGAGAAATCTCTGCGGCCATCAACTCCTTCTCAGACGACTACCGCATACCGTTCACAATGCATGTGGCCGGATACAAGTACAACGAAATCGCAGAAAAGATGAACCTGCCCCTCGGCACAGTGAAGAGCCGCATCTTCTTCGCGCGCCAGCGCTTGCAGAAGATGCTCAAGGATTACAGGTGATTTCCTGTGATTGCCAGAAACCAAAATCAATGATATTTACTTTGCTCTATACAGCAACTCATATAATAAGATAGTGATATAGACACTTTGAATCGGGGAGATACGACGCGATGTCGTTTCTCCCTATGTTTTTATGCCTTTTTTGAAGAGGTTTTGTAGGAGATTACAAATTAATGATTATATTTGCGGTGTCAATATGCAAACTTTTTTGCTGCGCAACAACCCGTAATCTTCCCATGGAAAAACGAATCATAGAATGTGTCCCCAATTTCAGCGAGGGACGTGACCAGGAGGTCATCAACGCAATCACTTCCGCAATCACACTTGGCGGTAATGCCGAGAATGTGAAACTCCTTGATGTCGATCCGGGAGAAGCTACAAACCGCACGGTCGTGACTTTCGTCGGAGAGCCCGAAGCTGTTGTTGAAGCCGCTTTCCGTGGAATCGCTAAGGCTGCAGAACTCATTGATATGTCGAAGCACCACGGTGCCCATCCAAGGATGGGAGCGACTGATGTGTGTCCTCTTGTGCCTGTGTCAGGCGTATCTATTGAGGAATGCGCAGAGATGGCCCGCAAGCTTGGACGGAGAGTCGCTGATGAGCTTCGCATTCCGGTCTACGCTTATGAGGCGGCTGCCCTGAAACCAGAACGCAAGAATCTCGCGGTCTGCCGTAAGGGTGAATATGAAGGGCTGGTCTCCCGTCTTGGCACAGATGATGGCGCTGATTTTGGAGACAGGCCTATGGATGAGAACGCCGCCCGTACCGGCGCGACCGCCATAGGTGCTCGTGATTTCCTTATCGCGGTGAATTTCAACTTGAACACAACCTCGACACGACGCGCCAACGCGATTGCTTTCGACGTGCGTGAAAAAGGCCGTCCACAGCGTGAGGGTGGCAAGCTGACAGGCAAGCCCCTGAAAGACGCGGATGGCAACCCGCTGATGATTCCTGGTACTCTCAAAGGAACAAAAGCCATCGGATGGTATATCGATGAGTATGGCATAGCCCAGGTGTCGATGAATATAACTGACTCTGCCCTGACTCCGCTACACCGGGCCTTTGATGAGGTCTCCCGTGCCGCAAGAGAGAGAGGTGTCAGGGTGACAGGTGCCGAGATAGTCGGACTTGTGCCGAAACGGGCCATCATCGAGGCCGGAAAACATTATCTGCGTCTCCAGCAACGGTCGCTTGGGCTGCCTGAGAAAGAGATCATGAAAATCGCCGTGAAGTCGATGGGGCTTGACGAATTGAAACCGTTTGTCCCGTCTGAGAAAATCGTCGAAGAGATGATTGCGTCAGATGATGTGAAAGGCAAGAAACTCGTGGATATGAGTTGTCGTGACTTTGCCGATGAGACGGCTTCTGAGTCTCCCGCCCCCGGAGGCGGCTCTATTTCGGCCTATATGGGAGCGCTTGGTGCCGCCCTTGGAGTCATGGTCGCAAACCTGTCGGCCCACAAGCCGGGATGGGACGACCAGTGGGAGATGTTCTCAGACTATGCCGAGAGGGGGCGTGACATACTGACACGCCTGATGAATCTTGTCGATGAAGACACTGAGGCGTTCAACCGTATTATGGCTGTGTTCTCAATGCCAAAGAACACGGCTGAAGAGAAGGAGGCGAGGGCCGCTGCCCTGGAAGCCGCCACGATTCACGCTGCCGAGATACCATTGCTGACTATGAAGACCGCCTTTGAGGCGTTTGACCTGTTGGAGGCAATGGCTCGAGAGGGCAATCCAAACTCGGTGAGTGATGTCGGGGTGGGAGCCCTCGCAGTCAGGTCGGCCATACTTGGGGCGCAGTTGAATGTTAAAATCAATGCTTCCGGTATAAAAGACCGCGCTGTGGCCCAGCAGCTGATTGATGATGCCGAGGAAATCGCCGCATATGCGGTGTCGCGTGAGCAAGGCATACTCAACATTGTCAACGCGGTGATTGAATGACAATCCCAACAATAACCCATATGACTAAAGAAGAATTCAAAAAAGATATCCAGGCGGGTATCCCCTCGCCACTCCCCTCTCCTCAGCCCTATGACGAGACGGTCAACCATGCCCCGCGTCGCAAGGATATTCTGACCTTGGCTGAAAAGGAGCTGGCTTTGCGCAATGCCTTGCGCTATTTCCCCCAGGAGACCCATGCCGAGCTTGCGCCGGAGTTTGCCCGGGAGCTTGCCGATTATGGCCGTATTTATATGTATCGCCTTCGTCCGCATTATGATATGAAGGCAAGGCATATCGATGACTACCCGGCTCGTTCGCGACAGGCGGCCGCAATCATGATGATGATTCAGAACAATCTTGACCCGGCGGTGGCCCAGCACCCTCACGAGCTGATTACTTATGGAGGCAACGGAGCCGTGTTCCAGAACTGGGCCCAGTACCGTCTGGCTATGAAATATCTCAGCGAGATGACAGATGACCAGACACTGGTGATGTATTCCGGTCATCCTCTTGGACTGTTCCCCTCACATCCGGGCGCGCCACGGGTGGTTGTAACCAATGGCATGGTGATACCCAATTACTCACGGCCAGATGACTGGGAACGCTTCAACGCCCTCGGGGTGTCTCAGTATGGCCAGATGACCGCCGGCTCATATATGTATATCGGCCCGCAGGGCATTGTGCATGGCACCACCATCACGGTCTTGAATGCCGGACGGGCCCATCTGCCCCAGGGCGAGGACTCTCTCAAGGGCATGCTGTTCGTCACGGCTGGTCTCGGCGGTATGTCGGGAGCGCAGCCAAAGGCCGGCAATATCTCAGGGGTTGTCAGCATTACGGCTGAAATCAATCCGTCGGCCGTCGAAAAACGATACAACCAGGGATGGGTTGACGAAGTGTATGACTCACTCGACAGTCTCATCCCGAGGGTCAGACGCGCTGTCGCCGACAAGGAGGTGGTCTCATTGGCTTATCAAGGCAATGTGGTCGATCTCTGGGAGCGTCTTGCCGCTGAGGAGATTCCTGTCAACCTGGGTTCTGACCAGACATCTCTCCATAACCCTTGGGCAGGAGGATATTATCCTGCGGGATACAGTTATGAAGAGTCTCGCGTGATGATGGCGGAGAATCCCGAAAAATTCCGTGATGCAGTGAAAGATTCATTGCGCCGTCAGGTTGCGGCAATCAACAAGCTTGCCGACCGTGGAATGTATTTCTTTGATTACGGAAACGCGTTTCTGCTTGAGGCATCACGGGCGGGAGCTGATGTGATGACTCCAGATGGCGGTTTCCGTTACCCCTCCTATGTGCAGGATATCATGGGCCCGAAATTCTTTGATTACGGGTTCGGCCCATTCAGATGGGTCTGCACATCTTGCGACGCCGCCGATCTTGAGAAAACCGATATGATTGCCGCCCGAGTGCTGGAGGAGATGCTGGCTGAAGCTCCTGATGACATCAAGGGGCAGCTCGCCGACAACCTCCATTGGATCAGGGAGGCTGCCGCCAACCGCCTGGTGGTAGGCTCGCAGGCGCGTATCCTGTATGCCGATTCAGAAGGCCGCACCCGCATCGCGCTGGCTTTCAACGAGGCCATACGCAATGGCGAGATTTCAGCACCGGTCGTGCTTGGCCGTGACCATCACGATGTGTCCGGCACTGATTCTCCCTATCGCGAGACCTCCAACATCACCGATGGCTCACAGTTCACCGCCGATATGGCTGTGCATAATGTCATCGGAGACTCATTCCGTGGTGCCACCTGGGTATCTCTGCATAATGGCGGAGGCGTTGGCTGGGGAGAGGTCATCAACGGAGGCTTCGGTATGGTGATCGATGGCTCGGAAGAGGCCGACCGCCGTATACGCGAAATGCTGCTGTGGGATGTCAACAATGGCATCGCGCGCCGTTCCTGGGGACGAAATCCCGGGGCGATGGATGCGATACGGCGCGAGATGGAGCGCACACCCGGCTTGAGGGTGACATTGCCCAATCTTGCAGATGACAACGTGATTTCCTCGGCAATAGCCAATAACTCTTGACAAACTGACAACTGAAACTATACACGATATGGACGACCATCATCATGAAATCCAGTATATTTCATCAGACTTGCTGACAATTGAGCGTGTCGGTGAGATACTCGAAAAAAGAATAAGACTGGCCCTAAGCGAAGATGCCAAACAACGCATTTCCCATTGTCGTGAGTTCCTTGACCGGAAGATGGAGACTGCGGAAGAGCCGATTTACGGCATCACAACCGGTTTTGGCTCGCTCTGCAACATCTCGATAGACCCCCATCAACTCTCAGAGTTACAGAAAAACCTTGTCATGAGCCACTCCTGTGGTATCGGAGATGAGGTTTGCGAGGATGTGGTTAGGCTGATGCTGCTTTTGAAAGCTCAGTCGCTTAGTTATGGCAACTCTGGCGTACAGCTCGCCACCGTGCAGCGGCTGGTTGATTTCTACAATGAGGGCATACTTCCGGTTGTCTATTCCCAAGGTTCGCTTGGGGCATCTGGCGACCTGGCTCCTTTGGCCCATCTTTCCCTCCCGCTCCTCGGTCTTGGAGAGGTTAGATACAAGGGGGAGAAACGGGCTGCTGCCGATGTCCTTGCGTTGATGGGCTGGGAGCCGCTCACGTTGCAGTCTAAAGAGGGACTGGCGCTGCTCAACGGCACCCAGTTTATGAGTGCCCATGGTGTTTATGCCCTTGTGAAGTGTGCCCGTCTCCTGCAACTCGCCGACAAAATCGGAGCAATGTCGCTCGAAGCGTTTGACGGGCGCCCTGAGCCATTTGGCAAGGAGGTCAACGAGGTCAGGAACCATATGGGACAGATTCAGACTGCCGCCCGATTCCGAGAACTGCTCGAAGGCAGCAGGCTCGCGACGCGCAAAAAAGCACATGTGCAGGATCCATATTCATTCAGATGCATCCCGCAGGTGCATGGCGCGGCCAAGGACACCTTCCGTTTCGTATGGGAAAGACTCCAGGAAGAAATCAACGCGCCGACCGACAATCCCACAATATTCCCTGATGAGGACCTGATAGTCTCTGCCGGTAATTTCCATGGCGAGCCGATAGCGTTGCCTATGGATTTCCTTGCTGTCGCGATGGCGGAAATCTCCAATATATCAGAACGCCGTATATACAGGCTGATTTCCGGTGTGAGAGGGTTGCCTTCGTTCTTGGTGGCAAAGCCTGGTCTCAACAGCGGATTCATGATACCCCAGTATGCTGCCGCCTCGATTGTCAGCCAGTCGAAAGGTCTATGCTGGCCCAACAGTGTGGACTCAATCCCGTCGTCGCAGGGGCAAGAAGACCATGTCTCGATGGGAGCCAACGCGGCGACCAAACTGCTGCGCGTGGTAGACAATACGGAACGCGTGCTTGCAATCGAACTGTTCAATGCCGCGCAGGCCTTGGATTTCAGAGGTGTGGAGGACGCTTCTCCAGTGCTGGCAGCCTGGCACAAAGAATATCGTCGTGTCGTGCCGTTCATCGAGAATGATTGCGTGATGCATCCATGGATTGAGGCATCAGTGGAATTTCTTCGTAATAATTGACAGATGGGTCGTATGATACATACCAACCGTCTGCTGATAAAGAACATCGGGATGCTCGTGGGCGCGTATGAGCGCGCCCCGGGCGTGCTGAGCGGGCAGGATATGAGCCGGGTGCCGATGCTGCCGGATGCTTGGGTGGCTGTGGACGGCGACAGGATAAAGGCCTATGGGCTTATGTCTGATGTCCCGTCAGAGGATGTGTTCTCCCAGGTCATTGACGCATGCCACGGATGGCTTTTCCCTTGTTTCTGTGACTCTCACACCCATCTGGTGTATGCCGGAAGCCGTGAAGGGGAATTCCGTGACAAAATCGCAGGGTTGTCTTATGAGGAGATAGCCCGTAGAGGCGGCGGTATCCTGAATTCCTCTGACTTGTTGAATCAGGCATCTGAGGATGAGCTGCTTGAGTCAGCCTCTGTGCGATTGAGGCAATGCGCCGCCGGAGGAACAGGTGGCATAGAGATCAAAAGCGGATATGGCCTGACAGTTGATGGTGAGCTGAAAATGCTGCGTGTCATCCGCAAGCTCCGCGAACGTTTCCCGATGCTTGAAATCAAGTCGACCTTTCTCGGGGCCCATGCGGTAGGACGCGAGTATGCAGGCCGTCAGTCGGCATATGTTGACATGCTTGTCGAAGAGATGCTTCCGTCTGTGGCCGCCGAAGGACTGGCCGATTATGTCGATGTCTTCTGTGATGAGGGATTTTTTACGGTTGAGGAAACCGCACGTATTCTAAGCGAAGCCGCCCGGTTCGGTATGCGAGGCAAAATTCATGCCAACGAACTTGCCGTGTCCGGCGGGGTGCAGGTCGGTGTGGCCCACAATGCCGTTTCAGTTGACCATCTTGAGCGCATCACCGACGCAGAGATTCAGACATTGGCCGGTTCGGACACGATTCCTACGATGCTGCCAGGCGCGTCGTTTTTCCTGGGCATCCCTTATGGCAAAGGCCGCCAGGTGATAGACGCAGGGTTGCCGCTCGCATTGGCGTCGGATTATAATCCAGGAAGTTCACCTTCGGGGTCAATGCGGTTCGTCGCGTCTCTCGGTTGTGTGAAGATGAAGCTGACCCCGGAGGAGTCTTTCAACGCTGTGACGGTGAATGGTGCCGCCGCGCTTGGAGTTTCTGATATGGGCGTGATTGCCCCGGGCTGCTACGCTTCGATGTTTTTGACTAGGCCACTCCCCTCTCTGGCCTATCTGCAGTATGCCTATACCGAACCGTTGATTACGCGCGTGATACTGAAAGGTGATTCACTGCCGTCGTAACTATTCGCCTCAAAAAAGAAATCGCGTCAGACATATGAAGCCTGGCGCGATTTCTTTTTTAAGGGCCTTTGTCTTTCAGGAATTGTAGATATAATCTATGAGCTTGTCAAGGTCTGCCTCCTGGCGTGATTTCACCGCATCGAAGCGTTTGAGACCCAGTGATGACAGTTCCTTATGGTAGTCGGGATTCAGCACCCTGATTATTCTCATCTGCATTTCCTCGATGTCGTATGGGTTGAAATACAACGCGCCGTCTCCGCAAATCTCAGCCACTGATGTAACCGGCGACGCAAGCACTGGCACTCCGAATCTCATTGCTTCCAGGGGCGGATACCCGAATCCCTCATTCAACGTAGGGTAAATGAAGCAATACGCATCGCGATACAGCGCTGCCAACTGGCCGTCATCCACATATCCGGGAAATTCAAACTTGTCTGGATTTCTGAGACGATACCGGAACACCGACGCGTTCCTGACTCCGGTCACTACTGTTTTCGTGTCGGATATGATGCCGTCAGTGTAAAGCCTGTCGAGGGCGATTATGGCTCTCAGATTGTTCTTTTCCCAACGGTTGCCACTGACAAGCAGGAAATATTTGTCGTGGCGTTTCTCGGGGACGGGCACAACCGTAGCGGTGCATGGGCTGTAGAACACATTGATGCGGTTTCGACGCTGTTGCGGAAAGAAGAGTTGTATGGAGGATTTTGATTGCTCAGAAACCGTGACGTATCTGACGGCATCGTTCTCAAAATACGCTTGTATTCCATTCCATTTGCGTTGTTTCCATTTTTTAGGAAACAGAGTGAACAGCAACTGCTTTACATTCCCCCTGAAGTTGGTCTTGTAATGGAAGGCGAATTTGTCGGCAGGCAATTCAAGGTCTCGCAGACCATGGATTGTGCTTACGATACGACATCCGGTAAGCCGGGCCAGCTCGGGAAGCTGGAGTGGCGTGTAAAACACCTCTGCCCCGGTCTCGTTCACAAATTGCTGCATCGACTTGCCTGAGGCAAGGTCATGAAGTGGAATCTCTTTCTCCTGGCACAGCCTTTCAAGTTCCGGATTGAACCATTTGGATGAGTCATATACCGCCTCAACCGGAAGATCGCGTTCGACAATGCGTTTAAACACGATTTCTCCATAAATGCCGCCGCCATGGCGTTTGACGGTGGCTGTCGGTTGGGTACGTTCGAGATTGAACAACAATTTAGTCATAGCCAGGGAGAGTATAAGATTATTGTGGCTGCAAGGGCTTATTTTGCCTTGCAGCCACAATAAAGGTGGAAAATCAATAGTTTCTTGCGAAAATCACACGCTGGGCCGACGGTTTGCCTGTCACCATGCACTTGCCCGGAGTCTTGTCTCCGTTGAGAGGTATGCAGCGGATGGTCGCCTTTGTCTCGGCCTTGACTTTCTCTTCGGTCTCTGGAGTGCCGTCCCAATGGCAGAGCAGGAAGCCGCCTTTCTCAATCTCCTCCTTGAACTCTTCATAGGAGTTTACCTCGCGAGTCATCTCCTGGCGGTGTTTCAACGCCTTGTCGTAGATGTTCTGCTGAATATCCTCAAGAAGGTTCTGGATGAACTTGGCGATGCCTTCAAGAGGCTCGACCTGTTTCTCCAGGGTGTCGCGGCGCATCAGTTCCACTGTGCCGTTCTCAAGGTCGCGGGCACCGATTGCGAGACGAACAGGCACGCCCTTGAGCTCGTAGTCGGCAAACTTGAAGCCGGGACGGCGGTTGTCTGCGTCATCATATTTTACCCTTATGCCGAGGGCGCGGAGTTCGTCGATGATGGGGTTCACAGCGGCGGTGATGGCATCACGCTGCTCGTCGTTCTTGTAAATGGGAACGATTACCACATGTATCGGCGCGATGTGGGGAGGCAACACCAGACCATTGTCGTCGGAATGAGCCATGATCATGGCACCCATCAGACGGGTAGAGACACCCCACGAGGTGGCCCATACATATTCAGGCTGGTTGTCACGGTTGACGAATGTCACGTCGAATGCCTTGGCGAAATTCTGCCCAAGGAAGTGGCTTGTGCCAGATTGCAGGGCCTTTCCGTCCTGCATCATTGCTTCGATGGTGTATGTGTCAATCGCTCCTGCAAAACGCTCATTGGCGCTCTTCACTCCGGTCACCACAGGGATTCCGAGATACTTTTCAGCGAATTCGCGGTAAACCTCAAGCATCTTTTTTGCTTTGGCTTCGGCTTCTTCGCGGGTGGCATGGGCCGTGTGGCCTTCCTGCCAAAGGAATTCACTGGTGCGCAGGAACATGCGGGTACGCATCTCCCAGCGCATCACATTCGCCCACTGGTTGCAGAGAATCGGCAGGTCGCGATAGGAGTTGATCCAGTTGCGGTATGTGTTCCATATGATTGTCTCGGAAGTCGGACGTATTATAAGCTCCTCTTCGAGACGTGCGTCTGGATCGACGACGACACCAGTGCCGTTGGGGTCGTTTTTGAGACGGTAGTGGGTTACGACAGCGCATTCTTTCGCGAAGCCTTCGACATGCTCGGCCTCCTTGCAAAGGAATGATTTCGGGATGAGCAGAGGGAAATAGGCGTTCTGGACACCGGTAGCCTTGAACATCTCGTCAAGGGTATGCTGCATGCGCTCCCATATGGCATATCCGTAGGGCTTGATGATCATACAGCCTCTGACGGGCGACTGCTCTGCCAGATCAGCCTTGATTACCAAGTCATTGTACCATTGGGAATAGTTGTCGGCACGTTTTGTCAGGTCTTTAAGTTCTTTTGCCATTGCAAAAATTATGATTTCCGGTTGAATTATACCGCAAAGTTACAAAAAAATGGTTTATCTTCAAAGGGTTGCAATACGATGGAGTATTGCGGAGAGCCATCACTTCGACTTCTTCATTTCTTCTATAAGCCCTTTGTCGGGGACGATATAGATTTCAAGACGACGATTCTCGGCGCGGTTGCCACGGGAATTGTTTTCTTTCAGCGGTTCGTTGGCCGCCATGGGATATCCTGTGAGTGAGTCAGTCGCAGTGGCGTTGGAGTCGAAGTAATCATACAGGGCCACGATTCTTTTCTCGGACAAAGAAGACAGGTATGAGTCTGAGCCTGAATCGTCTGTGTGGAGCGCCAGCACTATCTTGAATTTTCCCGGCACCTTGAAATAAGGCAGGAACGGTTTTAACAGAGACGCGGCTGATTTTGACAGAAGGGTGTCGTTTGGCTCAAACAGCCGGTCGGTCGGGATGGTGGCTATCACAATCTCCCCTTTCCTCATCGTCTCTACCTTGTAGCCTGCCTTGTGAAGCGCGAGAGCCTCGCGCTTCATATACCCTTTCACATATGCGTTGAGTTTGGCCGGGACTTCCGGCACGGCGAGTGTCTGTTCGATGGTCATCTCCTCGGCCGGCAACTCCTGGGTCGCGCCGGAAGCCACTGGCTCTTGCGCGCCGGTCGCCTGCCATATGCCACTTGCCAAGACCAGGGTTGTCAGGATATTTCTGTAAATCCTCCTCATCGGGATAGCTTTTTAGTAGGACGTTTGGGTTTTGACTCCGTTTTCTTGTGAATGTCGCTGTCAGAGAACTGAATCCTCGTAGTCGACCTCGGCACGCACCATAAGCGGCACATCCTCCGGAGCGATTGAGGCTCCCTTGTCTTTACGCAACATTCTTGTGACGTAATCTATCATGTCCGGCTCGATGTCGTCATCGGTGTCATCATCGGCCGCGTCAACGTCGAGAAGTCCGTTTTCTTCATAAAAGTCCCATATCATGTCGATGACGTTCAGCACCTCGTCTTCAGGATATGGCTTGCGGCCGGCCTCACGCAGTCTGTCGTTAATGAAGGCTACCGCTCTGAGTTCATCAAATTCCATAAACAGGTCGTTGTTAGTGTTGTCAAGTTGATTTGTCTTGTGAATCTGCGTAGCAGACTTGTCACTGGATATCCATCAGTCCTTCCGGCAGGTCCATCTCTATTGACCGGCTGTCGGTGTCGATTCCCGTCACGAACTCATCCGCTACAGGTATCAACAAATTCCTCCCGTCGGTGGTTTCGATTATGAAAAGATAGTTGGCCGTTGAGTCCTCTATCCCGGTGATTTTCCCCAACAGCCCCATCCCAGAGATTCTGACATCAAATCCGATGAAGTCGTCGGCGTAAAATCCATCCCCGGAATCGTCGGTGCTTTCCTCGGGGATGTCAGAGCGGAGGATGTAGACAGTCTTGTTGGTAAGCGTGGCTGCGTGGCGTTCATCAGAGATGCCGTCAATCGTCACCAGGTCTGTGTCCGCTCCTTTAGGCCGCACCGAGTTTATGAAGAACGGGACGAAGATACCATCCATCTCGACGACCACGCATTTGCAGTCGCTGAAATCAATGATGTCATTGTCTCTCAGAATCGAGATTTCGCCATTGACACCATGGGGTTTGAGGAATTTGCCTGCCGGCTGGATGTCTGTCAGGGAAATCATTTCCGTTTCTTCTTTTTCTTTCCACTCTGAGGCTTGGGCATCTCCTTGAATTCGTGGAGCCGGTGGGTCTCCGGGTCAAGGCGCAGCTCCCCCTTTGAATACATCGCGAGGTCAGCGAAAATCTTCCGGTCGTCGACTCCGTCAGGACTCAAAGCGAGCATTTGTTTCTTCATATGGTTTGCCAGGAGCATCACTATCGCGTCACGCTCCTCACCCGGCTCCATAGCCGCGGCCTTGACAATCATCTGCTCGGTGATTTTGCCGTAATGACGTTGCCGTATTCGGGCCTGGTCGTATGGCACCTTTTCAGGCAATGTCGCCAGGTCATCGGGCTTGACCACATCCTCGGGATAGTCTATGTCGAGCTTGAAGTCAGACATAATGGCCAGGTGGTCCCATACCTTGTGGGCGTTTTCCGGGAGTTTCAGCTCTGGGAAGAGCTGTTCCATCGAGCGTATGATGGATCTGGCGCAAAGATTGCGTTCCTCCCGGTCCTCGATGGTCAGACAATGGTCGACCATCTGCTGGAGGTTCCGGCCATATTCGGGCATCGCGAGCCTTTTCAGCCTTGTGTTATATGTCAGCATATGCAGTTGTTCGTTTTCTGTGGAGAGGAAATGAGTGAGTGGCTAACTGTCGGCAAGTTACTTAGTCAGCGGGGAATATTCCTTGGAATAACGGAGCATCTGAGGGATGTACTCTTCGTCATAGACGACCTTGACATCGGTGATATTCTCTTCGTCAGATGTCGGATTGCCATTGGCGTCCACGGTCACGTACACAGGATTCACGAATCCCTTGTAGGGTGCGATGTCAAGTGAGGCATAGCGGTCAAGCACCTCCTGGTGGAGTTTCTGGTCTACCTTGACGGCGTATTTCTCCACCAGAGCCTCTCCGGCGGCATAATCGCCTTCGCTCTTTATACGCTGGATTTCATTAAGCAGCTGACCGAAAAGGTCGCGGAGTTTTGCATAATCGTTGATTTTCACGAAAGTCTTGCCATCCTTGACGACATATTCCACCACATTGTCTTTCTTGCCGTGTTCAAACGCCCATTCGGCAATCAGCTTGCGGTTGCGCATATGTGCCTCCTCTACATCCTTGCCCGGCTCGATGCGCATCAGCTGGGTCATAAGGCCGTTGAGCATGTACTTGTAATATTCGGCCTTGTATGCGTCAGGATTGTCAAGCAGGCCAAGTTCAAGCAGTTTGGGATCAGCCAGGTAATAAAGGGCGAAGAGGTCGGCGCGGGTCTCTTCCAGTGTCGAACCGTGGGCTTTCAGCGCGTCGGGATCCACTCCGGGGAGCAGGCGGCCTGACGCATGGCCGAGGCATTCATGGAGGTCAGTGTGGAGATTGTCGGTGATGAAGAGGTATTTGTCAAGGAGCTCGCGTGTGGGCTGATCGATGACAAACTCCTCGTTGAAACCGTTGCCGTGTGACGCGTCGTCATATGCACGGGTGATGTTCTCGATGGTCACTGATTTCGAACCATGGGCCGCACGAATCCAGTTGGCGTTAGGCAGGTTTATGCCGATTGGTGTGGCTGGATAGGCATCGCCGGCAAGGATGGCGGCGTTGATGACTTTCGCGCTTACACCTTTCACTTCCGGTTTGCGGAAGCGGGGGTCGACAGGCGAGTTGTCTTCAAACCACTGTGCATTCGCAGCAAGCGTCTTGGTGCGGGCCGAGGCTTTCTCGTCGCGGAAATTTACGATAGACTCCCATGAGCCGGTCATGCCGAGGGGGTCGCCATAGCTTTCGATGAACCCGTTGATGAAGTCAACCTGTGATTCAGTGTCCTCAGTCCAGAGGATCGAATAAGAATCGAAGAGTTTGAGGTCGCCGGTGCGGTAGAACTTGATGAGCTCGTCAATTACGGCAGCCTGTTTGGGAGACTCGGCGTATTTCTTGGCCTTTTCAAGGTTGTCTATGATTCGGGCGATTGCATCGCTATAATATCCGCCAAGCATGTATACCTCCTCCTTGATGTCTCCGGCGGGGGTCTTTACCAGGCGCGAGTTCAGTCCATACGAAATCGGTGTCAGGTCGGTGGTGTCCTTGAGGGCTGCGTAATATCCCTCTACTTCCGGCTGGGAGATGTTGTCATACAGGTTGCAGGCTGATGTGAGTATGAGGTCTTCACCGGCGGCCTGGTTTACCCTCTTTGGCATGAACGTGGGGTCGAAAATCAGGCTGAGTATGGGACGCAGTTCTTCAGGTGACCGCTTGTAGATGCCTTTGTCGGCAAGGACGCGCAACTGCTCGCCGAGCCAGTCAGAGGAGAATCCGGGAGTGAACTTGTCCATCGAGTAGTGATGATAGGCTCCGTTGCCGAATTCCACCTGTTTCAGATAGGTCTCGAAGGCCTTGAAGTCTTTTGACTCGCGGTCTCCGTCGTAGTTGGTGTAGACGGTTTCAAGCATCTGGCGCAGGGGAAGGTTGTATTTGCCATTCTGGTCCCAGATGATGTCACGTCCCTGGAGGGCGGCTTCTGTCAGGAAGTAAATGAGTTTTTTCTGGTTGAGGGACAAGTCCTGGAAGCCTGGCACAACGTAACGTAGTACCTCGATGTCAGCGAAGCGGTCAACGACTGTCCCGGAGGGATTATTGGGGTCGAGAGTGTTTGCCATTGTCGGGAAAATGGAGGCCATGGCGGTGGCGATGGCCAATGACTTATGAAGTTGCATATGTGGATTGTTTCTGGGTTGTTGTCAATGGGGGGATGATTATTCTACATACAGGACGAGTCCTTTAAGGTACTCCCCTTCCGGATGGTAGATGTTGACCGGATGATCGGCCGGTTGTGTCAGCTGGTGCAGGATGCGGATTTTCCTTCCGCTCTGTGCGGCCGCAGAGAACACCGCGAGCCGGAATTGCTCGCGGCTGACAGCCTGTGAGCAAGAGAATGTAAACAGGATGCTGCCTTTGGCAAGTTTCTCCATTGCCTTGAAGTTGAGTTTCTGGTAGCCTCTCAAGGCGTTGCGCAGCGCGCTCCTGTGTTTGGCGAAAGCCGGAGGGTCAAGCACGACAAGGTCGTAGTCGCCATCTTCCATTTTGTCGAGAAACTTGAAGGCATCTTCCGCGAAAGATTTGTGTCGGGTGTCTCCGGGGAAATTCAGGCTTATGTTGGCGTCGGTCAATGTTATGGCTTTCTCTGAGGAGTCAACAGAATGGACCAACCGGGCATCACCCCTCATCGCATACACAGAGAAGCCGCCTGTGTAGCAGAACATGTTCAGAACCTTGCGCCCCCGGGAATAATGCTCGAGCAGCGACCGGTTGTCGCGCTGGTCAACAAAGAAGCCGGTCTTCTGTCCGCGCAGCCAGTCGATATTGAACCTGAGGCCGTTTTCAATAGCCTCGCTTCCTGAAAATTCTCCGATGAGATAGTCGTTCTGCGGGTCAAGCCGGGCTTTGAAAGGCAATGTGGTCTCAGATTTGTAATAGACATTTGAGACTCCAAGGCCCTCAAGGCCCACAAGCTCGCGGGCTATGATGTCACGGCAATAATGCATTCCCGGGGAGTGGGCCTGCACGACGGCGGTAGGGCCGTAAATGTCCACCACCAGCCCGGGGAGGAAGTCTCCTTCGCCATGCACAAGTCTGAACGCGTTGTTGTCGGGGCGTTTCAGGCCCAGGGCTTCCCTGACAGCGAATGCTTCCTTGAGCCTTTCGGCAAAGAATGAAGCGTCGATTTCACGTTGCGAGAAGTCGAGAATCCTGACGGCGATTGATCCGATCTGGAAATGACCGGTGCCGATGAAGCGGCCTGTCGAACTTTCCACGCCGACCACTTCTCCCTCTTCGAGTCCGTCTGGCAACGGTTCGGCCAATGCGCCGGAGAACACCCAGGGATGGAAACGGTCGAGCGATTCTTCTTTCCCTTTTTTTAATCGGAGTATCTTCATTGGGGTTTCTTTATTTTATCAGGAACCTGTAGATGTCGTTGAAATTTGCATATATAAGCAGGGCGATGAGGAACAGCATTCCTGCCATCTGGGCTTTTTCGAGGAATTTCTCGGATGGCTTGCGGCGAGTGATGACCTCCCAGAGCAGAAATGCGACATGGCCGCCGTCGAGGGCCGGTATAGGGAGCAGGTTCATGAACGCCAGGATTATGGACAGGAATGCCGTCATCTCCCAGAAAGTGCGCCACTCCCATTTCGGCGGGAACATGTTGCCGATTGCTCCGAAGCCGCCTATCGACTGTGCGCCTGTCTTTGAGAAGATATGCTTGAGCGAGCCTACATATGTGACAAGCATATCGGTGCCGTTGGTCACGCCGACCGGGATGGATTGCAGAAAGCCATAACGGGTGGTGTCACACACGAAGACCTCAAGTGGTTTTTTGAGTTCAAACCCGAGTTTGCCGTCGGAGGTCGGAGTCACCGCCACATTGATGGTGTCGTTCCCACGCAGCAATGTCACTGTGGTCTGGCGACCGCCATTGAGATACAGGGCCTGGGAAAGCTCGCCGAATGAGGGTGTGAGAGAATCCCCCACGGCGATTATGCGGTCGTCAGCCAGGAATCCGGCATGTGCGGCCGGCTCGCCCGGAATCACATTCTTTACGAAAACCGGTATGCGGTATCCCATGAATCCCTGTTCGGGGTCGAGTTTCTCGATTGCGTTTTCCGGAAGCCGGATGTCGACAGTGTCGCGGTGGTCGCGCAAGACGGTGACTGTTTTTGATTCCAGTAGCTTGAATAGGTGGCCACGGTCGTTCTGGTCAATTTTATTGCCGTCGGCAGCAAGCAGTATGTCGCCTTTGCGGAAACCCATCTCCACGGCTGCAGGGGCGAAATCCATCCCCTCATAGGCGTTTTCATAGGGGATGGTCTTTTCCCCCCAGTACCATGCGATTCCGGCGTAAATTATTATCGCGAGTATGAAATTGTTAAGCACGCCGCCTGTCATCACAAGGAGCCTCTGCCATGCCGGCTTCACTCTGAATTCGTCGGGTTTCGCGGGCTGGGCCATCTGCTCCTTGTCCATGGACTCGTCAATCATGCCGGCGATTTTGACGTAGCCGCCAAGGGGCAGCCAGCCGATGCCATATTCCGTGTCGCTGTTCTTGGGCTTCCATTTGGCGAGCGAGAACCAAGGATTGAAGAAGAGGTAGAACTTCTCCACTCTGATTTTGAATATTCTGGCCCACAGGAAGTGTCCGAACTCGTGTATTATCACGAGCAACGACAGGGCAGCTATGAGTTGCAGGGCTTTTATGATAAATGATTCCATTGTTATGCGAATGTGGGAAAGGATGGTGTGTTAAAAATGTAGCGGTTTGCCGTGTTCTATCAACTCGGCGGTTTTGGCCCGGGAGACACGGTTGCATTCCACGTAGTCTTCATATGACGGGGCTGCGACATTGCTCCCGAGAGTGTCGACCGCTGTCATTATCAGCGGGAATATGTCAGTGAACCTTATCTTGTCTTGCAGAAATGCCGATACCGCGATTTCGTTGGCGGCATTGATGACACAAGGCACAAGGCCGCCTCTCTCCAATGCGATATGGGCCAATGTGATTCCGGGGAAACGGCTTGCGTCGGGTTGCTCGAAAGTGAGTGTCGACAATGTGCGGAAATCAAGCCCCTTGCTGGCTGTCGCGGGCCGTGTGGCTCCGGCCAACGCGTATCGTATGGGGCCACGCATGTCTGGCAGCCCCAGCTGTGCTTTTACCGAGCCGTCCACAAACTCGACCATTGAATGCACTATGGACTGGGGATGGACGATGGCCTCGATTTTTTCCGGGGATATGCCGAAAAGCCATCGTGCTTCGATTATCTCAAAAGCCTTGTTGACCATCGTCGCGGAGTCGATGGTTATTTTCGCTCCCATGGACCAGTTGGGGTGTTGCAGTGCGTCCGCGCTCGTGGCAGTAGCGATTTTTTCGTGTGGCCATGTGCGGAACGGGCCGCCGGAAGCTGTGATTATGAGCTTCTTCACGGATTCCGGGGCCTCACCGACAAGACACTGGTATATCGCAGAGTGTTCAGAGTCGACAGGTATGACTTTTGACCGGCTTGACGCGAGTCTGCGTGTCACGAGGTCGCCGGCGACCACAAGGGTCTCTTTGTTGGCCAGTGCGATATCTTTGCCAGCGTCTATGGCCGACAATGTGGGCGCCAGACCGCTGTAGCCCACAGTGGCCGTCACCACTATGTCTACCTCTTCGAGTGTCATGGCCTCTTTGACCGCCTGGTCTCCGGATGCCACAGTTATGCCGGAGCCTTCCAAAAGGGTTCGTAACCGAGGCTCAAGAGTGGTGTCGGCAATGACGGCCATTTTAGGCTTCCATCTCAAGGCCTGCATCGCAAGTTCATCCACCTTGCGTCCGGCTACCAGCACGACCGGACGAAGTTGGTCGGGGTATTCGCCACAGACCTCAAGGGTTTGCCGCCCAATTGACCCGGTGGAGCCGAGGATGGCTATGTTCTTTATGTCGTATGTGGTTTTTTCCATAAAATCAAGATGGAACGGGGCAGCCCATTCCATCTTGCAAAGTTAGGTATTTTTTTTCAGTTTTACAAACTGATGTTTTTTTTGTCAGAGTGTCATTCAGAGGCCCTCAGAGACCAAATCTGAATCCCACTTGCAACAGACCCTGTGCTCCGAATCCCAGCTCTCCATACAGGCTGGCATTCCTGCCTATTTGCGCCTCAACCCCAAGCGGGGAAATCTGGTATGCGAAATAAGCCTTGTTGTAAGAGTCGTGATGTTTCGGCATCATGTGTGATATTTCGGCGCCAAGTCCGAGATGGCCGTATAGCTTTACTATCCGGTTATTCCAATACTGGTAACGGCCGTTGAGCATCACGACATTGTAGAGGATAGACGAGTGGTGGGGGCCACCCTTTGTTGTCGTGCTTGAGATTGAATAGCTTGGGCCTAACCAGAATTTGGGTGCCACATTGAAGTTCACGCCAATGGTCACAGCGCCCCAGGCGTTGTTGACATGGTCCCAGTCGTCGTGCATGTCTGTGGCATCCATCTGGGTGTAGCCTCCGTAGCCAAAATAGATTTCGGCTTTCTGGGCCTGTGAAGCGAATGCGGTCGCGATTACAGCGACAAGCACTAAAAGATACTTTTTCATTTCCTTAAAAGCGTTAATTGTAAAATTCGGTCAAGATTTATGAATCTGTTTTAGGTTCTTTCAAATATCTACACGAATTTTAAACAACGTGCTGTCGGAAATGGTTCGGGACAGGAGCCGCTTTGTCTGACGGCATATTTTGCTGTCAAATTTAAAACGATGTATGCCAGGGATGTATGTTGCCGGGTGAAGTTGATGCTATGTCTATCAGGCGTTGGTTGGACGAACCCCTGAAAAGCAGGGACGAGTCTTTTGCCGACTCTATGTATGGGCCGTCGACAAGCACCTCTATGTTTTCGAGCAAGCTCCATGCCTCCGGGATGGATATTGCTTTCTCATATCTGAAACCAGTGTAGCACCAGATAGTGTAACCCTTTTCCCGTAGGGCCTTGGCCAGCGGAATCAGGGCCGGAAGCTGATAGAGCGGGTCTCCTCCTGAAAAGGTGACATTGAATCCGTGCCGGTCGACCTCCTCCACGATTTCGTTGATGCTCATCTCATTCCCGGCAGAGAAATCCCATGACTGCGGGTTGTGGCAACCGGGGCACCTGTGGGCGCAGCCGGCGAAATATATGGAGGTGCGCAACCCCGGGCCATCTACTGATGTCCCGGGGATTATGTCAAGCACTCTCAATGTTGGGCTATTGCAGGCTCGGCTTGTCGCTGTCATTTGTGGATCACTCTGTCTTTGAGTTCGGCGAGTTTCGCGGAGTTCCATCTGTCGGTGGTGCCAACGAGATAGCCGGTTATTCGCTGGAGCTTGTCTATGTCGTGGCTTCCACAATGAGGACAACACTCCAGGTTCTCTGACGCGTCTTCATATCCGCATTCCATGCAACGGTTGCGGTTGTGGTTGACAGAGCAGTAGCCGATGTTGTTTTTGTCCATCAGGTCCACGATGTCGGCGATTGCCTGCGGGTTATGGGTGGCGTCGCCGTCGATTTCTACATAGAAAATATGTCCGCCGCGCGTCAGCTCGTGGTAAGGACCTTCGATTTTTGCCTTGTGCCTGGGAGAGCATTTGTAGTAGACCGGCACATGGTTGGAGTTGGTGTAGTAGATTTTGTCGGTGATGCCGGGGAGTATTCCGAAGCTCTTGCGGTCTTTTGACGTGAATTTTCCTGACAGTCCTTCTGCCGGAGTGGCGAGGATTGAGAAGTTGTGGCCATAAACCTCAGAGAACTCATTCGCGCGTGAACGCATATGGGAGATGATGCGCAGGCCGAGTTTCTGCGAGTCATCCGACTCGCCGTGATGTTTGCCTGTGAGTGCCACGAGGCATTCGGCGAGGCCGATGAATCCGATTCCGAGTGTCCCTTGGTTTATCACCGGCTCAATGGTGTCGGTGCGGCCAAGCTTTTCAGAACCGTTCCAAAGGCGGGTCATCAGCAATGGGAACTGCTTGGCGAGGGCTGTCTTCTGGAAGTCAAACCGGTCGTTTAGCTGGCGGGCGGTGATTTCCATCACATCGTCGAGCTTCTTGAAGAAGCGTTCGATGCGCTCCTCCTCATCGCGGATAGACATGCATTCTATGGCGATTCTGACAATGTTGATTGTGGAGAAACTGATGTTGCCTCGCCCAATCGATGTCTTTTCGCCGTATCGGTTCTCGAACACGCGTGTGCGGCATCCCATGGTGGCCACCTCATACAGATAACGTTCGGGGTCGGAGGCGTCCCATTTCTCGTGGTGGTTGAATGTCGCGTCGAGGTTGACGAAGTTGGGGAAGAAGCGTCGGGCTGTGACCTTGCAGGCCTCGTGGTAGAGGTCGTAGTTGGGGTCTCCCTCCTCGTAGTTCACGCCGCGTTTCTTTTTCCATATCTGGATAGGGAAAATGGCAGTGGCTCCGTTGCCCACGCCTTCGTATGTGGATTGCAGCAGCTCCCGGATCACACAGCGGCCCTCGGCGGATGTGTCGGTGCCGTAGTTGATTGAGGAGAAAACCACCTGGTTGCCTCCGCGGGAGTGGATGGTGTTCATGTTGTGGATGAAAGCCTCCATAGCTTGGTGAACGCGGCTGACAGTGCAGTTCATGGCGTGCTGCAACGCTCGTTCTTTCCCTTTCAGCCCATCGAGCGGACGCTTGATGTAATCCTTGACGGGTGCTTCATACATGTCAGACAGGTCTTCGCCGGTTATCGCTTCGGCTTTTTTCAGTTCCTCGATGTATGAAGACCTCACGAATGGCGCGAGGTAGAAATCAAAGGCGGGAATCGCCTGGCCGCCGTGCATCTCGTTCTGGGCAGTCTCAAGTGAGATACAGGCAATCACGCTCGCGGTCTCGATACGTTTGGCGGGCCTTGACTCGCCGTGCCCGGCAATGAACCCGTGCTGAAGGATGTTGTTCAGCGGGTGTTGCACGCAGGTAAGGGATTTCGTGGGGTAATAGTCCTTGTCGTGGATGTGGAGATATCCGTCTTTCACGGCCTGCCGGGCTTCGGGCGTGAGCAGATAGTCGTCGACAAACGGCTTGGTGGTCTCCGACGCGAACTTCATCATCATTCCCGCTGGCGAGTCGGTGTTCATATTGGCGTTCTCGCGGGTGATGTCGTTGTTTTTGGCCTCGATGATTTCCAGGAATATGTCGCGGGTCTTGGCCCTTCGGGCTATGCTGCGCTGGTCGCGGTAAGCGATATATCTCTTGGCCACCTCCTTTCGGGGGGATTTCATGAGTTCCAGCTCCACGCGGTCCTGAATCTCCTCCACTGTCATCTGTTCCTTGCCGGAAACTCCGATGCGGTCGGCGATTTTGTGGATCAGCGACTCGTCTTCGCCGAGCGGAGTCTGGAGCATGGCCTTGCGTATGGCGGCTTTGATTTTTTCTTCGTTATATCCGACAACGCGGCCATCGCGTTTGAGCACGGTCTGTATCATTTTTATTGGGGTTTTCCGGTAAGAAATTGGATGTTAACAGATAAGCTGATGATGCCTGGCGGGAGGCAATCAAACCATCAGCAAAGTTAATCAGAAATTGACAAACAGGCAATACTTTTGACGAATAAAAATGATAAAAGTTTTCTGTTTTGGAAAACTTTTTAGGGATAGGCAAAATTTATCCGATTGAAATACAGGTGTTTGCGATTTATTTTGGAAAACTTTTGAAAACTGACATATGTGTTGGTTGATAGGTTTGACGGCGGACGAATAAAATGACAATGCCGGTTCTCGTTATGAGTGACCGGCATATCACATGTGATTTTATATGATTGATACAGCGCTTTTACCTTAATGCAGGTTGGCTTTGCAAACCTCTGTTATCTTGTAGAGGTATCTGAGTGATTCAAGGAAGAAATTGGAGTTAACGCCATTTTTTTCATATGCCTTGCGATGTTCGACATAAATACGGCGGTGGGACTTGAAACCAGAGGATGACGCGCCCCCGGTGCGCATCGTGACGAAATCCATAGGGATGTAGTGGGTCTTTATCCGATGGATGTAAATCAGCCGCAACAGCTGCTCGAAGTCGGCGGCGATTTTGAAAGATATGTCGAACAGGCCATACTCCTTGTATATGCCACGTCGGCAATAAAACGATGGGTGGGCCGGCATGAATCCCATCCTCATCCTATCGCGGGTGAAGGCTTTCGAACTGTAATATCTTACTGATTTGCCCAGCCTGTCAGGATTGACATAGTGGACATCGCCATAGACCGCGTCTATTTCGTTGCCTCTGCCATGAAACGCTGACGCGATTTTTTCGAGGACGGTAGGAGCGGTGAAGAAGTCGTCTGAGTTAAGCAGACCGACGATGTCTCCCGAGGCGAGGGTGATGCCCTTGTTCATGGCGTCATATATGCCTTTGTCAGGCTCGGAGACCCATTTCAGCTCAAGCCCGCGGCTGCGGTATTTGTCGGCGTATTTCCTGACGGTCTCCATTGTGGAGTCGTCGCTGTCGCCATCGACTATTATATGCTCCACATTGCCGTATGTCTGGTCAAGCACGCTGCGGAGGGTGTCTTCAATGGTGGCCCCTGAATTCCAAGTGGCTGTGATCACAGAAATCTTCACAGGATTTTTCTTGAAAGAGTCTTCAGTCGTTTTCATATGAGGATTTGATGTTATGCTTTTTTCGGTTGTCCGCCGCAGCCCAGACCGCTGATGTCGCAAGCCAAAAAACTGGGAAGATGATGGAGCCGGCAAACATGAGCCAGCCTTCGGTGAAGGCGTTGATGACGAGAAACAGCAGAATGGCCAGGCAGAGGGGAAACCGCCCGTCGTCACGGATGCGATAAAGCATCCTGGCAAGGCTGCTTGAAAACCACAGGAAACAACCGAGGCCGACCAGGCCCCCGTAGCTCATCAGGGCGAGCCAGGATGAGCCAGGCTCGATTTCTGTGAGACTGCCTTTGTTTCTTTCCGACGGGAACTCATTGGCATATCCGATACCTGTGAGTGGAGATGAGGCAAACTCCTCGATGCGGTCATGCCATAGTCGCTCCCGCGAATAGAACAGTGAGCCATGGCTCTCCCCTATCATGTTTTTATGCCGTATGACAGACAAGGCATATGGAGATGACGCAATCAGAAGGATTGTGCCAGACAGGGCCATTGCTATCGCCAGCCGGCCATGCAGCATCTGTGCCAGAACGTGGCGTTTCATAATCAGAAGAGAGGCAAGCGACAGGAAAAGACCGACGGATGCAATGCGCGAGCCTCCGGCCACACACATTATTACTCCGGTCAAGAATATAAGGCCATTAAGAAATGACTTGATTTTGCTTTTACCTTCCAGCAGCAGGAATCCCGCCGTTATGGCGATTATGGCCGAAACCGGAGACAGCACCATGCCCATCTTGAATATCCCACAGAATCCGTAATTATGGATTCCGGATTTCCATATGCCATCCTCTCCGAACTGTATGAAGCTGGCAAGCCAGGCAAGAAATGAGAGGAAGACCATTGCAGACAAGACATAATAGGTTATTGCGGAGATTCTTAGACGGGTCTTCGCAAGGCTGTCTGAGGTCAACAACGGGGAAAAACAAAGCATGCCGATCAAGAATGCCAGGAAGCGCTGCGTCCTCAACCAAAGCTCCGGAGCGGGATGCAACAACAGGCTTAATCCGTAGATGGCGACAAACCACGCGAGAGGTGTGTTCAGGCAAGCACGCCGTGGATGCGCTGTCAAGAAAACCCCCAGGGACAGTAACGAAACGAACGGGAGCGGAATCGCGATACCGATGGCATGGCGAAGACATATCAGTATGACGAGTGCCAGGCAAAAGACTCGGTTCGCTCTGTCGTTTGTGAAGTGGCGATTGATGGATGACATCATTTCTTGTTGCGCAGCAGGTCGACTACAAGTTCGCATGTCCCTGTCAGGAAAACCACCGACAGACCGATGTATGACAGCAAACCTACGAGTATACCCACCGAGACCCGCAGCCAATCTCCCACCAGTATCGACTGTACTCCATACACCACTATCCCGGTAATGGCAGCGTTGGCGAGTGATGGCATTATCGCCTTGACCTGGCTCATGATGCCAAGGCCGATTTTTGAGCCGGCGAAATGGGCGTTGACCGCGAAGCTTATCACGGAATTGGCGAAAAGGCCGCAACAGACCGCCGACAGTCCGAACGGTAACATCGCGGCCAGCAGCACAAGGCCGCAGACCACGTTGAAAGTCTGCAGGCGCAGGTAGGTGGAGCCATGGCCTTTGATCTCAAGAATCATGTAGTTTATCGAATTCAGCGGGAAAAACATGAATGAGAAGCAGAGGAGCCTCAGCAGGCGCGCAGTGTAAAGCCATTGCTGGCCAATGAGGGCCAGCGTCAAAGGTTCGGCTATGGCAGCCAGACCGATCATAAGCGGGGATATGAAGAATGTGGCGAGGCGGAGATAATTCCTCACCCCGTTCTGGAGACGTTGCGGGTCGTCTTGAAAATTGCAGAACAACGGATATGTGGCGCGTTGAACCACACGGGACAGGTTTTCTGATGATATGCTTCCAATCTGTCTGGCATTGCTGTAACAACCAAGGGCATAGGCCGAGAAGACCTTGCCGATGGTAAGGGTGTAGAGGCTTTGGTAGATGCTGTCAAGCACATTGCAGGCAAGCAGTTTTGAGCCGAATCCAAACAGGTTGCGGAATGACCGGGTGGAGAAACGCATTCTCGGGCGCCAATCGGTGACTATCCAAAGGGTGATGGCCGTGGCCGCCTGGTTGGTTATCTGAAGCCCCACGATAGACCACGCCCCGCAACCGTTGTAGGCCATCGACAGCCCGGTGATGCCGGAAACCAAGGCCCCCACCAATGTGGATTTCGCTTGTGTCTTGAAGTCAAGACGTGATGTCAGTATGGCCCGGTGAACCACCAGTGTGGACTGTATTATGATGCAGAGCGCGAGAACACGCAGCAGGCAAGTCAGCTCCGGATCTTCATAAAACCGGGCAATGACCGGAGCCATAAGAAACAAAACAAGGTATGATCCGATGCCGATGGCTACATTTACGAAAAACGCGGTGGAGCAATCATCCTCTGTGCGGTCAAGCTTGCGGATTATGGCCTGCGACAGTCCGCCTTCGGCTATGAGCTGTGCGATGACAATAAAAAAGGCAAGCATACTGACCAGACCGTAATCGGTCGGCATCAGAATTCTCGCCATCAACACAAAGACCACAAACTGGATGCCCTGCACGGAGAAACGTTCAAACGCGCTCCATGAGATTCCGTTTATGATTCCTTTGCCGTGGATGTCGTGTTGCTGCATCTGTTTTTCCGGGAGCTTTCCCCTCTTATCTGACGGATTTGATTGAGGCTGGAATACCTTGGTAGATTTTTCCGCCTTCAAGATTCGCGGTGGCCATAGACCCGACCGTCAGTATCGAGTCTCGCCCGACCGTCACGCCGGGACAGACAACGCTTTTCGCCCCGACCCACGCTCCATCCTCGATACGGATAGGTTTGACCATAAGGTCGAATGTCGGAAGACGGTAATTGTGGTTGCCGCACAAGAGCATCGCTCCCTGACTCACGCAGCAATTGGATCCGATGGTCACCGTCGCGAGATTGTCGATCCACACATCCTCCCCTATCCAGGAATAATCCCCTATTTCAAGGAGCCAGGGGTATTTGACATTCACGCCCGGTTTTATCACCACTCTCCTTCCGATTTTTGCCCCGAACAGGCGGAGCATCTTGACTCTCACCGTCGAGATGGGGTTGAGATGGTTCTTGATGACCAAAGCATTGACGAAATACCACAAAAAACGTTTAAACGCATTCCCTCCGGGATTATACCAGGAATTGTCATATTTGCTCAGGTCTGTCATCTGTTTTGAAGTAAAATATTAAATACCGTGGGTATGAAAATTGTGGAAGAGTCAGGATAGATAAACAAATTCCGGCTTATCCCCCTTGCCGAGCAACCAGGAGTACACGGCCATCATCTTCTCTGCGACTTTCGACGCCTCATATTTCTCAAGCACAAGTTCTCGGCCTCTCATCCCCATAGCAAGCAACTCGGCAGGAGACTTTTCCGCGACCTCATCGATGACTTGTGCGACCGATTCCGGCGAATTGTCCCTCCACCAGCCACAATTGAAATCCTCAAGGTCTTTCCAGGGGGTGCCAAGGCTCGCCATCACAGGAGTGCCGACCAACAACGCCTCCGGCACAATCATTCCGAAATTCTCCATGTCGCTCGTGACAAACAGTGCCGAAAGCTCTGCCAGGCGACGAAATTTCTCCTCGCCATTGACAAAGCCAGCAAATTCCACCTGCTTCTCCACTCCGAGCCTTTTCGCCTCATTCCTGAGAAACTCCTCATAAGCCGGCTCCCCCGACCCCATCACTATAAGTTCAATGTCATACCTATGACGGGCGATTGCCATTCCCCTCAATATCGCCTCCACATTCTTCCTGGGATGTAACCTCCCGAGAAACCCAATCCGATGTTTTTTATCCTTATGACCTTTAGAAACCGACATTTTTCTTAGACGACATATTTCAGTGACAAATTTATTGTCTTCCACGGGATTGCCTATTACTGCAATTGGCCCACCATATCCAAACTCCCTTAACAATAGCATCTCTTTGACACATGTCGAATGGAGACATGATGCGCTCATTATGTCTTGTTTAAACCAAACGTTTAATAAAATCCATTTTTTCCAATAGCTTCTTCTTAATGTCTCAGGATATAACATCCCATGAGGAGTCACAAGGTAAGGCTTATGTTGTTGGCGTGCAATACGGCATGTCTTATGATTGGCATGTAACCAAAGCCCATGAATATGATAACAGTCATATTTAGATGGTTCAATATGGTGGTATGTGCTTTTCGACAACTTAAGAGGTGTTATTCCGTCATCTTTATGAAAATACAACCATTTTTCGTGGGCATATTCAACCATATCATTGCCATCATGCATTTCGGTTGTAAGAATATGAATATCGCCGCTGTGTAATTTATTCAAGGTAGAGACAATGGTGAAGACACTGGAGCCTAATCCCCAAAAACGGTTTTTATTCGCTTCAACTATGTGAAGAACATTCATTGTACTTAGGAAATATGGCTATTAATAAACATACTCAGGCTTATCGCCAGTACCAAGAATCCAATCATAGACCCGTTTCATTTTTAATCCAAGAGCATTGACAGAAAAATCTTCTGACATCCATTCTTTTCCTCTGCGTCCCATTTTGGAAAGTTCCGTATCGTCTAATGATGCCACCTCTGAGAGAATCTGGTCAATCGATTCCTGGTCATTTGGAATCCACCATCCACATTTTTTCTCAACTAATTGCTGCCATGGTGTGCCAGTAGAGGCAATTACAGGGATTGCATTTGATAATGCTTCGGTTACAATGTTGCCGAAATTTTCAAAATCACTTGGAACGGCCAAGACTGACAAGCTCTTGATAGCAAGTCTTTTTTCGTCACCTGTAAGAAACCCCGCAAATTTCACATTGGAGAGCCCCAATCGTTTGACTTCTGCCCTGAGGAAATCTTCGTAGGCCGCATCTCCGCTTCCAATAATTATAAGTTCATAATTATTGTTTGATTTCTCCTGCAAATGTGCGACAGCATATATCAACCGTTCAATTCTTTTACGAGGATGAACTCTCCCAAGATATCCAATACGAAATACCAAATCTTTTTTTACGTCATCAACTATATCGTTGGGTATTTCAATTGGATTAGGAATTACAGCTACTGGATTTGTAAATCCTAAATCGCGATAATATTCTAATTCTTCCATGCAGGTTGCCTGTATGCAAGCGGCCGACAGTAGATCATTCTTTTGATATAACCGTAATGAGATTTTCTTTATCAAGCTACTATGAGCAAGCGCTTGTGGATAAAGCATGCCTCTTAGTGTGATGATATACGGGATATTATGTTTGCGGGCAAATTTAGCGGACGCATATGCCAAATATTGCCAGAGGCCTTGAATATGAATTAAATTGACCTGTCCGATGGTTGAAAGCGTTTTATTCAACCCAGGAATAAAACCCGAACGAGGCTCCAGCATCCGATTGGAATAAACTATGTCATCATATTCATGGACGAGCGCTTTATGCGGAGGAAGCTCTGGCATCAATACTTTGACATTTACACCATGATTCCTCAATCCTATGACTGATAGATAAGTGCTTAGAGCCGGCCCTCCGTATTCAACATCTAATGTTCCGCAATGCAAAACTGATAAACTCTCTTTCATAATAATTCGTTACAATAAAGTGAATTCAAAGTTGCTCATATATCCGGTTATATAATGCTGCTATCTTTCGAGGATGAAAACGTTTGATATTATTTTTTCCATTAGAAACAAGCGTCTCTCTAAGTTGTTGATTTGCAATTAATAATTTAAAGCCTTCTGCGATTGAATCAGTATCTGTCGGATTGATGAATAATGCTCCTTCTCGGCCAGCCACATCTCTGATAACTGGAATATCGCTTGTTAAAGTGGGCCTGGCAGCAGCTTGAGCCTCAATGATGGGCATCCCAAATCCTTCAAACGTTGAAGGAAAGCTAACGATATCGCACTTACGATATTCTTCAACTAACTCTGCCAATGTGATATCGTAGCGATTACAATAGCTGATGTTATTATCAAGTGCTAACGTTTTTTGTTCATCAGTCATCTTTCCGATAATCCTCAACTCGCACTCAATCCCACATAATGCTTTCAATGTTCGTTCTAAATTTTTATTGGGTTTAGTGCCGATGTGCAGTATGCGGGGACGAGGATTTAGGCTATTCTTGGGACTACCTTCATATGCTACGTTATAAGGATTAGGGATTACGCAAATCTTTTTTCTTGCCCATGGTGTGATTTTCAGTAAATCTTTTTTTGTAACTTCTGATATAACCGATACCTTTTTAGAAATCAAAACCGGAATTATAAACCAAAACAGTTTCAAATATAATTGGGCTATGAAATTTCCATGTATTACAGATTGAACATCATGGATCGTGAGTAAAGTACGGCGTCCTGTCCCGATTAAAATGTAATGAGCATCCCCTGTAACGTGGTTTACAATTCCTTTCTGACTTCTCGCATAGATGATATTTTTGTAGAGTGTTATTGGATTTGCCCCACTTGATGGCAGAAATTCATTTATATGGGGAGTTAATTCAGCATCAATAGCTCTAAATACAGACTCTATTGAATTGACCCCTTCTCGTTTACGCCTGAAAAATAGTGACAGCATATATCTCAATTATTTTTTTGTAAATAAGTGTTAGTATCTATTTGTTTTAATGCGATAATAAATCCAATTACAGTAAAATATAATATGTATGCAAACCAATTATAAAGACAAAGCTGAATATAAAAGGTCATAGGAGTAATTATGACTACTACACTCCAGGCTAATGCATTGAATCGTTTATTTTTAATGCTCGTAGCCAATTTAATTATTTTCAACCAAAGCATCAGGCGTATAGCTGATATTACCACAAATCCCCAAAAACCAAATTCAAGTACTACGCGGCCGATTTCTTCTTCAAAACCAAATTCTGAAGTGTATGATAACATCGATTGCAATGCCAGATTTGCAAAACCGACACCATATCCAAAGAATCCCGCATAACCCATCAAATTGCTGAAATTAAATAATTTTGAGACCCTCACACTTTCGTCGTGAGCCATATTTGCTCTCCATAAAAAATTATCAATAGCAGTAATGCCGTATGTATGGTAATAATAGATGCCTCCAAAGATTAAGATGGAAAGTAATATAATGAATGTGCGATTCCCTTTTAGAAGTCCAAATTTCCAGAAAACAAATAAGGATCCCAGCAAAATAAGCATTAATACAGTGCGGCTCCCAGTCATAAAACCGACTAATAGTGATAGCACAAATAGTGAGCCATAAATACTAGTTGAGATGATTCTTTTAGAAATAGATAACAGCGATATAAATATTATGCTAGATGCGATACAAAAATCTCCCATAGGAGTGATGTATGAAAACACTCCACAAATTCTAGCAGCATCCCCCACCAAGGCTCTGTCATTCTTCATCTCAACAGCATACTTATTTATGATATCAGTTGGTGGAGAGAAGTATTGAACAATCCCTAAAATAAATATTGATAGTGATATTACGATAAAAACTGAAATCACCCGGTCTATTTGCTTGCCATTAGTCAGACATATAGGTATGACGTATACTAAAATAATCGGTAATAAATCTAATGATATTGCAATTAGGGAGACGATGGCCCCATTATATATACCTGTTACTATAATTCCAGATAA
>CATZGB010000003.1 GCA_958418815.1 uncultured Bacteroidales bacterium | reverse complement strand
TCTGGAACACCAGTGCCCAGACTTTGAAATCAAGATATGCGAGCAGTATTCCCACGCAGCCTGACAATATAGCTCCCAGGAGGTTGAATTTTGTCAACGCCTTGAAATTCATTTCTGCATTAAGTAGTGTGCGGTGTACTCCCACCAGGGAGCCGATTACAAGTCTAATTGAAGTAACCCTCAGAATTGGTGATAATTCTGCCATCCCATAGAATTCTGCCACCAATGGTGCGCACAAAAACAAAATGCTGTAACAGGTAATAGCGACTATGATATTGAACCAATATACAGTGCTGCAGTCCTCTTGTGTGCGGTCATTTTTTCGAATCAGAGCAGTCGAAAATCCTGAATCGATAAAAACCTCGGCGATGGCAGTGAACACAACCAGCATCGCTACCATACCGAACTGGTCTGGCATAATAAGGCGCGCAAGTATTATGGAAATGACAAGAGCGATGACCTGGTTGGCTCCTTGCTCGGCTATGCGCCAAAGTACACCATTTACCGCTTTGCGTTTCAATGAATTCTCAACCGACATATCTTAGTTACTATTTACGGTTTAGAAATATTCCGAAAATCGTGGTCCGGGATATGATTTTTGATACCAGGATGCAAAATCCAGAGATGATTAATGCCAAACAGATGACTGCGATAAACGTCAGAAGAGGGTTGTCAGATATATGGGTATAATATTTAACAATGAAAAAGTGAATAACATATATGTCGAGGGAGTATTGTCCTATTTTGATTAGTGGGACTGAAATGTATTTTGGAAGACCAGCGTGCATTTTCTTTATAAGGAAGTAAATATAAATAGCGCCCAGCAGATAACCAAATACATTTAATAAGAAATTAATGTTGCCCGATGATGGTATCAGAAAGGCCGTTAGGGCGACAATTAATAGAATAGAAGAAAGTAATTTGCTTGTCGTGTCTATGTGATTACGTGTTATTACGCAGCCTGCGATAAAACAGGGATAATACCTTGCGATATATGAGAAACCGGCAATATTATCAATGAATTCTGGACCATATTTGCTTAATAACAAAAAGCAAACCTCAGTGCCGATAGAGCTGCATATTAATAATGGATATGAATGTCTGAATAACTTGTGTTGACAGTAAAATACAATTAAAATCAGATACAACGCTTCTAAAAACCAATACCCATGCTTCCCTATGGATGTGAAAATATGTAATGGGTTCTCATTATAAAATAATGAAGCAAACAGGCACGCGGCAAAAAACGGAACTAATATGCGAAGTGTGATTTTCCGTAACTGTGTGCCATAAATGATTTCCGGCTTATATGCAAGAAGCCCGCTGCATAGGAAAAATAATGGCACATCCACCTTGCAGAGGGTTGCAATTGCTGAAACCCCTCCTCCTGTGTGCTGCATAATCACCAGCAGCATTGCAATACCTTTTGCTATGTCAATGTAGCTTTTGCGAGGCATACGAGACGTATAGCTTTATAAAGTAGTCAAGGTGCATTATGAAAATCAAAGGCAATAATCGTGCAATTAAATGATTTGGAGAGTAAAGAGAGAGGAATTGCCATCGGTGCTGCCTTACGGCATGCCCGATGGCAGAGATTTCGTGCGCGTTTTTGTTTTTTATTGCCAGTAAGATTTGATTAAGACCTAATATGGTGGATATCCGACGCTTATATTTGCGATCGGTTATATCGTATTCACTGATGATTTTCGCTACCATAGGCAGCAGGATTTCAGCGGCTTGGATAAGTTTTTTTGCCGGATGTTTACGTTTGCTCAGAGAGCTGCCTGTCGAATAATGGAGGTAGTGATATGAAGCATCAGATGTCAATGCTATTGATTTGCACTTTAACAGGTAGTCAAGAACAAAAATATGATCTTCGTGATATGATAATTCCTGATTGAATCTCAAGTGGTGGGATTCTATAATGTCACTCCGAAACAACTTCGCAAAGGGGAAACCGTTCTCGATGATGGCGTATTTGACAATTTTGTCAGATTCGGCAGGCCGAAGGCTTATTGATTCTTTCTCGGGATATGAAAAAGCTATTGCGGTGCGGTTTTCTTCCGGATAACAATGTGTCACATTGGCATATACTGCATCATAAGAGCCTAATGCTTCGTGCATTGATGACAGATATGTTTTAGCCACATAATCGTCTCCGTCAATGAAGCAGATATATTTACCGACGGCTTTATCGATGCCATTGTTTCTGGCAGCGCTTACCCCCTGGTTTAATTGATGAATGACTGTGATCCGGTCATATTTCGATGCGTATTCGTCGCAAATTTTCCCGGATGAGTCTGGACTGCCGTCATCCACAAGTATCAGTTCCCAGGATGCGAAGCTTTGAGCTATAACAGACTCGATTGTCTTTCTGATGAAAGCCTCGACATTATAGACCGGAATTATGATGGATATTTCAGGTCTGTCCATTATTCGATTGCTGAGGCAGCTGTTCTTGTCATCTCTAATGCTGAGAGGGAGGAGGTGGGGAGGGAGATGGTGATGGTGAGGAGGGAGGCCAGGGGGAGGGAGAGGCGGGTGGTGCGGGAGCGGGAGGTGATGGGGGTGAGGGTGGTGGCGCGGAGGCCGGAGAGAGGGCCGTCGGTGATTTCAACGGTGGTGCCGATGGGGAGAGTGTTGTCCTTCTGGGAGGATTGTGATGTTGCAGGGGCGGAAAGGGAGGTGACGGGAAAGGTGGTGGGAGAGGCGGAGGGGGTTGGTGAAGAGGTGGAGGAGATGAGCGGGGTGAGTGATGCCTGGAGGGTGTCGCGGGTGGACCAGATGGATATGAAAGCAGCCATTTGGGGGTCGGGCACCGTCAGGTAGGTTTTGTCGGAGGAGAGGGGCGGGCGCGTCGTGTCGGCGGCGATTGGTGTCATCTTGAATTTGAGACGGTCGTCGATGCGCCGTTTGTAGTCGAAGATCCGTGTCCAGCTGGCGTGGACGAATATCAGGGTGGAGATGGCGGGGCGTTCGACTGCGACAGGTCGCCTGCGTGGTTTTTTCACATAGATGGTCTCTTTGGGAAGATACACCTCGATGCCTGCCTCGCGGAGTGATGCCTCGGCTTTAAGCTCGAATTTGTAGGCGGCCATGACATACCATTTCTCGATGTTGGCGTCAAGGGGTGAGACCGTCATTTTTCCTATGTGTTGTGAGAGGTGTGTGGTGGGCCGAATTGCAGGTATGATATAATCTTGGTTCCAGAAAATGTTAGTAACCTTCTGTGAATCAATCAAGTAAGAGATGTTTGCAATTCTTTGACACCGTAAGGGAGGGTATAAAAGTATTTTGCAGTGATTATGGCCGATATGGTCGGCCAAAAATCACTGCAAAATTACATAAAACTTAACAAATTACCCCCCCCCATTTGTGAAAGTTTGTTAACAAACTTTTTAAAGTGTTGATTTGTGAGGGGTTTTATATCTTTTTAGCTTTTCGGGGGGCTAAAGCCTGGCGGCGGGTTTGGTGGTCAGTTTCAGGGAGAGGTAACCGAGTATTCCGGCAGTAAGTGAGCCTATGACGATTCCGAGTTTGGAGAGGTTAAGCAGGTGAGACTGCAATTCGTCGGCGGTGTTGAATGTGAGGTTGGCGATGAAGAGAGACACGGTGAATCCGATGCCACCGAGCAGCGCCACACCCGAAATCATTGGCCATGTGGCATGGTCGGGCATGGGTGCGAGTCTTAATTTCACGGCCAGCCATGAGAAACTGAGTATGCCGAGGAACTTTCCGAGCACGAGGGAGATGATTATGGCGAGTGAGACACCCTCCAGGGCAGCCCCCGGGGTCATGTCGAGGAGATAAATCCCGGCATTGGCGAACGCGAACAACGGGACTATCAGGTAGTTAACAATCGGATGTAGCGAGTCTTCAAGTTCCTGGAGCGGGGAAATCACTTTGTCGGACGCCGACTCTATCTGCTTCAGCCAGTCCATCTGCTGTCCGGAAAGGATTGAGTAGCGGGTCAGGGCCTCGTCGTTCTCGGCGCGGAAGTTTCCGATGGCGCGTCGTATGGTCTGGATGTACCCTTTGGGGTTGAACACCGGTTTGGCCGGGATGCAGAATGCCACCAGCACTCCGGCTATGGTGGGATGCACTCCTGAGTTCAGGAAAAGGAACCATACCACGCCTCCGAGCGTGAGGTAAAAAATCTTGCTTTTTATCCGTATGTGCTGGCCTATGCAAAGAATGCCAAGCACAATGGCCGCGCCGATGAGATACCACAATTCGACATGGGCGGTATAGCCGATGGCGATGACGAGAATGCCGCCGATGTCGTCGACCACGGCGAGGGTGGTAAGGAATATCTTCAATGACAGCGGGACGCGCGAGCCGAGCATGGCAAGTATGCCGAGCGAGAACGCGATGTCTGTGGCCATCGGTATGGCAGCGCCGCCGGCGTAGGGGGTGCCTCCTGACAGGAGCATGAAGATGCCTACCGGCAGCAGCATGCCGCCTATGGCGGCTACAATCGGCAACAACGCGTTGCGGAATGACGCGAGTTGTCCCACAAGTATCTCACGTTTGATCTCAAGGCCGATGGTGAAGAAAAAGACTGCCATCAGCGCGTCATTGATGAATGACAGCAGCGACATAGGGTGGCCGCTATGGGAGAAGAGGTTGAAACTGCCTATCTGCAACCTCACCTCTTGTTGCCAGAAGTTGAAATAATACTGGTTGAGGGCGGGAATGTTGGCGATGACCAGTGCGAGCAAAGTGGATATTATCAGCACATTGCCTCCTGACACATGCCTGCGGATTGCCTGTCGCGCGGCATAAAACACTCGTTGGTAAGTCTGTGGTCTGATTTCTTGTGTTTCCATTTAAAAAGTTGAAACTGGTTGAACGGTGACTGTGACATCGAGTCACGCAGATTTCCCTGCCATCATAACATATATTATATATAATGGCAGGCAAAACAATATTGTTTGCAATTTAGCTATAGAGGAGAGGTTATGTCGGCATACAGGTCGGGATTGACCGAATCGAGAGTGGCGAGAAAGCTTTCCACATAGTTGTCGGCCAGCCCCTCTTCACCTTCACGGCGAAGGGTGCTCTCCGTGACCCTCACGTCGATGAGGATTTTTTCCATCTCGAGGCTGTCGGGGCATTCAGATATGGCGAGTCTCAGCGCCTGCTTGCGTCCTTGAGCAATGGCGGCTTGCCGCTCCTCTTCAATATGTCCGGCAGGGCGTTTGTCAGAACTGCCGCAAGACAAAAGTGATGAAAATATCAACAGAGATATGGCGGTATGGGTAAATTTCATATCATTGCTTGATCGTAGGTTAAATGGACCGGATACGCTCCGGCATGTCAGCTGGATCAAATCGGCCAAAATGGTGGAGAGAAATCAGTCGTCGGCAAACAGCACCATGGCGACTTTGGCGCATGCCTCCGCGTCTGCCAGCGCGTTGTGATGGTTGCTGAACGGTATGCCGAAGAACTCACAGATGTTGGGCAGAGAGAAACTGGGACAAACTGTCCGAGGGATGGTGCGGCGCGCTTTCACCACTGTGCAGAAAAACGGCCTGTCGGGGAAATCCATGCAGTATGTTTTGTGGGCCGCCCGCAGGCATCTCTCGTCAAACGATTTGTTGTGGGCGACAAAAGGCAAATCGCCGGCCATCCTCGCCAGACGGCGCCAGACACGGTCGAATGTGTCACAGTCTGCCGTGTCATCATATCCTATGCCGTGAATCTGCTCGGTGAAATACCTGAAATAGTATTCCGGCTCAGGCTTGACCAACTCATAAAAACTGTCGACGATGATTCCATCAACCACTTTCACCGCGCCGATGGCGCATATGGATGATGGCTGGTTGTTGGCCGTCTCCACATCAATGGCGACAAATGACTTCATCCGGCATCGGGTTTATTATTGCCATCCAGCAACATCTCAAGGCGTTGCCGGGCCTCTTCCATAAGCCATAGGGGAGTGGAAGTTGCCCCGCATATGCCGACAGAGACTTCTCCGCAGTCAGCCGGGAACCATCCCGGGTCGATTTCCCGTGGGTTGGAAATCAAATGGGTGGCGGGATTGACCTCCAGGCAGTTACCATATAATACTTTCCCGTTGGAACTTTTCTCTCCGGCGACAAAGACAATCACGTCATGCGAACGGGCGAACACCTGCAGTTGCTCCACCCGGTTGGAGACGCGCCGGCAGATGGTGTCGAAGCTCTCGAAGCTGACATCAGGATTGAGCCTGTCGCGGATCTTCGCGGCAATTTCCCTGAATCCGGCCACGGATTTCGTGGTCTGGGAATACAGCACCACCGGGCGTGATGAATCTATCTTGTCAAGGTCGTCAGGCCCCTCGACCACAATGGCCTCTCCGGATGTCTGGCCGACAAGGCCGTTGACCTCGGCATGGCCGTTTTTCCCGTAAATCACAATCTGGGGCCGGTCGGCGGGAGCCACATCATATGAAGCCTTGATGCGGCGCTGGAGCCGCAAGACTACCGGGCATGTCGCGTCGATTATCTCGATATTGTTTCGCCGGGCCATCTCGTATGTGGATGGCGGTTCGCCGTGTGCCCTCAGAAGCAGCTTCACATCATGGAGGGTGGCCATGTCAGGGTGTTCGATGATTTTCAGTCCCTTACGCTCGAGCCGCCCCACCTCGTCACTGTTGTGGACAATGTCGCCCAGGCAATAAAGTGTGCCTGAGCGGTCGATTTCCTCCTCGGCTTTCTGGATGGCGGTTGTGACTCCGAAACAGAATCCCGAGCCTGGGTCAATCTCGATTCTTGCCATAGGCGACAGTTCAGTTTGACGTGCTGACGCGGGCGACAGCCTCGCGATAGCGTGCCAGCAGCCATGCATTCTGCTCGTCGCGCGTCATATGTGAGTTGTCGAGATCAATCGCGTCCTCGGCCCGTCGGAGCGGGCTCTCCTCGCGAGTCTGGTCGATATGGTCGCGGTGCGCCACATTGGCAAGTACCTCTTCGAATGAAGTCGCGTGACCTTTCTCTATCAGTTCTTGGAGACGTCGCTGGGCGCGGGTCTCGGCCGAAGCGGTCATGAAAATTTTCAGTTCGGCGTCAGGGAAGACGGTCGTGCCTATGTCGCGTCCGTCCATGACAATACCTTTCTCAGCACCATATCCCTGCTGCATCTTCACAAGGGCACGGCGTATCTCTGGTATGGCCGCCACATATGAGACCTTTGAGGACACATCCATCCTGCGGATACGCTCCTCTACATCCTCGTTGTTGAGCAACGTGTGCTGTGTGCCGTCAGGCATTATCCTGAAACCAATATGGATTTCGGGAATCGCTGCCACAAGGCCCTTGGCATCGAGGTCGCCCTCATTTCCTGCCAGCCCGTGGTTCATCGCGTAGAGAGTAACGGCGCGGTACATCGCGCCAGTGTCGACATACCTGTAACCGATTTCTTGCGCCAGGGCTTTGGCAATGGTGCTTTTGCCCGTCGAAGAGAATCCGTCTATCGCGATTATTATCTTGTTGTCTGAATTCATATCAATTGAAGATTGTCATATTCCCGAGCTGTCGTTCTCACCTGACAAGATCCTGGAGGTTCATGTTGAGGTTGAACATCATAGTCGTGGCTCCGGAATGGGGTTGGCCAAAGGCCAGTGAGAAATTGAAGCGGCTCACATTCATTCCTGCTGCGATAGAGAATCCGCTCAGGAACGAACGCTTGTAAGTGCTCATGTCGGTACGGGTCTTGTAGTTGTAGCCGAGAGCGACAAAAAAACGGTCGGATGGCACGAAATCAACTCCGAACACCATATGCCTGAAAAGGTTGGATCCAAACGACTCCTTCTTTTCGAATGGTTCGGAGGAGGTGCCGTCGCCGCTGTCATAATAGGGGAGCTTCCATTTTGTAAGGTTCCACAGTGTGACCGAGACTCTGACAGGTACTCCTGTGAATCCTTTTGTCGCGCCAAGACGCACATCCACCGGCAACCGGTCGTAATTCTCGTTGAACTTCTTAAGCTGGCCGCCAAGATTGGCCACCACTGCCGAGAAAGACCAGTCTGTGTCGGGGTCGAAATAGTTTATACCCAGGTCAGTCGCCACGGCGAATGCCGAATATTCCTCATAACTGCTGTACAACAGTTTCATGGAGATGCCTCCTCTGAGACGCGACGTGATGTCATATGAGAAAGTCCCTGAGAAATTAAGGTCTTTCGGGGAGAAGGTGCCGGTTATGACACCGGTCGCGTCGGCCGCCTTCATCTCTCCATAACCGAAATATCTGATTCCGGCACTCCAGGCTCCTCGCTCGCCAACGGCGCGGGCATACTTCACTCCCGCGAAATTGGAGTTGCCCAGGTAACGCATATAGTCCACCATCACCTGGTTGTCCATCTCGAATCCCAGCAACCCCGGATTCTGGTCAGCAGTGCTCAGCTCATCCTCTACTGTCGATATGTTGACTCCTCCCAGGCCATAGATCCGGGCCGAGGAGGTGACATTGAGGTAATTGTAGGCCGTGGAGCCGTCCTGGGCCGTCATGACGGCGGGCATCAGCGCAGCAGTGAGCGCAGTCAGTCCGCAAATCATTATGGCCCGGCAGCTTGGGCGTGAGGTGGATTTCTTTTTCGGCAACGTCATGGATAAGCGTCAGGAGTTTAGTTCCATCTATTATTTAACGCCGATTTGTCAAAGATATTATTCCCAGGAAGCTTATTCGGCACGTTTGGCCGCATTCCCTTCATAATAATTAATGTAGGCGAGATTGACCAGGCGCACACCCCCCGGGGTGGGATAGTCACCCGAGAAATACCAGTCGCCCGGACAACTCTTCACAGCGCTGTGAAGTCCGGCCAACGTCTGATAGACAATCTCAACCTCTGCTTTTGTCCCTTCCGGGGTAAGCATCCTGGCCATCATTCCTGAAATCTCCGCGTCAGAGAATGGAGCGTATATCGCCTTGACGCAGTTGACCTGGCTGGCTGCAGGCAGGGATGCCTGTTGCTTGCATTTCTCGTAGGTCTCCTGAAGGACATGCTCCATTCCTCTTTCCTTCAGCAGCTCAACAGCCGCCCTGAAAGCAGCGAATTCCCCCATACGTGACATGTCGATACCGTAATAGTCGGGGTAACGGACCTGAGGGGAAGATGACACAATCACAATCTTGCGCGGATGGAGACGATCGAGCATTGCGATGATTGATTGCTTGAGGGTGGTGCCGCGGACAATAGAGTCGTCTATCACCACCAGGTTGTCGATGTCGTTGACCACACAGCCGTAGGTGACATCATAGACATGGGCCGCCAGGTCATTCCGCGAAGTACCCTCCGCGATGAATGTCCGCAGCTTGATATCCTTGATGGCTACCTTCTCGACCCTTAGTTTGGAGTCCATCACCTGCTTTATGGTCTCAGGAGTCAACGCTCCGCGTTGCTGCAGTTCGGCGATACGGTAGGCTTTGGTCTTGTCAAGCTGGTTCTCCAGCCCTTCAACCATTCCGATGAAAGCGACCTCGGCGGTGTTCGGGATGAATGAGAACACCGAGTTCGGCAAGTCGCCGCGTATGGCCTTCATTACTTCCGGCACCACGGCGCGGCCAAGTTCCTTGCGTTCCCGGTATATGTCAGCGTCGCTTCCGCGAGAGAAATAAATGCGCTCAAACGAGCATCTTTCGTTTTTCCCCTCGCCGAGTATGTCTGCGATCTCAATTTCTCCGGCTTTGGAGACGATGAGGGCCGAGCCGGGGGTGAGTTCGTTGACCTCTGTGCGTCTGACATTCATTACCGTCTGGATGACAGGTCTCTCGGAGGCGAGCACAACCACTTCGTCGTCGATGTAATAGAATGCCGGGCGTATGCCGTGGCTGTCTCGAAGGGCAAACATGTCGCCCGAACCTGTGGCGCCGCAGATGACATATCCGCCGTCCCAGGCAGGAGAGGCGTTTTTCAGAACCTCCTTTATGTTTATGTTGTCTTCTATCGCGATTCCGAGTTGCGGGTCTTCAAGGGTGTCACGCAGTTCGCGGTATATGCGGTGGTTCTCGCGGTCAAGCGCGTATCCGAGCTGTTCGAGGAGCACGATGGTGTCGGAGTATATGCGCGGATGCTGGCCTTTCTTTACAATCGACTTGAAAATCTCGTCGACATTGGTCATGTTGAAGTTGCCACACATCATGAGGTTCCTCGACTTCCAGTTGTTGCGCCTGAGGAAAGGATGCACATATGATATGCCGCTTTTCCCTGTCGTGGAATACCTGAGATGACCCATGTATATCTCTCCGACAAAGGGGGTGAGTGCTTCCACCTCGCAGGCAGGCATGGAGTCTATGCCGTCTCGGTCAAACTGGGGCATTACCGAGGCGAAAATCTCGGTGATGGCGTTGGAGCCAAGCGCTCGTTCACGGAAGACATATTCGTGACCAGGTATGGAGTGGAGCTTTACCACACCCATTCCAGCGCCCTCCTGGCCTCGGTTGTGCTGCTTCTCCATCAACAGATAGAGCTTGTTGAGCGCCCATGCGTAGGTGCCATATTTTTCCCTGTAATATTCCAGTGGCTTGCGCAGGCGTATCATAGCCACGCCACACTCGTGCTTGAGTTGTTCCATCTAAGATTCAGACTTGGCCTGTTGTTGTAACCGGCAGGTAATGACTGGTGATTCGGAAAGGGGGCACGCTATTGCCTACAGCTTATGGCGTGTCCCCCTTTCCGGAAGGATTTGATGTTATTATCGGATAAACAGCATCTCGCGGTATTTCGGAAGAGGCCACATCTCGTTGTCGACCATCAACTCAAGTTTGTCGATATGGTAGCGGATTGCTTCCATCTTCGGGACGACATTGTCATGGTAGGCGATTGCCTTCTCTCGCTCGCTCTCGATGCGGTTGGCATCCTTGCGGGCGTTGACCATCTCCTGGACATCCTTGCGGATTTCGGCTATGTGTTTCGACAGCTTCTCGATGGCTGATTTGTCGCAAGCGGTCAGCTCCTCGGCCTTTTCCGCCGGGAAGATGGTGTGGAGCTTGGCCACATTCTCCACCAGGATGGACTGGTAGCGGGTGGCGACAGGCACGATATGGTTGAGGGCGAGGTCGCCAAGCACACGGGCCTCAATCTGGATTTTCTTGGTGTATGTCTCCCATTTCACCTCATTGCGGGCGCGGAGCTCCAGGTCGTTGAACACACCGGTCTTGTTGAACATCTCGACGGATGCCGGAGTGAGGTAGGCGTCGAAGATTTTGGGAACGGAGGTTTCGCAGTCAAGTCCGCGCTCCTGTGCCTCCTCTTTCCATTCGTCTGAATATCCGTTGCCGTCGAAGTGGATGGCTTTGGATTTGATGATGAGGGCTTTGGCCTCTTCGAGGATGGCATGGTAGAGCGACTCCTCACGCTCCACGCGACGGTCGACACGCTGCTTGAATTCGGCGAGCTGCTCTGCCACGGCGGCGTTGAGGGCAATCATGGCCGAGGCGCAGTTGGCCGACGAGCCCACGGCGCGGAACTCAAAACGGTTTCCGGTGAAGGCGAACGGCGATGTGCGGTTGCGGTCGGTGTTGTCAAGCAGGATTTCAGGAATCTGGGAGACTCCGACAGTGATGCCTTCCTTGCCTGCCAGTTCGATCAGCTCGTCCTCTGTGCTTTTTTCGAGACGGTCAAAGATGTCGGCAATCTGCGAACCTGTGAATATGGAGATGATGGCAGGAGGCGCCTCATTCGCGCCAAGGCGGTGGGCATTGGTGGCGGAGGAGATGGAGGCTTTCAGCAGGGCGTTGTGTTTGTGGACGGCTGCCATGACATTGGCCACAAAGGTGATGAAGCGCAGGTTCTCCCTTGGGGTCTTGCCGGGTGCGAACAGCAGTGTGCCCGTGTCGGTGCCGAGGCTCCAGTTGTTGTGCTTTCCTGAGCCATTGATGCCGCTGAACGGTTTCTCGTGGAGCAACACGCGGAAGTTGTGGCGCTTCGCCACCTCGCTCATGAGCCCCATTAGCAAAAGGTTATGGTCATTGGCGAGGTTTGTTTCCTCGAATATGGGCGCAAGCTCAAACTGGTTTGGCGCTACCTCGTTGTGGCGGGTGTGGGCCGGGATGCCGAGGCGGTGGCATTCATTCTCAAGGTCGAGCATGAAAGCTTCCACACGCGAGGGTATCGCTCCGAAATAATGGTCCTCAAGCTGCTGGTTCTTGGCGCTTTCATGGCCCATGAGGGTGCGTCCGGTCATCACCAGGTCGGGACGGGCGGCATAGAGCGCTTCATCCACAAGGAAATACTCCTGTTCCCAGCCGAGGTAGCTGACGACATGTCTTACATCCTTGTCGAAATAGCGGGCGACATCCGCGGCGGCTTTGTCGACGGCGTTGAGAGCGCGCAACAAAGGGGTCTTGAAGTCGAGCGACTCTCCGGTGTAGGAGATGAAAATCGTGGGTATGCAGAGGGTCTTGTTGAGGATGAAAACGGGTGATGAGATATCCCAGGCGGAATAGCCGCGGGCCTCGAACGTGTTTCGGATGCCTCCGTTGGGGAAGCTTGACGCGTCAGGCTCCTGCTGCACAAGGAGTTTGCCTGTGAATTCTTCAACCACGCCGCCTTTGCCGTCATGCTCGATGAAAGAGTCATGTTTCTCGGCTGTGCCGCCTGTGAGGGGGTGGAACCAGTGGGTGTAATGGCGGGCTCCGTTCTCGATTGCCCATTGCTTCATTCCGGCAGCCACACTGTCGGCGAGCTGCCGTGAAATGGGTTGCTTGTTGTCGATGGCGTCGACGAGCTGGTCGTAAGTTGCCTTAGGAAGGTACTCAAACATCTTCTGGCGATTGAAAACCGCTTCGCCATAGAATTTTTCTGGACGTTCCGCTGGGGTTTCCACAGCAACGGCCTTGCGGTCGGAAGCCTCCTGAACCGCTTTGAATCTTAACAAAGACATAAGATTGGAATGAAGTTTTTATAATTAACGTAGGCTCAGACCCCCGACAAACCTAAAAACTGGGGGCGTTGCCACGCGCATTTTCAGAATCAGAAGCTTGCCGCTTTTATACGTCTTACAGCTTCAATGGTGTTCTCGAGGGTGTTGAATGCCGTGAGGCGGAAATACCCTTCGCCGGCAGGCCCGAATCCGGAGCCGGGGGTTCCAGCGACATTGCATTTCTCAAGCAGCAGGTCGAAGAATTCCCAGGAAGACATGCCTCCGGGGGCCTTTATCCAAACATATGGGGCATTGATTCCGCCAAACACCTCCATGCCGGCTTCGGTCAATCCCTCGCGCAGCACCTTGGCGTTGGTGAGGTAATAGTCTACGGCTTCTTTGACCTGTCGTTGTCCCTCAGGGGTGAAGATGGCGGCAGCACCGCGTTGTGACACATATGACGCGCCGTTGAATTTGGTGCATTGCCTGCGGTTCCAGAGATGGTTGAGGCTGACCTCTTTCCCTTCTTTGTCAAGCGCTTTCAATTCCTTGGGGACGACCGTGTAGCCGCAACGTACTCCGGTGAATCCGGCGGTCTTGGAGAAGCTGCGGAACTCTACGGCGCATTTGCGGGCGCCTTCAATCTCGTAAATCGAGTGTGGCACATCTTCTTCGCGGATGAATGACTCGTATGCCGAATCGAAGAGTATCAGCGAGCCATGTTCCAAAGCGAAGTCAACCCAGACTTTGAGCTGCTCGCGGGTGAGGGTGGTGCCGGTGGGATTGTTGGGGTAGCAGAGATATATTATATCAGGTACATCACCTTCAGGAAGCTGGGGAATGAAGCCGTTGGCGGCAGTCACCGGCAGGTATTGTATCTTGCTCCAGGCTCCGTCGGCAAGGATGCCGGCGCGGCCTGCCATCACGTTGGTGTCGACATATACAGGATATACCGGATCGGTCACGGCCACGGTGTTGTCGGCCGACAGTATGTCGCCGAAATTGCCGGTGTCGCTTTTTGCGCCGTCGCTGACAAAAATCTCAGAGGGGTCGATGTCGATTCCCCGGTTTTTGTAATCGTGGAGAGAGATGGCTTCGCGGAGAAATGGGTAGCCTTGTTCAGGGCCGTATCCGTGGAAGGTCGCGGATGAGCTCTCGTCATCCACGGCCTTGTGCATAGCTTCGATGGCAGCCGGACAAAGCGGGAGGGTGACATCGCCGATTCCCATCCTTATCACGTCGGCTTCGGGATGGGATTCCTTGAAAGCGTTGATTCTACGTGCTACCTCAGAGAAAAGGTAGCTTTCGGGAAGAATGCAGAAATTGTCGTTTATGGTGAACATGATGTATGTAGTCTGGAAATTTTTGGTTTATAGGTAGCCTTCGGGCAACTCCATCTCGCCGTTGAACACTGTGGTGGCCGGGCCGGTCATCAAAACATTGCCTGTCGATTTGTCGCGGGTGATGCTGAGGTCTCCACCGAGGAGATGGATGGTCACATCCTCGTTGTCTGCCAGGCCGAGCAGTGATGCCGCCACTGCTGTGGCGCAGGCTCCGGTGCCGCAAGCCTGTGTCTCGCCGCTTCCGCGCTCCCAGACTCTCATCCTTATTTCCTTCCGGTTTATTATCTGGGCGAATTCGATATTTGCCCGGTCGGGCCACATGGGATGGGTCTCAAGCTGTCTGCCAAGGGAATGAATGTCGGTCTTGTCGAGGTCTTCGACGAATATCACCCCGTGGGGATTGCCCATTGAGACCGCTGTGACCTTCAGCTTTGTTCCTGAAATCTCGACGGGGATCTCGATGTTGCTTTCGGCGACCACCGGTATGGAGGCCGGCATAAGGTATGGCGCGCCCATGTCTACCGTCACTGAGGCAATCAATCCGTCCGGCCCGGGGTGGAGGGTTAAATATTTAACGCCCGAAAGTGTTTCGAGCGTTAAGTCCAGTTTGTCGGTGAGGCCGTTGTCGTAGACATACTTGCCTACGCAGCGGGAGCCATTGCCACACATCTTTGCTTCCGAGCCGTCAGCGTTGAAGATACGCATCTTGAAGTCGGCGCGTTCAGAGGGGCAAATCAGTATGATGCCGTCTCCTCCGACACCCTTGTGTCGGTCGCTGAGGAGTATTGAAAGTGATTCGGGGTTGGAGGGGGCGCCGTTGGTGCAGTCGATGTAGACGTAGTCGTTTCCGATGCCGTGCATCTTGGTGAAACGTAGCTTTTCAGCGGCTGATGAAGTGGAATGTTTCGGAATGTCCATATTGGAAAATTTCACCCCGCAAAGGTAGGGATTATTTCTCAACCCCGCAAAAGAAACCTCCGGAAATTTTGTGGAAAAATTTCCGGAGGCTCATATGGGGTGTCTGACTGTCGTTTAGAATGTCCAGCCCAGTCGGAGGGCGGGCTCGATATAAGTGGCGAGGTTGATGCCGCTTATTTTGTCTTTCTTGTCAGACTCGAGGCTGTCGCTCCAGTTGCCCTTGTCGTCAAAGCCACCCTTGGTGTAGTATCCGGGATAGCTCTGGAAGCCGAACTTTATGCCAAGCTCAGCACCCACGAAGAGGCCTTTGTAGACATAGAAGTCGATGCCGGTGAATGCCTTGACATTGAATTCGCTGTAGCTGCGGTCTTCTTTTGCGGGGGAGGAGGTTGTAAGGGCGTTGCAGACCTTGCTTTCGTAGGTCTTGCCGTCTGCGTCGGCGAATTGCGAGGTGGCGCTTGCGCTCTGCATGGCGTAGCCGAGGCCGGCTCCGGCGTAGAGGTCGACGCGCTTGTAGTTGAAGAAGTGACGCTCGTAGCCGAGGTTGATTGAGAATGTGCCTAATTTGTTTTTGGCCCAGTTGTCTTCGTTGTTGTCGGGATCTGCCACGGTCTTGTCGCTGTCGAGGCCGAAACCGATGCCGAAGCGGATGGCGTCTTTGTCAGAGAAGAAGTAGCGGCCTTTGAGCTGATCGAGCTTGAAGGTGCCGAAATCGTTTGAGAAGGGATTGAACTGCACTTCTACGGAGAAGTCACCTGCTTCGGGTGTGAATGTGTTGTCCTGTGCGATTGCCGAAGAGGCTGATGCTGCCACGATGGCAGCGGCAAGAATCATTTTTCTCATTGCTTTGATTTTTATGGTCTACGGGGTGTCTTGTTGGCGGGGCAAGCCGCTGGTTGGTTTATTCATTGTTTCCCCGTGGGCCGATTTAGTAAAACCTGGTTTATTACATGTAATGAAAGAAACAGTTGGAAACTGTGTGCTATGAGGCTCAAAAGCGTTGCAAAGTTAAGCTAATTTTTTAAAAGTTTCCTAATTTTTCTTGATTAAAATGCAAAAAGGACAAATAATTGGGCTTAAAGGCCAATATGCTGGGGGCTGCGTTCAAAACATATAGCCCAGATTTACCAGCAGGTTGGATGACCCAAGCTCGTTGCGGAGCTTGGCGAAGTCGGTGCCATAGGAGATTCCGAGGACGAACTGGTCATATTGTAGTTTAAGGGCGGCATGCCATCCAGCCTGGAAGCGTCGCAATGCTTGGGGGGCAAGGGCGTTTTTTGAGAAAAGGTTGACGCTGCCTGGGGTGAATCCGCTGGTCTTCGCCATAACCTCAGGCTTGGCCGGCGACGATATGGTGGTAGTCTTTTTCCCGAGGGCCTGTATCCTGAAGTCGAAACCTATCTGGGGAATGACATATAACAATTCTGACACAGGCAGACGGTATGAGAGGTTGAGCGGGATGTTGAAGTTCAGGAACCTTGTGGAGACTTTGGCCTTTATTTCGTCATAGGTGGCTGTGTCATGAACTGTCTTGTCGCGGAAAGTCAATCTTGCATCCACGCCAGTGCCGATATACAGAGGATGGTTCCTGGTTATTCTGAAGTCAATATTGTAGCCGATTACAACTCCGTTGAGGCTGAATGCGGCCGCCGCCTTGGGGCGCAGTGTGTAAAGGTCATAGCCGGCGAAGATGGTGTTGATACGGTCTGGGTTCCCTTCTGTGGGAAAGGCGGATTGGCCGTTTGTTTCGGACGCGGCGCACCATAAGGGCAAAAGAATGCTCAAAAGCAGGGCCAAATGGGGAAATCTGTATCTCATTGTATTTTGGACGGATTTTCTTTTGGACATAATGGATGCCGGGAGAGGTCGGCTCGCATATGAATACAACAGATTTCGGCTATGGAAAGGTTCAGCGTAGGGATATATGTGTGCGACCGGCTCCCGTCACGGCCAGCTTGGCAGCAGGCGTATGACGGGAGCCGGAGGTATGACTGACGGAGCGTGGCCTGTCAGTCGCGTCGCCTCGGTTTGATAAATCCGCAGGCGGATTGGAATTCCGCGAAAAAGTCGTGGGAAAGCGCGACGGAAATCCTGCAAAGCAGCTCGGTGTCGATAGAGCCTTTCCGTAGGATTTTGTAAACATTGGTGCGGTCGCAGCAGATTTCCTGGGCCAGCCAGGCGGCCGGACGCCTCTGTCGGCGCAGTTCATCGCTTATGAGAGAACCGATGTGGACCTTAATGCCACAATCTTCGGCCAAAGTAGAAACAGGGTTGGTAGCCATGCCTAAACAAAGTTATGATGTTGTGGTAAAAAGAGTTTTCAAATGCAAAATTAATACAATTATGCCAAAGTTGAAACATCTGGGCAGATATTGTGGTTTTTAACAAATGCAAATGAGGGTTAAGTATCGTGTCTGATTCTTACATATTGTAAAGGTTGTGGCGGCAATGGCTAAAAATAGTAGAAAGATGGTCTACATCATACAGTTGCGATTTTAAGATTGGGTGTAGACAAATTTTCAACAGGACGCAAGACAAAAAGTCCGGACTCGTCATAATGCGAGAGCCCGGACTTTTTTTATCTGAGTCTGATTTTTATATAATATGGATTGCTCAAAGTGGCATTGTGGTTATTTCACAAGCCCACGCTGGTGGAGAAGGGCATCTGCCGACGGTTTGCGTCCGGAGAAAGATTCGTAAAGCACCATCGGGTCTTCAGAGGAACCACTCTCAAGCACATGCTTCATCTTTGAGGCGAGTTCGGGATTGAACACCCCCTTCTCACAGAACAGCTGGTAGGCATCAGCATCAAATACCTCAGCCCAGAGATATGTGTAGTAGCCCGACGCGTAGCCGTCATCGCCGAAGATATGCTTGAAATAGGGTGAGCGGTAGCGGAATGTCAGCTGTGAAGGCATTCCGAGTTCGTCGGCCACTTTCTTCTCGAACTGATCCACATCCACATCATTTTCAGGATTGAGGTGGCCCCATTTGAGGTCGAGCAGGGCAGCTCCTGCGAGTTCGGTGGTCATGAATCCCATATTGTGCTTGGAGGCGGCATTGATTTTCTGCACGAGAGAGTCGGGGATAAGCTCGCCGGTCTGGTAGTGGTGGGCGTAGACTTTGAGCATTTCGGGGTCGAACGCCCAGTGCTCGTGGAACTGCGAGGGGAACTCGACGAAGTCGCGGTCTACCGAGGTGCCGCTCTGGCTCTTGAGCCTTACGCGTGAGAGCATGCCGTGGAGGCCGTGGCCAAACTCGTGGAACATAGTCTGCACGTCATCGATTGTCAGCAGTGCGGGCGCATCTTCTGTTGGAGGAGCGAAGTTGCCGACATTGTAGATGATCGGACGCTCAACCGAACCGTCAGGATTCACCCACGAGGTCTTGAGTTCCTCCATCCATGCTCCCTGGCGTTTTGACGGGCGGGTGAAATAGTCGGTCATGAATACGGCGAGGTGCTGGCCGTTCTCATCTTTCACGTCATAGACTTTCACGTCAGGATGATATTTGGGGGCATCGGGCATCTCCTCGAAAGTGAGCCCATAGAGACGGTTGGCCATCGCGAAGATACCTTTGCGCACGGAGTCAACGGCGAAGTAAGGCCGTATTTCAGCTTCGTTAAGGGCGAAATCACGCTGGCGCACCTTCTCTGCGAAGTAATAGTAGTCCCAGGGGGCGATTTCGAAATCGTTGCCAAGGGAGTTGCTGAGCTCCTGCATGGTCTTTACCTCTTCGGCGACCTTTGCCTTGGCGGGAACGAATATCTTCATCAGCAGTTCCTCTGCGGCCTCGGGGGTCTTGGCCATCTTGTCTGCGGTCATATAGGATGCGAAATCCTTGTAACCAAGCAGGGCGGCTTTCTTGGCGCGCTCCTTGAGAATCTGGTTGATGACCGGACGGTTGTCATTGTCGCCGGATGTGGCGTTGGTGGTGTATCCTTTCCACATCTTCTCGCGGAGGTCGCGGTTGTCAGCATACTGCAGCACGGCCAGGCGGCTGGGGGCATGGAGGGTGAATACCCATTTGCCTTCTTTTCCGCGTTCTTTGGCTTCAGCGGCGGCATTGTCGACGGTGTTCTTGGGAAGACCGGCCAGGTCAGCCTCGTTCTCCACGACAATCTCGAAAGTGTTGTTGGAGTTAAGCAGGTTTTTGTTGTATTTAAGGTAGAGGTCGGTGAGTTTGCCGTTCACCTCTTTGAGTTCAGTCTGTTTCTCGGGAGAGAGCAGGGCGCCGCGGCGCACAAACTGGGTGTAGGTGTCTGTTATGGCACGTCTTTCATCGAGCGGCTGGTTGACGGTGTCGATGTTTTCATAAAGGGTCTTGACACGGTCAAACAGAGCCTGGTTCATCATCATTTCGTCAGTGAAAGCCGTGTATTTTGGTAAGAGCTTTTCGTTGACGGCGGCAAGTTCGGGGGAGGCATCTGCCTCCGCGAGTGCGAACATCACAGAGACCACACGGTCAAGTGTGGGGCTGAGGTTGTCGAGTGCCAGGATGGTGTTGTCGAATGTGGGCGCGTCAGCGTTGGCCGTTATCGAGTCGATTGAGGCCTTTGCTTCAGCGATTCCGGCATCGAAAGCCGGCTCGTAGTCAGAAATCTGGATTTTGTCAAAAGGAGGAATGTCATACGGGGTGTCGTACGCCTTCATGAAAGGGTTCTCCCTTTCCTGCTTGCCGCATCCGGTCAGGAAGACCGCTCCGGCAGCTGCCATGCAGCAGAATCCGAAAATGATTGGTTTCATAAGCTACTGTTAGGTTGTGGTTTATGATAATAGGGGAATAATCACGCAGAGATGTCATTCGCGATTGATAAGGTCGATGCCTTTCAGGTTGCGGTTGACTTGTGGAGCGACCTTGGACCACAAAAACCTGGCTTCGATAGGGTAGTGGTCGGAGCGGTCAAATCCGTATTTTTCAAAACCGATGGCATCAAGTTTGCCACGGTATAAAATATGGTCGATCTGGAAGTAAAAACGGTTGGCGTGATAGGTTACCACAGGGCCGCATCCAGCCATCGCGAATGCGCTTTTGAAGTCGTCCCTGGCAAGTTGCCTGATGGCATAGCAGTCTTGGATGTCGTTGAAGTCCCCGGCTATAATCACATTCTCGAGACCCAACGAGTCTATCTGCTGGCGAATGAGCCTGGCTTGCGTGGCGCGGTTGCGGAATGCCGTAGACAGTTTCGCAAGCAGTTTCCGTTTGGCTCCGGAGATAGCTTTCCGGCCACCTTCCCCCTCGGTGATTTCGTGATATAAGGCTTTGTCTGAGGAGTCAAGGCCGATTGATTGGAGATGGGCGCTGACAATCAGAGTGCGGTGGCCTTGAATCTCGGCCACCACGGCGATATAGAAGGCTGAAGGGTCGTTGAGCTTGGCCACATTCACCGGATAGATTGGATATTTGGAAAGAACCGCGTTTCCGGCTCCCATCACCCGGTAAGGATAAGCCGAGTAAATGGAGTCGAGCAGCGCGGGGGAAATTCTACGATAGTTTGGTTGCAGGGTCCACCAGAATTCCTGAAGGCACACGATGTCTGAATTCTGACTTACGATGTATGACATGGTCGGATTTGACTTGCCGTTCATAGCCTCTTGGTATAGTTTTGTGGTGTCTTTAGGTGAGGGCAGCGGAATGCGGTAGTCATTCAGTCCGTAGACGTTGTAGCTCATGAATGTGAAGCTGCGGTCTTCTTCCTCCGGGGTAAGGTTCTCACGAGAGAGGTTCAGTGGGCAGAAACTTAGTATGGGCCCCAGGCAAAACACAATTGTGGCTGCCGGGATTATCGCCATTATGCGGTTGAAAACCAGGCTTATGGCCAATGATAGCACTGTCAGCGCGAGCCATAAGGGAAAAGTCATGGCCAGAATCGCCGGTATGGTGGAGGTCGCAGGGTTGACCACTCCGCCATATGCAGCCAGCAGTGTGACCAACGCAAGCAGACCGTTGATCACATATCCGGCAATCGTAAGTATCCTCAGTATTATTTCCTTGTTCACTTTAAAACTATATGGCCGCCGGATTCTCAGCGCTGGTTTATGTTCATGTTCCTTAAATCGAATAGCTCAAGTCGCTCTGGCTCGGAGAGAGAGGCCAAGCCTGAGCGTGTGGCTTTATTGAGCAACCCAAGACGGCGCGTGTGCTGGCGCGCCTTTTCCAAGGCCCTGTCAGTGAGCCGCCTGTCGCGGTGTCTCAGCCACAATCCAATCGACAGTCCGGCCGCAACGCCTCCAAGATGGGCTGCGGTGGCCGGAGTGAATGTCGGGCTTCCTGCGAATATGGTGATGATGGCTGCGAGGGCCATCCATTTGAGCTTTACATTGGCTGCGAAAAACAGCCTTAATTCCCTGTCGGGGCTGAGGCACGCCGCGGTCACCACCACGGCGATGACTGACGCGGATGCTCCGGCGAGATTGCCCGCAATGATTCCTTGACCGGCAGATGAGGCAAGGAACGCGGCGGCTCCACACACGCCCCCGGCGAGATATGCCGCCATTGTCCGTCGCCATCCTCCTTTGGTCATAGGGCCGAATCCGACAAGCCAGAGCATATTCACCGTCAGGTGTACGAAATTCAGATGGCTGAACATGTATGTGAATGCTGTCCACGGGGCCGTAAGGTATCTGTCGGTAGATGCCGGGAATGCTAAGAATCCCACAATTTCCTCCGTGAGCTGTGGGAAAATGCCTTTTGCCAGCCATGCGGTGAGCACGATGAAGTAGACCGTCAGGTTGACAGTCATGATAATCAAAGTTGCTCGCGCCGTCTGTGACATGTCTTGCGGGTTTTAATATAGACTGCGGAGAGTGCCTGATTTCTTCCACCACAGCAGGATGAGTATGCCGACAAGCATTCCGCCAAGATGGGCGAAATGGGCCACTGTGTCTGCCTGGCTGTTGTATACGCCCAGGAGAAGTTCTATCGCGGCGAAGACCATCACGGCTGTGCGGGCTTTCATCGGTATGGGCGGGAACATCAGGTAGATTCGCATTTGGGGGTATAGGAACCCGAATGCGAGAAGTATGCCGTATATTGCCCCTGACGCGCCCACAGTGGGGGTGTGGTATAGTCCGAGGAGCGCACCGACAGAGGGCTCTCCCGGGCTTATGCCCAAGTCAAGAAGTTGACCATATGTGACATGGCTTCCCCTCAGCAGTGCGCAGAGGGCATCGCCATTTTCGAAGAGGCCGGCATAATGGTTTATCATAATGGCGAACACTCCTTCTTGTATTAGAGCGGCCCCGAGTCCGCAGCTTATGTAATACAAGAGGAACTTCTGAGAGCCGAGTGTGCGCTCCACAATCACTCCGAACATCCACAATGAGAACATGTTGAAGAAAATATGCCAGAAATTGGCGTGGATGAACATGTAGCTCACCAGCTGCCAGGGCAGAAACTGGTCGGATGTGAAATAGTAAAGGGCCCCGTATTGCTCAAGCTGAACCCCTGCACGAGGTACAAGCGTCATAAACAGATAAATTATTATGTTTATGATGAGCAGATTCTTGGTCACCGGTGGCAAATTGAGAAATCTGTCTTTGAAACTCATAACTAAGTGGTTAGGCGGCGGAGGCAATGTCCGCGCGGTTACATATTCCGCAAAGTTACAAATTTTTTCCAATATACTGCCGTGTGGGTCAATCCTTTTTCTTTCGGGGAAAAATCACTAACTTTGCAGTCATATCGCATTTTCATACACTCGAATGGACTTTAAACTGGAAGCTAATCCCGGCGGCACGGCCGCCAGAGCGGGAAGGATCTCCACCGGCCACGGTGAAATCCTCACCCCGGTGTTCATGCCCGTCGGTACTGTGGGGGCTGTGAAGGGGGTGCATGCCCGTGAGTTACGAGATGACATAAAGGCCCAGATCATACTCGGCAACACATATCACCTGTATCTGCGCCCGGGTACCGGGATTCTGCGCAAAGCCGGTGGTCTTCACAAATTCGAGGGCTGGGATCGCCCGATACTCACCGATTCAGGTGGATTTCAGGTCTTTTCCCTCTCTGAGCGCAGAAAACTCACAGAGGAGGGGGCGTGGTTCCGTAGCCATATCGACGGCTCAAAGCATCTGTTCACCCCGGAACGTGTGGTCGACATACAGCGGGAGATTGGCTCAGATATTATGATGGCCCTTGACGAGTGTCCCCCGGGTACATCTGAGCGGGGGTATGCCCGCAAGTCTCTCGACCTGACCATGAAATGGTTGCAGCGGGGATGGAAGCATTTCAATGAGACACAGCCCCTATATGGTCATTCCCAGGCGTTTTTCCCGATTGTGCAGGGATGTACGTTCCCTGACCTCCGGCGTGAGGCCGCGACCCGGGTGGCCGAGCTTGGCGCGGAGGGAAATGCGATCGGAGGCCTTGCCGTCGGAGAGCCTGCCGAGGTTATGTATGATATGATCGAGGTGGTCAATGAGATACTTCCGGCTGACCGGCCCCGTTATCTTATGGGGGTCGGGACTCCGGCCAACATCCTTGAGGCCATAGACCGGGGTGTGGATATGATGGACTGCGTGATGCCGACCCGCAACGGTCGCAACGGTATGCTGTTTACCCGCAACGGAGTCATGAACATGCGCAATCTCAAGTGGGCCGACGATTTCTCGCCTATAGACCCTGAGAGTGACTGTTTCGTCGACCAAGTCTATTCAAAAGCTTATCTACGCCATCTGTTCATTGCCGGTGAGCTGCTTGCGATGCAGATTGCTTCGATTCACAACCTGGCCTTCTATCTGTGGCTGACGGGCGAGGCACGCAAGCATATCATTGCCGGGGATTTCCATATATGGAAACCACAGATGGTGGAGCGGGTGAGCCGTCGCCTCTGATTGTCGCCTCGATAACATCCAACAGCCGAGATGAAGGTAATGCCTGACATACTGAATAGGAAAACACCCCTGAAACGGGGCTGGAAAATGCTGTCGCTCCTTGATATGTACATCATCAAGAAGTTTCTCGGCACATATGTGTTCGCCATAATGCTGATTCTGGCGATTACGATTGTCTTTGACATAAATGAGAAGCTCGACGCTTTCATGCAGGCACCGCTCAAGGCCACGATTTTCGACTATTTCCTGAATTTCCTGCCTTATTTCGCCAATCAGTTCAGTCCGTTGTTTGTGTTCATAGCGGTGATTTTCTTCACGTCAAAGCTTGCTGACAACTCCGAGATTATCGCGATGCTTTCCTCAGGGATGAGTTTCAGGAGGCTGTTGCGGCCATATCTGATTTCTGCCGCTGTCATTGCCGTGGCGACATATGTGCTGTCGGCATATGTGATTCCTCCGGCCAATGTCAAGCGTATCGCCTACACCAACACTTATGTCAAAAACCGTCGGGTGGATTATGGCGACAACATCATGATGCAAGTGGCCCCGGGGCAGATTGCCTATATGAGCCGTTATGACAACACCACAAAGACCGGCTACCGGTTTTCCCTGGAGCTTTTCAAAGACAAGAAACTTGTGTCGAGGATGCAGGCCCAGTCAATCAGATGGGACACTCTTTATCGCTGGCAGGTAAGAGACTATGTCATACGCGATTTCAAAGGCAACAGAGAGGAGATAAAACGAGGTTATCAGCTTGACACGGTGATACCCTTCGAACCCAGGGATTTCCTCATATCGCGCAATGACCAGGAAACATTGTCGACACCGCAACTGAGGCAGTATATCGAACGGCAGAAACAGCGCGGTGTGGCCAACATCCAGGCTTTTGAAATCGAATATCAGAAACGGTTCGCGATGTGTGCGGCCGCCTTTATCCTCACGGTCATCGGAATGTCGTTGTCCTCCAAGAAAGTCAAAGGGGGTATGGGAGTGAATATCGGTATCGGTCTGATGCTTAGCTTCTCGTACATCCTCTTCATGACTGTCACTTCCTCGTTCGCGGTGTCGGGCATAACATCCCCGCTGGTCGCTATGTGGATTCCCAACATCATTTATGCCGTGATTGCCCTTCTTCTCTACCTCAAAGCCTCCAGATGAAAATGAATTCTCAAGGTTGTGACAATAGTTTAAGCCGCATTAAAGCCAGTTCGTTGTGTCTGTTGACGAGATTGCGGTCATTGGTTCACAGTTTGGCGAATTTTGTGATTTATCATAAATGTGATGTTCGCATAGTCTCTGTGGAGATAGAGAGTCGAGATTTTGCCTGGAATGTCACCACATAAGCAAGCGACAGATGGAAGTGCTGAGACTTTTACGACCTTGGCAGTGGGTCAAAAACCTGTTTGTTTTTCTTCCGATGTTTTTTGGCAGGCGGATGGGAGACTGGGACTGTTGGGTTGCGTCATTGGTGGTGTTCTGCGCGATGTGTCTGGTGGCCAGCGCTATATATTGCCTGAATGACATCGTTGACGTGGATGAGAACAGGATGCATCCACGCAAACGCTTCCGTCCTGTCGCCAAAGGCTCTGTCACATGCAAGCAGGCTGCTTTTGTCTCGGTGGCGTTGGTAGTCGTAGGCATAGGCATTGTGTTCGCGTTGTCTCCATTGGCGCATGCGCTTGATGTAGTGGCGATAATCGCGGCGTATTATTTTATGAATGTCGCTTATTGTTTGCGTCTCAAGCGAATTGCGATTGTGGATGTGTTTTGCATCGCCGTTGGTTTTGTCCTTCGCATATTTGCCGGAGGTGTCGCCTGCGGTATATGGATATCCCCCTGGCTGGTATGTCTCGCGTTTCTGCTGACCTTGTTCCTTGGCTTTGCTAAACGCCGGGATGATGTGTTGATACAACAGCAGCAAGGGGCCACGGTGCGGTCGAATGCCGTGTCATATAACCTGCCGTTCATGAACCAGACTCTTGGGTTGCTCGGTGCGATTACTGTGGTCTGTTACATTCTATATACAGTACAGCCGGAGGTTGAAGCGCGGCTTGGCACGCAATGGATATACCTGACGTCTGTTTTCGTGCTTGCCGGGATACTACGTTATCTCCAGATTGCTATTGTTGATGAAAAAGCCGGGGATCCGACATCGATTCTTCTAAAAGACAGGTTCATCCAGGCATGTGTGCTTTGCTGGTCATTGTCTTATTTGGCAATCATATATCTGTAAGCCGGTTGATTGGCGCAACGAGTTATGACACGAAGAAATCATACAGGAAATCCTTTGGCAGGTTCTAATTCGGACAGCGATTTCTGTCATCGAAAAAGAGTCGGCCTGTTTGATTTTGACAACACTCTCGTTAGGGGTGATTCTTTCATCCGGTTTGGAGTATATGCTTTGGGAAAATGCCGGTTTGCCTTGGCGGTTGTGGAAGCGTCGCCCTGGCTTGTCGCCTGGAAAATGGGATTGCTCTCATCCTCTGCCGCGAAAGAAAAATTGTTTGGCTTCCTGTTCAAGGGGATGGACTTTGCAGAGTTTGAGCGCAAGGGGAAAGGATTCGCTGCTGAAATCTCGGAAATGCTGCGCCGCGATGTGAAACAAGAAATGGATGTTCTGCGTGACTCTAGGGCCAGGATAATAGTCGCCACGGCCAGTGTGGAGGAGTGGGTTCGGCCCTGGGCAATAGCCAACGGAGTGGATTTTGTGATTGGAACAAAGGCCGAGGTGGATGACAACGGTCGGTTGACCGGACGGTTCTCTACTGCCAACTGCCGTGGGGAGGAGAAAGCAAGGCGCGTACAGCAATACCTGGCATCGGAGTCGTGGCCGCGATGTGAGATACACGCCTGGGGTAACATGCCTGATGATATGGCTATGCTTGAAATGGCAGACTTCCCCCATAGTGTGTAATGTCTCCTTGCGACAAATTGCGGCAATTGAAGCCAGTGGTTTGTCTTTTGGAAATGATTTGGGAGTTTATAGTTGTAAAGGCGGCGAAAAATTATTATCTTTGCAGTGATAAAACACGGCTTGGACAGTTCTCGGACAGGCCGCGATAAACCCAATAGACTGTCGTTCCGATGAATCCCAACTCACTCGTTTCTATCGACGATCTCGGCAAAGAAGAAATCCTTGACATTCTTGCCGACGCACGTTTCTTCGAGGAAAACCCCAACCACAAGATTCTTGACGGAAAGGTTGTGGCGACGCTTTTTTTCGAGCCTTCAACCCGCACGCGCCTAAGTTTTGAGACCGCAGTAAACCGTCTTGGTGGACGTGTCATCGGTTTTTCCGATGCCAGCACATCCTCTTCCTCAAAAGGTGAGTCTCTGAAAGATACCATAAAGATGGTGTCAAACTATGTCGACCTCATCATAATGCGTCACTATCAGGAAGGTGCGGCCAAATATGCCACCACAGTGACTGAGACTCCGGTGATAAATGCTGGCGATGGAGCAAACCAGCATCCTTCGCAGACGATGCTTGACCTTTACTCGATTCTTAAGACCCAAGGCAAGCTTGACAATCTTGAGATAACAATGGTGGGCGACCTCAAGTATGGCCGCACAGTGCATTCCCTGCTGATGGCAATGAGGTATTTCAACCCTAAATTCCGCTTTGTCTCATGTCCCGAGCTGGCAATGCCACAAGAGTACCTTGACTTGTGTGACCGTCTTGGCATCCCTTACGAGGTGCATACAGAACTGTCTCCTGAGGTCATAAACTCCACCGACATATTGTATATGACCCGTGTGCAGAGGGAGCGTTTCGCAGACCTGGAGGAGTATGAGCGCGTGAAAGACTGCTACAGTCTCACCAAGGATATGCTTGACGGCTCGCGCGACAACCTCAGGGTGCTCCATCCGCTTCCCCGACTGAACGAAATCGCTGAAGATGTTGACGACAGCCCGAAAGCCTATTATTTTGAGCAGGCCCGCAACGGACTGTTTGCCCGTCAGGCCCTGATTTGCCGTGCGCTTGGCATAACCACTGCGGCCATCGCAGAAGCTGAAGCCTCGAAGTAATCACGCTTGCCATGGATGCGAAGCCGCTGAACAAGAAACGCTGCTGGAAACCCGGCACGATGATTTACCCCCTTCCGGCGGTGCTGGTGACATGCGGGCAGTCGGTCGAGGAGTCCAATATGCTCACTGTCGCCTGGGTCGGGACTGTCAACACCGATCCTGCGATGTGCTACATATCAGTCCGTCCCGAGCGCCATTCGTTTGACATCATAAAACGGCAGATGGAGTTCACCATAAATCTCACCACTGCCGACATGGCCCGTCAGACCGATTGGGCCGGTGTGCGCTCAGGAAAAGAGTACGACAAATGGAAAGAGACCGGGCTGACTCCCGTGCCGGGGGTCGCCGTGAGCTGTCCTTACATCGACGAGTCACCGCTTTCCATTGAGTGCAAGGTCAGCGCCGTCGTGCCTCTTGGATCGCATCATATGTTCCTCGCCAAAGTCATCAATGTGCTGGCTGACGAGCGATACATAGATTCAGCCACCGACAGTTTCGACCTCGGCAAGGCCGGGTTGATGAATTACACCCACGGGCACTATTATTCACAAGGAGAAGAACTTGGCCGCTTTGGATTCTCTGTCAAGAAATCTCGGAAAGGCTGACATCTCCATTCATCTCAAAAACAAGTTACAACCCCAAATACCAACCGTTATGCAACGCGACAACGTCATTTTCGACATCATCAATCGTGAACATCAGCGCCAGCAGAAGGGCATCGAGCTGATTGCCTCAGAGAACTTCGTGTCACCCCAGGTGATGGAAGCAATGGGTTCATGCCTGACCAACAAGTACGCCGAAGGTTATCCCGGCCACCGCTATTATGGCGGTTGCCAGGTGGTTGACGAAGCGGAGACCCTTGCTCAGGATCGTCTGAAGCAGCTTTTCGGGGCGGAGTATGCCAATGTGCAGCCTCATTCCGGCGCACAGGCCAATATGGCAGTCTTCATGGCATGTCTCAAGCCTGGCGACACCTTTATGGGTATGAACCTCGACCATGGTGGTCATCTTTCCCATGGTAGTCCTGTCAATTTCTCAGGATTGGTTTTCAACGCCATCGGTTACAATGTCGATCAGGAATCCGGACGTGTCGATTATGACCAGATGGAGGCGCTTGCCAACGAGAAGAAGCCCAAGCTCATCATCGGCGGCGCGAGCGCATACAGCCGTGAATGGGACTATGAGCGTATGCGCAAGATAGCAGACAGCATCGGCGCTATTTTCATGGTCGACATGGCCCATCCTGCAGGGCTGATTGCGGCAGGGCTGCTTGACAACCCGGTGAAGTATGCCCATGTTGTCACTTCGACAACCCACAAGACCCTCCGCGGACCGCGTGGTGGCGTGATTCTCCTTGGCAAGGACTTTGACAACCCATGGGGAAAAGCAACCAAGAAGGGTGAAATCCGCAAGATGTCTTCATTGCTCGATTCAGCGGTATTCCCTGGCGTGCAGGGCGGTCCGCTTGAGCATGTCATTGCCGCAAAGGCGGTTGCATTCGGCGAAGCCCTGCAGCCTGAATACAAGGAATACCAGACTCAGGTCAAGGAAAATGCTGCCGCTATGGCGAAAGCCCTTACAGACAAGGGTTATCATGTCGTGTCTGGCGGCACCGACAATCACTGTATCCTGGTCGACCTGCGCTCTAAGTTCCCCGAACTTACCGGCAAGGTGGCTGAGAAGGTGCTGGTGGACGCCGACATCACCGCTAACAAGAACATGGTTCCCTTTGACTCACGTTCACCCTTCCAGACCTCAGGTATCCGCCTCGGCACCCCCGCTATCACCACCCGCGGACTCAAGGCAGACGAGATGGGCGGCATAGTAGAGATGATAGACACCGTGCTTTCTGCTCCTGAAAGCGAAGCCACCATCAAGGCTGTCCGTGACAAAGTCAACCAGATGATGTCTGACCGTCCGATGTTTGCCTGGTAAGACGTAGATTCCTCTTTGTCTGACGCGAATCGGAGCTTGCGTCAGAGGTATATTTGTAATCGCACCTTGCAGGAGCCGTCATAGAAATTGTCGGCTTCTGCAAGGTGATGGTTTCACAAAACAGACTCCTCCAAAAATCTATCCAGTTATGAAAATGACGCTTCTTCTCCTGTATCGAGTGTATCAGATTGTGGTTATGATTCCCTTGATCGTAGTGTTGACCGTCCTGACCGGCATTGTGACAATAATAGGGTCATTGACCGGAGGAGGACGCTTCTGGGGATATTGGCCGCCTCATATCTGGGCGAAAATATGCACTTGGCTCACATTGGTGAAAGTCGAGGTCAGAGGACGGGAAAATATCCAGGAGAAGACCTCGTATGTGTTTGTCGCCAACCATCAGGGAGCGTATGACATATTCACGATTTATGGATTCCTTCATCACAACTTCAAATGGATGATGAAAATAGGCCTGCGTAAATTCCCCGTGATTGGCATAAGCTGCAAGGCCGCCGGCCATATTTTTGTCGACAACTCGTCTCCTGCCGCGATTCGCCGCACAATGGCTGAGGCTGAGAAGACCCTTAAGGGAGGGATGTCTGTGGTTGTCTTTCCTGAAGGTTCGCGGTCAAGGTCTGGACGTATGGGGCGTTTCCACACAGGAGCGTTCCAGCTCGCGATGGAGTTTCAGCTTCCAGTAGTGCCTGTTACGATAGATGGCGCCTACGACGTGCTTCCACGCGGTCAATGGCTTCCTCACTGGGGCAAAGTGATTCTTACCATTCACAAGCCAGTCGCACCTCCTGCGGATGAGGCAGACCGCAGGCGAGTGTCGGAATTGTCTGCCGAGGCAATACGTTCGGCTCTCCCTGAACGTTATCGCTGACACGATCTGTCACGGCACAGGGGGAGAAATCCCCGATATGACTTTATTTGGCATGGCAAATGTAATCAGACATTTTTTTGTGATATTTATCCTGTGCCTGGTGGCGGGTATGCCTGGCGCGGTGTGTCGCGACTAATCAGAAGTTGCCGACAGCCTGTTTTTCAGGGTCTCTGACAAGCCAGCAGACAGAATACTTGAAATGGCCGACAGCTCTCTCAGGCAGGGGGCGCAGGGTGATGCCCTCTCATTGTATTTGATTGTGTGCGCCCGGCAGCCGGAAACATTGGACTCTGCTGCGGTCACAAACCGGGTAAGGGCCTATGTCGGGGTCGGAGACATTATGATGCGACGATGCGACTATGCCGGGGCCCTGGACAATTACATACAGGCCCTGATTGCCAGCGAGGCATCACCATCCCAACCGATGGGGGCTGTCATCCATAAAAACATCGGGAATGTCTATTGTTGTCTGAACGATTATGAGACAGGCATAGACTATTACAAGAAAGGCTTGCGTATATGCGAGGCACATCCCGACAATGATGTGGAGAAAAAGCTCCTGACCAATCTTTCGGGGATGACAACATACACCGGCGACACCATTGAGGCTGAACAATACCTGGTCATGTCAAGACGGATGTATTCTCCTAAGACTGATGAAGAGATATTCCTTGACGGTCTTCTTGAGGGCTTGCTGCTTAAGGGTAAGAAACGGTATGGCCCGGCTGTGAGCAAGTTGCGTGAGATGGCAAACTTCGCACGCGAGTCGACCATCGAGCCTCGTTATGAGGGTTCGGCTTGTCAGGAACTTTATTCGGCATATATTGATATGGGAAATGCCGATTCCGCCCTCATATATATGCACCGATGCCGTGAAGTCGCCGAACGTAACGGCCTTGAGATGATGTTTCCCTCGGTGTATGACGCATTGTCGGAATATTATGCGGAAAATGGTCAGCCCGGGCGGGCCCGGGAGTACAGGGCAAGATTTTTTGACATAAGGGATTCTATAATGGATGACAGGGAGTTCAATGCGGTGAAAAATGTCCTGTTCCAATACAAGGCTGCCAAGACCGCAGATGAAATCCAGTCATTGTACAAGGATAAAGATGAGAAAGAGTCAATAATAAGGCGGCAGCGGATGATATTGCTGAGTGTTGTCGCCGGAGCGGTCATTGTTGACCAGGAATTCACGGCGCAGCCTGCAAGCTGGAATGTCGTCACGCTTGATACTCCCGTTGAGATAACCGGCGAGGACATCTGGTTTGGTGTTGAGATGCGGAATATGTCTGCCTCTAAATATCATATAGGTATCGACGGTGTGGCGGCGGTTGCCGGATATGGCGACTTGTGCAATATCGGCGGTGAGACCTGGTGGTCCATGGCCGAGCTTGGCATTGACCACAACTACTGCATCAGGGCCAATGTCACAGGTGAGCGTTCGGCATATCTTGACTGGCTGTCAATCGACAAGACAGCCCTTTCGCTCGGAGCCGGAGAGTCTGCGACTGTGAAAGCGACCATGAATCCGTCAAATCTCATTGAGGGAATGTATGAGGCAGCCATCGATATACGCTCTAATGACGAACTGAAACCCCTGCATACAATCCCGGTTTATTTCGCAAACGGCATCATGACGAGCATCGAACCGGTGACTGTCGCCATATCCGAGACAAAGCTTATAGCTGAAGGCTTGTCAATTACTGCGGATGATGCGATTGCTGATATTCTGGTCGTGGATGTTGCTGGCCGTATGGTCATCAGGATGTCTCCCGGGGAGAATTCAGCGGTTGTGCCAGTCGAATCGCTCGGCGATGGGGTATATGTCCTCTCCGTGACATATGTGGATGGAAGTTCTGAATCAATGAAGTTTGATCTCTCCAGATAAACATCCCCCTTGAATCGCACGTGATAGACTGCGACTGACAACGGGTTTCGCTTGTGCCACAGATGGTGGCGGCGAAACCCGTTTTCTTGTTTTGGTCTCTTATGCCGGATAGAGGTTGTTGTCGACAATCCGTATCAGGCCTGAATCAGCAAGATTGCGTATCGTGGGGAGGATGTTTTCCACAGGCATGTTTAGACGGAGTGAGGTGTCGGCTATTGTTATCCCGGCCGGATTCTGGTTGACTATAAATGTCAGCGCTTCGGTCATCACCTCAGGGGAAACGTGCGCCGACCGCTCTTGACGGTGGCGGATGTTTTCGAGCCGTCGCCGTTCGCGGCACACGTCGCAGGTGCCGCAAGGTTCGGCTTTTTCTCCGAAATAGCCGAGCATCGTCTCGACACGGCAGTTGTAATCATCAAACGCGAATTTTTTCATCGCGTCAAGGCGAGCCTCCATCAGTTTGCGCCGCATCTCATACACCTGTTTTGGCAGGACCACATCGCGAAGAGGTTCGCGTGAACGCAACAGATAGATATATGGCGCCCGCTTTCTCGGGGTGTAGTCTATGACGCGCATTTTGCGCAGACGCAGCAATGCCTCGTAAACGGTGCGCTCGGTCAGTTCCAATGAGGATGCGATGAATGGATCCTGTATCTGCTCGTAATCGGCGAATATGCCTGTGTAGTTGCGCAGAATGAATTGCAATATCCGCTCGGTCTCGTCTGAAAGACCTTGCAGGTCATAAAGCGCGCGGCGCGGCATTGTCATGAACAATCTTGACGGGCTGACGAGGTCGTCGGTGTAATCGAAATAGCCTGCCTGGGCGAGTATCCGCAGCGCGCTGTCGGCGATGACCGGTTTGAATTCCCAGCGTTGGCAGAACTTGCCGAATTGAAACTCAAAGTTTTTGCCGAATCCTTCTCCCATGCCGACTCCGAGGAATATGAACAGCTTGTCGTATATGTCGCGGATGACCTCTTTGTCGGGATAGGTCTCAGAGAGCCTGCGGGTGAGAGTGGCCTTGTCGGCTTTGGTCGTGAGCATCACGGCCCATGACGGCAGACCGTCACGCCCCGCGCGGCCAGCTTCCTGATAATATTCTTCAAGGGATGAAGGCAGGTCGTGATGTATCACAATCCTGACATCGGGTTTGTCTATCCCCATGCCGAACGCGTTGGTGGCTACCATCACTCTTGTCTCACCGGATTTCCACCGGTTCTGCCGTTCGTTTTTTTCTTCGGGAGAGAGCCCCGCGTGGTAATAATCGGCCGAGATGTCGTTGGATGTCAGAAACGCGGCGAGTTCCTGGGTGCGCTTCCTTGAGCGGGTGTAGACTATGCCGCATCCGCTCACCCGGGAGAGGATATGGAGCAGCTCAGTGTCTTTGAAATCGCAATGTCTCGCGATATATGATATGTTCTTACGGGTGAAACTCAGCTGGAAACAGTGGGTTCTGTCTCTGAAAGAGAGCTTCTCCATTATGTCGTCGACCACTTGCGGGGTGGCTGACGCAGTCAGGGCGAGTACCGGAGTCTTTGGAAAACGGGCGCGAAGTTCTCCTATTTTCAGGTAGGAGGGGCGGAAGTCATATCCCCATTGCGAAATACAGTGGGCCTCGTCGACCACGATGAGCTTTACATCAAGGATGTTCCACCAGGCATCCATGTTTGGCGAGCGTAGTTTCTCAGGCGAAAGATAGAGGATCTTTATTTTCCCGAGTTCACAGCGTTTGAGGACAAGCTCGCTTTCCGAACGTTTCATAGCGTGGTTGAGCTGGCCTGCGCGGATTCCTCTGCGGCGGAGGTTGTCAACCTGGTCTTTCATCAGGGAAATAAGCGGGGTGACCACAACTGTGAGGCCATTGAGGGCCAATGCTGGAATCTGGAAAGTGATTGACTTTCCCCCTCCGGTCGGAAGAAGCCCGAGCGTGTCATGGCCGGCAAGCACCGAGGTTATGATTTCCTCCTGCATCGGTCGGAAGGAATCATAGCCCCAATGTGTTTTCAGCAGAGCGTGGATCGAAGGGTTCGTGTCTGGCATGATGAAGGGTCAGAGGATTGGCGCGAAAAGACGCATCACGGATTCCAGCCCTTTCTCAAGATAGGGGCGCTGGCGCCATATGGAGGGATTCACCCTTATGCAGTCGCGCTGGTCGGCGATGAAGCGTGTCCGCAGCGCCGTGTTGAATTCCTTGGAGTAGACAAGCAGGTTTGCCTCGAAGTTGTGTTCAAAACTGCGGAAGTCAAAGTTGGTCGAACCGACTGTGGCAAAGTCGTCATCGACAATGATCGCTTTGCTGTGGAGCATTCCTTTGTCGTAGAGATATACCTTTATGCCGGCTCTCAGGCATTCCTGCACATAGCTGAATGATGCCCAGCGCAGCATGTCGCTGTCACTGCGCCGGGGGAGCATTATGCGCACGTCGACTTTTGACAGCGAGGCGACCTGGAGGGCATGCAGCAGACCTTCGGTGGGTAGGAAATAGGGAGTCTGGAGCCATACGCGGGTCTTTGCTGTGGATATCGCCTGCTGGAACATCAGCGTCATGTTCATCCATTGGTTGACAGGGCCTCCTGTCAGCAACTGTATTCCCACATTGTTGCTCTCTTCCGTGACGGGGGATGCCGCCTCCGGAAGGTCTGGAATCTCTTCTTCAATCAGAGGTTGCCCCATATAGTTCCAGTCCACGGCGAATGACTGCTGCAAGGCTGCCACGCCAGGGCCGGTGACGCGGAGGTGAAGGTCGCGCCACACATCAAAGTGTTTCCCGCCATCCACATATCGGTCGGCTATGTTCATGCCTCCGATATATCCGATGATGCCGTCTATGACAACGATTTTACGGTGATTGCGCCAATTGACGCGTGTGCCGAAAGGAGGGAAGACCACCTCAAAGAACGGGTAGGCTTCTATGCCCTCTTTTTTCAGTTTCTTGAAGAATTTTCCGGGGGTCTTGAAGGAACCCACGGAGTCATAGATAATCCGGATTTTGACTCCGGCGCGGGCCCTCTCGACGAGGGCTTCGCTTATGCGGCGGCCTATCTTGTCTGCCGCGATGATGTAATACTCGATATTGATGTATCTCTCGGCACGAGAGATATCGGCGAGCAAAGCCTCGAATTTGGAACGGCCATTGTCGAATATGGCCACGTTGTTGCCTTCGTAATATGGTGATCCCTGGAGGGAATGGGCGAGTTTGATGTGTCGCAGGCAGGCTGGCGATTGTCTCACCTTGGATGAGTCAATTTTCCCGTTTTGCTCAAGTCGTCTGAGCTTCCTGCGGTTGCGCCTTGAGATTATGCGCTTGTTTTGTATGTTACGGCCGAAAAATATGTACAGAATCAAGCCTACGGCCGGGAGGACGAGCAACACGGTGACCCACGCGAGTGATTTCACCGGATTGCGGTTTTCCGAAACAACGATGGCGATCACTCCAAGCACAATGGCGGCGTAGGCAATGGTGACTGTCCACCACAGCCAAGTCGTGTTTATATAGTCGACCAGTGTCCACATACTATCTGCAAATTTACGAAAAATCTGGAGATTTTGACAACGACAGAATAAAAAGGCGAATATTCAAGACCGAACTGCAAGATATCCATCTGAAATAGTCCTGAAAATTTTAAGCCCGAGGCATAACGAGTGATTGGGGAGGACTTTCTGCTGACAATACAAAAAAGGAGACCGAAGTCTCCCTTTGATTAACTAATGGTGTGTTTTCAAGATGGCTTGTTGTTTAGAATCGATTCTTTTCGTTCGCACCTGCTCCACGCCCCTTGTAACGGTCACGACTGGAGTTAAATGAGTACTGTAGAGTCAAGTAGAATGAACGGCTTAAATCCGTTACACATACGTAACGGGTTATATCTCTACTGAATGAAGTAACACCATAATTACGTTTGTTGAAGATGTCGTTTGCCTCGACGGAAACACTGAAGCTGTTGTTGAAAAACGCCTTGTATAGTTTGGCGTTAAGGTAAGAGCAGGATTTGCGATGTATGTTCCTGTCATCGCCTGCGCTTTCCCATGCCATATCCAAGTTCATCCATATATCATAGGGGAGATGTATGGCATTTTGCCATTGCACCATTCCTTGTGGATTATTCAAGTGTTTACGCCCTTTCCAAGTGTCGATTGCAAACCACTGCTTCGTGATGCCGAGATTTACCCGTGGTTCCCAGATGCCGATATTGAAACTGGTCCCTATAAACGCGCGGATTGAATGTATCTCTGGAAAATTGTCCAGAGTCATGAGCTTCACCTCGCCGCTTTCGCCGTAGGGCACGGTTGTAGATATGATGGGATCCTTTTTATAGGTATATGACAATTGTGCGAATAATCGTCTCCAAGCTCCGGTAAGTTCCACAGTATGTGTCTTCTCTGGTTTAAGGTATGGATTCCCGCCTTGAAGTGTAAAACGGTTGATATAATCGATTGCACCATCCAGGTCGCCATAATTGGGCCGTCTTGTCTTGCCGGTATAGCTCATTGAGAATTGGACTTTATCTACCGTTGTGGACATAAAGAAGGAGGGGAAGAGATTATTATAAGTCTTGCTCTGATCTTCTTTTTTCCGCCCGTTTTCCATATAATCGAAATTCACGTGCTCATACCTCAATCCGGCCCCGAGGCTGAAGCGACCGAATGTCTGTCGGAAATCAAGGAATCCGGCAATATTGTTTTCGTCAACCCGTGTATTGGCATCACTTATGATTTCTGCGTCAGTCATATAATCGGAAGAGAAGCGCGAAGACACATATTCCTCACCGACCTCAATCACGCCCTTCCATATCGGGTAACTTAAAACCAGTTTCTCGGCAAACATACGTCCCCGACTTGTCCCGAGGGAGTTTATCAACGAGTTTCCATCAGTCACGCTGATTTCATCCACTGTGACATTGGAACGGGACTTATTCCACAGATAATCAGTGTTCAGATCAATGCCAAGATCTCCGACCTTTCCATTATAATAGATATTGGCATAATGTCGTGGAAGTTTCTTGGTGTCACCTGACCGTGTGCTTGTGGTCATGTCTAAAAACTCTCCGTTAGCCGACAATTCAGTAAGATGGGTATGATGCATCTTGTCGCTTGTGATGCCATTACTGTAATAGGCTCCGATTGAATGCTTCTCATTAAACATATATGAGAATCCCACCTTTCCGAAGAAATCTTTCACGTTTCCGTAGCCGTTCTGAGTTATCCCTTCTTCCCATAACAGGGAGGAGTTGGATATTCCATATTGGTTGCTTTGGAACTTCGCTATTGCTCCGCCGAAATTGGCGAATAACTCAAGCCCACCTGTCCTATATTTGAAATTCGCCTGATCCACATTGGAGAAATATTTATTCTCCCTGAGGACAGCACGAAGCAAACCGCTGAAACCATCTCCCTGCGGCCGTTTCGTTGTTATACGGATTACGGAATTGACCGACGCGTCATATCTGACCCCCGGATTTGTGACAACTTCAACGTTTTTTATATCAGCCGAACTTATCTGCATCAGTTCGTTGGAATCCCGCACGAGACGGCCATTGATATAAATTGCCGGAGAACCCTTGCCGAAAACCTCAAACACTCCATCGCGTCCGACAACCATAGGAACTTGAACCAGAACATCTTCGGCTGTTCCGGCATGTTCAAGCTGCGTGCCTGCGACATTCGTCACAAGGGCATCCCCTTTTATAGCGGTTACCGGGCGATTTGATTTTACCACGACTTCACCAAGCATAGTGCTCTTGGTGTCAAGGACAATTATGCCTAAATCACCAGTCGGTGGAATATCAAGGGTTTGAGAGGCATACCCAATTGAAGAGATTTTTACGAACTTGGGACTATCCCAAGTGCCCCTGAACATAAAAGCCCCCTCTTTATCGGTGACCGTACCTGCGAGATATGTGGAGTCGGCTTTCAGTAAGACTACATTTACAAAATCTATCGGGGCTTTGTTGTCATCTACAACAACCCCTTTCAAGTTGGGCGAGAGGGCTGTATCAACGCCAGGTTGATTTGTGGCATTTGTGGGTGTGAATGCCGCTGACGTCCCCACGATTATGAGGCATAAGATTGATTTGAGTATTATATTATTCATTTGCCGAAATTTTTCGGCAAAGTTCGGCAGAAAAAAAGACTTCGGGATAAAACAAGTTTTATTCGCCTGCTTTTTTGGCGAGATTTTTCCGGATTTTACTTAGATAGGTCGGCGTGACAAGCAGATAAGAGGCAATATCCTTTAAAGAGACGATGTCAAGGATTTGAGGACATTGGCCGGTTAAATCAAGATAACGCTCTGTTGGTGTTTTTCGGTATAGCTCAAGATAACGGGAATAAATCTCACTGAACAGGGTGCCATTAATGGAGGAAAGATTATTCTCAAACGTTGCGTCGAACAAGCCCTTGGCCTCTGACATTCGGATTTGTGTCACAGTGGAAGCGGTTCCGGCTTGTATTGTAACTTCGGATGGGTGGCAATTAAGGGAATTGTAGTCTGCGACAATCTCCCCCTCAAAGGCAAACCCGACAACAGCCTCATTGCCGGAGGCTGTGAGAACGGTATATTTGAAATAGCCCGATTTGATAACTCCAAGATATTTGCCGACCAGTCCTTGTTGAACGAAGACCTCTTCTTTTGCGTAACGGCACAAATGCCCATTCTCCCGACAATAATCTTTTATCGCCAAGAGTTGTCCAATCTGAGAGTCGTATTGATTAAACGGCATCATATCGTAACACAAAATTAGTGATTTTTCTCGAACCCCGCCATTCAAAGCCTCAAATTTCCGACAAATACCAGCGAAAGGATTGAATATCAGGTTGTTTGTGCATTGAAATCTCAGAGGTGTCTGTTTAATCAAAAGAAGTGTCGGGAAGATAGCGGAAATCCGGATGGAATTTAGTAACTTTGCGCTGACAAGACATATTTTAGGGGTGCTCGCCGTTGCGCAGTCTTATGGCTGATGCGCGTGTGGGCTGAGATTATACCCTCTGAACCTGATCCGGTTAATACCGGCGTAGTGAAAAAATTATGAAGAAGATGATTCTTCGGGCGACCATCCTTGTGTCGGGTGGATGCGCCTGTGGCACCGCTGGCGCGGTGTCGTCTGGCAGTATGGAGGTTGACTCTATGGCTGTGGTTTTGGACCAGGTGGATGTTGTGGCCAACAGGGCCACGGCAAAAACGCCGGTCGCGTACACCAATATTGGCAAACGGGAGCTGACGGCCAACAATGATGGCCGTGATATGACCTATTTGCTGAATATGACACCTTCTGTGACTGTGACTTCCGACGCGGGAAGCGGAATGGGGTACACGTCGATGCGGGTGAGGGGGTCGGACCCGTCACGAATCAATGTGACAGCCAATGGGCTGCCTTTGAATGACCCCGAAAGCCATCGTGTCTACTGGGTGAATATGCCCGACCTTGCTTCGTCGTTGCGAGATGTGCAGATTCAGCGAGGGGCCGGCACTTCGGCAAATGGGGCAGGTGCATTCGGCGCAAGCATAAATATGGTGACTGACGCTTCGTCGGAGGATGCTTATGCAGAGCTGTCGGGAGCCTATGGTATGTATGGCACCAATCGCCAGACATTGCGGGTCGGTTCCGGCCTGCTCGGAGATCGGTGGAGCCTCGACGCGCGGTTGAGCCATATGGGGTCTGACGGTTATATCGAACGCGCCTCCTCACAGTTATGGAGCTATTTCGGCCAGGCTGCCTATCATGGCTACAACACCTCAGTCAGGCTGGTGGCTTTCGGAGGCAAGGAACGTACATACATGGCCTGGGATTATGCCTCAAAGGAACAGATGGAGGAGTTTGGCCGCCGCTACAATCCCTGTGGGGAATATGTGGATGATGATGGCCGGCGGGCATATTACCCTGACCAGTACGACAATTTCATCCAGCATCATTTCCAGCTGCTTTTCTCGCAGCGGATAGGGGAGTGGTTCAATGTCAACGCGGCGCTGTTCTACACCAAGGATGACGGATATTACGACCAGTACAAGACCAACCGTACTCTGGTTGAATATGGGCTTCAACCATTCCAGGGCGCTGACGGCGCGACTGTCAAGAAGTCAGATCTTATCCGGTTGAAATACAATGTGAATGGTTTCGGTGGCGGACAGGCCACCGTGAATTTCAGACGAGGAAGATGGAATGCGACGCTTGGAGGTTCCGTTTCGGATTTCGACGGGCATCATTACGGGCAGGTGAAATGGGTGCGCAACTATGTCGGCCCGATTGATCCGTTGCAGGAATATTATGACAACAGGGGCCGGAAATTCGACTCCAATGTCTACCTGCGGGCCAATTACGACATTGACAGGCGATTCTCGGTGTTCGCCGATTTGCAATACCGTCATATCCATTACACCATAAAGGGAGTGTCTGACAACTGGGACTGGGAGACCGCCTCGCCTGCGTTGCTCGATGTGGAGCGTAGATGGGATTTCTTCAATCCGAAGTTGGGTGTGAACTTCACATCGGGCGCTCACAGAGGATTTGCCTCGTGGGCCGTGGCTCAGAAGGAGCCGACTCGCGACAATTTCACTGATGGTACTCCCGGAAGTTATCCCAAGTCGGAACGGCTTGATGACTTCGAACTGGGCTACAGTTTCAATCAGGGGTTGTTTTCTGCCGGCGTGAACTTGTATTATATGTTATACAAAGACCAGCTCGTGGTTACCGGACAGCTGTCAGATACCGGGAATCCGTTGAGTGTCAATGTCCCTGATTCATACAGGATGGGAGTGGAGCTTCAGGCTGCGCTGCGGCCTTGCAGCTGGTTTGACTGGCAGTTCAACATCACATTGTCTCGCAACCGCATCCGAGACTTCGTTGAATATATCTATGAGGATGAGTGGACAAACCCGATTTCATTTTACTTGGGCGACACATCAATAGCGTTTTCCCCGGAAGTGATTTTCAACAATGCCTTCAACTTCAGATACCGCGATTTCGACGCGTCGCTTGACAGCCGCTACGTCGGGAAGCAGTATATGAACAATGCGGAGTCGGAAGCGGCGTTGCTCGACGCATATTTCGTGTCTGACCTGCATTTGGGATACTCGTTCAAGCATCTGATAGGAATGAAGGAGCTGAGGATAGGCTTTTCGGTCTACAATCTGTTCAACGAGAAGTATTTCAACAATGGGTATGCCGGGGCCGGCTATACAGTGAAAGATGGCGAAAAAGTGATATACCGTTACGCCGGATATGCCGCGCAAGCTCCGACGCATGTTATGGCGACTGCCACTTTGAGATTCTGATAAGATGCTGACATTTGATTTGTGCCTTGAGATAACGGGCCTGTGTGTGGGCCTGCTATATCTATGGTGGGAATATCACGCCGACAGCAAGGTCTGGTTGGCATCAGTCGTGATGCCGGCCATCTCGATGTGGATATATTATTCCAAAGGGCTGTATGCCGACTTTGGGATAAATATCTATTATCTGTTGATAGCGATATATGGATTTTGGTCGTGGACTGGGAAAACGACTCCGCGCAAACCGTCGGAATCCAAAGAATGTCCAGCCGCAACAGAGAGTGCAAGCTCCCCCCGTCCAATCACCCACACCCCAGCAAAGGAGTGGATGATGATAGCGGCAGCCTCCTGTGCGTTGTGGGCTGCATTGTGGTGGATGCTGGTGAGGTTCACCGACTCGACTGTACCTGTGGCAGACGCCTTCACGACATCATTGTCAATAGTAGGATTGTGGATGTTGGCTCGCAAATATGTCGAGCAATGGCTGATATGGTTCATCGTAGACATTGTATGTTGTGGCCTGTATTTTTACAAAGGGCTGTATTTCTATTGCGTGTTGTATGGGGTTTATACAGTCATCTCCATTTTCGGATATCGAAAATGGCTTGCCATGATGCCACAGAAAGAGTAGGATTCACACCCGATATTCGGCCCCATTGATTTGAGCGGGGCATAGATTTGTTTTGCGGCTATCTGTCAATCGGCAGGTAGCCGCAATTTATGGCAGCAGTTGTTAAAAAAGGCAAAAATCGAGGATTGCGTTTTGTGGAGTTCGTCTCAAATAAGTATCTTTGCAAAACTTATCGCCATGATTCGCGACAAGTCAAATCGGGGATGACTGGTTTTGACAGCGTGTAGAGGTGGTGGGTAAGCATGCAGAGCAATGGTGGCTACGCTCTATAATCAGGGACACCGCAATTTTAAATGGCGAAAACAACTACGCTCTCGCTGCTTAATCGAAGCACAGTAAATTAAGCTTTATCCGCGCCAAAGTGGCGTAGACGAGACATCGCCCGATTGTCATTTTCCCGAGACTAATCGACAAGGCGGTGCAGATAAATCGGGAATGGGAGGCCGGACGTTCCGCGACGCCTCCGAGAAAACAGGAACTAAGCGCGGGATTGGCAGTCTTCAGCCTGTCCCACGTCGAAAACCAACAGAAGACTAAGCATGTAGAAAGCTCATTAGTTCCACGTTTGGACGAGGGTTCAAGCCCCTCCATCTCCACTTAGCGGGTCGGACAGATTCCGGCCAACAAAAGTCTAAACAAGACTAAACCGCACAATATCAACTTATTGTGCGGTTTTTTAGTGCCTAAAAATGACGACTCAGGACCGTCATCGGACAGAAAAAAGACCGCTACGGACAGCCATTCGTTACCAACTCGTTACCACTTTTTTTTAAATCCAAAATGGTAACGGTTGGGTAACGATTAGTGCTGCATAAAACATAGTATCAATGGGTTACGAGAACCTAATTCGGACATAAGTCGGAAAAAGGCGGTCAAAAACAGGACATCGGTATGAGTATTTCCAAATCCCTATTTTACCATTTTTCTGATTACCGAGAACAACGATAATTCCATCATTCATAACGAGGTGTTCGATTCCGATTTGGTTAATGTCCGACATTAGTCTGACATTGGCCAAAGTCGGTCTAAGCAAACTAAAAGTTAAACTCGTTATCATGTCAAACCACGGCGAAACCGGGTTTATGATAACCACCAAATCCTCGTTAGATGAAAAAGAACACATTCAAAGTTCTATTTTACATCCGCGGGAATCGTATCAACAAAGACGGTAATGTGTCCGTCATGATACGAATAACTGTGGACGGAGAAATGGAGCAGCTAAATTCCAAATTGGTTGTAAACCCTGAAATTTGGGATGCAAAAACAGGCAGGGCTATTGGCCGCTCGGCAAAGGTTCTCGAACTTAATAGCCGTCTGAATGATATACAGGTCATTCTTAAAGAACACTATTATGACATCCAGCGTCGTCATGGCTTCGTTACCGCCGAAATGGTACGCAATGCCTATATGGGTATCACCCAAAGAGAAGAGTCGCTTCTCAAACTCTATGAGCAGCACTTGGAGGACACCAAGAAACTCGTGGGATTGAGCAAGGCTGACCCCACCTACCGCAAGTATGAGCGGATGTACCGCCGTGTAGTGGAGTTCATGAAAAAGAAATACAACATCACCGACATACCGCTCCGCGAAATCAAGTATCAGTTCATCGTGGACTTAGAGTTCTTCCTGCGCACAGAGTACAAATACTCGCAGAACACCACCTACAAGTGCATGAAGTTCTTCAAGCAGGTAATCAACAAAGCCATCCGCGCCGGACTTATCACCGTTGATCCCTTCAACGGCTACAAAATCTCAATCGAGCGCGTTGACCGTGGCTACTTGACTGAAGACGAGCTTTGTAAGATGATGCAGAAGGAGTTCGCGAGCAAACGCTTGGAACAGGTGCGCGACATCTTCATCTTCGCCTGCTTCACCGGACTGGCATATATCGACCTCGCCCACCTGCGTGTCGATAACATACAGAAGATGTTTGACGGTCGCCTGTGGATAGTCACCCACCGCCAGAAGACCAACACAAAGGTGATGGTGCCGCTGCTTCCACCGGCTCTGAAAATCCTCAACAAATACGAAGGTTGCTACAACGACGGCCAGCTCATGCCGATAATCACCAATCAGAAGCTCAACTGCTATCTGAAAGAGATTGCCGACATCTGCGGCATCGAAAAGAACCTGACCTTCCACCTCGCGCGTCATACCTTCGCGACAACGATGACCCTCGGACGCGGTGTGCCCATCGAGTCGGTCAGCAAGATGCTCGGCCACACAAACATTCAGACAACGCAAATTTACGCGAGAATCACCGCCGATAAAATCGGAAAGGACATGGACATCCTTTCAAGAAACCTCGGCAATCTCGACTTTTAATCTGAACATTCCATAAGCCTCATGTGAGTGCCGTTCGGGAATGCTCGGACGGCACTCGCTGTGTCCTGACGTGAGATTTTCAAAATATTTTCCACAAATTTAGACTTTAACATTCATTAAAAGCATAAACATAATTTGCTGTTATTCAACGATGATTTGTTGCGGATTTTAGAAAATCAAGCGTTTTTTATCCTACACTTATCCCAACTCTATCCCGGAGTTATCATAGATGCACCTCCTTTTCCCGAAGTAACTTTGCATCACACAACAACCGCTAAACCCACCTGATATGGACAATTACGTTATGTTCCCCCCTCAGCCCGATCTGGCACAAGAGGTACAGAGAATGCAAGGCACTCTCAGTCGCCTTGAAAAGTATCTCGCGGCTCAGGATGAGAAAATTCAGAAAGCCGAGGAATATGGATTTATCCATGAACGGCTTCCCAACCAGCCGATGGTGAGCAAGTATGAAGCAGCCGCCATCCTCTGTGTATCGCCCAGACATCTTCAGCGCATCCGTAAGCGATTGGTGCTGAAATGGAAAAAAGTCGGAAGAGAAACCCACTACTTCCTGAAGGAACTGGTGGATGCAATCGAGAAGTTCCAATGTCCTTGGAATCCGGTAGCATACGAGAAAGCAATGAAACGTGTAACCCGATTACCCCGATATTGATATGACAGTATTAGAGAAAAGAGCGATTCTCTCTGATTTCAGAGCCATAATTGATGAGCTTCGAGCCGAAATCAAATGTGAGATCAGACGCGAAATCAAGGAAGCAAGAAAAGAGATTTATGCTGTCCTGACAAATCAGGGTATCATCGAGCCGGAAGAAAGAGTTCTGACCAAGGCACAGCTCATGGAAATGTATAATGTAGGCAAAACCAAAATAGAATCCATGATGGCTGACGGCACACTTCCATTCATAAAATCCGGTGACAGCCGCCAGTCTCGCGTGACCTTCCGATGGGCAGATGCCAGAATAGCATTTGAGACCACAAGAAGATAAAAACCATACCACACCATACACCAATAAATAACGTACCCATTATCGGGTACAAGTTTCCAACCCCAAAACACTTTTATTTTATGGCACAAGACCAGAATTTAGAAGAAGTCCTTATCGCCCGCGACAACGATACCGGGCAGGTAGGCGCAGTGACCGGACTCAACGAGGACGGCACACCCAAAATGACCGATGTAAAGTCGGCAAAAATCTCAGACCTCGTGAAATTCCAGAAAGGTCAGAACCCGCTCGAAGCCTTCATGTCAAATTTCGTGCGTCAGTGCAAGAACCCTTCGACCTTCGGATTCTTCCGTGTCCCCGTCGACCGCTACGATACTGTCGGCTCCGTAATCGGCGACCTCGCCAAAGACCCTGAGGCGAATGCCGAGATGCTCAAAAACAATAAGGTAGAGCTTCCAACGGCAGAACAGAAAGTCGAGCAACCCACTCAGACGGTGACCCCTACGGAGCAACCCGCACAGACAGAATCCACTGTTGAACCGTCTGCACAGACAGCGGACGAGGCTCAAGCTCAGACAACCATATCGCAGGAACCCAAGTGGCAGGCTATCGACCAGTCGAAAATCGACTGGGATACGCTCAAAGAGAAATGGGGCATCGACAAGGAGGCACTTGAAGCCTCCGGTGACCTGAAGGAGATGCTCTACAACCGGAAATCCAAGCCGGTGAAAATCACACCGACTTTCGGTGGTGAAAAATTCAACATCGAAGCTCGCCTCTCTTTCCGCACCGACCCCGACGGCAGCGTCAAACTTGTTCCTCACTTCATCCAGAGCGAGCAGAAACTCGATGAGTTCATGGGGTACAAATTCGACAAAATCGATCAGGCCAATCTCAAAGAGAACGGCAACCTCGGTCGAATCGTAGAATTGACCGACCCGGTCACCGGGGAGAAAGTTCCCTCGCTCATCAGCCGCGACCGCTACACCAACGAGCTGCTGGCAATCCCTGCAAAGGATGTCAAAATCCGCGACATTTTCGGTCAGACGAAACTGACCATGCCGGAGATCATGACACTGAAAAAGGGTCTCCCGCTCCCTCCAAAAGAGGTCGTATGCCGTGACGGAAAGCCCCGAACAGGAATACTCCAGTACAATGTTGACAGAAAGGCTGTCGAATTTGTGCCCAACGGAATGCACTGGTATGAGAAGGTGCAGCAAGCGAAGCAGGCCGCCGAAGCAAAGAAAGAACACAAGGGCGAGACTGTCTCGACCGTGACAACTGAAAGGCAGACTGTGAAAAAGCCCAAATGGACACTTAAAGACGGCAGCATCAAGCCTCTCGGACAATGGAACAAGATTCCTCTTACCGAGCAGCAGAAGGATGACTACGCCAACGGTCGTGTAGCCAAGCTCGACAACATGGTAGATGAGAAGGGACAGCCCTGCACCGTCTATCTCTACTTCGACAAGGAGAAACAGCGTCCGATGACATCGCTCAATGACCCACGCGTCAAGGTCGCCAACGAGTCGCAGACACAGAAGGCGGTCAACAACGACGGTCTCACCAACGAGGCGACTAAGAACATCACCGACCCTCTGACCAAAGGACAGACCCAGCCGAAGGACGATGCCCAGCAGAAACAACAGCGCAAGCCGAAGGGGCCGCGACTCTGATTCCCATAGCAGAGTATAAACCACAACCACTGAACCCACGCAGATGAAACGCCAAGGGAGGGTCCGGAACCTCCTGAAGCTTTCGTCTCAAAATTCCCAACACTCAAATAAAAACATTTCAAGTATGACAGAAAAAACACTTGTAACAGTTGTTACCTCAAACCGTTTCATGGCAGAGACTATCGCTCGTGCAATCGACGCAAATACCGAACACGAAGGCTACTATCACGGCAACGGCTATGCCGTGACATGGACCAACGGCGAAATCATCGAGGCCGAATACAAGCATGGCGAAAAGTTCGTCATGAACTCCGATCAGGATATGCGCCAGATGTATGCGCACCACTTCAACTTCAGAATGCGCAATTATGATGCGCTCCTTGGCTGGGAGAAGTCGAAAGCAGACGAAGCTCAGCTCTCCATCATAAAAGCACTGTGGGCAAAAAGCAGTGCCGTTGTAAACGCTATGGAACCCACCTTCGAGGGTGAACTGGCTTTCCTCAACCTCTACTGGTATCTCCGTATGCCGGTGACAGTGCGTCGTGCGTGGCTTTCCCGTCTGCGCAAGCGCATCATAATCAATGCTGTTGAGAAAGGGACATGCTCTCCCGACAAGCATGAGAAATGGCTCGCAGGGGAACTCGTGAATTTTTTTCTCAAAGCCGATGCCGTGGCCGGAGAAAACACCTTCGACATCGAATCGGCAGAGGACAATACGACTGACGATGGAAGCGATGTAGAACTGAATATCGTGAAGGGTCAGACTCTTCATAACATGGTCACTCTGTGGATGGATGCCACAATGGAACTCGGCTACGACTTTGAGCCGACATTCCTCATCGCTCACAAACTTTACGCCAAGGGACTGATTTCATACCCCTACCTCTACCAGAACGGAATCCCCGGCAACGTATATGATTCCATGCGCCGAGACTTCCGCGTGCTGGAGCACAACACCCAATACGGTCATATGGCCAAGGAAGTCGGATGGCTCAGCACCCGCAACACGTTCCACAATAGTGAAACGCCCTATAACGGTCATGGCATAGTCACGACCGGACTTCATCCTACCGACCTCAGTCGAGACGAGGAGAGACTGTACAATCTCATCGTGAAGCGTGTCATCGAGGCCTTCACTCCTGACGAGAATGAGTGTCAGAAAAAGTCTCGCAGGAAGCGTAAATCCTGCAAGAAAGCGGGTTAACAGCGGCGGGTTAACAGACCTGAAAATCAAGTAAAATATCAATAATTCCTCCCGAATGTCCCAAAGATTTTATATCTTTGCACTTGATTCAACGTCATATAATGTTTTTGTTTCATTTTTGACGTGGATTTAGTGGTTGGACATCGGGCGGGAACCCGGTGTCCTTTTGCTTATATACCTACCATACACCACTTTAAGCAAATCGGAATCCCGGCAAACCACTAAATTCCCCACCATAATGAAACAACCTCTTGAAAAAGAGATGGACTATTTTGCAGCCTATCTCTACGGCCATCTTCGTGACCACCGCTTTCCCGAAGTAACAGATTCAGAATTTATCAATACCCGTGCCGTCGAAGCATACAACACAATGACTCGCCTTATCCTCGAAGGGCGCAGTCAGCCTGTTGCCGAGGAACTCGCCATGCGTGTTCTTCTCAACGGCTACTATGTATCTCGCTGGGATGTGATTTTCAACCTCCTCGAAGAACTGTTCCACAACGACCTGCCGACTGAAGAAGCTAAAATCGAATGGGCAGATTTACTGCTCGGCCTCCGTTACATCAATGCCATACTTGACAAGTATGAAGTAAACGGTGACTTTCTGTCGCGAGATGATTACCAGCCGCTTCAGAATGAACTGGCCGGAATGATTTCTGAAATCATAAAGAAGACTCACGATGTCCTTCGATAGGCTTCAGACGATGCGCGACAACATCGAGGCGATAAGGCTTGTCCTGAGCCTCGGTGTTGCCGGACGCACAGCGCAGACTGCCGAAGAAATTGCAGTGCTGCACAAGTATGCCGGTTTTGGCGGGTTGAAGTGTATTCTCAATGATGCCAACGAGCTGGCGGATGCTGCCAAATGGAGCAAGTCGGATATTGAGCTGTTCGCACCTACGGTTGAATTGCGTCGCCTGATTCATGATTATTTGCATGACGACAAGGAGTTTAACCGCTACATGGAATCGCTTAAAGCGTCAACGCTGACGGCGTTTTATACCGACAACCGGATTGTCGATGCAATCTCTGACACGCTGAAACATCATGGCGTCGAAGTGAAAAGATTTCTGGAACCGTCGGCCGGTCAGGGTGTTTTCGTGGATTCGTTTCTGCGCAATTATCCTGGCTCGGAGGTGTTATCGTTTGAAAAGGATTTGCTGACAGGTAAAATCTTACAGGCTCTGCACCCGTCCACCACTGTGAATATAGAAGGCTTTGAGAAAATAGATCCCGATCTCAGCGGATACTTCGACGTGGCTGCATCCAATGTCCCTTTTGGAGATTTCGCTGTGGCAGACCCGAAGTATGCGACAAGCAAGGAGATTGCATATCGTCAGGCTACCAAGTCGATACATAATTATTTCTTCCTCAAAACCCTTGACCAAGTGCGCGAGGGCGGATTGGTTGCCTTTATCGCATCGCAGGGTGTAATGAACTCCGCTTCGCCATTTATCAGAATGGAATTGGTAAAACGTGCCGACCTCGTGGCGGCATTGCGACTGCCTAACAACACGTTCAGCGATAACGCAGGAACTGATGTAGGAAGCGACCTTATTATATTGCAAAAGCATTCAACAAAGAAGGCACTCTCTGCTGATGAAGAATTTTTCATTCAGTCTGTTGTTGACCGTGGCACGAAAGTGCCGGGTAATAAATTCTTTCAGGCGTTTCCGCAGAATGTAATCTGCACCGATGCAAAGGTTGGTACTGACCAGTATGGGAAACCGGCTATCGTGTACCACCATGACGGTGGTATTAACGGGATTGCCGAGGACTTGCGAAAGGCACTTGACGAGTCGTTGCATCTACGCCTTAATATAGAACTGTATAATTCCAACGGTATCAAACCGCCTACGCCTGACCCGGTTACTCCAACTCCTGCGCCTAAACAGGAGGCAAAGGAGAAAACTCCGAAGGCAGAAAAGAAGTCGAGCCTCACCAATACGCCTCTGATGCAACAGTATCAGGAGATGAAAAAGAAACATCCCGATGCTATTCTGTTGTTCCGCATTGGTGATTTCTATGAGATATTCGGCGAGGATGCGGTAAAAGCGTCGGAGATTTTAGTATAACCCTGACCCGCAGAGCTAATGGTGGCAGTGACAAATATATTGAGCTTGCCGGATTCCCGCATCATGCGCTCGACACCTACCTGCCAAAACTCGTAAGAGCCGGGCAACGTGTGGCTATCTGTGAGCAGCTCGAAGACCCGAAGTTGACAAAGACCGCCAAGCAAAAGGTCGTAGAGATTGTTACGCCCAATGCTGAAACACAGAAGGTTGAGCAATCCGATAATGTGCCTTCGGATTCCATTCCGCAACAGGCGAAGGAAATCGAAACAGACGGCAGTCCCGATTATTCCGACAATCCCGACCCGCGTCTGTTCGCCTATAACCTTTTCGGGGAACTGGAACCGAGGGACGCGCCAAAACGCCAGCGTACTGCTGTGCCAAAGAAAGAGAAGGAGGAAAAGCCGGTCGAAAAGCCGAAACCGTGGGCTGACGCCAAACCGTTGCCGACAAATAAATTCCGACCGCTTACTGAAAAGGAGCTGGAATTTTACGGTTCTCTGAACTGGGACGACAATCCGCCTATCAACGGATTCTACGAGGCAATGATGTCAATCGCATATGCCCAGCTTGCGGAACGTGAGCGTCAAGCGGCTGAAAAAGAAGCCGACAAGGATTATAAATCCGAAACTATCGTTGAGGGCGGCACTGTCATCGAGAAAACCGAAGGCTACTTCATTCCCGGCAGACAGCCAAGAGTGGCGGCACAGCAGCCGAGGAAAACCGAGGTCGATATGTCGCCCCGTCCTTTCTCGGAGGATATCCAATTCTTCCACCACAACGGCAGTATGGTCGTTCAGGACGGTCTTGTCGGCTTCCTATCGGAAGTCCGCAAGAATGGTGCTACATTCAATCCGTTGGAGTTGAAGCCGGAACAGGCGAAACGTGCCATGCTGTATGTCACCATGTCGGAGACTTACCAGCAACTCTACAACTATGAGGCTGAGACCCATGAACCGTCGGAACATCTGCGCGAACACCTCAATCAGTATTATGATGAGTTTGTGGAGAAATACGGCAACCTCAATGAGAAAAAGAATGTAAAATTTATTCTCATGGATGCCAACGGTCGTGACGCACTGGCATTAGAGCGCGGTGAGAACGGTCGGTTTGTCAAGGCTGATATTTTTGACCATCCGGTATCATTCTCCGTTGACGAAGTGACTTCGGTAGATACTCCGTTGGAGGCACTGACTGCATCGCTCAATAAATATGGTGTCGTCAACCTCGAATATATGTCGGGGCTGGTCGATATGGACGAAGATGCAATCACCGAAAGTCTGGAAGGACACATCTTCTATAATCCACTGGTGGAGAACTACGAGATTAAAGACCGTTTTATCGCCGGAAATGTAGTGGCAAAAGCCGATAATGTCAGGGCATGGATTGACCATGAGGAAGAACGGATAAAGGACTTCCCCGGCTATGATGGTATCGAGCCTTTCATTGCCCTGTCGAAAGACTCCCTCAAAGCGTTGGAGGAAGCCCGGCCCCGTCGTATCGAGTTTGACGAGCTGGATTTCAACTTCGGTGAGCGATGGATTCCAACGGGTATTTACTCCGCTTATATGTCATATCTATTCCACACCGATGTGAAGATTGCCTATTCTTCATCTATGGATGAATACTCGGCTGAGGCATCGAGAAAGAACATGACCATTTGGGAGGAGTTCTGTATCAGAGGCTATTACCGCACATACGACGGTATGAGCCTGTTGAAACACGCCCTTCATAACACTGTTCCTGACATCAAGAAGTCGGCGGGTAAAGATGAAAACGGCAACGACATAAAAGTGCCGGACAACGAGGCTATCCAACTTGCCAATACCAAGATTGATGAAATAAGAAACGGTTTCTCGGAATGGCTCGAAGCCCAGTCGCTGGAGTTCAAGGAAAAGCTCGTTGACCTCTACAACGACAAGTTCAACTGTTTCGTGCGCCCTCAGTATGATGGTTCACATCAGACATTCCCTGACCTCAATATGAAATTATTGGGTGACAGGTATGGAATCCACTCCATTTACCAGTCGCAAAAGGACTGTATATGGATGCTGAAACAGAACGGAGGTGGCGTGTGCGACCATGAAGTGGGGACGGGTAAAACCCTGATAATGTGCATTGCAGCACATGAGATGAAGCGTCTTGGACTGGCTCACAAACCGATGATTATCGGACTGAAAGCCAACGTTGCCGAGATTGCCATGACTTATCAGAGTGCCTATCCCAATGCCCGGATACTGTTCGCCGATGAAAAGAGTTTTAAGGCGGACAACCGCGTGGCGTTCTTCAACAAAATCAAGAACAACGACTATGATTGCGTGATAATGTCGCACGACCAGTTCGGCAAGATACCGCAGTCACCGGAGATGCAGCAGCAGATTCTTAAGGCGGAGCTTGATACGGTTGAGGAGAATCTTGAAGTGCTGAAACAGCAGGGCCACGACATCAGCCGCGGTATGCTGAAAGGTCTTATCAAGCGTAAAGAAAACCTTACCGCCAAGATTGCGACCATTCAGTATCAGATGGAGCAGAACAAGGATGCAGTCGTTGACTTCAAGCAGATGGGTATCGACCACATATTCGTTGATGAATCGCATCAGTTCAAAAACCTTATATTCAACACCCGACATGACCGTGTGGCGGGTCTCGGCAACTCGGAAGGCTCACAACGTGCGCTCAATCTTCTCTACGCAATCCGTACCATTCAAGAGAGAACCGGTAAGGATTTGGGAGCGACTTTTCTCAGTGGCACAACCATATCCAATTCATTGACGGAGCTATACTTGCTTTTCAAGTATCTTCGTCCTAATGAGCTGGAGCGTCAGGACATCCGATGCTTTGACGCATGGGCGGCAATCTTTGCAAAGAAGACTACCGACTTCGAGTTCAATGTGACCAATCACATTGTGGCAAAAGAGCGTTTCCGCTACTTCATCAAGGTACCTGAATTGGCGGCCTTCTATAACGAGATTACTGATTATAGAACCGCTGAAGATGTGGGAGTTGACCGGCCGGAGAAACGTGAGATTCTCCACAATATCCCGCCGACACCGGCGCAGGAGGCCTTCATCGAAAAACTGATGAAATTTGCCGAGAGTGGCGACGCCACAATTCTCGGCAGAGCACCGTTATCGGAGACGGAGGAGAAGGCAAAGATGCTCATTGCCACGGACTATGCCCGCAAGATGGCTCTTGATATGCGCATGATTGACCCCAATGCCGAGGATGACCCGAACAACAAAGCGAGCCATTGCGCCCGGATGATTGCCGAATACTATCATAGGTATGATGATCAGAAAGGCACACAATTTGTTTTCAGTGACCTCGGTACATACAAGCCCGGCGAGTGGAATGTCTATTCCGAAATCAAGCGCAAGCTGATAGAGGATTATGGTATCCCGCCTCACGAGATACGTTTCATTCAGGAGTGTAAGACCGAGCGTAGCCGCAAAGCAGTCATTGAGGCTATGAATAGCGGCGATGTGAGAGTGTTGTTTGGCTCAACTTCGATGCTCGGAACAGGCGTAAATGCCCAACAAAGAGCGGTTTGTATCCATCATTTGGATACACCGTGGCGCCCCTCAGACTTAACTCAGAGGGATGGCAGAGCAATACGAGCCGGTAACGAGATTGCTAAGTTATACGCTGATAATAAGGTAGATGTAATAATCTACGCTGCGGAGAAGTCTCTGGACTCCTACAAGTTCAATCTTCTTCACTGCAAGGCGACATTCATCGACCAGCTCAAATCCGGTGCACTCGGAGCGAGAACCATCGACGAGGGTGCAATGGACGAGAAAAACGGCATGAACTTCTCGGAGTATATGGCTATTCTCAGTGGTAACACCGACCTTCTCGAAAAGGCTAAACTTGAAAAGCGTATCGCGGCACTGGAATCTGAGCGCAAAGCCCACAACAAGGGCATTTCAGATTCCAAGTTCAGGCTCCAGACCATCAGTCACGACATCGCAAACAACGAGGCTGCAATCAGTCGCATGAAGGAGGACGCTGCCCGTTATCAGTCGGTCGTACAGCGAGACAAAGACGGCAACCCTGTCAACAATCTCACCATAGATACCTGCCACCTCTCCGACGAGAAGAATATGGGTATCCATCTGCAAGGTCTGGCGCAGCGTAGCGACACTCATGGTCAGTATCAGCGTGTCGGCGAGGTCTATGGTTTCCCCATCAGTATTATCTCGGAGCGTAATCTTGTTGACGGGAAGGAGACCGTTCAGAACCGCTTTGTAGTCGAAGGCAACTACAAATACAAGTTCAACAACGGATTCATAGCCATGAGCGACACCCATGCCGCCTGCATGAACTTCGTCAACGCTCTGGAGAAGATACCCGGCATCATAGCCCAATATGAGGAACGCACCGCCAAACTCAAAGCCGACGTTCCGCAGCTCGAAGCCATAGTCGCCAAGCAGTGGGGTAAGGAATCCGAGTTGAAAGACCTGAAGAGTGAGCTTGCCGCCCTCGACCGCAAGATCACCGCCGCCCTCGCTCCCAAAAAGGAAGAACAGGACGGAGAGGAAAACAAGCAGGTCAACACTGTCGAAGCTCCGGGCCAGACCAATGACACCAAGAAGTCGATGGTGGCTGAGCCTGTAAATCCTTACCAGCGAGAGCCGCTTAGGTCTCGTATTATAATCGGAGGATGCGGAGCCACTCCACCCGGAGGGTTTCGCGCCGCCGGTCCCAAACTATAATTTTAAGACAGCCGACTGCAATCATAAATTGTAGCCGGCTGTCTTTTTATTTTTGATTATTTTGTTTCGCAATATTTTTACGCTCTCTTTCCTCTCTTTGTTTTTTCTTGATTGGCGGCAAACCGAAGCCCTTAGGAATTTCCAGAGCCTCCATTAGGTTATAAAGATGGCTTCGAGAAACGTCAAGTTCCTTGGCAGCTCTTGTAACCACTCCCTTGTGTTTCAACAAAGCCGCTTTGATACTATGACTCTGGTCGATTAGAGTGTCATTCTTGTCAAGGTGAGGCGACAAGTTCAAATGTATCGGCTTTATATAAGTAGAGTCAGCCATCATATAGCTTTGTTTTAGCACTTGGAACAAACCTCGAAGGTTCTCATCCCATACATGAGAACGAATTGTGTCCAATGCGTCTTTAGTAAATTTTCGATCAGGAATTCTCTCGGTAAGGCAATAAGCCCTTAACAAATTTTCTGCAAGCATAGGTAATTCATCCTTGAACTGGCTAAGAGACGGGATATTGATTATATGATCGCTTATCAGCGAGAACAGTTCTGTCGAGAAGTTTCCTTTGCCTACATCCTCTTCGAGATATTTGCTTGTAGCACAGATTATAAGACGAGGATTTTTCTCAGATACAGGTGCATCCACTACCTTCTTTATTTCCTCGAACATAATATGTTGTGCCGCAATGTCAAGTTTGTCAATGCCATGAAAATATACCGACCCCTTGTCAGACAGGTCAAACATATGTCGTATGCTTCTGCGTAAGCGGTTCTCACACTCGTCAGTCCAGATATTATCATTCAAGCCTCCTGTTTCTGCGGGACTGCAATTAGCGAATACGAACAGGCCTTCACATCGTTGGCTACTGAAATGGGCAATTTGTGCAAGAACTGCTTTGGCTGTTCCACTGGCACCTATTATCATCACAACATTGTTTCCCCGATGGTCTAACCTTTCTCTTATTTGCAGACATTCGCACTTAGCATGGCTCAGCCATTTTATTGGTGTTTCCTCTGTATATAATACACTTAAAGGCTCGGTCAACGGGTCTATTCCAATCATTAAATGAGTGAAGATTTTTCCACCGGAGAGTTTCCATATATCTATCTCACCGCTTGGATAACCGTTTACGCCGAGATAATAAGTCTCAATATCCGGATGGTTGACATGCACCCATGTCATTATTCTTCTGGCCATCGGATTCTGCTTAGTGATGTCAGACATCACATGGGTATAGTTTCCATGATTAAGTTCCTCAAGCGCTTTTTTGACATCATAGATTATTGTAATCCGTGACTTCAAAATCGGTATTGAGTTTAGAAGGAGCGCAAGAGGCTCATCCTTTGAGGCAAAAATAAGCACCTCCCATTCAGATAGAGGTGGTGAATTCGGTCGTTTTTTCATTTTTTCTCCTATATGGCCGTTTTATGTAGAGAAAATAAAGTCTCTATTTTTCGACTACAAAATAAGTAACATACTATCAGTAAATAATGTTTTTTGCTACGAATACAGATAATACACATTAATTTGTCGTAAATACATTTATAAATACACTCTGACTACACATTGCTACATAAAAGACACTAATCTAATATGTTGTAGCATAGTGGATAAAGAACAAATATTACCGCAGTGCTTGTTATGATACCGTACTCACGGTTGAGTGCCTCGGAACCCACTAAAAAACTATTTGTTTATGGAATCAAGACGAACGGATCTTTTCCACTTGACAAATCTTGACGTGTTCAAGAATCTGCGTCAGGGCCTTTTCTCCGCAGAACTTCCTGCGCAACTCACCGACCTCATTATAACTATTCACGAGGTCACGGCAACAGGCTCACCAATGCACAACTATGCGCTGGAGTTGCTCACTATCGCCGACATACAGTTTTCGGAAATCAAGAGCCGGATGATGCTCAATCAAGTCAATGAAGCGTTGGCATCAGCGTTCAATACCGCACACAGTTATGTGGTGCGAAAGCTTCAGTCGCTCTCGGCTATGACCGGATTCACACCCGAAACCGGAGTGTCAGACATCAAAAGCACACTCCGCTGGCGCAAACCAAAATCCCACTTCGCGCACCTGTGTCATGCCATAAAGGTCGGCGGCTGCATTATGGACGATGATTCGTTCTCTGAGCTTGTACGCAACATGGCTGCGGCACTCAACCTTGACGTGACAGTACACTACGTCAACAATATAATATCGTCGCTCAAATCCAAACAGTCAAGCAAGAGCCTTACTGAGTTTCTTGACAGTCTGAAGAAGGGTGTAGAAGAAGACATCCAGCGCAGACTTGACAATGAAGACGATAGAGCCTGATGTCCATCCACTAAATCCGAATTTCCCCAATATGAAAGAATCCATACACTTTAACAGGGCACAGTTTGCCGAACTGTTTCACGCTCTGAAAGAAGACGGATGCTTCAATGAAGACATTCCGCAGGAAGAACTCATAAGAATCTTCGCAGACGCTGTAACCTCAGACGCCCCCGAAGATGAAGTATTCAAATCGATAACCTCCACCGGTCACTTCGAGGGTTTCGACTCAGACGAAGAGGAAGACGACTTCGAATATATCGAAGATGACTTCGATGAATATGACGACTTCGATGAATACGACGAACACGAAAGTTTAAGTGCATAAATCACTGTGTGAAAGTGCAATGCAATGAAAATCCCGACCCATTCATTAACGGAATGAGTCGGGATTACTGTTTACATACCCTTGGGGAGTAATCTACATAGAACCGGGTCTTCCTTGATACGTTCGATTTCTCGATCCACGAGGTCTCGGACATCTTTCTTTACCTGCTCGTAATTCTTCTGAATCACATACTTCATTTTTGATTTGTCATCTGTATCATCCTTGAAGTCTGTGAGAATCGGAATAGGTTGGTATCTTGCTTCTTCCGCTTTGACTTTTGGGGAATCCACAACTATCTCGGCATGAAATATTTTCTGGTCAATACGCTGATCGATATTATCGGAAACGGAGCCGACAAACATACCCTGAGTCAGAGTAGAAATTTTACTTTGAGGGATAAGGCTGTCCATTTGTGTATTGAACGAGTGACTAACATCATTGCGGTTGATGCTCATTGACTGACGCTGCTGGAGCACCTTGCCGAAACGCTCGGAGAGTGTCTTGGCGGTCTCTCCGACGACCTGCCCGGAGAAGATATTGCCGACGGTGTTCATCACGACGGCGGCCTCCTTGTCACCATAGTCACGCTTCAACTGAGAGAAGTCTTGAAAGCCGAGGCAGACGGCAACCTTGTTGCTTCGTGCAGTGGCGATAAGGTTGTCAAGACCCTTGAAGTATATGGTAGGTAGCTCGTCTATAATCACTCCGGACTTCAGCATACCCTTCTTGTTGATGAGCTTTACAATTCTGGAATTGTAAAGGCCGAGAGCCGCACCATAGATATTCTGACGGTCGGGATTGTTGCCGACACAGAGTATCTTCGGTTCCTTTGGATTGTTGATGTCAAGGGTAAAGTCACTGCCTGTCATAATCCAATACAACTGAGGCGAAATCATGCGTGTAAGAGGGATTTTGGCAGATGCTATCTGTCCCTGAAGCTGCTCCTGTGCATTGCCCTGCCATGCGTCGATGAATGGCGAGAGGTAATTTTCCAACTCAGGATAGGAAGTCAGGATTGGAAATATTTTCTCATAAGGACGACACAGGAACTCGATGGCATGGGGAAAAGTGCAATACTTGCCATCCTCAAAGCGCTTCAAATACCAAATGATAGCCGCGAACAATACGATTGGAGACTCCACAAAGAAGTCGCCCTGCTTTTGCAACCATGTGCGGTTTAAGTTCATCATAATGGTATATGCAGATTCATAGGCATCGGCAATATCCGTCATGAAGTCCGGGTGTATTGGATTACAGCGATGGGAATGTTCCGGATCATCGAAATTGATGAAACAGAACCGAGGTGGATATTTGCCGTATTTATCCATGTTCATCAACATATGATTGTATGCAATCATCGTCAGGTCAGGACTTTTGTAATCATACACGTATAAGCTGAATCCCTTCTCTATCTGCTGTTTGATGAAGTTGTTGACCACAGCGTATGACTTGCCGGAACCGGGTGTGCCAAGCACGATTGTTGCCCTGAATGGATTCACGACATTTATCCAGCCTTTATTCCACTTCTTCTTATAGAAAAATTTTGTGGGCAGATTTATTGAATACTCATTTGTCTTTTTTTCTGTCTCCTGCATAAACGATTCGTTTTCCTCGTTGAAGCGGTCGTCCATCATATTGTTCTTCAGCAGACGGCTCATCCACACGCCTCCTAACAACAGGCATACGAAACCTGCCACAGTTGTGATGATATAGAGAAACGTCCAAGGGATATAAAGCATCCACCAGTTGAGAAAGAACAGAGCCGCCCCAACTGACAGGATAATCCAGATTTGCCGCCATTGGATTTTCTCGTTCTTGACACCTTTCGTACCGAAGCACGAAAGGGCAAGAAGAAGGAGTGCCCACCATTTGGCGTTCCAAGGATTCGAGAACAGACTCCCGGCATCATTGAGACTACTGAGCACCTTCATGGTCTCGGCGTGGAACCGCCAGCCGCCTATAAGCGACTGGCAGAACCAATAGATATTGGCGACCACAAGTATCATGGCTACCCCTCGGAGCATATCCATGATTTTGGCAAGTGATCGCAGGTCATCTTCTTGTTGTGACATACTTGTTAAGATTTAGAAATTTACAATTAGAGTTTCGGGCCGCGACGTTTCTTCTTTTTACGCCGCTGCATCTCGCGGTAGAAGGCTTCCTCTTCCGGGTCGAAAGACGGGCCCACGCTGAACAGACCGCCAAGACCGAAGTCCGGCGTATAATCATAGTCGTTAGACTGACTGTGATTTGTCGTACTATGCGACTGAGTGTTGCCACGAACATTACCGGAATCTTCTGATGCCTGACTCCGGGTATTTCCCTGAGTGGTATCGTCTGATTGTTGTACCGGTCGCAACGGCACCGGACGTTCATCAGGATTTTTGAACCACTTGTCAAGAGCATTGGCAGAAAACTCCTTGCCGAGACGAGAGCCGTTGAGAACCGTCTTGGTATTATGGTCGATATATGTCGCTCCATATATTCGACCATCATCAGTAAAGCGCAGAATGAGGTCTATGTTCTTGGCTTTGAGCTTGGCGATAAAGTCGTACTTGTCTGAGGATTGAGACATCACACTCCTGACTGTTCTCAAAGTCGGCTTTACATCAATACTCTCTTTGGCTTTCTGATAACGCCGGTCAATAGCCTCTCGTCCGGCAAACTTACCAAGACGGGAAGCCTTGAAAGGAGTTGAGATGGTCTTGCCGTCATCATCCATTGCAAAATATACCAGTCCATGATACTCACGACCGTTATAGCGTCCGTCGGCCTCCTCACACCTTATATTATATAAGGAGAGTATAGCATTGTATTCTCCAAAAGTCTGGAACTTGTAGCGCATACCAACCATCTTTACGGCCATAGCCACCTGACGCTTTACGTCTCTATTTGGGTCAACCTTGGTGATTGGCATATCCGGAGTAATCTTCTGACGTTCGGCAGTGTGAAGTCCATACTTCTTTTCAAGCTCACGGGTTATCTCCTTGCTCTTATAGAAGTTATTCTTGGTGGATATTGCCGTGCCGTCCGGTCGTACACGAAGTGCCACGATATGGATATGGTGCCTGTCAATGTCCTCATGTTTCACGATTATGAAAGGCATATCCCCGAAGCCCATTTTCTCCATATACTCATGAGCCAACTGAGCGTACTCGGCATCGCTCAGACGGTCGTCTGGATGCGGGTTCAAGGATATGTGCATCATCGGTTTCTCGGCCTTGGTGGATTGAGGCATCCACATCTTGAAGTCCTCGAAAGCACGGTGAATATTGATGGTGCCGCTGCCGTCATTGTAGATTTTATTAGTGGCAAGCACCTTGCCTTTCTCCTTGTTGATCTTTTCTCCGTTATAAACCAGACTTCCGTAGAGCGAATTGCCTACTGAGATTTTTGCAACCATTGCTCATCGAAGTTTTTGGCTAGTGCGACAATATCACGGTTGAGCCTGACCAGTTTGATAGTCTCCTGCTCCAGTGCATAAAGACATTTCAAGGCTTTCTTTTCGGTGAAATTCTCCTTCAATGTCTGCACCAGTTGGTCGTAATCATTCACAATCCGACGATACTGATTGTTGAAATCGGAAAGGTTGCTGATGAAGATTCGGCTGTTGTCATCAATGTAATGTACCTTGAAAGTTTTTCCAAAGACCTGCATTTTGATGAATGCCGAGAGCGACTCAATGCCGGATTTTTCCTGCATGTCGAGTAATCTCGCTTGTTCCGAAGCGGTAAAATTCACCGAACATCGGAATGCTGTGGAGGGGTCGGCCTTCTTATGCCGCCCTCCACGGTAGTTTGATTGTTTCATAATCCGGATGGAATTTAGTGGATAAATAGAGATACTGCCCCGCAGGGAGACCTTCGGCGATTACGACTTTGGAGTAATCGCAAGCCCCATGCAATGGCAAGGCGGTTTATGCTGCAAAATGAGTTTCATGCAGCGTAAACCATACCTTGCAATGCACGTTTGTGCATCCTGTTCGATAGAAAAATCTTTGTCGGGATAATGATAACACTCCAGACAGTGAAAACATATCTTCAATGTAGTGCTTTCACCATATAATCAGTCCGACCCATGACTGATTTGGTATCTGGAGTTTCATAATCGAAGGTCTGAAATGCCATATTCAAGCATCCGTGGGGAGCATCCCCTTTGTGAAAATAACAACTGCATACTCGCTAAATTGTTCACTGTAAAATACTGACATGCACGGATATGAACTATTTATGGCTATGGATGAAAATCGAGATTGAAAATTAAACTTTTCTCAGACAGACAATGTTTCAAAACCGTGTTCACAAGACTGGATGTCTGTCTGATTTAATGATTGAACATACGACTGGATGTTCGATAATTCTTCTGTTCAGTCATTAAGTTGAGTAATGGTTCAGACGTTCAACTGTTCAGCTGTTCAGTTGTTCAAGTGTTCAGACGTTCAGTTGAACACAGGTTCAGGCGTTCAGGCGTTCAGTTGTTCAGACGGATTAACAGATTCTCAATCGAACGTATGATAATTCAATCAGTCAATCGTATGAATGAACAATCGTTCAAATGACCGCTCATGAACTACTTTTGGCTATGGATGACAATCTGAATCAAAATCTCAACTTTTTCGCAAACGGCTATGTTTCCCTAACAAACGCCCATCAAGCGAACTACGCAAGTAAATCAGATGCTTGACGAGATTATATGAGCCGCATTTTGGTGTATGGTATGGCGGTTCTGAGACTCTCGGAAAAATTTAATTGAAAGCGATCACTTTTGCTACATCATTCTACTGTTACGTTCTTCGACCCAAGCGTGACGATGATGAGCTTGTCTGTCGGCAATCTTAGTCCGAAGACACCCAATGGCATCGGCCCTCCTGATCATAATTTTTTCACCCTCAAATTTTACTGAATGAGCGACACCGTATTCGTCGCCTTTGCTTCCCAGAAGGGAGGCTCTGGCAAATCGACGCTGACGGCACTCGCGGCAAGCTACCTCTATTACCTTGACGGGGTGGACGTGCTTGTCATGGACTGTGACCCTCGTCAGCATACCCAAAAGGATTACAGGGATAACGATAAACGCGTTACCAAGGAAAATCCTGCGATCAACAAAACATTCAACAACTTCTACACGAAATTCAACAAACGTCCCTATAAGATAATCTATTCTACACCGGGTGCTGCTGTTGAAGATGCGGAAGAATATGTGAAACAGAATCCTGAAATCAAAGTGGTGCTCTTTGACATCACGGGGACAATCAATGACCTTGAGATTATCAATCTCATTTCATCAATGCACTATCTGCTGGTTCCCATTTCTCCTGATACCGGTGACCTGAAAAGTTCTCTACGCTTTGCGGTCAATGTCAAAGAACGTATGATAGACTCAGGCGACACGTCTATCAAAGATATGAAACTGGTCTGGAACAGGGTTCCCGGAAGGCAGAAGACAAAAATCTGTGAACTGATTGACAACTATCTGTCCGAGTTCAAACTGTCATCACTAAATACGGTCATGACTTATGCAACCAAGTATTTCAAGGATGGAGGCACAGCCGGTGCCTCGCCGACAGTTTTCCGTTCCACTCTACTTCCGCCTGACAGACGATTGCTCAAAGACAGCAATCTCCCTGAGCTGGTTAAGGAAATTCGTGAAGTAATCAAAATCTAAAAACTATGCCCAAGGATGAAAAGCCAAAATTTGATCCCCAGAAGTTTCTCGATGATTACGAGGACAATCTCTCACCGAGTATCGGCAGCAAAAAGGAGCAACAGAGTGCGACTTCCAAGGTCAGCACTCCGGAGGAGACATCAGCAGATACGAGCGTGTCCGCTGCCGATGAGAGAACTTCCGGCATCAAAAGAGGAAGTCGGAGAAGAAGCAAACCTGCTATAATCTCGCCTTTGAATGACAAGGAGGCAGATTATATAGAAACCTTCCTCGTTGACAATGTCGATGTCGGTTTCGGAAGATCCGGGAAACAAGTGCCAATAGATGTGGAATATCATTCACTGATCACGATACTTCGTGCTTTGCATGGTAATAATGTAACCATCGGAGGCATAATCAACAATATGCTGAAGGAACATTTTGATCTGCATGAAGCCGAGATAACCGGGCTTCTGAACAAGAACACTAAATTAAACAACCGCTAAATTCCCCCCAAAAAACAAGAACATGAACAATCCAAGATTCTGCGACTTGAACGCCTGTGGCGTAAAGGTCGCCCAAGAGGTCGAAACCGGCCGACCCATAGATAAAGACATTGCCGTCTATCGCGACAAATATCTCGCTCCTTATACAGTAGGAGCAAGAAAAGGCATCTTCGTTCCGCGAGAGTTGGTCGATAAACTAGCGAAGACCGTTTCGCTTTTCGGCAACCCTGACCTCACAATAGGTGCTTTCGTGACAAATATCCTGATTACTCATCTCGTGGCCAATCGCGATGTCATCAATGAGCTGACTGAGCGCGGGGCAAAAACAGTTCTTGTATGAGTCCCTCGATATACGCCTACATATTCTATGGCTCGCTCGTGATAATGCCGATACTTCTCTTACTCATCTTCTTTGTACTTGACAGATGTCGGGTGTGGAGTAAGAAAACCGCAAAAGATGTGGCAGAGATTAAAAAATATTTTACGTATGGCGACGTAAAGAGACTTTTGTCAGGTATCTCTGATCGACTGGCTGATTTTAATGACAAAATCGCACCAGATTTTCAGAAGGTTCTCATGTGTGAAATCCAAAAGGCTGTCAAGGAATGTCTGAAAGGGAACTTTGAAAAGGACTATAAGGATATTGAGTTTTTGGAGCCGGTTGACGATTTACAGACTCAGTCTGAGAATCAAGAACTCAAGCCGTTTAATCTGAATGATTACCTTGCACAAATGTCCGATGTAGAAAGCAAACCAATCGGATTTCAGGATTTGGATGAAGCATTCCAAGTGGCATTCGATGAAGGCAATGTTGAAGAAGTCAGAGAAGTAAGCAACGATAAGGTTGCGGATTACTCCGACAAATTCCTGAAACGTCCCGGCATCTGTCTCAATAACGTCGGTATCAAGCGTATCTCAATTCCACCTGAGCTGTGGCACACCATCCACTCACTGGCGTATGCCAATGCCAGCGGTAGCCAGAACATTGAGCCACTTTCTATAAGTGCTGTCGCTTTCAATATCATCAATGACCACTTCAATTCTCATTCAGAGGAAATAAACATTCTGGCTGAACGGGGAACTGAAAAAATTCTCAGAGGATATGACAGGTATTGAAATATTCTTCTGTGGCGGATTTATGGTGATTGCCATATTCTGTCTGCTGTTCTTGACCGGAATCATCAAACCGGTTTCCCAAAAGCCCGATGAAGAAAAGGCAGACAAGATACTGCCAAAGGAGGAAGCGGAATCCGACAACAATCACGTGGTGGCACCCAGCAAATTCAATGTCGATGAGTTTATGGCTCAGATTTCATCGGAAGTTCTTTCCGATGTTCGGAAAGAACTTCCTAAGATATTGAAAGCTGCAATAGGCGAGGTCAAATTCTCGGATATAAAATTTGAAGACGGTTATGAAGATGACTCAGAACCGGATGATGATTTTGTCCCCAGAAAATTCAAGGCTCTGAACGCAGATGAAACCGATGACGCATTCAACACTGATCTGCGCAACATTGATGACACGCCTCCTTCCGAACCTATTGCGACCGGAACCTCGATAGATGAATTGGAAAAGGCTATGGATGTTGCTATGGACAACAAATCATCTGATGAAGAATTGGCAGAGGCCGGTAAGGTTATTCAGCCTTTTACTGTGACAAAACTCTTCGATGCCATCACCACTAATGAGGAGATTGACCGTCGGATAGAACTATGTCTGACACTCGCACTTCGAGCGGAATTGTCAATGAAGCTCAAACCTTCCAAGTCAGACTCTCACAACCTTGAGCAGAAAGTGACAAAAGCGCCATCGGCTTTTCGGGAAACACCGGCAAATCCAGAATCCGAAAAGACTGTAAAACAATCAGAGTATGATTTCAATAAATTGAACTCTGATGATTTCGACCTCGATGAGTTTGTAGGATAATTCCCTCCATTCACTGAATCCATGTCTCTCTGAGACTCCACTAAATCCCACGTCCGAAAGGGAAAAAAAAACCAACCCAATTTTCCAAACCCGAAGTGTGGGCTGCTCCCGTCCGTGGAGCGGTCGGGGGCAACCTATGCTTCAAAAACTGAAACAAAAGCATGAAAAAGACTATCAAGAATCTCAAAAACAAGTATCTCATATTCAAGTGCCGCCTGATGGTGGCACTCCTCGCCGGAATTCTCGGCGGACTCCGTGCGGCTGCCGCCGGCAACGGTCTGAGCGGTATCAACGAGGCTACCTCTATGGTGACATCGTATTTCGACCCAGGGACGAAACTCATCTATGCCATCGGTGCGGTTGTCGGACTCATCGGCGGCATAAAGGTCTATTCCAAATGGTCGAGCGGTGACCCGGATACCAGCAAGACCGCCGCGTCGTGGTTCGGAGCGTGTATCTTCCTGATTGTCGCTGCTACGATTCTCCGCTCATTCTTCCTCTAACTCATCCGAAAATGGAATATCCTATCAATAAAGGTATTTGCAGGAGTGTGGAATACAAGGGCCTGAAGGCGCAGTATCTGTTCATTTTCGCCGGAGGCTTGCTCGCCTTGTTCGTGGTGTTCGTCATCATGTATATCGCCGGTCTGTCCCAATGGTTCTGTATCGGGTTCGGTGTCACAACCGCCTCAGCCCTTGTCTGGCTCACCTTCCATCTTAACGCCAAATATGGTGAACACGGACTGATGAAACTCTCCGCAGTGAAATATCATCCGCGCTATATCATCAACCGCCTGCGTATCAACCGGCTGATAAAACATAAGAAAAATGAGAAACACTCTTAAAGCCACAACACTGGAAAGCAAACTGCCGTTGCTCGCAGTGGAACACGGCTGCATCATCTCGAAGGACGCCGATATAACGGTGGCCTTCGAGGTCAGCCTCCCGGAACTGTTCACTGTAACATCGCAGGAATATGAAGCCATGCACGCCGCATGGTGCAAGGCAATTAAGGTGCTGCCGCATTATTCGGTGGTGCATAAGCAGGACTGGTTCTGCTCGGAGAAATATCAGCCGGAACTCCAGAAGGATGATTTATCCTTTTTGGACAGGAGTTTTGAACGCCACTTCAATGAGCGTCCGTATCTCGCCCATAAGTGCTATCTGTTTCTGACAAAGACAACGAAAGAACGGGCACGTCAGCAGAGCAACTTCTCGACTCTATGCCGTGGGAGAATCACCCCGAAGGAACTCAATCACGAGATGGTTGTCAAGTTCATGGAAAGTGTCGAGCAATTCGAGCGTATAATCAATGACACCGGTTATATCAGGCTGCGTCGCCTATCGGATGATGAGCTGGTCGGGACAGAGAATGCCTCCGGACTTATCGAAAAGTATATGTCGCTGACAATGGACGATGTGACCTGCTTGGAGGACATAGACCTTGATGCACGTCAGATGCGAATTGGCGACAAGATGCTCTGTCTGCATACCCTGTCCGATACGGATGATCTCCCTGCAAAAGTCAGTACCGATAACCGTTATGAGCGGTTATCGACTGACCGAAGTGACTGCCGCCTCTCGTTTGCAAGTCCCATCGGATTGCTTCTGCCATGCAACCATATCGTCAACCAGTATGTGCTGATTGACGACCATGATGAAAATTTGGTGAAGTTTGAGAAGACCGCCCGCAATATGAACAGCCTTTCGAGGTATAGCCGAAGCAATGCAATCAACAAAGAGTGGATTGACCGCTATCTCAACGAGGCTCATTCATACGGTCTTACCTCCGTCCGCTGCCATATCAACATTATGGCGTGGAGCGATGACACCGAGGAACTGCGGCGCATCAAGAACGATGTCGGCGGCCAGTTGGCGACAATGGGTTGTATGCCCCGCCACAACACCATCGACTGCCCGACACTGTTCTGGTCGGCTATGCCCGGCAATGAGGCTGACTTCCCAGCCGAGGAAAGTTTCTATACTTTCATTGAGCCTGCCGTCTGCTTCTTCACTGCCGAAACCAACTACCGCAGTAGCCTGTCGCCTTTCGGTATCAAAATGGTTGACCGCCTTACGGGTAAGCCTATCCACTTGGATATTAGCGACGAGCCGATGAAAAGAGGTATCACTACCAACCGAAACAAGTTCATTCTTGGCCCGTCAGGTAGCGGCAAGTCGTTCTTCACCAACCATTTTGTCCGGCAATATTATGAGCAGGGCGCACATATCCTCCTGATTGACACCGGCAACTCTTATGAGGGTCTTTGCAATCTGATTCATAATAAGACGCATGGCGAGGATGGTGTCTATTACACCTACACCGAGGACAGCCCGATTTCATTTAATCCTTTCTATACGGATGACGGAGTTTTCGATGTGGAAAAGAAAGACTCGATAAAGACGCTGCTCCTTACACTCTGGAAGTCAGAGGACGACAGAGTGACCAAGACCGAAAGCGGCGAGTTAGGCTCTGCGTTGTCAATGTTCCTCGAAAAAATGACGAAGGACAAAAGCATTGTGCCATGCTTCAACTCGTTCTATGAGTTTATGCGTGATGAGTATCGAGCTGAAATGGCACAGCGTCCTATCCCCATCTACAAGCAGGATTTCGACATCGACAACTTCCTGACTACCCTGCGGCAGTATTACCACGGAGGCAGGTTTGACTTCCTGTTGAACTCCAAAGAGAATATCGACTTACTCGGTAAACGTTTCATTGTCTTTGAAATAGATAGCATCAAGGACAACAAGGAACTCTTCCCGGTGGTGACAATCATCATCATGGAGGCTTTCATCAACAAGATGCGAAGGCTCAAAGGTATCCGAAAAGTCCTTATCTGTGAGGAGGCTTGGAAGGCTCTTTCTTCGGCAAACATGGCAGAGTATATGAAGTACCTCTATAAGACTGTGCGTAAATACTTTGGCGAGGCTGTGGTAGTGACACAAGAGGTTGACGACATCATTTCGTCGCCTATTGTCAAGGAGACCATTATCAACAACTCCGACTGTAAAATCCTGCTTGATCAGCGCAAGTATATGAACCGCTTTGACCAGATTCAGGAGCTGCTCGGTCTGACCGACAAGGAGAAGTCGCAGATACTCAGTATCAATATGGCTAACAATCCCAACCGACTATACAAAGAGGTGTGGATTGGTCTCGGAGGAACTCAGTCCGCCGTCTATGCCACAGAGGTGTCAACGGAGGAATACCTCTGCTACACCACCGAGGAAACGGAGAAGATTCAGGTGCTCAACAAGGCGAAGCAATTAGGCGGTGACACCGAAGCTGCCATCAAGATGCTTGCCAACGAGAGAAAGGAGGGTGCAACATGAAAATTCCCAAAGCGTTTCACCCAATTCTCGGAGTTATGACCGGATTCATCCTCTTCCTCGCCGGTATTGCAATCCTGACGATAGTATTTGTCGGAGTGGTCAAGGCCGCCAATTATGCTGCGCCTTACTTTGCCGAGGTTGTCCAAGGCTTCCATCTGCTAATCCATAGAATATTGTCGCTATGAAAATTGCAATAACCATTGTGAAGGTGCTTATGGCTATCACTTTCGGGCTGATTGCCGGACTCGCAGTGCTGCTCATGTTGCCGCTGATGTTCACCTTCGCACTAATCAAAATCATAGGTGATGCGGCCGCCTCAATCCGATAACCACAAAATCCAAACAAAAAAAATGAAACAACTGAAATTTCTATTTCCCCTCATTGCCCTGTGCCTCCTGTTAGGCACAGGCAGAGCAAACGCCCAATGGACGGTCATCGACCCGTCGAACATCGCCCAGAGTATAGTAAACTCTTCAAAGTCACTCGTTCAGGAGTCGCAGACCGCAACCCACATGGTCAAGTCATTTCAGGAAACGGTAAAGATTTACCAGCAGGCGAAGAAGTATTACGATGCCCTACAATCGGTCAACAATCTCGTCCGCGACGCCCGGAAGGTGCAGCAGACAGTCCTCATGCTCGGCGACATTTCAGGCTACTATGTCAATAATTTCAAGAAGATGCTGACTGACCCGAACTTTACATCGGGCGAGCTGTCTGCAATCGCCTCCGGCTACACCCGGCTGCTTGAAGAAGCCAACGGGGTGCTGGGTGACTTGAAACAGGTCGTAAATATCTCAACGTTAAGCATGACCGACAAAGACCGTATGGATGTTGTCGATGACTGCTACAAGGAGATGAAAAGATTGAAGAACCTGACGGCGTACTTTACCAACAAGAATATCTCAGTGTCATACCTCAGAGCCAAGAAGAAGGCGGACACCCAGAGGGTTGTCAACCTCTATGGCGACGGTTCTGAAAAATACTGGTAATGCCTATGATTTGCGCGATTGATTTCTCAAATCTCCACTCCATACTCCGGTCGCTATACGATGAGATGATGCCTCTGTGCAGCGACATGGCGGGTGTGGCTCAGGGCATAGCTGGACTCGGTGCGTTGTTCTACGTTGCCTACCGCATCTGGCAGGCGTTGTCAAGAGCCGAACCGGTGGATGTGTTCCCGCTCCTGCGTCCCTTTGCCATCGGGTTCTGCATCATGTTCTTCCCGACGGTGGTGCTCGGCACCATCAACTCGGTAATGTCGCCGATTGTGCAAGGTACCGCCTCAATGCTCGAAGGGCAGACGCTCGATATGAAAAAGTACCGGGAGGAGAAAGACCGTCTGGAATATGAACAGATGATGCGTGATCCATCCACCGCTTACCTTGTCGATGATGCCGAGTTTGACAGGCAGATTGACGAACTCGGAGTGACTGAGGTAGGCACCGCCGCCGGAATGTATATCGAGCGTGGAATGTATAAGGTCAAGAAGGCTATCCAAAACTTTTTCAGAGAGTTGCTTGAAATGCTGTTCCAAGCCGCATCGCTGACGATAGACACGATAAGGACATTCTTTCTCGTCGTGTTGGCGATACTCGGACCGATAGCCTTTGCAATATCGGTGTGGGACGGATTCCAGAACACCCTCGTCCAGTGGATTTGCCGATACATTCAGACTTACCTGTGGTTGCCTGTGGCTGACCTATTTTCGACCATACTGGCGAAAATACAGGTGCTGATGCTTCAGAATGACATTTCGGAACTAACTAATAATCCGAATGTTGACCTTGACGGAAGCAATACCGCTTATGTCATTTTCATGATTATCGGCATAATCGGCTACTTCACTATACCGACCGTTGCCAGGTGGATTATTCAGGCAGGCGGCATGGGCAGCTATAACCGCTCTATCAACAACACCGCCATGACAGGAGGCTCATGGGCAGGTAGCATCGCCGGAGGTGTCGCGGGCAATGTCGCAGGTCGAGCCGGAAAGTTGCTCAAATAGTATTCTAACACTATTCAAACATTGATTAAATGGAATTTAAGTCATTAAAAAACATCGAAACCTCTTTTCGGCAGATAAGGCTGTTCGGCATCGTCATGGTATCGCTCTGCGCCTTCATCGCAATTGGCTCGGTGGTGCTGTCGCTGAACTTTGCCGAAAAGCAGCGCGAGAAAATCTATGTCCTCGACAACGGCAAGTCCCTGATGCTTGCCTTGTCTCAGGACATGGAGCAGAACCGCCCGGCGGAGGCACGGGAACACGTGCGCCGCTTTCACGAACTGTTCTTCACTCTGTCGCCCGACAAGTCGGCGATTGAACACAACATCAACCGCGCAATGTCACTGGCCGACAAGAGTGCCTATAACTACTACTCCGATTATGTGGAGAAAGGATACTACAACCGCATCATCGCCGGAAACATCACTCAGGTGTTGCAGGTGGACAGCATAGTCGCCAACTTCAACGACTATCCCTACAATGTCAGAACCTATGCACGCCAGATGATCATACGTCAGAGCAACGTGACCGAAAGGTCGCTGATTACAAATTGCCGGCTGGTCAACACCTCACGCTCCGACGACAATCCCAACGGCTTCATGATCGAAGGTCTGACGATTCTTGAAAACAAAGATTTGATAACCACAAAACGTACTTTATCCCAATGAGTATAAAACAGAAAATCATCAATCTCGTGTCACCCTTTTATGAAAAGGTGTGGCACAGGCCGAAGGGGAAAATCAAAGAGCGGGTCAAGAAAGCCTGCGACGATATGCCCCACAAACAACGGCTTACGGTCGTGACCGTACTGCTCACGGCATTCATCCTGATTGCCTTCTTCGTATTCGGTCACGCCTGCTACAAGATGGGAGCCGGACACGCTCGGCAGGCTATCGAAGTAGAGCATATCCGTCAGTTGGAACTCCCGACCAACGACAATCATGATGTCTCACCTAAAATAATTGAATATGAAGATCCTCGATGACCTCAAAGCGAAGCTCACGCCCAAGACCCCGGCTGAACGTGAGCGACTGAAAAGGCTGGCGGTCTATACGCTGCTGATTCTCTCTTGCCTCGTCTGTCTCTGGCTCATTTTCGCCCCAAGTGACGATGAAGAAACTGCAAAGGGTAAGGCAAACATGGAGTTGCCCGACCAGACTTCCGAAGGTATGCCCAAGACCAAAATTGATGCTTACCAGCAGGAGGATATGCAGAAAGAGAAGGCTCAGAATGACAGCACAATCAATGCCGTTACTCTCCAGCTCGATACCGTGACCGCCCCAGTTACTGTTCCTGACGAAATCCAGAACTCGGCTAACGCCTACCAGCAGGCTCAGGCTTCCTTGCAGGACTTCTATGTCCCCGATTACAGCCAGACCGAACAGGTGGCTGAGTTACAGGATCGCATCGACGAACTGGAGATGCAGAACGCTATGGCACAGCAGCAGACTCAGCAGCCCGATGAGTTGGAACTTCTCGAAAGGTCGTATCAGCTTGCCGCTCAATACATGGGTAACGGCAATGGCGGCAACTATCCACCTCCCCAACAAGACGAGAAAGGCAAACGCAATGTGCAGCCGGTACAGAATGTGACGCACAATGTGGTATCGACATTGAGTGTCGCCACTAACGAGCGAGGCTTCAACACCTCAGTGGGTATGAAGCGGTCGGTCGGCAAGAATACGATTGCTGCCGTCATCGCCGGGAACCAGTCTGTCACCAACGGTCAGTCAGTAAAACTGAGAATCACCGAACCGATGTGGATTGGCAACAGGCTTATCCCCCGAAACACTAAGGTAGTGGGAGCAGCCCGATTGCAGGACGAGCGTCTGGAGATTGAGATAACCTCGGTTGAAACAAACGGCTCAATCTATGAGGTGGAACTGAAGGTATATGACTCCGACGGTCAGGAGGGTATCAATATCCCCAACTCTATGGAAAGCGATGCGCTTCACGAAATAGGTGCCAACATGGGCAGTACGATGGGCAGTTCAATAAATATCTCCACCGATGCCGGAGCGCAGATTGCCTCCGATGTAGGTCGCGGTCTCATCAACGGCGTAAGCCAGTATCTAACCCAAAAGATGCGCACTGTCAAGGTGCATCTTAAATCCGGGTACAGGGTAATGCTTTACCAGCCCGAAAACAATTAAAAACCACTTAAATCCAACGTAAATTTTTATGAAACTGAAAACATTTATTCTCTCAGCCATCGCCGTTATCGGCATGGCAACCCCCGCCTTCGCAAAAGACAAGGCACCCAAAAACACCGATAATAACGTGTCGCCTGACACCGAACACGACATGAACGTGTACGGAGCCAGCTACACCGACGGCGACAAGTTCGACGGTCTTACCCGCAAGGTAGGCTTCGACCGCATGATTCCGCCTCACGCTCTGGAGGTCTGCTACAACAAGACCACTCACATCATCTTCCCGGCTGAAATCACCTATGTCGATTTAGGCAACGAGAACCTTGTGGCAGGTCTCGCCGACGGTGCAAAGAATGTGCTTCGTGTCAAATCGGCTTTCAAGTCATTCAAACAGGAGACCAACCTGTCGGTAATCACCGATGATGGATCATACTACACATTTAACGTCAAATTTGCGAAAGAGCCTCTGCTTCTGAGTATTGAGATGACCGACTTTCTCCATGACGGCGAGGCTGTCAATCGCCCTAACAACGCTCAGGAGATATATCTCGAAAAATTGGGCAGTGAGTCCCCGATGCTTGTCAAACTTATTATGAAGTCAATTTACAAGCAGAACAAGCGCGAAATCAAGCATATCGGTTCAAAGCGTTTCGGGGTGCAGTTCCTCCTCAAATCCATCTACACAAACAATGGGCTTCTCTATTTCCACACCGAGTTGAAGAATACAAGCAATATCGCTTTTGATATTGATTATGTGAGCTTCAAGATTGTGGATAAGAAGGTTCTCAAGCGAACAGCCATGCAGGAGCAGGTACTTGAACCGCTCCGCGCCCAGAACTATGTAACGGTCGTACACGGCAAAACCTCCGAAAGAACGGTCTTCGCACTGGAGATATTCACTATCCCAGATGACAAGCAGCTCGTTATAGAAATCGCTGAGAAAGAAGGCGGTCGCCATCAGTCCTTTGTGGTCGATAACGAGGACATCGTGAGAGCAAATATAATTGACGAACTTTCAATCCAGTAAGCCTTATGAAGAAGATTCTTGCAATCTTCGCTGTGGCAGTGTTCGCCCTCTTCGGAGGGCGGGCAATGGCCCAGCGATGCCTCCCCGGAATGTCAGCCGTGGAAATCAAGGCTGACATGGCAGACGGCTTCTATACCGGCAACTCCCGCAACTGCGGTTACGACCTCGGAATATTCTATTCGGTATTTACTGGGAACCACGGCAACACATGGTCTTTCGGTGGAGAATATCTCCAGACCTTCAAGCCCTACGGCGCGAAAGGTCGTATTCCGGTGGCGCAGTTCACAGGAGAGGCAGGATATAATCTCCATATACTCAGTGATTACTCGATGACATTCCACCTTTATGGCGGCATATCCGCTCTTGCCGGATACGAGACTGTAAACTGGGGTAAGAAAACACTGTCCGACGGTTCGACACTCCATGACGGCGACAATTTCATCTACGGCGGTGCGCTCAACTTACAGGCGGAGTTCTATCTGTTCGACAAGATAGTCCTGACCGCCAATGTCAAAGGCCGATTCACTTTCGGGAGCGATGTTCAGATTTACCATACAATCTATGGTATAGGTGTAAAATTCATAATCGAATAGCCTATGCGATACACGAAAAATGACATTAGGAATATACCGCTGACGGAGTTCATGGCGGCTCTTGGCGAAAAGCCTGTCAAGGCTTTCGGGGACATAAAACTATATTATGCGCCACAGCGCGACGACCCGGAGCCGATGTTAGTGGTCGATACGAAAACGAACCGATGGTATGACCATGCCACTGACCAGAGTGGTGACATCATAGACCTCGCCGCCCTCAAAATGAATCCGACGCTCTACATGGGCCCGCGCGATTTCATACTCAAATACATGAACGAGTATGAACAGGGTAAGGAGTTGTCGGCAATGGCTCGCCGCCCTTATCCTCCGACGATTATCAACCTCGACATAAAGAATGTGAAGCTCACTGACTTTATGAAGGCTCTCGGTCAGGAACACCCGGTGGCAGCCGACGGCAATCTCCGTATTTACAATGCCCCCTACGATGATAAGCCCGGTCCGACAATGGTAATCAACACTGAAACAAATCTCTGGCGAGACACCAAGTCAGGCGCATACGGTGGCATCTATGACCTCGCCTATGAACTGACAGGTTCATGTAATATGTCAGAGTTGAATCTCTACATTGCTGGGCAAATGTCGGTTTTGGAGAAGTCCAAAGGGAACGTGCAGAAGGTGGAACCGCCCAAACAGGAGCAGAAGCCTGACAAACCAAAACGGAAGATGCGCCTATGAACATCGACGAAATCCGTAAAATCTCGCTTGTCGAGTTTCTGAATCAACTGGGTTATCAGCCGACTGGACGCGACAGTAAAGGTCTGTGGTTTTATTCCCCATGCCGAAGCGAGCGAAAACCGTCGTTCCATGTCAATCCACGAAAGGGGGTATGGTTCGATTTTGGGAGCGGAGCCGGAGGCGACATCTTCACTCTTGCCGGAGAACTGTGTAACTCCACTGACTTCATCAGACAGGCGGAGTTCATCGCCGAAAAGATGCAGATGCCCATTGCAAAGCCGTACAAGCCTGAACCGTTCATCGAGCAGCCTACCTTTGAAGATGTTAAAGTCTCAAAACTGGAATCGCCGGCATTGCTGAAATATCTCGCTGACAGAGGTATTCCCCGGAACATCGCCCAGCGGTGGTGTGTGCAGGTCGATTACAGACTCCACGGCAAAGACTACTATGCCATAGGCTTCGAGAACAACGCACATGGATTTGAGTTGCGCTCGTCCTTCTTCAAAGGCTCATATCCGCCGAAGCACATAACCCACGTTGCAGAGGGTAACGCCCGATGCAACGTGTTTGAAGGCTTCATAGACTTTCTTTCAGCGGAACGCCTCGGACTGAATGACGGTTCCGACTCGGTTGTTCTCAACTCCGTTGCCAATGTCGGCAAAGCCCTGACAATCTTCCCGGACTATTCCGTAATTGCCTGTTACCTCGACAACGACGAGGCAGGGCGAGCCGCCCTCGCAAGACTCCGTAGGGAGGTGGGCGACAAGGTAATGGATAAGTCCGCCCTCTATTCCGATCACAAGGATCTCAACGAGTTCCTTGTGGCTACCCAACCCAAAATTTCTAACAACTCAAAATTAAAACTCTGAAAAACAATGAATACAATACTGAATAAAATCGGCGAAATCCGCTTCACACCAGCCCGCTTCTTCGGTTTTTGGGCAATCCTTTTTACCCTCATCCTCGCCCTTACTTCATGCTCCGACGACCTCGACGTGCAGCAGTCCTATCCGTTCACCGTGGAAGTCATGCCATACGGCGACAAAATCACAAAGGGGCAGACAGTAGAACTGCGCTTCGAGATTAAACCCGAAGGGAACTACGCCAACACACTCTACACAATCCGCTACTTCCAGTATGACGGCGAAGGCACTCTCAAACTCGTCGATGGTCCCGTGCTGGTCAACAACGACCGCGTCCTTCTCGAAAGCATGACCTTCCGCCTCAACTACACAGCCCAGTCCTCCGAGGCTCACAAATTCCTCGTGGTCGTGGAAGATTCGTTCAATTCTACCCCGTGGCACCAGACTTTCGAGTTCAACAGTAAAGACAGCGGAGACGATGACGGCGGTAAAACTCCCGGAATCATCACTCCTGTCAATCCCGGAACCATAACACCCATCGGCTTATGAAAAGAATCATGATATTTCTCATGGCGTTAGTGACCCTCGCGGTCACTACGCCAACCTTCGCCGCTAAGCGAAGCATAATGGATTTACCTCCATACGAAAGAGCAGTTCTAATCATCAAGCACCATGAGACTTTGCATGACTCCCGAAAGCATTGGCCATACCTCGGATATGGTCACAGAAAACTACCCGGAGAGAAATACTTTCGTGGCTATAAGATGAGTGAAAGAGAGGCTGATGCACTCCTTCGCAAAGACCTTAATAAGTTCATCGCTCTTTTTGCAGGATTCAAACCGATGGACGCACTCCTGTTAGGTGTCCTTTCATACAATATCGGACCGGGGGCTGTAATGAAAAGCTCTGTCTATCGTAAACTGAAAGCCGGCGATCGAAACATATTCAAGTCCTACGTCGCCCACTGCAAATATAAGGGTAGATTTCACAAAGGTCTATACAAACGTCGATGTCAGGAGTTTGCCGCCTTATACATTCCGTAAAATCAACACCTTATGATGCTGCCGGAGGGATGCACTTTTCGGAGTGTATCCCTTCGCTGTATCTTATAGACAAATCAAAACGTCCAAAACAAATGACTTCGATAAAAGTAAAGTTCAGGCCCTCGACTGTCGCTGACCACGAGGGAACAATCTACTATCAGATTATCCACGAAAGGAAGGTGCGACAACTCCTTTCAGACTACAAAGTATTCCCGGATGAGTGGGACGAATCCCGCTCAATGGTCATCACCACCCAGAAGAGTGAACGAAAATCGTTCATCCTCTCAATCCGCGAGCGTATCCGCTGGGATGTTGAACGGTTAACCAAGATTGACCGCAAACTGAATGACAACGGTCTGAGTTATACCGCTGACGATGTAATCGACGAGTTCAACCGTTATGCTCATGAATACTCTCTGTTCAACTTTATGGAGAGCATCATTGCCAAGCTCAAACAGAACGGCAAGATCCGGACATCAGAAACGTATAAGTCCACACTCAACAGCTTCAAGAAGTTCCGTCATGACGAGGATATAATGCTTGACTGTCTCACATCGGAGACAATGGAGGCGTATGAGGCATGGCTCGTTCAGAGGGGGATTGCCTATAACACGATCTCATTTTATGCCAGAATACTTCGTGCAGTATATAATCGTGCTGTCGAGAAAGAGATAACTGAGAACCGTAATCCTTTCAGACACATCTATACTGGGATTGGCAAGACTGTAAAAAGAGCATTGTCATTAGAGACAATCAAGAGAATCAAGTCTTTGGATTTATCAATGTCCCCATCGTTGGAGTTTGCCTGCGATATGTTTATGATGAGTTTCTTTCTCAGAGGCATGAGTTTTATTGACATGGCATTCCTTAAAAAAGCAGACCTAAAAAACGGCTATGTCACCTACCGTCGCCGCAAGACAGGTCAGCAACTTACCATCGAATGGACTAAGGAAATGCAGATGCTACTTGACAAATATCCGGAAAACAAAAGTGACTATCTGTTGCCAATTATTCGCAATCCGGGGACTAATGAGCGATGGGTGTATCATAATATGGGGTATAGCATAAATCATAATCTGAAAAAGGTGGCAGTTATGGTTGGGATAACAATTCCATTGACGATGTATGTGGCTCGACATAGTTGGGCTTCGGCTGCCAAAGCTAAGGGAATACCACTTTCAGTAATCAGCGAGGGGATGGGACATGATAGTGAAAGCACAACAAAGATTTATCTTTCCAATCTTGACACTTCCGTCGTAGATAAGGCCAATTCCATAATCATGGATGCTCTCTAACAATAATGAACCTCAGAGGCTATTAGCTTCTGGGGTTTTGATGTTTAGCAAACTTCAAATCTCTTGTTAAGAGATGGTTAATGCTACGCAAATTTACTAAAAAATACCGATATATTAGCCATCAAGCACTCTTTTTAACACAACAAAAAACTATGATTTTCTGAAGATTTGCCGTATTGTTTAGTTGCGGCATATCACACCAACGATTAGAATGGTGATTGTTAGAGAGTTGTAGAATATCCAAATCTCTTAACAAGAGATGGTTGCCCCTATCATTATGACATTAAACGATATTCTACATAAATTCCGAACAGAATCTTTTACCGAGAAGGGAAAAGGATTGCAGTTTGAGCGACTTATGCGCTCATGGCTGCTCTCTGACCCACGCTATTCAAATCTTACTGATGTTTGGATGTGGGAGGATTTTCCCGGAAAGAAAGATTTCGGTGGCAAAGATACTGGCATTGATCTCGTAGCCCACACCGATACCGGCGATTATTGGGCTATTCAATGTAAGTGCTACAAAGAGGATGCGACGATTGATAAACCTGCGGTTGACTCTTTTCTCGCAACTTCAAGCCGCACTTTCAAGGATGTTGATACTTTGCAGACAACATCTTTCGCTCGTCGCGTGTGGATTTCTACAACCAACCATTGGGGCATTAACGCTGAAGAAGCAATCCAAAATCAAAATCCGCCTGTCAATCGTGTTTCCTTAGTTGATTTACAAAATTCTCCGGTAGATTGGCAGTCGCTTCTCGATGGACTCAAAGGCAAGGATGCAATGCTTCCCGGCAAGCAACCGCGAGAACACCAACTCCGTGCGATGTCAGCAGCTCACGAGTACTTCGCAACCCACGACCGAGGGAAACTCATAATGGCGTGTGGAACAGGCAAAACATATACGGCTCTGAAAATAGCCGAAGAAATGCTTCCCGAAAAAGGGCTCGTTCTTTTCCTCGTTCCCTCAATCTCACTTCTCGGTCAGACTCTCAATGCGTGGTGTGCTGACGCAACGAAGCCCATTAAAGGCATCTGTATTTGCTCTGACTCAAAGGCATCTCGTAAAATCAAAAAAGATTTCGATGATACGCAGGATTCTGCCGTTGACCTTGCTGTTCCAGCTACTACAAATCCCAAAAGTATTGCGAAACAATTAAAGGCATATCGTTCACATGATGGATTAAACGTTGTGTTTTCGACATATCAATCCATCGAGGCTATAAAAGCTGCCCAAGATGAAACGCTCAAAGAGACCGGTGGTTCATACGGTAAGTTTGACCTTATCGTATGCGATGAAGCTCACCGCACAACTGGCGTGAAACTATCAGACCGGGACGAAAGCAGCTTTACAAAAATCCACGATGCGGATTATATCAAAGGGAACAAGCGTCTTTATATGACGGCGACGCCTCGCCTATATGGTTCGTCAGCAAAAATCAAAGCCTCTGAAAAAGATGCTATTCTTTGCTCAATGGATGATGAAAAACTTTATGGTGACGAGTTTTTCCGTGTAAACTTCTCTTATGCAGTAGAACACGGACTCCTTACCGATTATAAAGTTTTAGTTCTCACTGTCAATGAAGATGACCTCCCCGGCGAAGTCCTCAATGATATTAAAGACCCGAATAATATTGAATTAAACTTTGATGATACCTCCAAACTAATAGGTGTTATCAATGGACTTTCAAAAATCATTCGTGGAGATAACCGCGTTACTTGGGACAATGATCCCGGAGTAATGCACCGCGCTATTGCATTCTGTTCTTCGATTGGTAACTCATCCTCTCCCGGCACCTCAATCAATACTTCCGAAGTACTTCCAAAGATATGTGAGAAATACCGAGACTCAATCGACCCTGAAGAACGTGAGAATGTGGTTGAAGTTGCCGCTCGGCACATTGACGGCTCTATGAACTCACAGGCAAGAAATGAACAGCTCGCATGGCTCGCCGAAGACAACATTGAAGATAACGAGTGTAGGGTGCTTACTAATGTGCGCTGTCTATCGGAAGGGATCGACGTGCCGGCACTCGACGCAGTGCTGTTCCTTTCTTCCCGCAACTCACAGGTTGATGTAGTGCAGTCTGTAGGGAGAGTGATGCGTAACTTCCGAAAAGGTCAGCCGGGAGAAAAGAAATATGGATATATAATTATCCCAATTGTCGTACCTTCTGACGTAAAGCCCGAAGATGCACTCGACAATAACGTTTACTTTTCTACCGTTTGGAATATCCTCAATGCCCTTCGTTCACACGATGATCATTTCAATGCGGAAGTTCAAAAGATTGCCCTGAACAAGAACAAAGCCTCCAAAGTCGTTGTCGGTGGCCCCGGCATCGGTCATAATGCCATGACGGATGGTCAAGACACTCATGATGCGCAACAACTCGAAAATGCGGAAGTCGCCCGTCAGCTCGAACTCCGTTTTGGTGAAATGCAGTCAGGCATTTACGCTAAACTTGTGGAGAAATGTGGCGACCGCCTCTATTGGGAAAACTGGTCTAAAAAAGTAGGTCTTATTGCGCGTAAATTCATAGAACGCATATCTAAACTCGTTGAGAACGTCCCTTCTCTCAAAACCGAGTTTAACATCTTCGTCAAGGGATTACAAGAAAACCTTAATCCCTCAGTGGATGAAGGACAAGCCATTGAGATGTTGGCTCAACATCTGATTTCTCAACCGGTTTTCGATGCGTTATTCCAAGACTACAACTTTGTCAATAACAACGCTGTCAGCCGCTCAATGCACCGAATGATTGAGCAACTTGAAGAAGTAGGCGGTTTCGAGAAAGACACCGCTGAATTGGAGCAGTTCTACGACTCCGTGCGTGTCAATGTCGGCAACATTGACAACTTGGAGGGCAAACAGACCGTCATCAAGAATCTCTATGAGAAATTCTTCAAAGGGGCTTTCCCTCTGACCGTAGAAAAACTCGGCATCGTCTATACTCCCGTTGAGTGCGTAGACTTCATTATCCATTCCGTCAACGATATTCTCAAACGAGAGTTCAATTCTTCGCTTTCTGACGAGAACGTGCATATCATCGACCCCTTTACAGGTACAGGCACGTTTATTACCAGATTGCTCCAATCCGGACTTATCAAGCCCGAGGATATGGAGCGCAAGTATCTAACCGAAATCCATTGTAACGAAATCGTGCTGCTTGCTTATTACATCGCAGACGTAAACATCGAAGCTGTTTACCACGATTTGATGAAGCCCGACCACTACGTCAATTACGATGGAATATGCCTTACTGACACATTCCAACTCGCCGAATCTAAACAGCAAACTCTCTCACAAGAGTTCTTCCGCGAAAATTCGGAGGGTGTGCTGCGTCAGAAACGCGCTCCTATCCGTGTTATCATTGGCAACCCTCCTTATTCAGTCGGGCAAAAGTCAGCCAATGATAATGCACAAAACCAGTCATACCCTGTTTTGGACAAGCGTATTGCTGATACTTATGCAGACCGTTCAACGGCTACACTTAAAACCTCTCTTTACGATAGTTATATTAAAGCGTTCCGTTGGGCTTCAGACCGCATTGCCGCCAATTCCGACGGTGGTATTATTGCGTTCATAAGCAATGGCTCGTGGCTTGATGGAAATGCACAAGACGGTTTCCGTGCTTGCCTTGAATCCGAGTTTTCTGACATCTACGTTCTCAACCTTCGCGGAAACCAACGAACAAGTGGCGAGCTTTCTCGCAAAGAGGGCGGCAAAATATTCGGTGGAGGCTCTCGCACTCCTATAACGATTACATTCCTCATTAAAAATCCTGCAAAAGCAGGGCAGCCTGCCACAATTCATTATCACGATATTGGCGACTACTTAACTCGCGAGCAAAAGCTCGACCTCGTTAAGAAGTTCAAATCAGTTCACGGTCGTTCGATTGAATGGCAAATCATCGAACCTACCGACCGCCACGATTGGATTAACCAACGCGACGGTGCTTTTGATTCTCTCATTGCATTGGGAGATAAAGAGGATAAAACCAACAAGGGGCAGAAATTTTTTAATGCTGTTCATACCAACGGCATTAAAACCCAACGTGATGTCTGGTGCTATGGGTTTTCTTCTTCCGCTGTTGCCGAAAATATGTCGCGTATGATTGGCAACTACAATAAGGAATGTGAAAGAATACATCAGCTTCTTGAAACTTCGGATTCGGAAACCAAAGAAAAGATACTTTCTAATGTTGCATCGTTCCTTTCAGACGATGATACATTTATAAGTTGGACGAGAGCACTTCGCAACGATATTCTCAAAAACAAGGAAGGACAATTTTCTTCCGATAATATAGTTGCATCTCTTTATCGTCCTTTTACAAAGGAAGCTCTATATGCAGATTCACAATTTAATGAACTTTTAGGCATAAAATCAAAAGCCTTCCCTTTCAAAGACGCTGAAAACCTTGTCATTTGTGTAAGTGGCGTTGGTGTTACTAAAGACTTCACTTGCATTATTACCGACCAACTTCCTGACCTTGAACTTATCGGTAAGAGCCAATGCTTCCCTCTCTATTGGTACGAAGAACGCAAAGAAACACAAGCATCTCTATTCGATGATGAGACCTCGGAGGATAAATTTATCCATCGCGATGGCATCACCGATTGGATTCTGAAAGAGGTGCGCAAACGATTCGGCAATTCCAAGGCGATAACCAAGGAGCATATCTTTTATTACGTCTATGGCATACTCCACTCTCCGCAGTATCGCGAGCGTTTTGCCGCCGACTTGAAGAAATCACTACCGCGAATCCCCATCGTGGATAACGTACAGGACTTTATGGCTTTCTACAAAGCCGGTAAAGCCCTTGCCGAATTGCACTTGAACTATGAACAAGTGCCACCTTCACCAGACATTGTTTCTAAAATCGCTGATGCTGTTTACGAGGAACCATCAGACGATAATCCCTTTGCTTATACGCAGTATAGTCATTTTTATGTTGACAAAATGACTTTCCCAAAAGTCCGTAATGAAGCAGGGAAACTCGTCCCCGATAAATCTTGCATCATCTACAACGGCAACATAACCATTGAAAATATTCCGGCAAAAGCCTACGAATATATCGTCAATGGTAAATCCGCTATTGAGTGGATTATGGAACGCTATGCCGTAACCCAAGACTCCAAATCGCTTATCATCAACGACCCCAACGACTGGAGTAAAGAACACCATAATCCTACCTACATCTTCGACCTTCTTCTTTCAATCATCAACCTCTCTGTTCAGACGGTTGACATAGTTAATTCACTTCCAAAATTGAAGCTATGAACAATAACGAGGGCTGCGGATGCTATGTAGTTTTATTCGTGATTGGAATAATTGCGTGTGTTATAGGTCTCTCCAGTAATCACGATTCCAACTCTTATAAAACTACACCTGCGCCATCTTATACGCCGCAGGTTACGACTCCTTCGTATACGCCTCCTTCGCCATCCTATTATCCGTCAACTCCTGTAGCCGTTCCTTCGCATTCATCTAGTTCTTTCACTCCGGATGATGCCTATGACGAGGGGTACGAAAATGGTTATGAACAAGGCCGACAAGATGGTCGCAGAGGAAGAAGTCATGGGTATGGGTACGACGATTCCAACGACTACTACAATCATTATGAAACAATGTATTGTGAGGGTTACGAAAGTGGATATGACGATGGCTATTCCTCGGGTTCTTCAGAATATGATGAAGAAAATGAAGACGAAGACGATTATTAAACACTAATTATATGAGCTTTTTAGATTCTATATTTGGCAAGAAACCAACGAAAAAGGAGATAATGGCTTTCAACTATTATCTGTTTTTCGACTACATACCTAAGCGCTTACACGATTGGGCGAATAATAAAGGCACGTTGCAATCTGCTCTGACTTTTGATTCTATCGTTCAAAAAAATAGCGTTTGGAAATCCTTAGTAAGGAAGATTACCGTTACCGATTCAACGTTAAAAAAATGCTCAGACGTAACAGCCTACTTGATCAAAGCTCCTTCAACCGAGTTTATGGGAGAAGTCGCAATGGCAATGTTTACGGTAAATCCCAAAATCCTCAAATATGAATATTACACGATGGAATACTCTCTCGGTAATTTTTCCATTTGTTCAGCTGATGAAAAAGGCAACCATTATAACATAGATTCTTGCGCTAATGGAGAAATTTTTGGCGCCTTCGTAGTTAGACGTGCACTTGAGCATCTTGTTACTCCGTCGGCCCCTAAATCGAATTCAAAGCCAGCCGCTTCTAATCCAAGTTTGGCTTCTCCGTCTCGAACTACTCCACACAAGACCGAGAATAAACCGACGGTTCATACTCGCGAATCTTTCCTCAAAGTTCTCGAAAAGATTGCTAACAGCTATTACGAGCAACGGAAAGTTGTATCTTTGGAAGATTGGATGGTTACTCGTAAAATCGGAAACGAGTTCAAATTCTACATCACTCAATACCCTGATGCAGAATTTGAAGACCCGAACTGCGAAGTAATTCTTATGGTCGACTTCATGGACCATAATGGCCGCATGGAAGTCGTAAATAAGTTCTTCCCGGAAAAGTCCAAGGCAGCTCCAAAGGAAACATCACCGGATGTGCCGGAGAACATTATTGGTCGTTACTTCTCCCTCGACCAAATAAAACAAGTTCCAATGGGTCAGGTTCGACTGCAACCTATTGATGCAAGATTGGTTATGGATCCATCCTCTCAACAGGTCGTTGAAGTAATGGCTAAGACGTCTCCTGATATTAAAAAATATCTGCCTAATCTCAATCTTTCATCAGCAGATGCAATCGGTAAGTATTTCCACCAATATTATACGAAAACCGAATATGGTTATGAGTTCGGTTATTCGATAAAAATGGGAGATGATGGCTACCTCGGATTTATTTTCATTCACACTCCTGCCATGAATGAAAAAGCCATCAACTTCCCAAAATGGTCTATTGACTTTTGCCTTTTCGAGCCTTTCCGTGGTAAAGGCATTATGTTGCAGGCTATAAGCCGAGTCCTGTTTATCTTAAAATCCGAGATGAATGTCCGGGAGGTTTATGCTTATGTCAACGAAGACAACAGCAACTGCCTGAGAATGCTTTCTCGGCTTCCATTTGATTTGCAGCCCGAAACTCTAACTGACCCGCATACAGGTCATAAGGCAAAGTTATTCTGCTGCCCCTTACATGAGATTAACTTTCAACGTCGATAATATGTTATGAGATACCAAATATTATTATTTTTTTCTCTATCTATTGTCAGTCTATCGGCTCAACATAAGTCGATAACATTCGATGCGCCACCACGTATGAATATCTCTCAGATTGATAACAGAGAGTTCAGCACTCTAGTATTCTTTGATTATACCGTTCCCGAAGATTCAACTTGGAATCAAAGCCACCAATGGATGAATTTCGGAGACAAAACATATCTCTCCGTGCCCGGTTCTCAAAAGAAATATAAAATGCTGTCAACAGTCAATATGCCTATTGACAGTGAGGCTGAGCACAAAATGATGTTGTTCGACTGTGCAGGTCAACGTCATCAATTTGTTCTTGAATTTGAGAAATTACCCGATGGCTGTTCTCAATTCGACCTTATAGAGAATCTTGAAAATCCTGACGCTTTCAATATTCGTAATATATCTTATAATCCTGCTGATTCTGTTCCCTACGTAAATATTGACGAGTTTATCGAAGACTATCCATTAAAGGAGTACGGACAATATTATGTGAATGGCACAGTCGTTTCATATGTCAAGTTCAACGGAATTATCGTAAATTCTGTTGCAAACTTTCTTGATCAATATGGTAAGTATGTATGCGTAAATATCAGCGTTCAGAATTTCCGTGACCGCTCAATCCTCTTTAATCCAGCAAATCTTTCTGCAATCGGTTATCGTCATCCCAAAAAGAAAGGACAGAAAAAAGTAGAAATCGGAGGTAAATACAATAACATTGAGGATGATATTTATGCTGAACATTCAGTACGGCGTAAAAAAAAGGGTGATCAATCAGAATACGATGAAACCATCACAATTCCTTTCGATGTAGAACTGCTTTCTTATGAAGAATACGACCGTATTGTTCGTAAGAAACAGCAATGGCAATCATTTTGGGCAGCCTTAGGTGAAGGACTTGCTGCCGCCGGAGCAGGTTATTCATCCTCGACAACCAGTTATTCAGGTAGTTCCTACACCAATGCAAACGCCCATGCCTATGGTAATGTCGGTGGTATTTATGGGTACGCAAATGCTTACGGCTCATCTTATACTACTGCTTACGGCCAAGCACATACGACTAACTATAATGGTCTTGCCCAGTATGCTGCCAATCAACAGGCAAGGGCTAATATTGCAAACCTGCAATATTCCCAGAATCAGATTCGACAACAAATCGGCGATGGATATGTGAAAATGCACACTATCCCTGCTGAAACAGAATATTCAGGCTTCTTCAATATAAAGTACAGCAAGAAGATGCAGGGTTTAACTTATACAATCGTAATCGACGGAGAACCATATACATTCTATTTCTAAAATGAACTTATCTATTCCAGCATCAACGTGGTCTTGGCTCGTAGCAATCACAATCGTTTTCCTTGTATGTTTGCTGCTTGTTGTCAAATTAAAGAAGTCTGATAGACTTATTGCTAATCGTCGTGTCGTTGAATATTTCCCGACATTTGTATCAACCCTCGGTGTTCTTGGTACATTCTACGGTATTACTGTAGGCCTTCTCGCTTTTGACACTGGCGATTTGGACAAGTCAATACCGGGTCTCCTTGATGGCTTAAAGACCGCGTTCTTTACTTCTTTGGCCGGTATGATTGGGTCAATGATTCTGTCAGCCTTTATTGGTCGTCAACAAGATAAAAGCGATGGTGGCGTTTCAGACATCAATCAGGCGGCAGGCACTATTTGCCAAGCTGTTCAACAAATGAGTACCTTAAATGCAGAAGCAATAGGTGCTCTAAAGCAGCAGTTGGCTGAACAAGAATCATACCGGAAGGCTTTCTACCGTACAATGGGAGATGTTATGGATAGCGTTAAGAAATCGCAATCTGCTATTGCAGAAACACTTTCGAGCATCAATACGTCGCAATGTTCAGTAACATCAGCTCTTGATTCTATCGTCATTTTACAACGCAGTCAGGAATCATCACTTGATAATCTCAAAGAGACATCATCAGCAATGGTTAATTCGATCGGCAATCTTGAAGAAGCTACTGTCTCTCAGACTCAGGCAATTCAGTCGGTACAGAAATCATCCGGTGAGATTGCGGAATTTACGCATCATGTCCCCGAAATTCTTGATGTTCTGTCAGGTATGAGTGGAACACAAGACGGAATCAATGAACAGGTTCAGAAGCTAAAAGACATTCTTGATGCAGAGGTTGACCAAATCGAGAAGAGTATGGATAAGACCAATCAACTTCTTGAACGTAAATTCGATGAATTCACTGAACTGCTTAAAAAGAGCAATACTGAAGCTTTGGTTGAAGTGATGAAAAATGTCACTGCCGAGTTCCAGAAACAAATGGATGCCCTTATCAGCAAACTTATTCAGGAAAACTTTGATCAACTCAACCAATCTGTTGAGCGTCTAAACCAATGGCAAGAGGAGAATAAGGAAATGATTGCATCTCTCACTCAGCAGTACAAGGAAATGGCTACAAATTTTGAAGCCACATCGACTTCACTTGACCGAGTTAAAGACGATACTCAATCTCTTGTTTCTGAAGGCGGCAAACTACGTCAAATCGTTGATGCTCTCAATGAGGTTATTGTCAACGATGAGAAATTCATTAAGACAGCAGAGCATCTGCAAAAGACAGCAGAACTTTCCCAGACGAATATGGAGTCGTTTGATGCCTCAACAAAAGCACTCAATGAATGGGTACGCAAACAACGCAACTTCGTTGATGGTGTACAGATGCTTATTGAGAAACTCGAAGAATTAGGTAAGATCAAGGACTACAATGAACAGTTCTGGGCGGGTACCAAGCGTAGTCTTGAAGAAGGTGTAGGTATGCTCAACCGTACATCTCAGACTCTTCGCACTTCACTTACTGATATTGATCGTCAGTTCTACAACCGTTTGAACACGACTCTTGCAGAACTTGATACTTGTATTCAAGCAATGATTAAAGGCAGATAACTATGGCAAAACCTAATGTATGGCTTTCCGTTTCTGATTTGATGACTGGTCTGATGGTTATCTTCCTATTTGTAGCCATTGCTTATATCAGTCGCGTCCAGAAAAACCAATCTGTTCTTACAGATTATGTAGAAACGAAAAACGAGATGCACGAAAAACTTGTGAAAGAATTTGCCGGAGATACTCTAAAATGGCAAATGGCGATAGGTAAAGACCTGACTATGAAATTTAAGGAGCCAACTGTTCTGTTTGCGACTGGTTCATACGAACTAACTCCTCGCTTCAAGCAAATTCTTGATGAGTTTCTCCCTCGTTATTTCACCATTCTTTTGAATGATTCTCTTTCAAATAAAATTCAGGAAATTCGTATAGAAGGCCATACTGACGATGTTCCTATTCCTCGTTATGACTCTGACCCATATATAGCAAACGCAATGCTTTCTCAACAACGTGCATTAAGCGTTATTCGATATTTCCGTAATATGCCAGCTTATCAGAAATATTCTCCAGAGCAACAGCATCAACTCGAATTTTGGCTTACAGCCAATGGCCTATCTTATGGTAAATCCGTTGATTCTGATGGTGAATATACCCAAAAGTCGGGGAATCCGATTGATAAAGATTTATCTCGACGTGTTGAATTTAGAATAGTAACAACCGGTGATGAGGTTCTTGAAAACTTCGTCAAAAAGAATAAATAAATGGCTAACTATTTCGCTCAAATATATAATGAGGTGTTAGAAAGCATTTCTAATAACTTCTTTATCGAAGACATCGACGATTATTCTATCTTCGATGCGTCCTTCATTACACGAAACTTCCGCTACATAAAATTCGATAAGGACTTCTTGGAATTAGGCGTATTCCGTGTCAGTACCTCGCGTATGGGGTTCTACTGTGCGCCTTATCTTCACATGAAAGAAGTTCGTGGGGACTATGAGCCATCTTTGGTTGAAATACCCCAAAAGAAATCATTTCTTCAGAAGATAAAACTCGTTAAGTCTCCGAAACCGGAATATCGTATTTCACATAAATACAAGGCCTCGTTATCAATAGATGGTTTGATTCCTGAAAATCTTACAACGGAAATTCCTTCACCGATACAGCATACTGTTCTTGATAATTGGTTCGGTGATGGTATCTGGGAAGTCTTTATACTTGATAATCTCAAATATATCCTTCCTGCATTTGGCTCGGGAGCATATCGTCAGCGGTCCTTCATCGCATCTTCCAATGATTTGCTTAAATTACCAAAAGAAGTGAGCAAAGCGGCTTTTAACCTCCCGATGGATTTGATGCCGGCAGTCGAATATAAAAACGGCTCTGCGATTATCACCATTTGTTATTTTAACCAATGGGAAGGTCTCATACAATGGAAGTTGCGTTATGCTACTTGTAGTGACACCGACCAGCCTGTATATCTTAATCGGGTTGTTTATCCCGCAGATGAGCAAAAAGTCCTTATTGAGTACCATAGCAACACAAGATACTGATTTATGAGTTGGTCAGAACTTGACATACCTGATCCGGAAAGGGAAGAGTATTGTGATGATTGCTCCACCGGCGCACCCATACATGCGTTTGGTGGTCTCAAAAGCCTGCTTACTTCTCTCGGCTACAAAGTCAATAAAGCCGAGGGCTATAAGGCTATTGATGTTGCAGATGTTACGCTCGAGGAAATTCGTAGCGGAGCTATAGAATTTACGGATGAAGGCATCTTTGTCACATCCGACGGGATTCGGCGTAAAGTGTTCCTATATAAAAGAGATTATCATCTTGAATTATATGGAAATCCACGTGCGCATATCCGAAAATGTGATGTAATCAATCGATTCTCTGATGGAGATTCAATTCCTCTATATCGACGTGCTAATACAGATTCTGTATGGGTGCATGATATGGATGACAATTATACAGACAAGCAGGTTTCAGGCTTGAATATTTGTAGCCATTGCATAAAAATAGCACAGGAAGCCTACCCAAAGATGACAGTCGCTGATTTCATTGAACTTCTGAAAAATTCAGATGAAGCTGTGCCGGAAACCGATGTAGAGGTAGATTTATTTGGTTATACCAAAGATTGGGAGACCATTAGTCGTAATATCCGTGAGCAACATGAATATACTTGTGAGTGTTGCGGTTTACATATTACCGACCCATACGACCAACACTACATCCACGTTCATCATAAGAATGGGCGCAAAATAGATAACAGGCTTTCCAATCTTCAATGTCTTTGCTTACGTTGTCATGCCAATGTAGATGATAATCATCGAGACCGACTAATCAATTCCGGTGCAAACCGAATTGTATATGAGGAATTTGAACGAAAATATCTCGATTGATCAAATCATTTGCTTATATGCAATAAACTTATAGTACTGTACAGCGTACCGAGTTAGATTGAGTGTTTGTTTGGTTCAGAACCGTACCCGCAATAACAATAAGTATAACTTGTGGATTCACGATTTGTCAGGAGTTTACTTCTCTGAGAAATGGTCTCTTATGAACAGAATATTTATAGACATCTCATTATTGAACCCTTTGGCTTCAAAAATTCCATCCTCCAAAAGATATGGTATGTCCCGTAAAGTTGCATAGGTGAACCGTTTCATATATTCTTTTGGAAAACGCTCAGGATGTCGCATGGGCCAAGAGCCTTCATCTGTAGAATGAATGAGATGGCACACGGCTGATGTGTCTGGATTTCTCATTGCTTCCAGCATATCCTTCTCAACCATAGCCACAAAAATCTTTGGAGCGACATCATCGAAGGGAGTGCCGAGTTCAACACCGACTTTTTCCATGAATACATTGGGATTATCAAGAAATGCAGCAACCTCGTCCGGCGTGTTATGTTCACTCAGATAAAGGAAAGCTCTGTAATTTGCATTAAATATCTGTATGAATCCCAGCTTTATCGGAATGGCAGTGGGGTTATATTCATAATCGTATGAATTCACCGCCGACAAAACAATATCCGTCGGGTAGTCGCAATACTTGCCCTCTGCGTAATGCCGGGCGATTGTGCGTGGGTGTGGTATTTTGTTTTGTCTGTCTTTATACATCAGTAGAAATAAATCTTGTTTGCCCAATCATCGTAATGTTCCCGAAGGAAAGGGATGATTTTAGGATTCTCAAAAATCTCCATACACGACTCACATCCGTTACCGCTTTGGTGGAATTTTATATCTGAATTGTCATGGACATATTGCAGAATGGCCTGTGCGCCCTCTTTGCCTATCCATATTTTCAATATATCCTCGTAAGTCCTCTCATAGATTGTCTTTACCGGTTCTTTCCAGACATTGCCCAGTCGCATGTGTGGATTTCTGCTGTTGCCTATGCCGCAACACGCAAGAACATCGCCATACGGCGTAATCTCTATGGTGTTGAACAATAGATTACATGGTTTGCTTTCCTCATACGGCCTCCAATGGCAGGGGTAACCGCGACCATGCCGAATGTTATTATTAAACTCTCGCCATTTCCAGAATACTATGTCGATTTTTCCGGCATTGACCAATCTCATGAATGCTGAATCCTCTTTAAGCTTCTCATATACCGAACATTCCCAAATTTTGGTTTCCATACGGAATTCCACTTTATATCCTGCCCGGGCAGAGGCGACTGCGGCGTTGCGACAGCCTTTCAAGGGAAGTATATGCTGATGGTCATCGCCTACGGAGAAGGCGATGCTCTGAAGTCCGGCAGCCTTCAACTTAATAATCCTTTCTAAAGCCGTGGAATATGATTTGCCCCAATATCCGTTTGACACAATTGACACCGACAATCCTCTTTCTTTGCCATACCTTACGATTTCATCCAGATCATTTCCGAGCAGAAAGCACTCACCCCCGGTTAAATCAAGATATTTGATTGAATCAGGATAAGCGTCTATACAAATATCGACATAATGTCTCATCTCGTCAATGGTCATGGTGCGTCCGCGTTCCGGACGGCATCCGAAACAACAGTTCTCACATGCCGCATTACAACGGAATGTGGTGATTAACCCTATCTTATATGGCTTACGAGGTATGAAGGATGGCATAAATTACAGTCTTATTTCAGTGCTTTGCCATCAGAGAAAGCATTTCCGACCTTCTCTCCGAGAGCGATGTATCCGTTGTGAATCGGGTCAAAGGTTATGAGCCGCATTTTCTTGACATCGGGTTTGCCGTCTGCTGCCAGATACTTTTCATCACACACAATGTTGAGAATTTCAGCAATGATATAGTAGCCGGATTCCGATTCATATAGTTTTTCCTTGATGCGGCATTCCATTGTCATAGGGAAGCAGTCTAAAACGGGAGCGTTGACATTTTCAGCTCTGGCGGATTTCCAGCCGGTCTTTTGGATTTTGTCGGTGTGCGTCTTGCCGCTTACAATGCCAACATAGTCGGAAGCCACGAGAGTATCAACAGTGGCAAAGGCAACGGTAAATTCACCGTTGCGGTTAAGGTTTTCCGTAGTGGCGTGTGCGCCCATCGAAATCATGATTTCGTTCATGTCCCATTGACCGCCCCATGCGGCGTTCATGGCATTGGGAGTGCCATCGACATCGTATGTGCCGATGATGAGCACAGGCTGGGGAAGCAGCCATGCTTTTGGTTTGAAATTCTTCATTATTTTGATTATTTACATAGTTTATAACAACGATGTGCCATTTAAGATTTCCGTCACGCCCTCCATCGACAGGCAATAATCCCTAAACTCCTCGATATTCATTTCCTCAGTCGGTTGATGATTGCTATAGCGAAGTGAACGAATATGCCATAAACCAGTGTTGCCAACAGAGCCATACCTTCATTGATTATGATAGTGTATGACAAAGGCATAGGAGATTCCGGTCTGGTTTGCTGAACAGCAGCAACAACGGCACACACCGAGAGGACGATGAAAACAACTATCATCGACAGCGGTGCGAATCCCAATTTATATCTGCCTATCTGAATCATCTGAATATTTTGACCCGGCAAAAGAAGTTTCCTTTTTTCCTGCTTTCAATCACACATATATAAATGCTCGCAAACGGCAAAACAGCCGATGAAGCAAACAGAGTCTCCAATGGTTAGTATCTGTTTAGCCGTTCACAATCCATTCCTCTGCCGGAGATTCCCTTTCCGCATAACAGCCGCAAGGCATATCTTTCAGCAGACCGACCGAATGGTCAAGCTCATAAATATATCTCAGGGAGACGATTCTTGCTTCATCTTCCGAATGCTCTCCGCCACAAAGAAATTGCCACATGCCGTCGTCCTCGTCATGCGAAACGTAAAGCACTGGTGCGCCATCGTCTGTCACATGGCAACATGTTATTACTGCCGTGTCGGGAGCATCTGTGAAGGGGATCAGTTTATTTTCTTCCATAAGTTTTCAGTTATTTCATTTTATCTCTATCTGTGCCTTGCGAAGCACGATGTATTCCGACGGATTGCGGCTGTTAAGCCGGGCGATGGAATCAGTCTGGATATACACCGTAGCGATATTCGGGAGAATCTTGCGGAGAGCGTCCTCGACTGCCATGTTGTCGCAGGCCATTTCTGTCATAGCTCCGTCGCCAAGCGTGATTGAATCCCCCTTGATAGTATATGAACCGGAAATTGTGTTGCAGTTTGTCTTGATAAAATATGAGTTGTCTTCAAAGACGATATACTGATGTATGCTTGAAAGCCGTTCGTCGGGACGCACGCGAACATAGTCGGAATCACTGAATACGATGCTATCCAAATACCACTGACCATGCACGTCCACATTCGCTACGGTCTCTTTCTGCTGATTGTCGGCAGCCTCTTTATTTGCCTTGTAGCCTCCGCATGAGGCGGTAAGTATTGTCAGTGCCGTGGCTACCGACAGAATTGATTTTCTTGTCATATCTTTATTTTTGATATTTTTGATTTTGTCTGACGGAGTGCGCTTTTCAGACCCGGAGAGAGTGGCTGATATTGCATCATGTCAAGATGTTCCTCCAATTCAGAAAGTAGTTCGGGGAAATGTCGGCTCATCTTATAGGCAGCATATATGCAGTAACCTCTGACTGCGTATGACTCACACTCGGAATTGATTTTAGACAAACAGTAGTCAAGGAAATCTGTCCGAATATCGCCAACGGCATATTCTTGTTCTCTAAGAAGATGGAGAAGCATACGCTTCTTGCCCGTGTCTGTCTCGGTCAGCAGTATATCAATCATCTCGTCGCGCAATGACAACAGCCATTCAGCGTCCGTTTCCGGCAGATGGGTCATGACCCAAAGCGCGTTCACACTTGTCCGCCTGTCGTCCGACCGCGCAAAAGCCCAAAGCAAGTTCAAGTTATCCCGTGAGCCGTAAGCCCATGAAGCCACGCTCTTGATTTGCGGAAGATTGATTTTCTGCGACAGCAGTTCCCCGATGTTCATGCCGTTACTGTTTCACTGAAAGAGGTAGCGCACATTCACGCTGTAACGACGCACGATGCGGCGCATGTTCTCCATGCCGGAACCGCCGTCATAAGCCACATTGCTGAACGCTGAATACATTGACGGCTCATTTGTGGTCTCGACTATCTCGTAAGGCATAAGCAGTTTCAGCCCCTCGTTCTCGGCGATAAACTCCGCTTTCTGCCGGGCCGCGTCGAGAGCCGCCTTTAGTCCCTGACGGTTGTACTGCCCCATGTCGGAGTTGTCGATTTTCGTGATATTGAAGCATACAATGCCCTTGCGGTCAAGGCGGTCGGATATGCGTTCTATATGATCGAAGTCAGATACAGTTGCCGAAAGTCGCTTTGCCATCAGAAATGTAGATGACATATCCCGGTTGCGGTAGTTGCCCAATTCCGAAACCACTATCATAGAGTCCGGAACTCCCGCCTCGCGTAGTGTCTTACGGACATCCTTCTCTATATCGTAGAGTTTTACAATGGTGCTGTCGCCTGACGCCTTATGCTTGTAATACTCCTCCATACCTATCTCTATTGTGATGCGGTCAGGGATGATATTCATTGTCGCCGATCCTGTCACCTCAATCACTGGGGTGTCCGCGCCCTCTGCATGTCCGGCAATGACGGACAGCAGAAGCATTGACAGCAAGATAAATCTCTTTTTCATATTCTTATATTGTGCTGATTGTTAATTTTCTAATGATTGGTATACGATTTTGGATATATCCGCTATTATCTTTTCAGTCCGTGCCATATCATAGGCGGAGTCTGCTATGAAGACGGCTATGGCATAGCCGCGTCCGTTCGGGAGAAATACATATCCGGCATCGTTGATTCCGACAATGCGTCCTTGAGTATTGCGTCCGCCTGTTCCGGTCTTGTGGGCGATTACAGCATCGGTGGCCGCAAGCGGAGCTGGAAGACGGTTGTCGCCGGTGCCGCACAACATCATCATCGCTCCAACAGCCTCGTGGACAGGACTGTCATGGCGCATTTCAAGACGGTAGAACTTATCGAAAAGACGAGCCATTGCAATCGGGGTCGCCCGGTTCTGATAACAGAGATACGGGTCACGGTGCATTTCATCCTCGGTCGAGCCAATGGTGATGTCTCCATAGCCTGAAGCCTTCATCAGACTGTCGGAAACCTGCGGCCCTCCGATAAGTCGGAACAACACGTCGCAAGCGTTATTGTCGCTCTGTTGCAGGGAGTATTCAAGAATCTCCGACAGCGGCAGACGCAAATCACTGACACCATATTTATTCCGCATTGGACTCCAAGTATCCTCTTTTATCTCCTTTGCCTGAATGCCGATGGTGTCCGACAATGTTATACCTTTTTTCATGCAGTAATCGGCGACAGCCAGCGCCTGCGGGAATTTATAGACACTTAACATCGGAAAATCACGGTTGCCGTTGATCGATATGGTATCTTTTCCGTCGATTATTACGGCAACACCAATCCGGGTATCCTGTGCGGCAACATAAGTTTTCAGCCGCTCCTCGATCTGGGAATAGCGGTGGTCGTTTCTTATAATATCTCCCTTGTGGTCTATGTAAAACCACTCCGGGCTAATCCATTGCCAATGTTCACTCTCTGCCACCTGATGACCCTCATGTGTCGCTTTCGCAAGACCATTTTCAAATGGGAACACGAATGCGAACCGGGGAGATATGACAACATTCCCTTTCTCATCGGCAAAACCGATTTTACCATCCTTGCCTACTATGCGATGCAGCCCCTCGCGAAAATAGTCATCTCCGTTGTCATAACGGAAGATGGAATACTTTGGCGTGGAGCAACCAATCAAATAAAGCAGACAGATTGCCGACAATATTGAATATATGGTCTTCTTCATGACTGTTATTTTGTGAGTTCGTAGATTTCAACCCGGTCTTCTTCCGTCGGAAAAATCATGATGGCTTTGCGTGGGCCGATCTTATAGACCTTGCCGACAACTGAGTTTGTACTGCCGTATCCGGTCTGAGGGTCATCGTTAACGCTCCAGCCTCCGAGAAAGACAAGCGACTCCGGACTGTTCTGATAGACATATCCCGATTTACGCTGGCTACCGGTTGTCTTTTCAAAGAAAACCTTTCCATCGGCTTTCTTGAACCTGCAATTGAAATACGGATAAGAGAATATGCCGTCACGGGTATCTATCTGTATGGAACGCACACGGCTAAACCCTATCATATCTTTCGGTGTAATCGGATATGTCTTTGCATTCAGCAGTTTTTCCACCATATTTTTCTCCGCGTAGCCATATGATTCTGTGGTTAGGTTTGAGAGAGCTTCCCATGCTATATTCCGGTCACGAGCCAGCACACCATAATCTGACGGAAGTATGATATCTTCAAGTTCTGGGTTAAGATTTTCCGGCATCACAGGCTTTTCTTTAACAAGCTCGGCATTGCCGTTGAAATACCAATCATCGCCATGACTACCCATTTCAAGTTTTCCGACGAGTCTATTGTCAGACTCGATTTTGAAGCGTCCCTCGAACGGACTTCCTATATCGGCAGACTTTATTATAAGTGAATCAGGAGTGAGGCTTGTTGAGAAATCCACCCAGCCGTAGGTGCGGAGAATACCGCAATATCCCACATACAACTGCTTATCATTGTCAATGCAGATATTGACCATCAAATCCTTCGGGCCTTTCCAAGCTCCTGTGAGATTGTCGGTGTCGGCAAATGCGGTTAGGAAGCCACTAATGGCGATTAGTGTCGCGATATATTTTTTACTACTCATAAGCTATTTTCGTTTAGACGCTCCTTCAGCTTGGTGTTGCGTTTGGAGACGGTATTTTGTTTTATGGCGTAGGCGAGGGCTTTGGTAGTGCCGACGAGTACGCAAATTTTCTTGGCGCGGGTTATGCCGGTGTAGATGAGGTTGCGCTGGAGCATGACAAAGTGCTTCATCGTCACTGGCATCACCACCACCGGGAACTCTGAGCCTTGACTTTTGTGGATTGTGACGGCGTATGCCAACACAATCTCATCAATTTCGGTTATGTCGTATTCGACAAGGCGACTGTCGTATGTAACGGTCAGAGTCCGCTCGTTGGTATCGACGGCTGTGATATAGCCTATGTCGCCGTTGAATACATTTTTGTCGTAGTTGTTGCGTATCTGCATCACCTTGTCGCCCTGACGGAAGGTATAGCCGCCACGAGTCAATGACGGCCCCGCAGGGTTGAGGGCGTTTTGCAGTTCGATATTGAGGTTCCCGGCTCCGACAGTGCCACGTTGCATCGGTGTCAGCACCTGTATCTCTTTGGGCGGATAACCGTATTTCTTAGGCAGACGGTCGCGCACAAGTCCGATAATGGGTTTGACCATCTCATCGGCATCTTCCTGATTTATGAAGAAGAAATCGGTGTCAAGGCCATTCTTGATGTTCGGGAACAGCCCGGCGTTGATGGCATGGGCGTTCATCACGATGCGGCTCGACTGAGCCTGACGGAAGATGCGGGTCAGCCGTACTACCGGAATCTGTTGCGAGTCGATGATGTCACGAAGCACATTGCCCGCTCCGACACTCGGCAACTGGTCAATGTCGCCCACAAGTATCAGACGCATATTCGAGGGGATTGCCTTCATCAGATTGTAGAACAGCAGGATGTCAATCATAGAACATTCATCCACAATCAGCGCGTCACCCTCCAGCGGGTTCTCGTCATTACGTTTGTATCCGTCCATCGGATTGTATTCCAGCAGACGGTGTATGGTCTTCGCCTCCATGCCGGTGGCCTCGGTCATTCGTTTGGCGGCGCGACCTGTGGGGGCAGCGAGAAGAATACTCATATGCCGAGCCTTGAAGGCGGCGATTATCCCTTGTGTGGTGGTTGTCTTGCCGGTGCCGGGCCCGCCTGTCAGCACCATAACCTTTGAGTTGAGTGCCTTCTGAATCGCCGCCTGTTGAACTTCGTCATAGACTATGCCGCCGGATTTTGTCCCGTATTCGGCTTCCGGTTCTGCGGCAATATCGGAATTGAAAAGCGAAGTGTCGGAGAGCAACGACTGTAACCGTTTAGCCGAACCGTTCTCGGCATGATAGAATGGCGGCAGATAAATCACATCGTTGTCGGAGATAACGTCCTTTGCCACCATCATTGAGGTGAGAGTCTGACGAACCGGCGTTTCGTCTGCCTCCAATAGTTTGGTTGCGGCTTCGACCAACTGCTCCGGCTCTGCATAGACGTGACCCTCCTCGGCAAGTTCGTTGAGCGCGTAAAGTATTCCGCTGCGGCACCGGCGAGGGTCGTTCTTCTCATAGCCCATCTTCGCGGCTATGCTGTCGGCTGTCTTGAAACCGATTCCCCATATATCATCAGCAAGCTGATAGGGATTCTCCTTCACCTTGGCGATCGACTCCTTCTCATACTTGCGGTATATCTTGGCGGCGAAAGCGGTACTTACTCCATGACCCTGAAGGAATACCATTACCTCCTTGATGTCTTTCTGCTTTTCCCAGCTCTCGCGGATTTTCTCCATACGTTTTTTGCCGAGACGCGGCACTTCAAGCAACCGCTCGATATCGTTCTCAATCACATCGATTGTCTCCAATCCGAAACGGCTAACAATAGCCTTGGCGTATGCCGGGCCGATACCTTTTACAAGACCGCTGCCGAGATATTTCTCAATACCATAAAGAGTGGCTGGCATTACCTCAGTCCATGACTGAGCCACAAATTGCTGACCATATTTCGGATCAACACGCCAATCTCCGTCAACGAGAAGAACACTTCCCACGGGTACGTCAAGCAACGAACCGGTCAGGGTCACGAGATTGTCATATCCCTTGACCTTGACTTTCATCACCGACCAGCCGTTTTTCTCATTTTGGTAAGTGATATGCTCGATGACACACCGGAGTTTAATCATTATATTTTATGGGCGGTGATAATGGTATTGCTGTTTGCGTTGACTGTTATGCGTACATGTCCTGCGGTAACATACCAGTTCTTGCCTTTACGCTCAAATGTGGCAAAATCTTCAAGGATGAAACATCGACAAAAATTTACAACATCCTGAGATTCCGTCAAGTTGAGATTTTTCCTAATTCGTTCAGTACCTAACGGAGTTGTGTGTAAATCTGTTATACTGAACGGATATTCTGCTGTCGGACACATAATCAATCCCAGTCATTGAGGTTGGCGATGAACTCGTCAACCGATGATTCATCGAATAGTTTAGGAAGTTCTCCTGTGTTGATGTGATAGTCGTAATCGACCATCATATCTTCAACGGAGTTCTCTCCATATTCGTTATCCTCGTAGTCCATATTACTTTGCGACTTCCTCTTTGAAGCAGTTGGCGGGTTTGAAAGCCGGGATATTGTGCGCCGGAATAATTATGGTGGTGTTCTTGCTGATGTTTCGGGCTGTCTTTTCCGCTCTCTGTTTCACCACAAATGAGCCGAAGCCACGTAGATACACGTTTTCGCCGTGTGTGAGGCTGTCCTTCACAACGGTCATGAACTGTTCGATAACGGTAACAACTGCGGCCTTGTCGATGCCGGTTGTCTTTGCGATTTCACTCGCTATTTCTGCTTTAGTCATTTTCTGTACTGCTTTGAATATGTTGAGATTTAGACTGCAAAGTTACGAATTTTCAATGACATTATGGCGTGAAAAAGGCCTGTCCTTACCGGGACAGACCTGAAATGGATAAGGAATCTTCACAGATGCCATATCCTGCTGCGATAGGCTTTGAGTTCCTCTTCGGGAAAATTTGCTATCGCCTTGTCAAATTCACGGAGTATCGCGGCTTTGTCGTCCGGCAATGCTCCGGTTATCGGCACCGTATTGGAAACGTGATGACCAAGCAGATTGACCTTTATCTTCAGTCGGTCAATAAGTGTTCGCATCTCCATGAGCCTTTCGATTTCCGGCTCTTCCACATAAGTTCCGTTTATGACCTCTTGATACAGTTGTGATTCCGGGAAGATTGTCAGCGACACAATGTTGATGATGCAGGGGTGGAGCTGATTAAGAATGTCAGCTGTTGCCACGGCACTTTCCACTCCTTTGCCTTTTCCTCCGAGTCCGTTAAGATAGAACACGTTGTAACGGATTCCGGCCTCGTCGAGTTTTGTTAGCTGTTCGAGAATGTCAGAGGCGTGATAACCTTTGTTCATTTTATCAAGGGTTTCGTCGTGAGCCGTCTCGATGCCTATGTTGATGCTGTCGAGCTTCATGTGACGGAGGTTTTTCAGTTCCTCCACTGACTTTGGAGCAATGTCTGTCACGCGGGCGAACATTCCGAACGACACCATGTGAGGGAGGTATTTCCTCAGCAGAAGTGCCACATCCATCAGCTTGTTGTAACTCAGCGCGAAAGGATTTGCTCCGGTGAGATAGACTCTACGTGCGCGTGGCTGCCACCGGCGAATGACTTTCAGGTCTTCCTCTACTTCCGAGAGAGGCGACATACGGAACGGAGTGCCGTGGTAAAGACTACAGAATTTGCACTTGTGCCATGTGCAGCCGGAGGTGATCTGAAGTAGCTGCGAACCGGCCTCGTATGGCGGTCGCCATACCTGCCTGGTGAAATGTAGTTGCGGATATATCATATCTCGATTATTTTTTGTAACTTTGGAGTGCAAAATTAGATGATTATCAGCGTGGAAGCAATAACTTACCTAAGGGTTCGACCCTTACCGAAAAGTTTGTATTGCTCGTAATCAGTCGTTTTTGCAACCCCGGTTATGGCTAAAAAACTTGACTACGAATATTGCAAGGCGGCTCCGATGCTCGAATGGCTGGGCAACAAGTGGGCACTGGTGGTTCTCTTGAAAATTTCCGAGAACGAGCCGGTGCGCTTCAATGAGCTGTACCGCAACATCCCGTCTGTATCGGAAAAGGTGCTTTCGCAGGTGCTTCGTCAACTGACCACGGATGGCATAATCCGTCGCGAGCTCTTTCCTGACGTCCCCCCACGGACGGAATACTCGGTGACGGAGTTCGGCAGAACGCTTCTGCCACATGTCGAGGCCCTCATCAACTGGGGTCGCGACAACTTCGATGCCATAATGTCAAACCGCCAAAAACATCACTAACGATATGGATATGAAATTCTGTCAGAGCTGCGGAATGCCGCTCACAAATGAAGTACTCGGCACGAATGCCGACGGTACACCAAACGAGGATTACTGCATCTACTGCTACAAGCACGGCAAGTTCACGCAGAATATGACAATGGAGCAGATGATTGACCACTGCGCTCAGTTTACCGATGAGATAAACAGAAACTCAGGTCAGAATCTCACTGTCGAACAGATGAAGGAGCAGATGCGACAGTTTTTTCCTCATCTTAAACGCTGGAAAAATTGAACAGCCATGTTTATCGCAATTCTGACATATAAGAAACCGCTTGAAGAGGTTGACCGTCATCTTCAGGCGCATCGCGACTATCTTGCCAAACATTATGCCGCCGGCGATTTTATCGCCTCCGGTCCGCAGATACCCCGCGTTGGCGGTGTGATAATGATAAAGGCCGACAATCGTGCGGCTGTAGATTCCATTATCGCGCAAGACCCGTTTAATATCAATGACATTGCCGACTATCAGATTGTCGAGTTTACTCTGACAATGTTTCTAAATGATGATTTGAAAAATATCCTTTCATAATGGACACTGACAGATTGATATTGAGACCTTGGCAGGAATCCGATGCCGAATCACTTTACAGATATGCGAGTGACCCCGACATCGGACCGATTGCCGGATGGCCTCCTCACGCCAGTGTCAGTGATAGCCTTGAAATCATACGCACTGTTTTTGCCGCTCCCGAAGTCTACGCTGTTGTGTTGAAAGATACCAACGAGCCGGTTGGCAGTTGCGGAATCATGTTTTCCAACGGTCTTCACTCGGCCAACATGACGCAGCGTGAAGCCGAGATAGGCTACTGGATTGGCAAGCCTTATTGGGGTCAAGGTCTTATTCCCGAAGCAGTCAACGCTTTGCTTTCACGATGCTTCAATGAGCTGGGTCTTGATGCAGTGTGGTGTGGTCACTACGATGGCAACGTCAAGTCGAAACGCGTCATCGAGAAAAGTGGATTCAAGTACCATCATACTGATCATGATGTCGTTTCACCTCTCGGAGACAAGCGCACCGAACACTTTTACCGCATGACAAAAGAAGACTACAATGCCTTACATATCAATAGAGAGCGGCAAACTGACCGCTGAACAAAAGAAGCAACTTATTGAACGACTGACTGCAACAGCCTCCGAGACAACCCATATCCCGGAGCAGTTCTTCACCGTTACCATCAAGGAACTGCCTGACGAGAACTTTGGGATTGGCGGTAAGTCAATCGACGAGATAAAACAAAATTATAACGGTAAAAAAGTTTAGAAATGGCGTTTGACTACAAGAAAGAATACAAGGGTTTGTATATGCCTAAGACTACACCGGCTATCGTGGATGTGCCTGAGATGAAGTTTATCGCTGTCAATGGCTGTGGAAATCCTAATGAACCGGACGGAGAATACCAGCAGGCTTTGGGTATTCTTTATCCTGTGGCTTATGCTTTGAAAATGAGCTATAAGACAGATTACTATATAGATGGTTTCTTTGAATACGTTGTTCCGCCGCTTGAAGGTCTATGGTGGACTGACAATGCCATCACAGATGATTTCACAGATAAGTCAGCTTTCCGATGGATTGCAATGATACGCGTTCCCGATTTTGTAGAGGAGGATGACGTGGAATGGGCAAAAAGAGAGGTGCTCCGTAAGAAAAGGCTTGATTGCTCCTCTCTTTACTATATGAGTTTTGAGGAAGGTCTATGCTCACAAATCATGCATACCGGGTCGTATGACACAGAGCCGGTGTCTCTTGACGCTATTGATAGGTATATTGAATCAAACGGATACATAAAGGATATAACAGCGAGCCGTCGCCACCACGAGATATATCTATCTGATCCGAGAAAATGCACTCCCGAAAAAATGAAGACAGTTCTTAGAATCCCTGTCGCCAAACGCAAATGAACCTCACATTACGCCCATATCAGCCTACTGATGCTACGGCAATAACATCATGGCTTAAAAGCGAATACATTATGCGCCAATGGTGCGCCGACAGGTATTCGCATTATCCTGTAACGCCCGAAGATATGAATTCATATCACAAGCGTTATATTGACGGTCAACGCTCTCGCGCCCTGACAATGACGGTTGGTGATGAGGTTGTAGGATACATCACTTTACGCACTTCTGCCAGCGACACGACTGAACAACGATTGGGCTTTGTCATTGTCGATGATTCAAAGCGCGGCATCGGTTTAGGGAAAAGCCTTGTCTCAATGGCGGTAAAATATGCTTTTGAAACGCTTGGAGCCACAAAAGTGTCGCTTGGTGTCTTTGAAAATAATCCGTCCGCCATCCATTGCTATGAGGCGGCTGGATTTCATCGTGTTTCACGGCAGGACACTGAGAGCTACCCATGTCTTGGTGAAACGTGGAACTGCATTGAAATGGAACAATATGCAGATGCCATAATTCGCGATATTAAGTCAGACGAGATACCTCTGCTTACCGAGTTTCTTTATGAGGCGATATTCCAACCGCAGGACGCACCGAAAGTTTCGAGAATAGTTCTTCAGGAACCGATGATATGGGCTTATGTGAATGGATTCGGATCGCGCACCGGCGATTTCTGCCGTGTGGCAACAATCGGCGGTGTCATTGTCGGTGCGGCATGGTCAAGACTTGGGTGTTCATACGGCAAAGTCGATGCCTCCATTCCGGAATTGGCAATTTCGCTATATCCGGAATATCGTGGAAGAGGTATAGGTAGCCGACTATTGGAATCCTTATTGAACACGCTTTGCGATAATGGATATAAAAAGGTTTCACTGTCAGTCGATAAGACCAATTATGCAGTAAGTATGTACCGCAGATTCGGATTTGAGACTATCGTAGAGCGAGAGCATGATTATTTAATGGTCAAACATTTGAATCGCAAGTGTATAGACTGATAAACGACAATAAAAAGCAACTTCATCTATAAGAATAATGACGAAAGAAGCCGTTTTAGACCTGATAGACAGGATGCGTACCCCCGACCCGGAGGCTAAGGGATTTTATGAGGGGACAGCACAATGGTCTGCATGGCAGGAGGCCCGGAGTCTGACGGATATGTCGCTTCTGCCGGTGCTGGAAGATATTATCCGTGAACATCCCGGCGATGAAGGAAAAGATGTCCGTAAAACGGCTTATTCCATTTATCAGAAACTCCTTGTGCATCGGTTCGACGAGGCGGGATTCGCTTTCCTGCTTGGGCGGCTCGACAAGGAAATCACCAAAGGCAATGCCATCTGGTGGGTTGGCTATCTTGAAGATATAGACATACAACCGGAAACATCCGTATATACTTTGCTTTCGATAGCTATGCGCGGAGACAAGGATGACCTGAAATGGATAAGCCGCATCATCGAGGAATATGCCGAAAAAGGTAATATCGAATCCCGCAATGCGCTGCCTGATTTGAAAGAGCGGCTAAAGGCTGCATCTAAAACCGTGCGTCAGGCGACAGCCGATATTCTGAAAGAACACGGAGTCGTGTCGAAAACCGATATGCAGCGCTTGCCGGACGAGGACAGCGCACTTCTTTACGAAGCTTTGAAAGCAGGCGTCATGGAGGAATACGGCATCAGCCACAAACGGCTGGACAAACTCATCGGAGATATTCTAAAGTAAGTATTGGCTTAATTTTGAATGAAAAACTGATTACATTATGGCTATTACACCTGACGACATTCTGAAATACTGCCTTGACAACTTTGAAGGGCTTGTAGAGGTAAACAGCTGGGGCGAGCGTGGGGTCTTCTACAATCCCGGCGGTGTGTTGAAACGTGGTGTGTATGTTTTGACAATCAAAGAAAAGGATGGCGACAATGACCGGGCTTCCCGCCTTGACCGCGAGGATGTGTGGCGCGTGAATATAGGAGTCAGAAAACAGACATTCCGCACTTTATTCGCTGAATTGCCGCAACGCCCGAATAAAGGTTGTGTTGTGGATATGCCGTATGACTTTACTGCAAAGGATGTCATTATGCCACATCCGGTCTATGCATGGATGGGGTGGATTTGCGCTTTGACTCCATCTGAAACGACATTTGAATCATTGAAGCCTTACATCCTTAAATCTTACGAATACGCGAAAGAGAAATTCGGTAAAAGAAAGACAAGGGCTGCGAAGATAAAAATATAAAATCACAATGAACATTGCTTTGCTTTCCTCCAATTACAATGTCCGCCAGTTGAATATCGCAGATGTTCAAGACATATACTC
>CATZGB010000002.1 GCA_958418815.1 uncultured Bacteroidales bacterium | reverse complement strand
CCGGGACTCCGTCGCTGCCCGTGATACTGGGCGCGTCGGCCAGCCTGCTGGCGGCTGCATTCCTCCGCCCCTCGTCAATCGCAAGCCGGAAAGGAGGTGACAGATGAGCCGCCATGAGGAAGCCCTGCCGAGGACAGAGGCCGCCATCACCCGGGAGGTGATGGGCGCGCACGTCGTGGAGTTGAAGATTGACGGCTACAGCTCGGGGTTCATCGTCGTGGACGAGCCTCAAGACCTGTGTCTGCTCCGTGACAAGCTCGACGAGTACATCAACGCCAACGGGATTAGGCCCGAAGGCGGCCAGTGACAAGATACACGCATTTTTTTCTTAGCATTTTATGGGCCACCCGGCGCGCGACGCGTGGGGTGGCCCGGTCGTTTCATTGCCGCTCACAGTGAACCGCGATAGCCTGTCAACTCGGGGTTGACCTTGTCGGCGTGACTGGCGTACAGCTCTGTTATCGACAACGAGCTGTGGCGCGCCTGGTCGCGGACGGCTATGGTGGCGATCTTGTTGTGGCACATCTCCGAGATGCCTGTGTCCTTGAGGGAGTAAAACTTCCACTTCCGGTCGAGTCTCAGCCGTCGGCGGAGCTTCTCCCAGTGATCCCGGAAAATCTTCGGGTCGATCTGCTCCTTGCCCGGACGCAGCTTGGTGGAGAATATGAAGTGGTCGAGCGGGGCGCTGAATATCCCCAGGTCGAGCGCGTGGTGGATGACGTGCCTGGGGAGGGTCACCGGCTCGGTCTTCCTGTTCTTGGCATTCTCGGCCGAGATGACGATCACACCGCTATGGAGGTTGAAGTCACGGACGCGCAGGCGGGTCATCTCCACCGGGCGGATGAAGCAATAATACAGCAGGTGGCATGCCAGCAGGAAATGGGGGTCGTTGTCGCGGCAGTCCTCGGCGATCTTCTGCACGATCTCTGGCGGGATTTCTGTGCGTCCTTTCGTCCAAAGACGCTTGCTGATGGGCTTGATGCTGTCGGTGGGGCGCTGCTGCAGGTAGCCTTTCTCGACGAAATACCCGCTTAGCACCCGGAGGAAGTTGAGGTAATTGTTGCGTGTCTGGGGGGTGTTGTTCCTCTCGATGAAAATCCAGTCGAGGAAGTCGCAGCAGAACGCCCGGTTGAACTGGTACATGTAATGGCACGGCTTGACATCCTTGACATACAGCCGGAGCATCTTGATGTTTGACTTGTAGCCGGCGTAGGTCTCGCGGCGGTAAAGCCCGTCGGCATGCATCTTCTCTACATAGGTCTCGTAGCGCGTGAGGCCCTCCTCCAGCGTGTGGAGGTTCTCGATGTCCTGTTGGATCCACGGATTCCATCCGTGTGTCAACATTTCGTTGAGCCGGACGATGACTCCTTGTGCGTACGCGCGACGGTTCTTGGCTCCTTTGACACGGTTGACCTTTATCAATTTGCGACGCATCGTCCCCCTTTCGGGGTCGAACGCGTGGAACTCGATGTAGGCCCCGGCCTTGTTCTGCTTGAACACCGGAGGGGTGTGCTGCCTCGCCGGAGCGGCGTGGGCGTAGGCGGTTTTCGTACTGTTTCCGGCTCTTTCTCCGGACGTGTCGGTCTTTTTTGGACGCATTTTTTTATGGCGTTTCAGCAGGAACACCAAGGGTTTGACATCCGTTTCTGTCGCCGTCACAGCCGACGTGGCCTCTGTCACGTTTCTGTTCCGGCTAAAAACAGAAATCGCCTGCAAACCTTTGGGCCGCAGGCGTTTGCTGTGATTTCGTCGGGGTGACTGGATTCGAACCAGCGACCACCTGGTCCCAAACCAGGTGCGCTACCGGACTGCGCTACGCCCCGAGATGCTTTCCGTGTTTTGATGGAAAGCGGTGCAAAGTTACCGCTTTTTTTTCTAATTGCAAAATAAATTTTTTGTTTTGTGGAGTGCAACGTTTTGGGGTGTATGTGCGTCTAATAGGAAAACAAACATTCTAAAGATTATGAAGAAAAGTGTCGCTCTATTGATTGCTGCTGTCACACTCGTCGGGTGTGTCGGCCTTTTCGGCCTTTATGCCGCGTTGGGAATGAACGCCAAGGCGAATGTCAAAAAGGAAACCACAATGACTGATTCCTCCGGCATGGTCACCCGTGAGTACAACCTCGGAAAGTTTGATAAAATCGAGGTGGAGGGAAACATCAAGGTGGAGTTTGTGCAGGGAGCCCAGAAAACGATGACCGTGACCGCCCCTCAGTTTGAGATGGAGCATCTCAAAGTCGAGGTTAGCGGCTCCAAACTTGAAATTGAATATGACAAGGCTTATTATGAGCAGACCCAAGGCAAGAGCAAAAAGCGCGGCAAGCCTGCTGTGGTTAAGCTTTCAGCCCCGTCGGTACGCTCGATTGAGATGTCGCTTTCTGCCGGGTTGATGGCCGGCAGCCTCAGGCAGGACGGCAAGGTGGACATCGATGTCGACACCTCCGGCAAGGTTGAGATACAGACGATTGATTGCGCGGAGCTGTCGTTGAGCGCCGATACTTCAGGCTCTATCGAGATAGGATCGGCCACCGCCACCAAGATAAAGGCGGATTCCGACACATCCGGCCTTATCCGGCTGAACAAGGGGCAGGCACCGAGCGCTGTTCTCAAAGCCGATACCTCGGGCCGTGTGCGGGCAGGAGTCTTCTCGGCGGTTGACCTGACCGCAGATGCCGACACCTCGGGCAGCATCGAGGTGGATGATGTCCGTGGCGGCAATGTGGTCGGGAGAGCCGACACCTCGGGACGGATAACCCTGAAAGGGGAGGCAACCTCCGTTGACTTCTATGCCGACACATCCGGTTCCATCAAGGCCGGCGAACTGAAAGCCGAAACCGCCACTGTCGGGTCTGACACAGGCGGCAAGGTTGTCTATTGCGCTCGTAACACCTCTCATAAAGGTGCTTCCACGGTAAACACTTACAAGGCCCGCTGACGATATAAAGGGTATTAGTCGCGCGGCCCGTCACGGATGTTAGCCCATAGGCAATGGGGGTCATCCGTGACGGGCCGCGCGACTTGTGTCTGTTTGCGTCTTCTGGGATGCGTTTCCGGGGTCAGCGCAGGGAGTCAAGCGAGTCGAGCAGTTCCTGCAGCTTGTCCCTCACATCATGCAGACGGTTGAGGGCCATGGCACGTCGCGACACCCCGGTGTGGTTGTTGCGCAGTTCCTCTTGCGCCGCCTCAAGCCTTAACCCTTTCTCTTTCACGAGGAAAGCCACCATCCGCAGTTTCTCCACGTCGGAGGGTGTGTAGAACCGAGTCCCGGCACGGTTGCGCCGGGGCGAGATGATGGTGAACCGGCTCTCCCAGAATCGCAAAGTGGAGCAGGGGAGGCCTATCATCTCGGCCACTTCGGAAATCTTGTAATATTTTTTGTCGAATTTTTCCAATGTCTCGGGCTGGAATGCAGAGGAGGGAATATTTGCCAGGACTGGCCTTTTCTGCTTGCAAAAATAATGATTTTCTTCCTGTCCGCAATGTCTGCCGACCTGATTTTGTCGCTGATTAGCCAGGCCACGGAAACATTTTCATCCGACCGGGTGTTCTGATTAGTACTTTTTGACCCTAACCCCCATTGTGATTGTATGGACAAGAAAAGACTGACCGCTGAAAACGGGCGCCCGATCGCCGACAACCAGAATGTTCAGACCGCGGGGCTGCGTGGCCCCGCCACTTTGCAGAATCCGTGGTATCTTGAAAAAATAGCCCACTTCGACCGTGAGGTGATTCCCGAGAGGAGAATGCATGCCAAAGGCTCTGGTGCTTTCGGCACCTTCACCGTGACCGACGACCTCTCGGAGTTCACCCGTGCCTCTATTTTCTCGGAAGCGGGCAAGCAGACCCCCTGCCTTGTGAGGTTTTCCACCGTAGCCGGTGAACGTGGGGCCGCCGATGCCGAGCGAGACATACGAGGTTTCGCCATCAAGTTTTACACCGACCAGGGCAACTGGGACCTGGTGGGAAACAACACCCCGGTGTTTTTCCTGCGCGACCCCTTGAAGTTCCCCGACCTCAACCACGCCATCAAGCGCGACCCCCGCACTGGAATGCGCAGCCCGACAAGCAACTGGGACTTCTGGACGCTTCTGCCCGAGGCGCTCCACCAGGTCACCATCACCATGTCGCCCCGCGGCATACCCGCGTCGTTCAGGCATATGCACGGTTTCGGTAGCCACACCTACAGCTTCATCGACAAAAACAACCGGCGCACATGGGTGAAGTTCCATTTCCGCACCCTGCAGGGTATAAAGAACCTAACAGACCAGGAGGCTGAGGCGATTATAGCCAAAGACCGCGAGTCTCATCAACGCGACCTTTTCGAGGCCATCGAGCGCGGCGATTTCCCCCGATGGAAACTTCAGGTGCAACTGATGACCGAAGATGAGGCAAGGAAGTACCACATCAATCCCTTCGACCTGACCAAAGTATGGTATCACAAGGATTTCCCCCTGCGCGATGTCGGCATCCTCGAGCTGAACCGCAACCCTGAAAACTTCTTCGCGGAAATCGAGCAGGCGGCTTTCAATCCCGCCAACATAGTCGACGGCATAGGGTTCTCCCCTGACAAGATGCTCCAGGGACGGCTCTTCTCTTATGGCGACGCACAGCGTTACAGGCTCGGGGTGAACAACAATCTCATCCCTGTAAACCGTCCGAGATGCCCCTTCCATTCCTACCACCGTGACGGACAGATGCGCACCGACGACAATTACGGTGCCACCGTCGGCTATGAACCCAACAGTTTCGGCGAATGGCATGACAATCCATCCCTGAAAGAGCCTCCGATGAAAATCGAAGGGGAGGTGTATGATTATGACGAACGGGAGTATGACGACGATTATTACACCCAGCCCGGCAAGCTCTGGCGGCTGATGAGCCAGGAAGACCAGAAGGCGACATGCGACAACACCGCCGCCCAGATGGAGGGTGTGCCTCTGTTCATAAAGCAACGCCATGTCCGCGCCTGCCACAATGCCGATGCCGGTTACGGCAAGATGCTTGCCGACGCTCTCGGCATTGACCTCGCGGAGGCCCTCGATGCCGAAGACCCGGCCCATCCCGAGTGGGACAAGCGCCGGCCGCGCAAATGACCGTGTGGCTCAGTAAGATATGTCAACACCACGCTCATGACCCGACGAAGGGGCATGAGCGCGGATTTCGTTTTTTACAGCCTCATATGTATCGAAGGGTTTTCAGTTGAATAGGTCTTTAAAATAATGCTTTAACCAAATTTTTACATTGTCGCTGCATCTAATTTGGCGAAAAATTCGTAATTTTGCGCCCGAAATTCCCCCATTGTACCGAATTTTCAACGAAAACAAAAACCACTATATAGAGATGAATTCCAACGTTAAGACTGCCAACGAGATACGCGAATCTTTCAAGCAGTTCTTCCAGAGCAAAGGCCATCAGATTGTCCCCTCGGCCCCGATGGTGATCAAGGATGACCCCACGCTTATGTTCACCAACGCCGGTATGAACCAGTTCAAGGACATCATACTCGGCAACAAGGCCCCGAAGTGGACCCGTGTCACCGACAGCCAGAAGTGTCTGCGTGTCAGCGGAAAACACAACGACCTTGAGGAGGTGGGCCTCGACACATACCACCACACCATGTTCGAGATGCTCGGCAACTGGTCGTTTGGCGACTACTTCAAGAAGGAAGCCATCGACTGGGCGTGGGAATTCCTTGTGGATGTCCTCGGTCTTGACCCCGAACGTCTCTATGCCACAGTGTTTGAAGGCTCGGAGGCTGAGGGCCTCGGCCGCGATGACGAGGCCGCCTCTTTCTGGGAGAAGCATCTGCCCGTCTCACACATCATCAATGGCAACAAGCATGACAACTTCTGGGAGATGGGGGAGACAGGTCCCTGCGGTCCCTGCTCGGAAATACATATCGACCTCCGCAGCGAGGAGGAACGCGCCAAGGTCAGCGGCGCGGATATGGTAAACAAAGACCATCCCCAGGTGATTGAAATCTGGAATCTCGTGTTCATGCAGTTCAACCGCAAGGCCGACCATTCGCTTGAGCCGCTCCCCGCCAAGGTAATCGACACCGGCATGGGCTTCGAGCGCCTTTGCATGGCCATCCAGGGGAAGACATCAAACTACGACACCGATGTCTTCACCCCGATGATTTCAAAAATCGCCCAGCTCTCCGGAAAGAAATATGGCGAAGACCCCAAGGTTGACATCGCGATGCGCGTGATCGCCGACCATATCCGCACAATCGCTTTCTCCATCGCCGACAGCCAGCTCCCCTCCAACGCCAAGGCCGGATATGTCATCCGCCGCATACTGCGCCGGGCCGTCCGTTACGCCTACACGTTCCTCGACCAGAAGGAGGCATTCCTGTATCGCCTGGTCGACACCCTCATCGAGCTGATGGGCGGGGCCTATCCTGAAATCGCCCAGCAGCGCGACCTCATAATAAAGGTGACCAAGGAGGAGGAGGACTCTTTCCTCCGCACCCTCGACAACGGCATCGCGATGCTTGAGAAGGCAATCGCAACAGCCCGCAAGGAGGGCAAGACCGAAATCTCCGGCAAGGAGGCTTTCGTGCTGTATGACACCTACGGATTCCCCCTCGACCTTACCCAGCTGATTCTCAAAGAGAACGGTATGACCCTCGACCAGGCCGGATTCGACGCCGAGATGGAGCAGCAGAAACAGCGCGCCCGCAACGCCGCCGCCGTCGAGACATCCGACTGGGTGGTTCTGCGCGAAGGCGAGCAGGAGTTTGTGGGCTACGACGAGACCTCGGCCCCGGCCCACATTCTTCGTTACCGTAAGGTGAAGCAGAAAAACAAAGAGTTCTACCAGATAATACTCAGCCAGACACCTTTCTACGCCGAGATGGGTGGTCAGGTCGGCGACCGTGGCACTCTCTCCGACGGTGACGAGACCATCGAGATTTTCGACACCAAGCGTGAGAATGGCATCGGTGTGCATCTTGCCTACAAGCTCCCCTCCAACCTCGAGGCGGTCTTCGAGGCCCGCATCGACCTTGACGCCCGCATGGCCACATCCGCCAACCACTCCGCCACCCACCTGCTCCATCAGGCTCTGCGCGAAGTGCTTGGCACACACGTCGAGCAGAAAGGCTCGTTTGTGTCACCCGAACTTCTCCGTTTCGACTTCTCCCACTTCCAGAAGGTTACCCCCGAGGAACTGGATAAGGTAGAGCGCCTGGCCAACAGCTATGTCCGCAAGGCGATGGCCCGCGACGAACACCGCAATGTGCCTATCGAGAAGGCCCGCGAGATGGGGGCGATGGCTCTCTTCGGCGAGAAATACGGTGATGAGGTGCGTGTGATACGTTATGGCGACTCCGTAGAGCTTTGCGGAGGCACCCATGTCGAGAACACCGGCAATATCGGTATGATCAAAATCATATCCGAGAGCAGCATCGCCGCCGGCATCCGCCGTATAGAAGCCATCACCGGCGAGAAGGTGGAGAATGCTGTCAGCGAGATACAGCATACCCTGCGCGAGATTGGCCAGATGCTCCACAACGCCCCCGACGTGGTCGCCGCCCTGCGCAAGTCGATCGAAGAGAACGCAGAGCTGCGTCAGCAGGCCGAGGAGTATATGAAAGAGCGCATCGCCCTGATGGCCAAGCAGGTGATGGAGCAGGCCGAAGACCGCAACGGGGTCAAGGTGGCCGTGATGACCGGCATCCGCATCCCTGATGTGGTGAAGAACGTCGCGTTCCAGGTCAGGGCAGCCAATCCCGAGAAGACCGCGTTTGTCGGTGCGACGGTGGATGTCTCAGGCAAGCCCCTGCTGACCGTGATGCTCACCAACGACCTCGTGGAGGCCGGAATGAACGCCTCAGCCATGGTGCGCGAGGCAGCCAAGGCCATCAAGGGTGGTGGCGGAGGCCAGCCCGGCTTCGCCCAGGCCGGCGGAAAGGATGCCGACGGCATAGCCGTGGCCTGCCAGAGCCTTCTTTCCCACTTTTGACAGATTGATTTCCTCTGATACTTTACATACCGAAACCCAATTTTTCTAAAACATACACAACGATGAAGAATATTGCCTTGATTACCGGCGTGACCGGCCAAGACGGTTCTTTCTTGTCTGAGTTCCTTCTCGACAAGGGTTATGACGTACACGGAGTGATCCGCCGTTCGTCAGTAGACTACCGTGAACGAATCGCACACCTTGAGGGGCACGAACGTTTCCACCTCCATTATGCCGACCTGGGCGACTCCATGAGCGTCGTGCAGGTTGTCAAGAAGGTGCAGCCCACTGAAATCTACAACCTGGCCGCCCAGAGCCATGTCCAGGTGTCTTTCGACTCTCCTGAGTTCACCGCCGATGTGGATGCCATCGGTGTGCTGCGCATACTTGAGGCCGTCAGGATGTGTGGTCTGGAGAAGACCTGCCGCATCTACCAGGCCTCGACCTCAGAGCTTTACGGAAAAGTGGAGGAGGTGCCCCAGAATGAAAACACCCCCTTCCACCCCTACAGCCCCTACGCCGTGGCAAAGCTCTACGGCTTCTGGATCATAAAGGAATACCGCGAGGCTTATGACATGTTCTGCTGCTCCGGCATCCTGTTCAACCACGAGTCAGAGCGCCGTGGCGAGACCTTCGTCACCCGCAAAATCACCCTGGCTGCCGCCCGTATCGCCCAGGGAAAGCAGGAAAAGCTCTATCTCGGCAACCTTTCGTCGCTGCGCGACTGGGGTTACGCCAAGGACTATGTGGAGTGCATGTGGCTGATTCTCCAGAACGAGAAGCCCGAAGACTTCGTGATTGCCACCGGCGAGCAGCACTCAGTGCGCGATTTCGCCACGCTGGCTTTCCGCAACGTAGGCATCAACCTCAGATGGGAAGGTGAGGGCCTGGATGAGAAGGGTGTCGACATCGCCACCGGCAAGGTGCTGGTCGAGGTGTCGCCCGACTTCTACCGTCCGACCGATGTGGTCAACCTCTGGGGCGATCCCACAAAGGCCAAGGGACTCCTGGGATGGAATCCCGCCAAGACTTCCTTCGAGCAGCTTGTCAAGATCATGACCGATGCCGATATGGCCAAGGTCGCCGCTGAAGAAGCTGGCGAGAAGGTGCGCATGAACCTCGCCGAATATCTTGAGAAAGGAATCGTGAAATGATGCAGAAAGATTCTAAGATCTATGTCGCAGGACACCGCGGTATGGTCGGCTCGGCCATCATCCGCGAACTCCAGCGGCAGGGTTACACAAATATCATCACCCGCACCCACAAGGAGCTTGACCTCTGCCGTCAGGACCAGGTGGAGCGCTTTTTCGCTGAGGAAAAGCCGGAATATGTCTTCCTGGCCGCCGCGAAAGTGGGGGGCATCATCGCCAACTCATCGGCGCTCGCCGATTTCATGTATGACAACATGATACTGGAGATGAATGTTATCCATTCAGCCTGGAAGAACGGTTGCAAGAAGCTCGAATTCCTCGGCTCATCCTGTATCTATCCCCGCCTGGCTCCCCAGCCGATGAAGGAAAGCTGCCTGCTGACCTCCGAACTGGAGCAGACCAACGAGGCTTACGCCCTGGCTAAGATTTCTGGCCTGAAATACTGCGAGTATCTCAACCGCCAGTATGGCACCGACTACATCTCGGTGATGCCCACCAACCTCTACGGGCCCAACGACAATTACCATCCCGAGCATTCACATGTGGTGCCCGCCCTTATCCGTCGTTTCCACGAGGCTAAGGAGCAGGGTCTGCAGGAGGTGACATGCTGGGGTGACGGCAGTCCGCTCCGTGAATTCCTCTATGTCGACGACCTGGCCAACCTCTGTGTGTTCCTGATGAACAACTATTCGGGCAACGAGACTGTCAATGCCGGCACCGGCAAGGAATTGACAATCAAGGAGCTGACCGAACTTGTCGCCAAGGTTGTCGGTTACGAGGGGAAAATCCTGTGGGACACCACCCGCCCCAACGGCACTCCCCGCAAGCTCCTCGACGTGTCGAAGAGCCGTGCCCTCGGATGGTCTTACTCCACCGAGCTTGAGGAGGGGCTGCGCCTTTCCTACGAGGATTTCCTCAACAATCCTATGAGGGCTGAGCGCTAATACGCTCGCTCCCCGCACCCATATATGGGTTATCCCCGAATTGCAGGGACGCGCCGAGGCGCGTTCGCTACCGGACATCTTCCGGCCCACGCGGACGCACACGACGCGTCCCTGCGGTTTCCTAATTAATGCCAACCAATCCAACCTCTCACTCATCCCCAGTTAAATCTATATGGCAAAACGACTCGTAAATCTCGCAAGCAGGCTGTTTTTTCTCCCAGTGCTGGCCGTCAGCGCGGCCATGCTGACGGGTTGTGACAGCGAAAGCCCTGAGCTTGTGCCGTCTGACCCTGTGGTTCCCCAACCTTCGTCTGAGGTGAAAAGGGCGGTGCTTGTCTATCTGCTTTCAGACAACTCCCTTGGCAAAGGGGGATATGACCGCGACAATCTTTCTGACATGATAGAGGCGGCCAAGGCCGGCCGTCTCGGCGGCAACCGCCTGCTGGTCTATCATGACGACTTCGACGCGGAGTCTCCGGCCCTGAAGGAGGTGACACCGCTCGGCCTCAGAATCCTGAAGAGCTACGACAACTCCGTCTCGTCGGTCAGCTCGGAGAGGATGGAGCAGGCCATTGCCGACTTCAAAGCGTATGCCCCGGCCGAACGTTACGGGCTGGTGGTGTGGAGCCATGCCACAGGGTGGCTGCAGACCGGAATGGCCGAGCCACAGGGTGGCGCGACCCCGATGTGGGTCGGGGAGGACAAAGGCAAATACATGAATGTCACAACTCTCGCCCGCGTCCTTGACGGCAAGGGATTCGACTATGTCTATTTCGACTGTTGCCATATGGCATCGGTCGAGGCGCTGTATGAGTTGCGCGGCGTGGCCCGGAAATTCGTTGGCAGTTGCGCGGAGCTGCCTGCCGCCGGAATGCCTTATTACGACACACTGCCTTCGCTTATGGCCTATGACGCAGACCTCGAGGGCGCGGCCGAGGCCACTTTCGCCATGTATGACGCGATGGAGGGTGTTAACCGCACATCAACCATGAGTGTGATAGATGCCTCAGGGCTCGACCGGCTCGCCGAAGCCACCAAGGCGATTTACTCGCTCCGGCCCCAGCTGCCGGCGGGTTACACGGGGCAGCCCTACGAGCGTCCCAAATATGGAGGCGTGCCATGTTACATGTTTGATTTCGACCATTACGTCACGGCCCTGTATTCCTCTTCGCCGGCAAGCAGCGAGATGCGCAAGGCTTACGCCGAGTGGTTGCTTGCGCTGGATGACTGTGTGACTTATCAGGCCAGCACGCCGTGGATATTCAACACCATACGGATAGATTCCCATTGCGGACTGTCGACTTACATCCTGCGCGACGAGTCTGACGCCGACATCAACGGCTACCGCCAGCTCGCCTGGTACACCGACGTGGCGTCGGCCCTGTTTGATGTCGCCGGCGAACAATGACGCCACCTCCCCGGTTGTTTGATTACCGCGAAATCCATCAATGATTAATCCTATCGATTCCATATGATCAGACTACAGGCCGATTTCATCCCCGGGCTGACCCCGGAGGCCCCGGCCGACTCAACGCTTGTCAACGCCGCCAATGAGATTGCCGAGCTGAAGACGCTGTCGTTTGACGACCTTGTCGAGAGGCTCGCCCAGTCGGCGGTCAACTTCGCTATCAACCTGGCGATAGCCATCGCCGTCTTCTATGCCGGGCGTTTCATTATCCGCAAGATATACAGGCTGATATCCACCATATTCGTCAGACGTAAGATTGACAAGTCGCTGGCGACATTCGTCTTGTCGCTTGTCAACATCGTGTTGTATTTCATCCTGATAGTGACGGTAATCGGCATCCTGGGGATAGAGACCACATCGTTCCTCGCGATATTCGCCTCGGCCGGTGTCGCTGTCGGTATGGCCCTTAGCGGCACTCTCCAGAATTTCGCCGGAGGGGTATTGATTCTGCTGCTTAAACCATACAAAATCGGAGACTACATAGAGGTGCAGGGATATGCCGGCACTGTCCGTGAGATTCAGATTTTCCATACCATAATCACGACCTACGACAACAAGTCGATTTCAATACCCAACGGCGGCCTCTCAACCGGGAGTGTCAACAACTGGTCGCGCGAGGCATACCGGCGCGTCACCTGGACCGTCTCCATCAGCTATGGCGACAATGTCGATGACGCGCGCAAGGCCATCCTTGACATGTTCGCGGCAGACGAGCGTATCGAGGAGACAGCGGCGGCTGCCGGCAACGGTATTGAGGTGGTGGGGGAGAGCGCAGAATCCTTGAAGCCCGGGCGGCACACTGATGTGGGTGACACCATCGCGGTGCAGTCCCTGGATGATGAGGATGATGAGGTTTCCGGCGAGCTTCCCGCAGAGCCTGAACGCAGGAGCTGGATTGACCGCGTCCTCCATCGCCACCGCGCGGCCAAGGCGGCCCTGCAGGCGCGTGAACGCCGCCAGGAAGAGGCCCTGAAGCTGTTGATTCCCAAGCCCGACCATTCCCCGAAGGTGGTGGTCGACAACCTCGGCGAGTCGAGCGTTGACCTGCAGGTTAGGGCATGGACCAAGACCGGAGAATACTGGAATGTCTATTATTATTACAACGAGAAATTCTACAACGAGCTTCCGGCCCACGGCATCCACTTCCCCTTCCCGCAGATGGATGTGCATCTCGACAAGTGACTGTGACGGCCTATGGAGATAAACGAGGAGGGCGCCGCGGTGGTTTTCCACCATGGCGCCCTCCCGTTTTGGGAAGAGGCAGTCGGACTGTAAGCCGGGTTTTGTCGGATCGTGGGTTTCGGCAATCCCGGAGGATTGCCGACCTGACGCGTCCGGTCCGTCATTTATCTGTGCCTGATGTCTCCATCGCGGCTATTCGGAGTTGTCTGAGACATCTCCAGTAGCAGTCTACCCTCCGGCAACGGGCGAGCAACCCTTGAATGCCGGTTTACTTGACCTTGCAACCCATAAGACGTGCGGCGCGTCATCTCGCGGTGACGCCCGGTGGGCTCTTACCCCGCCTTTTCACCCTTACCTGGCGGCCAAAGCCGTCAGGCGGTTGTTTTCTGTCACGTTTCCTCCACGGTCACCCGCGGCTTCCCGTTAGGAAGTATGGCGCTCTGTGTTGCCCGGACTTTCCTCAGGCGGCGTTATGTGTATAACCCGCCGGCGACGGACCATCCGGCTGCCTCTAAATTTCTGCAAATTTACGAATTTTTGTCGGAAAACAGCGCGTTGTCACGGAATTTTACTATATTTGCAATATGAGAATTACCGCTTCGCAGCGAAAAATGATTGCCTCTCTCTCCTCGGCGCGAGGGCGCCGTGAAGAGCGGCTTTTTGTGGCCGAGGGAATACGGTGCCTCAGCGAGTTGCTGCCGGCGTTCCGCCCGCGCCATATCGTGGCCACGTCGGAATGGCTCGAAAGCCACTCCGGCGCGCTTGACATGCTCCTCGGAGGGGAAACCACCGACAGCCTGCTGTTGGTGGCCCGCAATGACGAGATGGAAAGGATGTCGTCGATGGCCACCCCCCAGGGTGTGCTGGCGGTCTTCGAGATGCCGGCGCGTCCCGACGGTGTGCCCCAGGTCGGGGAAAACGAGCTTGTGATTGCGCTCGACCGCATCCAGGATCCTGGCAACCTGGGGACCATAATCCGCGTCGCCGACTGGTTTGGCGTGAAGACGATACTCGCCTCACGGGAAACTGTCGACGCGTTCAATCCCAAGGTGCTGCAATCCACTATGGGGGCCCTTGCGCGGGTCAATGTCTGCTACTGCGACCTTGTGGATGCCCTTCGCGGCATCACCGCAAAAGGAGTCCCTGTATACGGCACATTCCTTGACGGCGGCAACATATATGCCGCCGACCTCAGCCGGGGCGGGGTAGTGGTGATGGGCAACGAAGGCAACGGAATCTCGCCCGAAGTCGCCGATGTCATAACGAATCGGATAAAGATACCCTCCTATCCCGCAGGATGCGACACGGTGGAGTCATTGAATGTGGCCACCGCCACAGCCGTGACCGTCGCCGAGTTCCGCCGGCAGGAATTATGCAGACGACCCTAATCACACGGTGAAATATGGCAAAACTCAAAGAAAAGACCCTGTGGTTCTGCTCGGAATGCGGCAATGACTTCCCAAAATGGGAGGGGCGTTGCCCTTCGTGTGGCGCGTGGGGCACGCTTGTCGAGGAGAAGGTGAAGACCACCTCTAAGGGGAGCCTGAAAGCCCCGTTGGGAGTCACGCCGAAATCCTCCCCGAAGAAGGTGTCTGAGATAGAGACCGCCGACGAGCCGCGCATACATATGCCCAGCGAGGAGCTCAACCGGGTGCTTGGCGGAGGGCTCGTCCCCGGCTCGATGGTGCTGATTGGCGGCGAGCCGGGAATCGGCAAGTCGACGCTTGTCTTGCAGAACATACTGTCGATCAAGTCGCGACGCATGCTGTATGTCTCAGGTGAGGAGAGCGCAACGCAGATAAAACTGCGGGCCGACCGCATAGGCCGCATGAGCGACAACTGCTATGTGGTCACCGAGACCTCGCTTGAGTCAATCTTCACCCACATAGACCAGATACAGCCCCAGTTGCTTATTGTCGACTCCATACAGACCATCGCGTCGGATGAGATAGAGTCGTCGGCAGGGAGCGTGAGCCAGGTCAGGGAGTGTGCCTCCAGGCTGCTGCGTTACGCCAAACAGTCGGGTGTGCCGGTGATGCTCATCGGGCATATCAACAAAGAGGGTTCGCTGGCCGGACCCAAGGTGCTGGAGCATATCGTCGACGCGGTGCTGCAGTTTGAGGGTGACCGCCAATATATGTACCGCATCCTCCGCGCTGTCAAGAACCGTTTCGGCAACACCTCCGAGCTTGGCATATATGAGATGTGCCAGCGCGGTCTGCGAGAGGTGACCAACCCGTCAGAGATGCTGATTTCCCAGCATGACGGAGAGCAACTGTCGGGATGTGCCATCGGCGTGACCCTCGAGGGGATACGCCCTTTCCTGATAGAGGCGCAGGCGCTGGTCAGCACCGCCGCCTACGGCACCCCGCAGCGCTCGGTGACCGGCTTCGATTCCAAGCGGATGAACATGCTGCTGGCCGTCCTGGAGAAGCGGGTCGGCTTCAAGCTCGCCCAGAAAGATGTGTTCCTCAACATCGCCGGAGGCCTGAAAGTCGCCGACCCGGCCCTTGACCTGGCTGTCATCGCCGCCATACTTTCCTCGAATGTCGACATGGCGGTCCCCCAGGGGGTCTGCCTCAGCGGCGAGGTGGGCCTGAGCGGAGAGATACGCCCTGTCACACGCATGGAGCAGCGGGTCCGCGAGGCCGAGAAACTCGGGATGAAGACCATCCTGATTCCCCGTGGCTCGCTCAAGGGGGTCGACACGTCGCGCCTGGCCATAGAGGTGGTGGAGGTGGCCAAGGTCGAGGAGGCATTCCGCCGTCTTTTCGCGTGATTTCACCCCCGGTCTGCAATAAAGATGAAAAAAATATCATCCGAATGCAACCATCTGGATGAAAAACGCGTCTAACCAGACAGGTGGCGTCAGGGCGCAAGGCCCTGGCCGCAGTAATTGACAAAGCAAAGAAATATATTAATCATACAGATTTCTTGACAATGAAAAAAATCTTTTCCCGGCTCCTGTTCGTGCTGATCGGAGTCATCGCATTCTCGACGCAGGTACGCGCCCAGATGCCGACAGATCCCCTGCCCCTCGATCCGCAGGTGAGAAAGGGTGTGCTTCCCAACGGCCTTACCTACTACATCCGTCACAACGAGACCCCCAAGGGACAGGCCGACTTCTACATCGCCCAGAAAGTAGGCTCGATTCTCGAGAACGACGAGCAGAGAGGTCTTGCCCACTTCCTGGAGCACATGTGCTTCAACGGCACAGAGAATTTCCCCGGCAACGAGCTGGTGACATGGCTTGAGACCAAGGGCGTGAAGTTCGGCCAGAACCTCAACGCCTACACATCCATCGACGAGACCGTCTACAACATCTCGAATGTGCCCACCGCGAGCATCGCCGTGCAGGACTCCTGCCTGCTGATTCTCCACGACTGGGCCGACGGCCTGCTGCTCCTCCCCGAGGAAATTGACAAGGAGCGCGGTGTGATCCATGAGGAGTGGCGTTCGCGCAACGTCGGTCAGCAGCGTCTGATGGAGCAGATGGCTCCCGCGATGTATCCCGGCTCCAAGTATGGCTACCGTCTGCCGATCGGCACCATGGAGGTGGTAGACAACTTCGCTCCCCAGGCCCTCCGCGACTATTACGAGGCTTGGTACCGTCCTGACCAGCAGGGTATCGTGGTTGTCGGCGACATCGACGTTGACCGCATCGAAAACAAAATCAAGGAGCTGTTCTCGCCTATCAAGATGCCTGAGAACGCCCCCGAACGCGTCTACGAGCCGGTACCCGACACTGGGGGCACCATCATCGCCATCGGCACGGACCCCGAGATGCCCAACTCGCGTGCCACTATATACTTCAAGAACGATGTGCTTCCCCGCGAGCTCCGCGGCACTATGGCATACTGGCTCCAGGATTATATCTGCGATATGCTCATTGCTATGCTCAACAACCGTCTTGAGGAAATCTCTTCGACTCCCGATTCCCCCTTCGCCGCCGCAGGTTCTTACTATGGCAACTATTTCCTCTCCGACACAAAGGACGCGTTGACCCTCGTGGCCATCGGCAAGGGTGACGACATCCTCCCCGGTATGGCTTCGGTTTACCGCGAGCTGCTCCGCGCCGAGCGTGGTGGCTTCACCGTGTCTGAATATGACCGTGCCCGCAGCGAATATCTCTCGAAGCTCGAGAAGGCCTACAACAACCGTGAGAAGGCCGAGTCTTCGAGCTACGTCAACACTTATGTGCGCAACTTCATCGACAACACTCCCGCAACCGGAATCGAGATGAAATACCAGACCCTCAATATGCTCCTTCCCCAGCTGCCGGTTGACCTGGTCAACGCCACCATCAAGGAACTTATCTCAGACAACAACCGCGTTGTCACAGTGATGCTCCCCGAGAAAGATGGCATCAAGGTTCCCACCGAGGAGGCCGTGCGCCAGATGATGGCGGCTGTCGACGCCGAGGATATTCCCGCTTTTGTCGACGAGGTCAAGGATGAGCCCCTTATCGCCAGCCTTCCCGCCCCCGGCAAGGTTGTGGCCACACAGGAGCTTCCCCAGTGGGGCGCTACCGAGTGGACCCTCTCCAACGGCGCCAAAGTTGTAGTTAAGAAGACCGACTTCAAGGCTGACGAAATCCTGCTCGATGCCCAGGCCCTCGGCGGAACATCGGTTTACCCCGACACATACGCCAACACCCTCATCTTCCTTCCCCAGGGTCTCGGCCAGTATGGTCTGGGCACCTACACCTACAAGGACATCCAGAAATACCTCCAGGGCAAACAGTGTAACGTCTACTTCCAGTTTGACGACTACTGCCGCGACATCTCAGGTGTCACCACCCCCAAAGACCTGAAGACCATGATGGAGCTGCTTTACAGCCACTTCACTCAGTTCAACATGTCTGCCGACGAGTTCCAGGCCACAAAGAACATGCTGACCGGTTTCCTCCACAACCAGGAGACCAACCCCCAGTATATCTTCTCGCGTGACCTCCGCAAGGCCCTCTATGACAACCCCCGCAAGGCTGCCCTCACCGTTGAGGCTGTCGAGGCCGCTTCACTTGACCAGGTGAACCAGATTGTCAAGGACATGACCGCCAACGCCGCCGACTACACATTCTTCTTCGTCGGCAATGTCGACATGGACGAGCTCAAGACCCTCTGCGAGCAGTACATCGCAACCCTCCCCGGCGATGCCGCCACCGCCTCCAAGGCTCCCGCAATCGATGGCTCGCTCGGCCTCAAGAAGGGTGAGAAGGTGACCTCGTTCACCACCCAGATGCAGACTCCCCAGACCTTCGTCGCAGTGCTTGAGTTCGCAGATATGCCTTATACCGCCAAAGACCGTGCGCTGTCAGACATCGCCGGACAGGTTATGACCGAACGCCTCCTCAAGAAGGTGCGCGAAGATATGGGCGCAGTTTACTCCATCTGGGCCTCAGGCAGCATGAGTCGCCAGAGTGTCCCCAACACGGTGATTCAGTCGGTGTTCCCGATGAAGCCAGAGATGAAAGAGCAGGTGCTCGACATCATCGCCCAGGAGTTCAAGAACATGGAGTCTGACGTGACTGCCGAGGAGCTTGCAAAGGCCGTCGAGTTCGAGGTCAAGGAGGCCACCGAGGCCAAGGAGAAGAACAACGCATGGCTCGGCACTATGGCTGCCACCGCCCTCAACGGCGTTGATGTCTTCAACGGCAACGTGGAGCTTCTCCAGTCTCTTACCCCCGCCGATGTGCAGGATTTCATGAAGCGAATGAACGCCAACGGCACCTACCGCATCATCATCCTCGACCCCGAGGCTGCCGCTGCTGAATAATCCCGACCTTACCACCTTTTGATACCACAGCGGTCACATCGCCCGGCGATGTGACCGCTGTCTCTTTATCCAGGCGTAGTTAGCGCAAGACTATTCCATAACAAATTATATCAGTGTACGGCAAAAATGTTTAATAGGCTGTTTTGAAAGGTTTTAGGATGAGAGCCCTATGTGTGGTTCGCCCTCGAATCCGTAGGATTCATTAACTGTTAGCCGGAGGTTGGCAGCCGACAGGCCGGTAACCCTCGGTAAATACACCAGGCGTGAGATTCTGAAAGAATCTTTTATAAATGTTGCCTTTAAACGAGGTTATCTATATAAAAGATTTATTACTGTCCACTAAAACGTTTTGGGCTGATGAAAAATTAGGGATGTCATCAGATGGCTGGAGTTTGAAATAACGGATAAATTTGATTAAATTTGCGGAGTGTTTCAAAATACCGTGGAAGCTGTCAATATGCCATGAAAGATTTTTATTGACAGGCTGTCATCGAATCAGGCTTGATGCCTGGAATTTTTAATCTATCTTACTTACACCCTTTTCATCATGAAATCAATCAAAAGGAATTTCCTTGCGCTGATGCTTGCGATGGGCTCGGCGGGGATGGGTATGGCCGCCGACTACGGGCTGCCGGCAGCCATCCAGGACGGCAACATCCTCCATTGTTTCAACTGGACGATGGCCGAAGTGAAGGCGTCCCTTCCGGAAATCGCCGCCGCAGGCTTCGGCTCAGTGCAGCTGTCACCGCTCCAGCGTCCCGACATCAAGACCGGCTCGGCATGGCACGATCTCTACCGTCCCTATGACCTCGCGTTCAAGTCGAGCGGGATGGGAAGCGAGCAGGATCTCAAGAGCCTCTGTGACGAGGCCGAGTCATATGGCATAAAAATCATAGTCGATGTCGTTGCCAACCATGTCGACAAGACTGCCGGATACCACGACACATGGTGGGACTCCAATGGTCGTGTGCGCTGGAACGGCGGCATCAATTACGGCGACCGTTACTCTATCACCCACGGCCAGCTCGGCGACTACGGCGACATCAACTCGGAGGATGCCGAAGTCTGCGCCCGTGGAAAGGCTTATGTCCAGAAACTCCATGACCTTGGGGTCAAAGGCATACGCTGGGACGCGGCAAAGCATATCGGACTCCCCTCGGAAGGTTGCGGATTCTGGACCTCGGTGACCTCGGTGGCAGGGATGTACCATTACGGTGAGATTCTTGACGCTCCCGGGCCCGACGCTTCCATCATCAAGGAGTACACCAACTATATGTCGGTGACCGACAACAAGTACAGCAACGGGGCCGCCCGTGAGAACGGCGGCATACCTTATGGCTATGGCGGCGCGCATGTCGTGGACTATGGTTGCTCCGACACCAAGATGGTCTACTGGGGCGAGAGCCATGATACATACGCCAATGACGAGTGGTCGCAGAATGTAGATCAGAGCGTCATCGACCGTGCTTATGCCTCTTTCGCCTGCCGCAACGGCGCGACTGCCCTCTATCTCGCCCGTCCCAATGTCAAGGGATTCGGCAACATCAGGGTTGGCAAGGGCAGCACGGCCTTCAAGAGCAAAGCGATAACCGAGGTCAACAAATTCCGCAACGCCATGGTCGGGAAAGCCGACTGGTGTGAAGCCGGGGGCAACACATTCTGCGTTACCCGCAAGGATGGGGGCGCGGTGATTGTCTCAAAGGGCAGCGGCAATGTGTCGGTGGTCAACGGCGGAGGATACTGCCCGGCGGGCACCTACACCGACCGTGTGAGCGGCGCGACATTCACTGTCACCGCCTCTACAATCACCGGAAACATCGGGTCGACCGGAATCGCCGTGATATATGACGGCAACGTGACTCCCAATCCCGACCCCAATCCCGATCCCACACCTGATCCGACTCCCGGCACTCTGACAATCTCAGGAGATTATAATCTGGCATATTCAGGGGCTTTCTCCCATGTGCATTATTGGGGTGGAACAGCCTCCACATGGCCCGGAGTCGCGTTGTCTTCTGCCACCGGGTCTGACGGCAAGGTTTATAAAGTAGCCAAAGTCCCCGCCGGCACAACCGGGGTGGTGTTCAACAACAACGGAAACGGACAGACTGGCGACCTCTCATATACCGGCTCTTACGTTATGGATGACAATGGAGCCACCGCGACGGCGGTCGTGTTCAGTGGCAACAATCCTGACCCGGACCCCACTCCTGGCCCCGACCCCACACCCGGAGAGTTCACCATATATTACGACAACACCAACACCTCCTGGAGCAATGTGAACATCCATTACTGGAGCTCACCCTCCACGACATGGCCCGGAACCGCGATGACCAAGGTCGAGGGTAACATCTGGAAATACACTTTCCCCTCTGACCCGTCTGCCCTTGTCGGCTTCCTGTTCTGCGACGGAAGTGGCTCGGGCGACAACAACCAGACCGCCGACCATACGGGTGCGCCCGTCAACGGCCACCTCTACAAGGGAGCAGGCGGCTCCAAAGGGGCAGTCTCCGACGAGGGTCTCTATCAGTCCGGCCCCCAGAAGCCTGTGGTGACCGCCTCTCCCGCCAGCGGCAGCCGCTTCTCGGAGTCTGTCAAGGTCACCTTGTCTGTGGCTCCCGCCACCACGATATACTACACTGTTGACGGTTCCATCCCCAACGCATCCTCAAGCCGTTATTCCGCTCCGCTGACTTTCACCGAGACCACGACTCTCAAGACTTATGTCAAGAATGAGGCCGGAGAGAATGTGCAGACATTCACATACACCAAAAACAGCGGCCCTGTTCCCCAGCCGGGCAACAGCCTCAACACCGACTACTACAAGGTCAACCCCGACGGGAAGGTCGGCACCAACAAGACCATCAATATGACATTCACCAAGGTCAACAACGACAACCGAATGTGTGTGGCCGACAACGCGCTCTCTAACTGGACCGAGAACGAGCTTATCGCCCAGGGTGTGGCCCGCGATGTGGCCAGCGCTTTCCGTGGCAAACATGAGTATCCGGTGGTTGACTCATATGCCATCTACGCGGCTTACGACAGCCAGAACCTCTACCTGGGTGTGCAGTATGTCTACACCGTATGGGACATCTATGGCGACGGCAAGCTCACCAACGGGGCGGCAAAGCCTTACAATATGGATGGCCGCCTGATGATTGCCTTCGACCTTGACCCCTACAAGGAGATGAGCGGTGTGCTGACCAGCGGCAACACCATCTGGGATGCTGACGGACAGTACAACACCTTCGACAACGGCACAGATTGCATTTGGATCGGCAGCACGAAGTCGACCGTCGGTGTGCCCGGACTCTTCTTCCCGATGAATGACGGAAAGACAAGCTATGACGCTCCATATTGCGTGGGGCTGGATGCTCCTTTCTATGGCTGCCAGGATGGTCTTCTCCCCTCGATTACCCACATCTGGGGCCAGAAGGATTTCGAGTATGAGCCTGAGATGCTGCTTGGCAACGACAATTTTGTCGACCTCATCAATGAGATTCCCAAGGACCAGCACACATTCTATGAGTGGAAGTTCCCTCTGTCTAAGCTCGGCATCACCGAGGATTACATCAAGAACACCGGTATCGGTGTGATGGTGATTGACACCTATGGCCAGGGAGCGATCGGCTCCACTCCCTATGATCCCACCTGCTTTGACAATGCCCAGACCTCCTATTCCAAGGATGAGTCTTCAAGCGCCGAGAAGGAGGACACCGACTGCTTCACTTATGCCCATGCGCGTGTCGGCAAGCTTGCCCAGGGTTCCGGGGTGGAGACTGTGACAGTGGCTGTCGAGACATCTGAGGATGTGGTTCCTGAATACTACAACCTGCAGGGTGTGCGCGTGATGGAGCCTTCCAACGGTATCTACATCGTCCGTCGTGGCAATGTGGTGAGGAAAGAGGTTGTCCGTTGACAACCGTCGCCTTGCCATAGCACTCAATCGAGACTATTGACAGACCGGGGATTAGCGGCATATGGCTGCTAATCCCCGGTTTCTATGTCTGAAGGTGTTGGTTGGGCGGCGTTGGGAGTGATGCTGCCAGACGGCTTTATAGATGGTTTATGAGAAGTCGTAAGACGAGCAGGGTGGCTTTGTCGATGATTTCAGAGCGTGGGCCGGAAAGATGGTACAATTCTGAGAATGTGCCGCGAGGAGTGGTGACGGCGGTCCAGACGGTGCCCACCGGTTTGTCATCGCTGCCTCCTCCAGGGCCGGCAATGCCCGATGTGGCCACTGCGCAATCTGTGTGGAACGCCTTGCACGCGCCCTCGGCCATCGCCCTGACAACCTCCTCAGAGACTGCCCCCTTGGCTGCAATCACCTGCGGATTGACTCCGAGGATGTCGGCCTTTGCCGTGTTGGAGTAGGTCACAGCGCCTCCGTTGTAGACATCCGAGCAGCCTGCGACGAGGGTCATATGGTGGGCGATGTTGCCACCGGTGCAGCTTTCGGCGGTCGATAGCGTGAGCCCCTTCCCGCGGAGCGTGTCAATCAGGTCGGGAGCGATTTCCTCGAGGTCTCTCAGAATATATGGGTCCATATATAAAATTGTTACATTGTCACCCTTGCGTAGGGGGCCGCGTCGTATCGGCAGAAATCCCGGTCAAGGTATTTGAATTGTCCGGCGATGGCAATCATCGCGGCGTTGTCGGTGGTGAACGCGCGCTGCGGAATGAACGCCTCGATGCCGTGGGCCTCGCAATAGTCTGCGACAGCCTTGCGCACTCCGGAGTTGGCCGACACGCCGCCACCGATGGCTATGGTCTTCACCATCGTCTGCCGGGCGGCCTTGTCGAGCTTGTCGAGGAGTATGTCAATGATGGTCTTCTGGAGGGATGCGGCCAGGTCGGCCTTGTTCTCCTCTATGAAATGCGGGTTGGTTTTGATGTTGTCGCGCAGTGTGTAGAGGAATGATGTCTTCAGGCCGCTGAAACTGTAATCGAGTCCGGGGATATGCGGTTTGGCGAATTTGAACCGTCCGGGGTTCCCCTCCGCCGCGAGCCGGTCGATATGGGGGCCGCCGGGATATGGGAGGCCCATTACTTTGGCGCACTTGTCGAATGCCTCTCCGGCCGCGTCGTCGATTGTCTGGCCGATGATTTCCATCTTGTTGTAGTCCTTGACAAGGACTATCTGGGAGTTGCCTCCCGAAACGAGCAGGGTCAGGAACGGGAATTGAGGCACTTTGTCGTCGGGCTGCTGCTTGACGAAATGGCTCAGCACATGGCCGTGGAGGTGGTTCACCTCTATGATGGGGATTCTGAGTCCCAGGGACATCCCTTTGGCGAATGATGTGCCTACGAGCAGCGAGCCGAGCAGGCCCGGGCCCCTGGTGAACGCGATGGCGTCGAGGTCGTGGCGGCTTATGCCTGCCCTTTTGATGGCTGCGTCTACCACCGGGACGATGTTTTGCTGATGGGCGCGGGACGCGAGTTCGGGCACCACACCTCCGTATTCCTCGTGGACGCTTTGTGAGGCAATCACGTTTGAGAGGAGGAGGCCGTCGCGGATGACAGCTGCCGAGGTGTCGTCACATGACGACTCGATTCCGAGGATTGTAACGGTCTGTTTGTTCATGGTTGCAAAGTTACAAAAAAAGAGGGAATAATCTTCCTTATTCAAGGCGGTTTTGAACCAAGTGCTAAATATCAGGGAACAAAGAGGTTTGGTCAGATTGATAAAAAGAAGTTAAAAAAAGTGTTGTGTTCTGTCTTTGTGTCGTAAAAAATGACCGCTTGTTGTCATAAAAGATGAAATTTAATTAAAAAATGTGGCAAAATGTTTGGAAAGTTGGGTGAATTGTCCTACCTTTGTCACTGTTGATACAATCCTACCACATTTGGATGGAATTCAAGTAGGAAATCAAGTAAATTCTCTATGGTCGTCTGGCTTTTGCTATCGACCTTGACAGGTAACCAAATATTCTCTTCATCTGATTTAATATTCCCGCCGGGGTGGTCGTGATGACCGCTCCGGTTTTTTGTTGTGACAGCAACGATTTTGAGTCTTAAATTTTATGTTATAAAACATATTTTCTCTCTTTGTGTTTTTGAGCATGCTTTGAACGTTTTAAAGCAAATTGCACATTGATTGGCCAAATGTGCAATGGATTCTGTTTGGAAAGTTGAAAGATAAGGGTAAACCGGGATTAAATGTGTGAAAAATCAATTACATATTCCGAAAATGATAACCAAATATTGAAAAATTGTGTGCAAAATAACCCAATTTTAATCCAAAAAAATCTCTGAACTTTATCGGAATATCCAAAATTTTTACGAAATTTGCAGAAAATGAATTCCGATGAGGAGGATATGGCGACAAATATCGGATGTTTTACATTCATGTGAGCGCCGATTTCAAGGATGAATCCAAGCCTCGGAATTATGTTAAAGAACATATTTTAGTCTTTCTCAACTATCACGATTATGAGCCAGATCAAAAATTTCAAGGAGCTGACATCCTATCTGTCCTCAATGAAGGATTGTCCGACAGTAGCAGTTGCATGTCCGTATGACGAGGAGACCTGCGAGGCGGTGTCGAGAGCCCTTGCCGACGGCTTCATCAAGGCAGTCTTGGTAGGCGAGAAAGATAAGACCGCCGCTTCGGGGTTGGAAAAGCGCTTCCCCGGACTGGTGACCTCTGTCGATGCGTCAGACAGTCGCGACGCCGCCGCTAAGGCCGTGGCCCTGGTCAAGGCAGGCGAGGCTTCGATATTGATGAAGGGGCTGGTCAACACCGACGACCTGCTCCGTGCGGTGCTGAACAAGGAGGCCGGCATTCTTCCCGCGGGCACCCTGCTGACCCATATCACAGTCAGCGAGCTTCCCGAGATGGATCATCTGTTGTTTTTCTCTGATGTCGCCGTGATTCCTTACCCGACCCTCGAGCAGCGCGAGCGTATGATAGAGCTTGACCTCGCCCTTGTGAGGAAGTTTGGTGTCAGCCGCCCAAAGGTGGCGCTGATTCATTTCACCGAGAAAGTGAATCCCAAATTCCCTAACTCGGTCGACTACCAGACAATCGTCGAGAGGGCGTCGCAGGGCGCATACGGCGAGATGGTAGCCGCCGGCCCGATGGATGTCAAGACCGCTGTCGACCTGCATTCCGCCCAGGTCAAGGGCATCGAGTCGGAAGTGTGTGGCAACGCCGACCTGCTGATTTTCCCGAACATCGAGTCGGGCAACACATTCTACAAGACGTTGTCTTATTTCACCAAAGCTAAGATGGCCGGCATATTGCTCGGCCCGTCAGCTCCGGTTGTGTTGCCTTCACGCAGCGACTCAGCCGACAGCAAATACAACTCACTTGCCCTGGCAGCCATTGCGTCAGACCATTGACAGAGTCAGTCATTCCCCACATAATTAACGCGTAATAACAACTGCAATTGATGAAGATATTAGCCATTAACCCCGGTTCCACTTCCACGAAAATCGCCGTTTTCGAGGACGCCACGCCGATTATGACGCATACCATTCGTCATTCCGTGGAGGAACTTTCCCGGTTCCGTCGTGTTATCGACCAGCTCGATTATCGTCGTGAGCTGGTGATCAAGGCTCTCGCCGACAACGCCATCCCCTTTGAGTTCGACGCTGTGATCGGACGCGGAGGGCTCACCCATCCGATTCCCGGTGGTGTCTATGAGGTGAATGACGAGATGGTGCAGGCGATGTATGAGTCGCCGCGCGACCATGCCTGCAACCTCGGAAGCCTCATCGCCCATGACATCGCAATGGAGATCGACGGCTGCAAGGCGTTCATCGCCGACCCCGGAATCGTGGACGAGATGGACGATATCGCGCGTGTCACCGGGTCACCCATCATGCCCCGCATCACCACCTGGCATGCGCTCAATCAGCGCGCCATTGGCCGCCGGTTTGCCCGGGATTACTCTGCCGAGCATCCCGAGGCCCCCAAGAAATACACAGAGATGAATCTCATCATCTGCCATCTCGGAGGCGGCATCTCGGTAGGTGCCCACAAGCATGGCAAATGTGTCGATGTCAACAATGCCTTTGACGGCGAAGGCCCCTTCTCGCCCGAGCGCGCGGGTTCGCTCCCCTCAGGTTCGCTCATCGACCTGTGTTATTCAGGCCGCTACACCAAGGAGGAACTGAAAAAGCGTATCAGCGGCAAGGCCGGACTGGCTGCCCATCTCGGCACAGTCTCGGTCCCTGAGGTAGAGCAGCGTATCGCCGACGGAGACGAGCATGCGCGTCTCGTGCTTGACGCAATGGTGTATTCAATCGCCAAGTCAATCGCCGCTCTGTCGCCTGTCTTCTATGGCGACATCGACGCCATACTCATCACCGGCGGAATCGCCCATTCAGACTACGTCATGAGCCGCCTGAAAAAACGCGTCGGATTCCTTGCCCCGGTATATGTGTATCCCGGCGAGGATGAGCTGGAGGCTTTGGCGCTCAACGCTCTCGGCGCGCTCAATGGAGACCTGGCTATCCAGACCTTCCATCTCGGCACCGGTATGCGCACCGTGTGCCCTCCAAAGGAGGCTCCCGTGTGCGCCGGTTGAGAAAAGCAACTGAATGACGGCAGCTGTGCCGTCCCCACTGATCATAGTCTTTAATCCACACGGTTCCCGGTCCTGACGAGGTTTGTCAGGGCCGGGAATTCCATTTAATCACCGCCTGTGGTCTACGGCGCGTCTTGTATCAGACGCGTCTGAGTTTCCCTGTGGATGTGACAGGGAGGGTTTCGACACGCATGATGCTTTTTGGCAGTTCAAATGGCGACAGGCACTCCCGGCATATTTCCATAATGCTTTCGTCGGAGACGCAGGGCGATGCAGGGTTGTCCTCGATGACCAGTCTGACAGTCTCGCCCCATTTCGGGTCGGCCACACCTTTGAGGTAGAAACGGCAAGGCAGCATGCCGCGCAGTTTTCTCTCTGTCTCCTCCGGAAATATCTTGATGCCTCCTGAGTTTATGACATTGTCGAAACGCCCGCGCCAGATGAATTCCGAGTCATTCACAAGCCGGGCGATATCGTTGGTCTGAAGCTCGGTGAAACTGTATTCCGGTGCGGTTATCTTCAGGCACTCCCTGTTGTCGAGAGAGAAAGAGATTCCCGGCATAGCCGTGAAATGCTCCTCTCCGAGGCCGCGCAACGCGACATGGCTGCACGTCTCAGTCATGCCATAGGTGGCGAATATGCCCGTCCCAGGTGGACGGGCCGCGAGCAGGGCCTCCTCGACATCGTGTGACAGGGCGGCCCCGCCGATTATCACATTCCTGATGGCTGCTGGGTTGTTTTTGAGCGATCCCAGCAACGACAGGCATTGGGATGGCACTATCGGCAGCAGGTCGACACCCCCGGCGAGATACCCGGTTGTCTCCGGTGATTGCAGGAATCTGTTTGAAGGGCGGCAGAAAGCCACCTCGCAGTCGGCGGCGATGGCTCTCGCTATCATCATCTTTCCCGCGATGTAATTTGCCGACAACGGACAAAGCAACCGGGAGCCGGAGCTGATTCCAAACCGCCTGTTGGTGGCTCGGGCCGAAACCATGATGTCGGATTTCGGCAGCCTGATTTCCTTGGGTGCGCCGGTCGAGCCGGAGGTGTGGGCTACGATATGCGCCTCTTCCGAGTCCCATTGGCGCAGGAAACCCTCCACCTCCGCGCGGCATCCGGGGTCTTCGGTCAGGTAAACGATTGTGAACATGTCATTGGAGATTGTCTGTCGCCGTGCTGGCCAGCCATAGGCGTTCGCCCCTCATCTCAAGGCGCGACGAGGTGTTGTTGGTGTAGAGGTTGCCTGTCCCGAGCCCCTGCGGCATCGTCGGTTGCAACGAGGCGGTCCATCTGCCGAGTGCTTCCAGGCCGATGTTTGACTCAAGGGCAGATGTCGCCCACCAGCCTATGCCGCGTTCCATGGCAAGCGAAATCCATTCCTCCGCTTCCCTGAATCCTCCGCATAACGATGGTTTCAGGATGATGTAGCGAGGGGAGACGGCATCAAGCATGCAGGCTTTCTCCTCGGTTGAGGAGAACCCGATCAACTCCTCGTCAAGGGCGATGTCGATGGGGGAGAGGGCGCATATGCGCCTCATATCATCCCATTGCCCCGGTTTTATGGGTTGCTCGAGAGAGTGTATGCCGTATTCCGACAGCCGCCCCAGCCGCTCGAGGGCGTTGGCGGGTGTGAAACCGCCGTTTGCGTCGAGACGCAACTCTATGTCAGACGGGGAGAACTCCCGGCGGATATCAGAGAGCAGTTCAATCTCATCCTCGAAGTCTATCCCTCCGATTTTCAACTTCACGCAATGAAACCCGCTGTCGAGTTTCTCGCGTATGCGGCGGCGCATCGTCGCCTTGTCTCCCATCCAGACCAGCCCGTTTGTGGTGATGCCCTCCTTGCCGCCGAGCCATCTGGCCTCCTTGCCGGAGGTGGGGTAGAGGCCGCCGCGCAGCAGTGCCGACTCGAATCCGAAGCGGATTGAGGAAATCTCCGGGAGCGACTGCAGCGCCTCCTCGAGGGTGGCGCATTCGGAAGCCATGCGGCAGGCGGTGTCGAGCCGGTTCTCGAAGTCGGGGGTGTCCTCGCGGCTTAACCCCTTGAACATAGCTGCTTCCCCGACGGAGAAACCGCCGGGGAGCTGTTGTGACTCGATTCTCACAAACCATGTCGGTTTATCGGTCATCGAGTCGCGCGAGGTTATCGCCCTCTCGCGGAAACGGAGGGTGTGTCTTTGCCAGGAAACTTTCATCAGCGGGGTCAGCCGGGGAATTTGGGGAACTGCCCGAAGTCGGGGTCGCGTTTTTCAAGGAACGCGTTTTTCCCCTCCTGCGCCTCAGGCATAAGGTAGTAAAGCAAGGTGGCGTCTCCGGCAAATTCCATAAGGCCGGCCTGCCCGTCAAGTTCGGCGTTAAGCGCGCGTTTGATCATTCGGATTGCCATCGGGGAGCGTTGCAGGATGGTGTCACACCACTCCAGGGTCTCCTCCTCCAGGCGTTCGAGGGGCACGACGGCGTTGACCATCCCCATGTCAAGGGCCTCCTGGGCGGTGTACTGGCGGCAGAGATACCAAATCTCGCGTGCTTTCTTCTGGCCCACGCACCTGGCGAGGTAGGATGAGCCGAATCCGGCGTCGAAGCTGCCGACCTTCGGGCCGGTCTGGCCAAACCGGGCGTTTTCAGACGCGATTGACAGGTCGCAGACCACATTCAGCACATTGCCGCCGCCGATGGCGTAGCCGTTGACCATGGCGATTACCGGCTTCGGGATGGAGCGGATGGCCTTGTGAAGCTCAAGCACGTTGAGGCGCGGAGTGCCGTCTGAATCGACATATCCACCCAGCCCCTTGTAATGCTGGTCGCCTCCCGAGCAGAAAGCCTTGTCGCCCGCCCCGGTCAGGATGATCACGCCGATTTCAGGTGTCGAACGGCAATAGTTCATCGCGTCAAGCATCTCGAAGTTGGTCTGCGGGCGGAAAGCGTTGTAGACCTCCGGGCGGTTGATGGTTATCTTGGCGATTCCTCCTGATTGCTCGAAGAGGATGTCGTCATACTTCTTTATGGTTTTCCAGTCGTGTTTCATTTTGGGAAATATGCAGTTGTTTTTTTGATTTATCCGTTGGTTGTGGCGGTCTGGATTTCAAGCAGCGCGGGGCGGTCTGCGGTGGATATGAATCCGGTCAGCGACCGGGCCAGCTCATCGGCGGATGACGCCTTGAAATAGGCCAGCCCGTAGGCCTCGGCCAGGGATGCGAGCGGCAGGCGCAGGTCGCAAGCAAAATACCGCTCAAGCTCTGGCAACGCCCGGGTGGAGGCGATTTTCCGGAAAATGCCGCCTCCGCCGTTGTTTATCACCACGATTTTGAGTCGCGGGGAGAGGAGGGCGGAAGAGAGTGCGGCGATGTCATATTGCATAGAGGTGTCGCCGGTCAGCAACACAGTGGTGCCCTTGTATGCCAGTGACGCTCCGAGGGCGGTCGAGACCGACCCGTCTATGCCGCTGACCCCACGGTTGCAGTCGCGGCGGTGAAACCGGCATGCGTCGCCGATTACCGCGTAGCGCGGTGTCAGCCCGTTGCTGAGCTGCAGGTTCCATTCGCGCGGTAGTGATGACAGCAGGGTCAGGATGGCCGAGCGGTCAGACCATTCGGCGCTGTCGCCTGTCAGTTGCCGGGTGGCCAGTGGCTCCTCGCATCGGAATGCCGCCTCATGCCATAACGACTTGAATTCTCCCATCCCCGGCTCGCGGCCACGGGCGAGATATTGCATCGCGTTGGCGAAGCGTGGGAAAAACTCATCCTCGCTTATCTCGATTCGGCGTGTCAGCGAGAAATATGAGTCGATGAGCGAATCATTCTCCCCCACATGCCAGTGTTCGGCAATCTCTGCGCGCCGCAGGTATTCCTTAAGTTTCTTCGACAGGAGGCCGCCCCCGAAGGTTATCAGCAGGGATGGCCGCGATGATGGTTTCCTCAGCAGTTCGGAGTCGAGCATCATGTCGGGACGAGACAGGATGCCGGATGCGTTCAGGTTGGCGAGAGCGTCGGCTACCACCACGACCCCGGGCAACGGGGCGATTTTGGAGAACGCGCGGTTCAGGGCCGATGAAGGAGGGCAGAATCCTCCGACGACGAGTACTTCGCGGCTTGTGGCCTCGGAGGCCAGCCTGCGGGCATCCTCCACGGCGAGCCTGCGCGGCGGAAGCATCAGGTCGATTTTCCTGAAACCTGGCCGCGGCAGTTCCACGGTCTCTGATGTCAACGGCTCATCGAACGACACATTGATATGCACCGGGCCTGGCCGCCTGGTCATGGCTGTCTGCAACGCCTCGTTCAGGACGCGGTTGGCCATCCACCTGTCCCTGTCGCCCGAGATTTCCCCCCTGAGTGTGTATGACGCTTTGACGATGTTGCCCAACGCGCCTGGCTGCGCCATCGTCTGGCTGTCATCCTGCCCGATCCATTCAGCCGGGCGGTCGGCTGAGATTACAACAAGAGGCACTTTGCGGTAATAAGCCTCGGCGATGGCCGGGGCATAGTTGAGCAACGCCGTGCCTGAGGTGCATACAAGGGCCGCCGGGCGACGCGACACAAGGGCGTGGCCCAGGGCGATGAACGCTGCCGACCGTTCGTCGACCACCGGGCGCACGGTCAGCTCCGGGTGGCGGGCGAAAGCGATGATGAGGGGAGCGTTGCGCGACCCCGGCGATGAGAAAATGTCGGTGACTCCATAGGCTGCCAGCGCGCTGGCGAGGCTATGGGCGGTTTCTTTTACACAGTTGACCATTTCAATACAAAATTAGAAAAAATGGAGGAAAAATTTCGTAACTTTGCGGAGAAAAATTCGACGACATGACAAAGCCTGCTATCCATACCGCCGGGGAGGCAACCCCGGATTTCCCCCGTACCGAACGCCAGTTCGACAAGGTGATAGGGGAGTGCCGAGAGGTGTTCGCTTCCAAACTCCGCGACTATGGCGCGTCCTGGCGGCTGATGCGTCCGACGGCAGTCACCGATCAGATTCTCATCAAGGCCGACCGCATCCGCTCGCTTGAGACGAAAGGGGAGAGCCGGGTGGACGAGCCTGTCGACGATGCTTTCCGCGCGATTGTCAATTATGGTATAATCGGGCTGATACAGCTCCAGCTCGGTTATGCCGACCGCAAGGATGTCTCCCCCGAGGAGGCGTTGGCCCTCTACGACCGCCATATGTCGGCCACCCGTGATGTGATGTTGGCAAAGAACCACGATTACAATGAGGCGTGGCGCAAGATGCGCGTCAGCTCATATACCGACCTCATACTGATGAAGCTCATGCGCACCAAGGAAATCGAGGACAACATGGGCCATACCGAGGTGTCGGAAGGCATCGACGCGAATTACCAGGATATGATCAATTATGCTGTTTTCGGCCTTATAAAGCTCGCCGAGGCGGCACGGCCCAATGACTGATATGCCAAGGCAGAACAAAGACGCGGGACGTGGATGGGTCGCGCGGGTGGCCGGCAGCCGCTGGATGCCTGCTGCGGTCTGGACGCTGAGGGTCTTGACCGGCTCGGTGTTCATAATGTCAGGCCTGGTCAAGGGTATTGACCTATGGGGGTTCATCTTCAAGATAGAGGACTACCTCGCCGTGTGGGGCCTGTCGCAGCCAAGGTCGCTGGTGCTGATGGCCGCGCTGCTTATATCAGGATATGAGTTTGTGTTCGGCTGCATGCTGGCCGCAGGCTGCTACAAGCGAGTGGCCGTGTGGGCATTGACCGCCATGATGGGGGTGATGCTCCCCCTGACAGCCTATATCGCCATCGCCAATCCGGTCAGCGACTGCGGGTGTTTCGGCGATTTCTGGGTGATTTCCAATACCTGGACCTTCATAAAAAACATATTGATAACAGCCGCCCTGCTGTTTCTGCTGATATTCAACCACAGGCTGAGGGCTGGCATGTTCCAGCCCGCGATACAGTGGATCGCAGGCGCGTGGGTCTCGCTGTATTTCATACTGGTGGCCCTTTACGGCTACAACGTGCAGCCGATGGCCGACTTCCGTCCTTATCCGGTCGGTACCCGGCTCGTTGAGGATGACGATGAAGAGGAGTCGCCGGGAGCCGATGACGACGAATCCGACAGCGAGGAGGAGTGGGCCGGCGAGATGACATTCATATACGAGCGTGACGGCCAGCGGCGCGAGTTCACCATCGACGACCTGCCTGATTCCACCTGGACTTTTGTCGAACGGGTGGAGAGCGGCGCGCCTGCAGCCGGAAATGCCGGTGCTGACTTCGTGGTGTATGATGTCGACGGGGAGGATGTCACCTCTGAGGCTGTGACCGGAGCAGGCTCCGAACTGCTGGTTGTGATTCCCGAACCGCAACGCATAGACATCTCATACACCTACTTCCTGAACGAACTGAAACAGTGGGCCGACACGTCGGATGTCAGGATGGCCTGCGTGATAGCCGCCGACAAGAGGGGCATCGATTATTGGAAAGATGTCTCGATGGCGGCCTATGAGGTGTATTCGGCCGAAGACACCAAGCTCAAGGAACTTGTGCGTGGCACAATGTCGATTGTCGAGCTTGAGGATGGCCGCGTGGCCGCGAAATACACCCTCAGCTCGATCGACGGGAGGATTCTTGATGAAGGCCCCTCAGGCAAGGACCTGCTGGCCCGTATGGCGCCCAGGCCGGGGGCCTGGTTCAAGGCTCTGACCGGATTCTTCGGGGTGGCGTTGCTGTTACTTTATCTCTTCCAAAGCCTCGTTTTGGCTGTTTCTGCAAGAATTAGGGGATTTTATCAAAAAAAAGCCGTAAATTTGCAGTCGAAATCAAAGGACACCGCCTGAGACCGTGGCGAAGGCCGCCGGCCGCCCGCGGATTCCTGTCAACCTCAACCATAACAAACTCCAAAATAATTATGAGAAAAAACATCGTAGCAGGTAACTGGAAGATGAACACCACCCTCGCCGAAGGCGTAGGGCTGGCCAAGGATGTGAACGAGGCCCTCAAGGGCATCGACGCGAAGTGTGACGTGGTGATCTGCGTTCCTTTCACCCATCTGGCTTCCGTTGCCGGCGTTATCGATTCCAAGCTCGGTCTCGGTGCAGAGAACTGCGCTGACCATGTCAAAGGCGCTTACACCGGCGAAGTTTCCGCTCCTATGGTGGCTTCCACCGGTGCCAAATATGTCATTCTCGGCCACTCGGAGCGCCGTCAGTACTACGGCGAGACCTCTGAAATCCTCAAGACAAAGGTCAACCTCGCCCTGGCTGAGAACCTGACCCCCATCTTCTGCATCGGCGAGGTGCTTGAGGAGCGCGAGAACGGCACATTCCTTGATGTTGTCACCAAGCAGATCGAGGAGGCCCTCTTCGACCTCTCCGCCGAGGAATTCGGCAAGCTCATCCTCGCTTACGAGCCCGTCTGGGCCATCGGCACCGGCAAGACTGCCACCGCCGAGCAGGCTGAGGAGATGCACGCCCACATCCGTGGCGTCATCGCCGGCAAGTATGGCCAGGAGGTGGCCGACAACTGCTCCATCCTTTACGGCGGCAGCTGCAAGCCCTCCAACGCCAAGGAAATCTTCGAGAAGCCCAATGTCGACGGTGGTCTCATCGGCGGCGCCGCTCTCGACTGCGCTTCCTTCATGGGCATCGTCACCGCTTTCTGATAAAGACTTCAATCAACGGTATGAGGGAGAGGACGCGCCGCGCGTCCTTTCCCGTTATGCCTTTTTTACCCATAGAGCCTTCAACCACCGTCAAATGAATCCTATTTCACGACTTTTGTCCCTTCTGCTTGTTCTCTCCGTGGCCGTCGGGACTGCGATGGCCGACATTGTAGAAAATCTCAACCGTCCCGGCTCGACCGTGACCGTGGAGCAGCCCCAGGCTCTTGCCGAACGTCTGCGGATGCCTGATGGTGTATCCTCTGAAGACGCGCCCGACGAGGTGGGTGTCGAGGAGGAGAAGGAATCCCAGGCCGTCCACCGGTCGAAAGGCAAAACCGTGGGTTTCAGGGTGCAGGTCTATGCCGACAACAATCAGCGGGTGGCCAAAGGTGAGGCCCGTCAGCGCGAGAGGGCAGTCGGGCGTCGTTTCCCGTCGATGATGACATATGTCGCATATGTGTCGCCCTACTGGCGTCTGCGCGTGGGTGACTTCCGCACACAGGCCGAGGCCGAGAAAGCCGCCGCCGACATCCGTCGCGCGTTCCCGTCTTACGCAAAGGAGGTCAGGGTTGTCAGAGACCGCATCAATGCCCGCTGAGCCGTGCCGCCTGTCGGTGTTGGCTTTGCCTTAATCAAGGATAAACGATTGACATGAATTCATATCAGGAAGACGATTTTCCCGAAGGTGCCACCTCTGTCGATAGGGATGCGATTTCGGAGATTGCCTCTCATTACGAGGCCATTTTGAAACTTGTCGGCGACGATCCCTCGCGTGAAGGATTGCGCAAGACCCCGATGAGGGCCGCCCGTGCTTTATGGTATGCCACATCGGGCAACCGTTCGGGCCAGCCTGCCGACCTGATGCGCAAGGCCCTGTTTTCTCATGAAGGGTCACGGATGGTGGTTGTCCGCGACATAGAGTTTTATTCGCTTTGCGAGCATCACATATTGCCTTTTTTTGGCACTGTCTCTGTCGGCTACATTCCCGATGGCCAGATAGTAGGGCTCAGCAAGCTCGCCCGTGTGGTCAACGCCGTGGCCCGCAAGCTTCAGGTGCAGGAACGTCTCACGGCCGAAATCTGCAAGGCCGTTGAGGAGGCCCTCCATCCACTTGGGGTAATCGCCACATGCCGTGCGTCTCACCTTTGCATGCAGATGCGCGGGGTGGAGAAGCAGCAGGCTTCGACCGTCACCACCCATTACACCGGGCTTTTCGAGAGCGACCCGTCATTGCGTGAGGAGTTCCACCGCATGACCGCCGGAGCCTGACATATAGACATACTATCGAACAACATACCGACAACGTATGAATGAATTGCTTATAACATGCGCGATGAGCGACTGGTTTTCAGCCCAGTTTCTCCTTGATTTCTTTTATAACAACGCCAGCTACCTCTTCGTGTTCCTGTTCATGGTGATCGAGAGCTCGTTTCTCCCGTTCCCCTCAGAGGTGGTGGTGCCTCCGGCCGCATATATCGCCGTTACCCGTGGCGACTTGAATGTCATCCTGGTCGTGCTGGTGGCTACCGCCGGAGCTGTGGTCGGAGCCTTGATAAACTATTTTCTCGCCGTGTGGCTCGGACGTCCGATTGTCTATGCGTTCGCCAACAGCCGCCTCGGCCACGCCTGCCTCATCGATGAAGCCAAAGTGGAGAAAGCCGAGAAATATTTCGACGCCCACGGCGCGCTGTCGACATTCATTGGCCGTCTGATTCCCGCTGTGCGCCAGCTCATATCCATCCCTGCCGGACTGGCGAGGATGAACATCGGCGTGTTTGTCATCTTCACCGCCCTTGGTGCCGGGGTGTGGAACTGCGTGCTTGCGGCCCTCGGCTACTGGCTCGGCAAGACCGTCCCCTATTCACAGCTATTTGAGTCAGTAGAGAAATACAACCATTACTTCACCATCGGCGGTTTCTGCCTGCTGCTTGTCTGCATCCTCTTCATCGTGTGGCAGGCCATGAAAGGCAAGTCGAAGAAGGCTGCCGACGGTGGCGAATGATGAACCCCCAACCAGCGTAACCTCATAAATAACACCATGCTTGTTTCCCCCTCGCTTTTGTCGGCTGATTTCGCCAACCTGGCGAAAGATGTAGAGATGATAAACCGCAGTGAAGCTGATATGCTCCATCTCGATGTGATGGACGGCGTGTTTGTCCCCAACATTTCTTTCGGCTTCCCCGTGATGGAGGCTGTCAGGAAAATCTGCGACAAACCCCTCGATGTCCACCTGATGATTGTCGAGCCGGAGAAATGGGTCAACCGCCTGCGCGACCTCAGTGCGGAGATAATGAATGTCCATCAGGAAGCCTGTGTGCATCTCGACCGCACTATCCACGCCATCAAGGAGGCCGGGATGAAGGCCGCCGTCACTCTCAACCCCTCCACACCGGTGTGTCTGCTCGAAGATGTAATCGCCGAACTTGACATGGTGCTGCTGATGTCGGTCAATCCCGGTTTCGGAGGCCAGAAGTTCATCGCGAACGCCGTGGCCAAGACCCGCCGCCTGCGTGAACTGATTGACCGCACGGGCTCCGGCGCGCTTATCGAAATCGACGGCGGTGTCAACGCCTCCACCGGCAAGCTCCTTGCCGAGGCAGGTGCCGACATCCTCGTTGCCGGCAGCTATGTCTTCAACGCCGCCGATCCCCTCGCCGCCATCCGCTCCCTCAAGCAGCTCTGAACCGCCCCGTCACGACAAACATCCAACTCATTCCGCCGTGATTGAGACCGACCGACTGATATTGCGCCATTGGCGCGAGGATGATGCCCCAGCGCTCTATAAATACGCCTCAGACGGCCGTGTGAGCGAGCTTGCCTTGTGGCCGCGCCACACCTCCGTCGAATTCAGCCTGGAGGTGTTGCGCAACTTCTTCATCCCCAACCGCGACACATTCGCTATGGTGCTGAAAGAAACCGGTGGGCCTATAGGTTGTATCGGCCTTGTGCCTCCCGGTGACGAACACTATGAAATCAACCCATCCGAACGGGAAATCGGCTATTGGATAGGGCATCCCTACTGGGGACACGGCCTGACCACTGAAGCGTTGCAAGCACTCACCACTTACTGCTTCCACAAGCTGCATATACCCTCCCTTCTGATAACCACCGACCGCCGCAACATCGCCTCGCAGCGCGTCGCCCTGAAATGTGGCTTCCTCCCCCTCGCCGATTACACCTTTGACGGCATCCCCGGCAAAGCCTTCCGTCTCCTCCCCTGAGGCCCGTTGTCATCCATATGAGGACAAGGGGATAGCTCTGTCGGAATCTGTGTGGGAAATTGAGGTGAGGATGGGGATAAATCAGGCGGGGGATAGGGCGGATTTGGGAAATTGTTGTAATTTTGTGGAAACAATTTGAGTTTCCATTGGAATGAATGAAGAGCCTTTAAGCCAGCTGTATCTGAAAGATACGGCGTTTCATAACCTAATGCAGCGGCGCGTGTTCAACGTGTTGCTGGTGGCCTCCCCCTATGACGCTTTCATGATGGAGGAGGACGGACGTGTGGAGGAGCAGCTCTACAACGAGTATGTGGCCCTCAACCTCTCCTCACCTCCGCGCATTACCCGCGTGTCTCATATCAGCGAGGCCCTGGCGATGATGGCCCAGAAGAATTTCGACCTGGTGATTGCCATGCCGGGCATGGACATCAGCGAGACCTTCATAGGGGCCAAGGAGATAAAGCTGGTGTTCCCGGATGTGCCCATCGTGGTGCTGACCCCCTTCTCCAAAGAGGTGTCGCGCCGTCTGGCCTCGGAGGATTTCAGCGGCATCGACTATGTGTTTTCATGGCTCGGCAACGTCGACCTGCTCCTCGCCATAATAAAGCTGCTCGAAGACAAGATGAACGCCGAGAATGACGTTCTGGAGGTCGGGGTGCAGATGATTCTGATGGTTGAGGACTCCGTGAGGTTCTACTCCTCGATACTGCCTCATCTCTACAAGTTCCTGCTCAAACAGAGCCATGAGTTCTCCACCGAGGCGCTCAACGAGCATGAGAAGATGCTGCGTATGCGCGGCCGTCCGAAAGTGATGCTCGCCCGCGATTACGAAGAGGCTGTCGCGCTCTATGACAAATACTCCGACAAGATGCTGGGAATCATCACAGATGTATCCTTCAAGCGTGGAGGGGAGAAGGACCCGCAGGCCGGTCTCAGATTTGCCGGACTTGTCAGGGACAATGACCCGTACCTGCCGATAATCGTGGAGTCGACCGAGACCTCCAACGCCCCCCTTGCCAAGGAGTTCAACGGGATATTCCTCGACAAGAACTCCAAGAAACTCCCGGTCGACCTCGGCAAAGAGATCATGCGCAATTTCGGCTTCGGGGATTTCGTGATGCGCGATCCCGACACCGGCGAGGAGATTATGCGCATACATTCGCTCAACGAGATGCAGAAGCGGATGTTCCAGATTCCCGACAAGACCCTGCTCTGGCACGCCTGCCGCAACGACATATCGCGTTGGCTCTACTCCCGCGCGATGTTTCCCATCGCCGATGTCATCCGGCGCCACCGCTTCCGCAACATCGAGGAGGCCCAGGAGGTGAAGCAGCTCTTTTTTGACCTCATCGTCAAGTACAGGAAGATGAAAAACAGGGGGGTGGTGGCCGAGTTCCGCAAGGAGCGTTTCGACTATTACTCCAACTTCGCCCGTATCGGGCAGGGGTCGCTCGGCGGCAAAGGGCGTGGCCTGGCTTTCATCGACTCGATAATCAAGAAGCACCCGGAGTTTGACAATTTCGAGGGTGTCTCGATCTCCATCCCCCGCACGGTGGTGATATGCACCGACATATTCGACGAGTTCATGGCCGACAACGACCTCTACCCCGTGGCGTTGTCAGATATGTCAGACGAGGAGATACTCTCGCGGTTTCTCGCGGCGCGCCTGCCCGACCGTGTACGCGAAGACCTCCTGGCCCTGACAGAGGTTGTCGACAAGCCGTTGGCCATCCGCAGCTCGTCGCTCCTGGAGGACTCCCACTACCAGCCGTTCGCCGGAATCTACTCCACGTACATGATTCCGCGCATCGCCGACGGCGAGCAGATGCGAAAGGTGCTGACCGACGCCATAAAGGGGGTCTACGCCTCGGTGTTCTACGCCGAGTCCAAGGCATATATGTCGGCCACCTCAAATGTCATCGACCAGGAGAAGATGGCGGTCATCATCCAGGAGGTTGTCGGCACCGACCATGACGGCTGCTACTTCCCCTCATTCTCCGGGGTTGGCCGCTCGCTCAACTATTACCCGATAAACGACGAGCTGACCGAAGACGGCGTGGCGCAGGTGGCCATCGGCCTGGGCAAATACATCGTTGACGGAGGGATGGCCCTGCGGTTCTCTCCCAAACATCCCGGCAAGGTGCTGCAGACATCCACCCTCGACCTTGCGCTGCGCGACACCCAGAGGCAGCTTTACGCTCTCGACCTCAACAGTGTCCCTGAAGATTTCAAGGTGGATGACGGCTTCAACATCACGAAAAAGAATGTACAGGATTTCGCCCGCGTGGGTGACACCCTGAAATACCTCGTGTCCACATTCGACATCAACGACCAGATGCTGCGCGACACCCATCTCGGCATGGGCCGCAAGGTGGTTACATTCTCCAATATCCTGCGCGACAATGTCTTCCCTCTCGCTCAGGCGGTCGACACGATGCTGTCAACCGGCCAGGAGGCCATGCAGCGCCCGGTGGAGATTGAGTTTGCCGGCAACATCGGCAAGGACGGCAACCTCAAAGGACGCATCTACTGGCTCCAGATACGCCCGATTATCGACCGCAAGGAGGATGTCGACGAATCTGTGCTGGCCCTCGGAAACTCCGACCTGATACTGCGGAGCCAGACCGCCCTCGGCCATGGGACAAACGACTCGGTGAGCGTCGTGGTGTATGTCAGGCCCGAGCATTTCTCCTCGTTCCGCAACCCGGAAATCGCCCAGGAGATTTCGCGGCTCAACAAGGGATTCATGGACCATGGGGAAGGGTATGTGCTGATAGGCCCCGGACGCTGGGGCTCGTCAGACAACGCGCTTGGGATTCCGGTAAAGTGGGCCGACATCTCGGCCGCGCGTCTTATCGTGGAGTCCTCCCTGGCCAATTACAGGGTCGAGCCGTCGCAGGGCACTCATTTCTTCCAGAACCTGACCTCGTTTGGTGTCGGATATTTCACCGTCAATCCTTTCGCGGGGGAGGACTACTACGACATCGAATATCTCAACTCGATGCCTGCCGAATATGAGTCTGATACCTTGCGCATCGTCAGGATGCCGTCGCCCCTTGTCATAGGCATAAATGGCCGTAAAGGAACAGGTGTGGTGGCCAAGCCGGGGGCGGTGAAATGAAATTCTCCATCCATTGATGGTTACGTGATGAAAAATATGGGAGTCGCCCCCCGCAATGTAGATTTATTTTTGTAACTTTGTGTGTTGGTAGATGATGAGACGCGCGCCTGGGGCGCCGGGCTGTCGTCTGTCGGCTTACACTTGCAAATATAGACTGAATGGGCTTCTTCGATATTATGAAAAGGGCGATGGGGTTTTCCCCCGCCGACGATGACGAACTGGAGGTGGAGGGTATAGACGCCACCGTCACTCCTCTGCGCCAGCGGGCTCTCCCAGCCCCCGCCGGGAATGAAGATAACTCCCGGGAGACGGATGGCGGGGACAGTCAACCCGACACTGACAACAGTGGAGACGGCTCCCTGCGGGCTTCCGAGGAGGGCCGTCCCGACGCGTCTGTGATTTTCGAGGGGGTCGTCGGAATATTCAACGAGGCCCTGCCCGCGTTCTTGCGCGATAGCGTCGACCCCGAGAAGCAGCGTCAGTTGCTTTTTGACTCCCTTGACAAGTCGGTGAAGGATTATTTCGAGCATCTGGAGAAGAATGTGGAGCGCCGGCTCCACTCCCGTTACCAGGCCGAGAGCCGCCACCTACAGGAACAGATTGAGGAGCTGCGCCGGAAGGCCCGCAAGGAGGAGGAGGGAAACTCAAACGCGAAGAACCTCCAGCTCAGTGCCGAGCGCCAGAAACGCGCCCTTTCCGAGAGGGTTCACGAACTTGAGAAACAACTCGCCTCGATCGAGGCCGAGAATGAGCAATACATCCTTGAAAACAAGTCGATGGCCAACAAGTTGCGTATGGCCGCGCTGGTTGACGGGGATGTGGAGGCCGGTGAGCGCATCGCCGAGGCTGACCGCAAGGTGGCCGAGGCCGAGGGACAGCTCGCCGCCGCCCAGGAGGCCCTGAAGCTATCGGAGGAAAGAATCGCGGAACTCACGGCCGCCGCCGCCACCCAGGCGACCGCCGAAGACACCGCCCGTGTGGCAGAACTCGAAAAGGAGGTCGCCCTGTTGCGCGACAGCCTCGAGCAGGCACGGGCAAAGGATGAGCTGAGCCGTGTGATGGTCAATGACCTCAACGCGCGCGCTGCGGAAGCCCGCAGGATTGCCGCCGAGAAGGAGGAGCAGGCCGCCTCTATGCAGGCTGACCTCTCCGGCCTGAATGAACAGCTCGCATTGATGACCGCCCGCCTGGCCAAGGCGCAGGAAGACCTGCAGGTTGTCAAGGAGGTGCAGGAGCAGGTCGTGAAACTGGAGGAGAGCCAGCGGGTCAACGATGCCGCCCTGCGCCGCCAGAAAGATGAACTGATGGAGAAGGATGAGCTGATAAGAATCAAGGATGCAGACATACTGACCAAGAACGCCACTCTCCGCATCAAGGATGAGACAATCCGCCGTCTTGAGGATCAGACCGACTCGCTCAGGAAATCAGTGGAGACAGCCCAGTTTGAGAAGGCCCAGGCCGAGAGCGCGCTGCGTTCGGAGATAGAGCGGCTGAAAACCCTTAAAGGCATCACGCCCACGGTCGACACGGTGGTTGCCACTCCGGAAGTGACTGTCGAGATTCCGGTTGTCGCCGACTCTGTCCCTGACACCCCTGAGATAGACCTTACCCTTGACCTCCCGGAACTTGTCACTCCCCAGGTGGAGACGGCCGCCGCGCCGAAACCACGCAGGGGCAGACCGCCGAAACCCCGCCAGGAGGGGGAGGCGCAGCCTTCAAGGAAGAAGGAGGAGAAGGCCCGCGCCCGAGAGGATGCCGATGACAATGACTTCTCTCTTCTCGACAGCACCGACTGGCTGATAGCCACTCCGGCCCCCGAACCACCTAAGCCAAAACGCCAGCGCAAGCAAAAGGCCGACAGTGCCGACGATGCTTTCGGCTACAAGGAGCCTGTACGTCAGGAGCCTCCTGACAATCCGGCGCAGATGCTACTCTGGTAATTGAAATTAATATTGTTGATGATGAACAACTTAACGAAGACATTCACCTGCCTGGCCGTTTCCCTTGCAATAGGGGGCGGCCTCGTTTCCGCGCAGGCCAGGATAGATGTGGAGAGCATCGCCCGATATGTTTATCCGGGCAACACTCCCGACTCCCCGAAAAGTTTCACATATCTGCCCGATGGTGAAAGCTATCTACTGTTGGGCAAGGACGGCAAGACCATCGAACGTTATGAGACGGCCACAGGCAAGCTGCTGGAGACTGTGCTTGATGTGAGCCACACGCGTGAAAGCTCCGTGAAGTCGGTAGAGAGCTTCATCCTGAGCCCGGATGGTTCCAAGATACTGTTGTACACATCCAAGACTCCGGTTTACCGCCATTCCTTCAAGGCCGACTGGCATGTGTTTGAAATCAAACGCAACATACTGCGGCCGCTTTCCAAGCAGTTCGCGCTGCAGCAGGCCCCGCTCTTCTCCCCTGATGGCCGCATGGTGGCGTTTGTGGCGGGCAACAACATCCACATCAAGAAAATCGACTACGACTCGGAGGTGGCCGTGACTAAAGACGGCGAGGCCGACAAGGTGATAAACGGCATCCCCGACTGGACCTATGAGGAGGAGTTTGCCACGGATTGTTCGATGGCCTGGGCCCCAGACAATTCAACGCTCTGCTATCTGCGCTACGACGAGGAGAAGGTGCCGAAATTCTCTTTCCCCATGTATGAAGGATATTGCACCCCTTCGGCGCAGTATGCCCTTTATCCCGGGACATTCTCATACAAATATCCTGTGGCCGGACAGCCCAACTCGGTGGTCACCCTCCACAGTTATGATGTCGAGACCCGCAAGATCAAAGACATACAGCTCGGCAGCACGGCGGTGGAATACATCCCCCGCATAGCCTATGGCGGCAAGTCGGCTGAAAGGCTGATGGCTGTGACCCTCAACCGCGCCCAGAACCGCATGGAGGTGTTCGCCGTCAATCCCAAATCGACCGTCTCAAAGTCGGTGCTGGTCGAAGAGTCCAAGGCGTGGCTCAATCCGATGGCCTACGAGCAGATCCACTGGGGTGACGACAGTTTTGTCATCTCCTCGGAGCGCTCGGGCTGGAATCATCTTTACGAATATTCATACACCGGACAGCAGCTGCGTCAGCTTACCTCGGGAGACTTCGACGTGACTGACTATTACGGGACTGATGCCCAGGGTAACGCCTACTTCCAGTCGACCGCGCAGCAGGTTGATGGCCAGGGCGACCGTGGGGCCTTGAGCCGTGTGGTGCAGAAGATTGACAAGACAGGCAAAAAGACCCAGCCGGTGACCCCGTCGAACGGATGGGCTTCGGCCACATTCTCGCCTGCGATGAATTACTATGTTGTCAATTACAGCAACGAGCAGACCCCTCCCCGCCACACGATGCGCAACACCAGGGAGAAAGACCTCAGGGTGCTTGCCGACAACTCCGAGTATGCCGCCCGTTATGCCTCGCTCCCCCGCAAGGAGTTCTTCACGATGACCTCTGAGGGCTACACACTCAACGGTTACATCATCAAGCCCTCGGGTTTCGACCCGTCGAAGAAATATCCGGTCATAATGTGGCAGTACAGCGGCCCTGGCTCGCAGGAGGTCACTGACCGGTGGCGTATGGACTGGGACTATTACGCCGCTGCCGAACGCGGCTTCGTGGTGATTTGTGTCGACGGTCGCGGCACCGGTGGACGTGGCGCGTCTTTCCGCGACATCGTCTACCGCAACCTCGGCCATTACGAGACCATCGACCAGCTTGCCGCGGCCCAGTATGCGGCGTCGCTCCCGTTTGTCGACGGCTCGCGCATCGGAATCGCGGGATGGAGCTATGGCGGGTATGAGACACTGATGGCCATATCCGATCCGGCTTCACGGTTCAAGGCCGCTGTGGCCATCGCCCCGGTGACGTCATGGCGCTATTACGACACTGTCTATGCCGAGCGGTATATGCTGACCCCCGGCGAGAACGAGGAGGGTTACCGCGCGAGCGCGCCCATCGAGCGTGTCGGCAATGTGGAGTGTTCACTGTTGATGATGCACGGCACCGCCGATGACAATGTTCACCTCTCCAACACCATCGAGTATGTCAGCCGACTGCAGGAAACAGGGCGTGTCTGTGACATGTTGCTCTTCCCCAACATGAACCATTCGATCAACGGTTGCGACGCAAGGGCCCTTGTTTATGGCCGAATGGTCGAATATTTCGCCAGAAACCTCTGAACCGATACAGGGCGCTCCATCCAATGGGGCGCCCCTGACGTTACATCGTGGTTACAGGTTAAACGTTCCGGCAATTCCATATGTTAGAATTTCCGGATGCCAGCCATCTCCTCTACTGACACATTCTCTATCTAACAGAAGACATCGACTACACATATGTTTCATTCACATCAGCGCAAAGAAGGATTGAGTGCCGCCATATTCGGCCTGTGGCGCAACTGGACTATTGCAATCGGCTTTCTTGCCGTCTTGTCTTTTGTGTCCCCGCTTATCAGCCAGGTATGGCTCGCGCCGGTCTGCATAGCCTTGTTCCTGGGCCTGCAGTGGGTCAGGGCTGTGATGGGCAACCAGGATGTCCCGGTATGCTCGCGCCTGTACAAGGAGGTGTCGGTCATAATCCTGGTGATAACCTGTGTTGTGCTTGTCAGGTATTTCCTCACTGGCGGAGAGGGAGCGTTTGAGCTGACCGGACAGCCGGTCAACAGTAACGGGCCGCTGTTTGGCATACTTATAAGCGCGCCAGTGACGGCGTTGGTTACGGCTTTCTTCCTGCTGCAGAAACGTGAGCCTCTGGTTTGCCAGCTGTGTCACCTGCGGTATGGGAATGTGGTGAAAAACGGGTTTATAGGCACCCTCTACCAGCGCGAGTGGCGTTACCAGACACGCCTGCTGATGGGGCTTGCCTTGCTGCTCGGGGTGGTTGACTGGACCTATTATCTCAGCCATTACATAAATGTCAACCTCAACCGCGCCGACTATTTCTTTTTCCTTTGGCTTCCGCTGGCCCTCTATGTGATATCGCTGGTTTATCTCGGATGGCGTTACTACTCCCTGTGGGTTTTCTATTGCCATAATGACGAGAGCCATCTGGTGGCCAATCCAAGTTCGACCACCGTGAGGTTCCTTGTGCTGTGTGACGACCGCATTCTGCTTGACATACGCCGTACCGACAAGTTTTTCAACAACGGGGCGGTGATAAAAAGGTTTGACACACCGGCGGTCACCACGCTGCCTTATCAGGAACGTTATGATGCAGGCCGCGCGGCCCAGCTTTTCCAGCAGATATCAGGCATACCGGGCGCGGAGGTGAGGCCGATGTATGACAGCCCTGACAATGTGACATACCGCAACATCTTCCACTTCTTCGCGTTTGTCGACAGCAAGGAGCTGGTGGCCGGGTCAAAACTTGAAGGGGAGTGGTTCTCGCTCGGCGAGTTGCGCCAGCTTATGGAGCAACACCTGACCGGGAATGACCTGAACTCAGAGATGGCCCGCATATACCGTGTCGCCATGGCCTGGAAGACATATGACCGTGAGGGGCGAAGGCTCTACAAAATCAAGCATTATCGTCCGACTTTCCGTCTCAAGGACATCCGTGGCTGGGATGTGGATTACAATGATGGCCATTGGCTTGAGGTGGGACGTCTGAATGAAGACAGTCACCTTTTCAGGATTCGCCGTTTCCTGAAACGCCTTGAGAAGAAAATCCGGCGCAACACCCCTGTGACGAATATTTTTGCCTGACAAGCAGTTGACGCGTCGGGCTTGAAATGTAATTTTGACAGTTGATTATGGAAAAGACTGGTTCCGGAAGCTCCGTGCGTCCCGTCCTGGCGGTCGTGGGCCCGACAGCGTCGGGCAAGACCGGATATGCCGTGGCTGTGGCCCGTATGGGCGACGGCGAGATAATAAGCGGTGACTCCCGTCAGGTCTACCGGGGCATGGATATCGGCACCGGCAAGGATCTCGGGGAATATGGCGACGTAAGATGCCATCTGCTTGACGTGGCCGATGCCGGTGAGAAATACAATCTTTTCCAGTATCTGAGGGATGCGGAGCTGGCGGTCGAGGATGTGTCGCGCAGAGGCAAGCTGCCTGTGTTGTGTGGCGGGAGCGGCCTCTATGTGGAGTCTTTCCTGAAAGGGCTCAGGCTTCCGCCGGTGCCTGAGAATACGGCGTTGCGGGCATCCCTCGCGGGGAAATCCCTTGACGAGCTTGCCGGAATACTCGCCGGAATGAAGCGGCTCCACAATACCACAGACATCGACAGTTGCCAGCGGGCTATCAGGGCCATAGAGATAGAGGAGTATTATCTCGCCCATCCCGAGGAGGCCCGTGAGGCCAGGGAGGCGGTTCCGCGCCGTTCGACGATAATCGGTGTGGATGTCGACCGCGAGGTGAGGCGTGAGCGTATCAGCCGCCGCCTTGACTCCAGGCTCGACGAGGGCATGGTCGATGAGGTGAGACGGCTCATAGACGGGGGAGTGGCTCCTGAAGATTTGATATATTATGGGTTGGAGTACAAATTCGTTACCGAGTATATCATTGGCAAGACCTCGTTTGACCAGATGAGGAAGCTGCTTGAAATCGCTATCCACCAGTTTGCCAAGCGCCAGATGACATGGTTCAGGGGCGCGGAGCGAAGAGGGTTGCGCATACATTGGCTTTCGGGCAAGCTTTCGCGGGAAGAGTTCGCGGAGCAGGCCCTGGAGCTATATCATCGTGAACATGATGTATGAGAATCCGTTTGCCGAAAATCCCTTTATTGCTTATTGTGTCGCTATGGCTGCCTGTCGTGGCCCACGCTGTCGTGGGGCGTCTGGTGGAGGGAGACCTCAGGCTTGACAAAGGAGATACATGGGAATGGCCCGGAAGCGAAGCTCCGGTGGCCGGCATGGAACTTAGGGGAAAGTTGCTTGACGGGGAACGCGACAGAGTCGGTGGATGGGATATGGCGTTGCGCGGTTTGCAAGGTGACACTATCGCTGTCATCACGGTGGAGTGGGATGCCAGGACATCGGTGGGGGATTATGTTGATGGCCCGATTGCCGTGGTCTCTGTCACAGCCGGCCGCGGGATGCATCCGGCTACGGATATGGGAGGAGTGATGAGTGTCCAGGGCAATGTGGTGTCTGTCTCCATCCTGTCTGATTACGACGGACGTATGGAAATATGGAGCGGCGGCAATAAGCTTGACCTGCTGGCTACGCTGCCGCAGAAGACAGGTCTGGCCAGGCTGTCGGTATGCGCCCTGGGCACCATTGAGATTGTCTCGGTCAATGTCAACGGGCCTGCAAAACCGGTGGCCGACATCACAGTATGGGATGAGGAGTCGCTTGCGCGTCATTTCGACTCATCGGCCGATTTCCGCGAGGGATTCTATGATTATCTCGACTCCGACATTGATATGGAGCGGTGTCGTCTTGGCGGACGTTACCGCCTTGGGGTGGTTGGAGACGGTCGTGGCGGATATGACATCGTATATGTCGGCGGAGCAGAGGAGAACAGCCGCAACTGGGCCGAGGGGATGGCCAAGGGCAAGCTGTCTGGCACGATATTCCAGAACCACTATGACCTTTCGTGGCGTGACTCAGGTTTCGCGGAGGATATGGATGAGGCGTGGGCAGAGCTTGACGGCACTGTGATGTCGCTGCATTTCCCCAGGGAGAAGGCCACGGTGAGGTTCAGCCGTTCGCGCCATTGCCGGTGACCACGGGCTGGATGTCTCCTGTTGAGACATTGTAGGAAATGATATAGCCGTGGAATGTGACCATGTATATGCCGGCGTCGCGTGTCACCGAGTAAACTTCTCCGAGATTGTCGGTGGTCTCGATATAATCATAAAGTTTTGAGGGGAATTGATCGAAAAGCAGTTGTCTGGGAACAGGGCTGCCGTTGCCGTCGATGGTGGTCCATATGAGCGATGAGTTGAACACGAGTGACGCGGAGTTGTCAAGGTTGACAGTGTATGTGCCTCCCGATTCGCTGAAGTCCGCCACACCTTGCCCCGGGAAATACTGGCTGATGAATTGCTGTATCTCGCGTGGCAGGTCGTTGAAATCATTGTCGCCGCATGAGGTCGTCAGTGTGGTTGCTCCGATGATTAGGGCCACGGCGGTGATGAGAATCCTGAGTCGTGAGATGAAAGAAGAGGGTATAACAAAGGCCATAGTCGAAACGTTTTTTGTTATTCAACGTCAGATTATGGCCTTTTGTTCTGTGATTGATGGTTGTCAGAAATACCATGGATGGTCGCGCAGGGCAAGCCTTCGGGCGGTCTCCGTGTCGATGCGTCTCACGGCAATCAGGCCCGGATTCTCATAGTCCGGCGCCTTGGGATCAAGCGAACTGACCCTGACACGGGCCGAGGAGTGGATATAAGCCGCTCCCCCGAGCGAAATGGCCACATGGGTGATTCGGCCTGTGGCGGTATTGCCGAAGAACAGCAGGTCTCCGGCCTGGAAATCGGAGGGGGAGGCTTTGTCGACCGGCGAGCCGATTTTCACTTGTTGCGACGCGTCACGCGGGAGCATCACACCCTGGCGGTAGGCGCATATCTGCGTGAGTCCCGAACAATCCATGCCTTTCGATGATGTCCCTCCCCATACATATGGCGCTCCCATCATGCGGGCTGCATATCCGGGCATCTCTGCCGGATTCCACTGTTGTGTGGCCCAGGTTTCTATGGCGACGATGTGGTCGCTGGAGATATAGCCTGTGCGCCCGTCGGGAAGCCTTATGGCCGTCATGTTGCCATAAGAGGTGTCGGTGTCGGCCTCGAGTATGGACCCGTTGACAAGGTCGGTCAGACGTGCTGAGCCGGGGGCGTCTGATGGCTCTGACATGGCGTAGACCGTCCGGTCTGTGGCCACCACAACCCTGCGTGAGGCGCGCCATAAGTGCATCTCGCTGTCATCCAGTCCCTGGAGGGTGTTGTTGCGGACATATCCCGAGTATCCCTCCGGTGTCTCTATCTTCCACCATTCCCCCTGGCGGCGGGTGACTTTCAGGGGGGTGCCCATCACCACCTGTGACACCTGCTCTGCCCCGTGGCGGGGCTCGGCGCGCAGGATGGCCACGGAGACTTTGGGCAACGCCCATCGCTGGGCGTTGGCCGTCATGGCTGTGGCCAGCACAGCCATTGAAATCAGCATTAATCTCAGAGGTGAAACCATAGGGAGGGGATGGAAGGATGTCGCCGGGATGAGGCGGGAATTATTTGCAGATTGACGCGATTACCTCCTTGATGTCGTTGGCGAGTTTGTCGGCCTCCTCCATCGTGTGGGCCTCGGCGTAAATGCGGATGATAGGCTCGGTGTTGGATTTGCGCAGGTGTACCCACGACTGGGGGAAATCTATTTTCACCCCGTCGATGTCGGTGATTTTCTCTGACTTGTAACGCTCTTTCATCGCGTCGAGAATCGCGTCGACATCAATCTCGGGGGTGAGCTGAATCTTGTTCTTGGCGATGGCATAAGCCGGATAGCCGGCTTTCAGTTCGGTCACTTTCTTGCCGCTTTTGGCCATAAGTGTGAGGAACAGCGCCACCCCGACGAGGGCGTCGCGGCCGTAATGGGCCTCGGGATAGATTACCCCGCCATTGCCTTCTCCGCCAATCACTGCGCCAGTCTCTTTCATCTTGGTGACGACATTCACCTCACCGACAGCGGCGGGTGAATAGCTGCATCCGGCAGCCTCCGTGACGTCGCGCAGGGCGCGTGAGGAGCTGAGGTTGGAGACGGTTGCCCCCGGAGTATGGCGCAGCACATAGTCGGCCACGGCGACGAGGGTGTATTCCTCGACAAACATCTCACCGTTCTCCATCACGATGGCCAGGCGGTCGACATCGGGGTCTACCACAAAGCCTACATCGGCGCGGCCCTCCTTCATGAGGTCGGCGATCTGGGTGAGGTTTTCAGGAATCGGTTCGGGGGTGTGGGCGAATTTGCCGGTGGCCTCGCAGTTGAGTTCAATGATGTTCTCCACTCCGAGCGCGCGCAGCAACTGGGGTATGATGATGCCGCCGACAGAGTTGACAGCATCGACCGCCACGGTGAATCCGGCTTTGCGGATGGCCTCGGTGTCGACCAGTTTCAGGTCAAGTACCTGCTGGATATGACGGCGGTTCCAGGTTGTGTTTGTGAGTTCGTGGCCGAGAGCCATGACATCGACAAACTCAAATTCCTCGGCTTCGGCGATTCGCAGCACCTCTTTTCCCTCCGCGTCGTTGAGAAACTCTCCGTTCTCATTGAGAAGCTTGAGGGCGTTCCATTGCGCTGGGTTGTGTGAGGCTGTGAGTATTATGCCTCCGCAGGCCTGCTCGCCAACGACAGCCACCTCTGTGGTGGGGGTGCTGGCCAGCCCTATGTTCACGACATCGAAGCCCATGGCGCAGAGGGTGGCCACCACGAGCGAGTCGACCATCTCACCTGACAGTCGGGCATCGCGTCCAACCACGATGGTGTTGGTCTTGCGGGTAGTGGTCTTGCGGATCAGGGTCGCGTAAGCAGCGGTGAATTTCACCACGTCAACGGGGCTGAGCCCCTCGCCGGTCTTTCCGCCGATTGTGCCGCGGATACCGGAAATCGATTTGATGAGTGACATTAATGTGTGGAAGAATCAGAAAAACAGTTGGATGATCAGGATGTGAGGGTGGAGGAGAGCCGTCATTCGCTCACGGCGGGGAGGTAGCGGATGTCGTAGAGGAAGGGGATGACCTGTGATATCTCGCTTGTGAGGCCAAACTGTGATTTGATGACAAGTCTCACATGGGAGTTGAATCCCAGGAAGTTGAGTGGCATCTGTATCCCGGAGCCCCACTGTGAGGAGGTTGTGAGGGTGTAGTTGTTGAAGCGGAACGAGGCCGAGCCCATGCTTACATCTTCAGAGTTGCCATATCCTGAGCCGAGCGAGCCGGTCAGGGCATATTCGTTGAGATTGTAGCGGGTGAATCTGAAGAAGACCATGGCGTCGTTTTTCACCTTTTCTTTGTCGCCAGGCTCGATTACCTGCATGAACACATTGCCGTCAGGGTCGATGCGGTAGAAAGGCGCATCCGGGCCGTACTCGAAGATTGAGTCAGCCGGAATGTCGAGTATCACATTCTGGTCGGCCAGGAACGCGTTGACTGCCTTTGTCTCCTCGTTGAGGAGCTCGGCATAGCTTTTGGAGTCTTTGCATGAGCTGAATGCCAGCAGGAATGCCGCGCTTATGGCGAATGTCAGGAATTTTCTGAGGTTCATTATCTTGTAGTCGTGATGTTGAGATGGTGTAATGGTTGGTGTCGAACGCGGATGCTGGTTATTCGGGCAGGTAACGGTCAAACAGCGGCATGGCCTCAAGGAGTCTCTCCACGGCCTGCTCAAGGGTGCCGTGGAATTCCCCTCCGGCCGCGTTGAGGTGGCCTCCGCCGTTGAAGAACTCGGCACACATTTTATTTACGGGGAAATCCCCTTTGCTTCGGGCCGACACCTTGATGTAGTCGGTCTCCTCGCGCAGGAAGATGGAGTAGACGACATCCGGGCAGGTGAGGGTGCGGTTGACCAGGTCTTCGGTGTCCCCCTTCTGGTAGTGGTAATCGTTAAGCTCGTCGCGTGTGAGGGTGATGAGTGTCGCCTTGTGGCCGGGGAAATGCTCGAGTTTCTCGCAGATGGCATACCCGTTGAGTTTCAGGCGGTTCAGCGAGTTGTTGAAATATACTTTCTTGTATATCCAGTCTTTGTCTATACCTTTGTCAAGCAGACGGGCGATGATGCGGTAGAGGTCTGGGTCGTTGGAGTTGTAAGAGAAATTGCCGGTATCGGTCATCATGCCGGTGTAGATGGCCATGGCTGCGTCCTGGTCGAGGAAACGCAGCATTCCCAGCGCTGACACCACTTTGTAGACCAGCGCGGAGGTGGAGGATATCTCGGGATGCGAGATCACGAGGTCGGGGAAGTTGTCGGGATACAGGTGGTGGTCGATCATCACCTTCGGCGCGGGGGATGAGAGCATCCCCGGGGCTACCAGGTCTATTCGCTTCGCGTCGTTGTAGTCGAGGCAGAAAATCAGGTCGGTCTCGGCCAGAATCTTGTTGGCGAATGCCTCGAAACGGGAGTAGACCACCACATGCTCTGCTCCTGGAAGGAACATGAGGTATTTAGGCGGGCTGTCGGGAGTGATGACCTTCACCTCTTTCCCGGCATTGCGCAACACCCGGCACAACCCGAGGGAGGAGCCCATGGCATCGCCGTCGGGCGACAAATGGCAGGTGATGACAACCCTTCGCGCCCTGTTGACCAACTGGCGCAGGTAGTCTATCTTTTCTCGTTCAATAAGGTTCTCCATCATAGTCTGCAAAGTTACAACATATCCGGCTAATCTCCCCACCCCTGTCCGATAAAATTCATTAAAAACTGCGGCCGGAGAGTATCGACAGCAGGCGTGAAGCCTTGGATTCGGTCTCGGCCCATTCCGAAGCCGGGTCTGAGCCTTGGAGCAGCCCGCCTCCGGCGAGGATTTCAAAATAACCTCCGGGGAGGGACGATATGCGGGCGCTGCGCAGATTGACGAAACTCCTGAATCCGCCAGGCGAGATGCTGCCGCCGTCATCGCCTGCCGGAGAGGGACGGTGGTGGCGGATGCCGACGAAACCTCCGTAGCATCCGCGTGTGTGGTGCTCGAAGTCGCGGATGTCTTCCAGGGCACTTTCGAGAGGTGTGCCGCAGAGGGCCGGGGTGGGATTTATCAAGTCGAGCAGGCGGTGGAATTCCAATCCCTTGGGAAGTGTGGCCTGTATGTCGCGCCTGAGATGCTGGATTGTCCCGTAGCTGACCGTGTATGGCCGGCTTATCTCCGGCTCCATGCCGAGCATGCGGAACCTGTCGCGGATGTAATCGGCCACAAAACTGTTTTCCCTGAGGTTCTTGTCATCCCAAGGGGCTTCGCCGGCTGAGGCCCGGCGTGTGCCGGCGAATGCCATTGTGGAGACCCGGCGAGTGGGTGCGTCGAAATCAAGCAGTGTCTCCGGTGAGGCCCCGAGCCAGCACCCAGTCTGTGGCGTGTAATACAGGAAGCCGAATGACGAAGGGAAGGCATCGAACAGCATGCGGGTGGCGGCCGGTATGTTGAGTGATGGGTTTTCCCCGGAGATGACACGGGAATACACGGTCTTTCCGTCGCGCAGGCGGCACCTCTCGGTTATTGCGGCCACAGCTTCGTGGTACTCCTCCGGGGTAATCACATTGTCTGCCTGCAACGCCTCGGGGGATGAGAACAGGCCGGGATATGACTCAGCGTCAGCCTCTTCAAGCCCGGCGGCCTGAGAGGCGGAGAGGTGTTGCCCGATGCTTGTCCTCTCAGACCACGGGGCTAGCCATCGACCTATCTCAAATGTTTTTCCCGCCTCGGAAGAGGTGGGGGTTGCGTCAGCGGAGGATTCAATGCCGCAGAAAAAGTCGAGTGCCTGGTTGCCCGGAAGATGGCATACGGCGAATGGAATGCCGAAACTCAGGCATTTGCGCGCCGCAAGGAATACGGTTTCAGTCTGGGCGCGGTCGCTGGCAGATGGTATGGAGTCTGACGCCATATAGAGGAGTCTGAGACTTATGAGCGATCAGGCAGAGGTTCGCCAATCAGTTCAAACGGCAAGGTCTCTGTGATTTTTACCCTGACGATGTCGCCCATATTGAGGTCACGGGTCTTTTTTACCAGCACCTCGGGGTCTACCTCGGGGGAGTCGAATTCGGTGCGACCGACATAATAGTCCTCCTCCTCGGAGTCAATTATGACATCCATCTCCTTCCCTTTTTTCTCTTGCTGGATTTCGAGGGAGATTTCCTCCTGGAGGGCCATAAGGCGGCTGAGCCTCTCTTGCTTTACATCCTCCGGAATCAGGTCGGGAAGGTTGTTGGCGGCGAAAGTGCCCTCCTCCTCGCAGTAGGCGAATGCGCCCATGCGCTCGAAACGCTGCTCCCTAATAAACTCCATCAGCTCTTCAAAGTCTGCCTCTTCCTCTCCGGGGAAGCCTACCATCAGAGTGGTGCGGATATGTATGCCCGGCACACGGCGACGGATTTCAGCCAGCAGCCGTCGGGTCTCGTCGGCGGATATGTGGCGGCGCATGTTGGTCAGCACACGGTCGGATATGTGTTGCAGGGCGATGTCGAGATATTTGCAGACATTATCCCTGCGGGCCATCACGTCGAGTATGTCCATCGGGAAATCGGCGGGGTAGGCGTAATGCAGCCTTATGCGCTCTACACCGGGTATGTCGGCCAGGCGGTCGACGAGCTGCGCCAGGCGGTGTACGCCATAAAGGTCAAGTCCATAGCTTGACAAATCCTGGGCTATGATGTTGAATTCTTTGACCCCTTTTGCGGCAAGCGTGCCGACCTCCGCCTCGATTTCCTCCATCGGACGCGAATGGTGGCGGCCGGTGATGAGCGGAATCGCGCAGAAGGCGCAGAAACGGTTGCATCCTTCGGAAATCTTGATGTAGGCGTGATGGGAGGGGGTGGTGACCACGCGGGGCGATTTTTCGCTGCCGGCAGGCTCGTCGCCGCTGACATTGCCATCCTCATCATCTGCGGATGATGACAAGTCGCCTACAAGCTCTGTCCAGTCGAATTTGCCGTAATACCGGTCCACCTCGGGAATCTCCTTCCGGAGGTCGTCGCGGTATCGTTCAGAAAGGCAGCCCATGACATAAAGCTCGGAGATGTCGCCCCGTTTCTTGGCCTCGCAGAACTCCAGGATGGTGTTGACCGACTCCTCTTTGGCGTCGCCGATGAACCCGCAGGTGTTTATCACCACTATGTCTGTGTCGTCATCGGTCTGATGGTATGCCTCGAAACCGGCATCGGACAGCATTGAAAGAACCCGCTCGGAATCGACCAGGTTCTTTGAACAGCCCAATGTGACCACATTGACGCTTCTTTTCTTTGTCATTGTCATTTGAGGTTGTCCTCGTTGAAGAGCGATTCTACGAATTCTTTCTTGTGGAACACCTGGAGGTCGTTGATGCCTTCGCCGAGGCCGATGTATTTCACCGGAATCTTGAACTGGTCGGAGATGCCTATCACGACACCACCCTTGGCTGTGCCGTCAAGCTTGGTGATGGCGAGCTCGTTGACGCTTGTTGCGGCCACAAACTGGCGGGCCTGCTCGAAGGCGTTCTGCCCCGTCGAGCCATCAAGCACCAGCAGCACCTCGTGGGGCGCGTCGGGCACGACTTTCTGCATCACGTTGCGGATTTTTGACAGCTCGTCCATCAGTCCTTTCTTGTTGTGGAGACGGCCGGCGGTGTCGATGATCACGACATCCACGTCGTTGGCCTTGGCCGACTGCAGGGTGTCGAACGCCACTGCGGCCGGGTCGGCCCCGAGCCCCTGTTTCACCACAGGCACTCCGGCCCGTTCTCCCCAGATGTCGAGCTGCTCGACGGCGGCGGCGCGGAATGTGTCGGCTGCCCCGAGCATCACCTTGTTGCCGGCGGCCTTGAACTGGGCGGCGAGTTTTCCGATTGTGGTTGTCTTGCCTACGCCGTTTACGCCGACCACCATTATCACGTGGGGATGATGGCCTTTGGGCACGGTGAAGTCTTCCTCGGATGACTCGTTGTTGTTCTCGGCGAGAAGTTCGCAGATTTCCTCGCACAGGAGCTTGTTGAGTTCCGAGGAGTTGACATATTTGTCGCGGGCCACACGGGCCTCGATACGTTCGATGATTTTGAGGGTGGTGTCGACCCCCACGTCGGAGGTAATGAACACCTCCTCGAGGTTGTCAAGCACGTCATCGTCGATTTTCGATTTCCCGGCGATGGCGCGTGTGATTTTCGAGAACAGACCCTGCTTGGTGCGGTCAAGCCCCTTGTCGAGGGTCTCTTTCTTCTCTTTGGAGAAAAATTTGTTGAAAAATCCCATTATTAGATGTAATGTGCTTGTTCGGATTTGATTTCGTGGGCCGTCGGTGACGGTGTCAGATTTCCCCGACTATCTCGTTGATGTCGGCGACGCCATGTCGGCGACACCAGTCCTCCATCCAGTCAATGGCCTTGACGGTCACCTGCGGGTCGATGAAGTTGGCGGTGCCTATCTGCACGGCCCTGGCTCCGGCGAGCATGAACTCTATCGCGTCGCGGCCCGAGGATATGCCTCCAAGCCCGATTACCGGAATGTTCACGGCCTTGGATGCCTGCCATACCATCCTGACGGCAACGGGGCGCACGGCAGCTCCCGACAGTCCGCCTGTCACGGTCGACAGGCAGGGACGGCGGCGTTCGACATCGACTGCCATTCCCATCAGGGTGTTGATGAGCGACACGGAGTCGGCCCCCGCGCCCTCTACCGCCTTGGCTATGTCGGCGATGGAGGTGACATTGGGCGAAAGCTTCACAATGAGTGTCCTCGGCCATGCCTTGCGGATGGCGGATGTGACAGCCTCGGCCCCGTCGGTGGTGGTGCCGAAAGCCATGCCTCCCTTCTTGACGTTGGGGCAGGATATGTTGACCTCGATGGCCGGGATGCCGTCGAGCTGGGCCAGTTTCTCGGCCACCGCCACATAGTCTTCGATTTTCGCGCCTGACACGTTGACCAGCACGTTTGTGTCAAGCCCTTTGAGGCGCGGATAGATGTCTGAAATGAAGTGGTCTACCCCTTTATTCTGGAGCCCGACGGCATTGAGCATGCCTGACGGGGTCTCTGCCATGCGGGGATAGGGGTTCCCCTCGCGAGGCTCGAGTGTGGTTCCCTTGACGATGAACCCTCCGAGCTTTTCGAGGTCGATGAAGTCGGCGAACTCCTCGCCGAAACCGAAAGTGCCCGACGCGGTGAGCATCGGGTTTTTCATCCTCAGTCCGGCGATTTCGACGGCGAGATTAACGTTGTTGGCAGGTGAAGCCTGGCAGTTGGCCATGTATAATGAAATCTTGAGGTTTACAGAATGTTTGCTGCTCGGGGGAAGATGCAGGTCATATCTCCCATAGGAGCATGCCCGTGTCGAAGACAGGCCCCTCGACGCATGCGCGCAGGTTGCCCTTGAGTGTCGGCTCCACGCAGCAGAGGCATGCCCCGAGGCCACAGGCCATCAGGTTTTCCAGCGACACCTCGCAGGGGGAGCCGTTGGCGCGGGCTTTGCGGGCGATTCCTGTCATCATCGGTTTCGGGCCGCAGGTGCAGACAAGGTCGTAATGACGGCCGAGGACCGAGTTGTCGGCGGCGTAGCCTTTTTCGCCAGCTGTGCCGTCATCGGTGGAGATGGCCACCTGGCCTATGGCGGCGAACTCCTCGGCCAGCAGGATTTCTGACGCTGTCCGCGCCCCGAGGAGGAAACAGGGGGTTACACCCTGCTCTTTCATCTTCTTTCCAAGGAGCATCAGCGGGGCCACCCCGATGCCTCCCCCTGCCAGCAGCGCCGTGGAGCCGGGTGCCGGAATCGAGAACCCGTTGCCGAGGGGGCCGACGATGTCGAGCGCGCTCCCCTCGGGGAGATTGCAGAGATGCTCGGTGCCTTCGCCGGCGCGGCGTATCAGCAGGGTCATGACCCGTGAGGCCGCGTCGTAGTCGCATATGGAAATCGGACGGCGCAGGTAGGTCGATGGCGAGTCGGCGACCCTGATTTCGACGAACTGACCCGGCAGCACCTCCATGTCGCCGACTGTGGCGGGGAGGGTGAGGGTGAGCATCGAGTAGCGTTCGGAAAGGGCGCGGATGGCCGTTAACGTAGCGTTGAAAATCTGTTTCTTGCCCATCGGGAGATGTTTAGAAAAGGTAGGCGGCTGTGACGCTCCAGAAGCGGTTCTTGCCGTCGCCGAGGTTCTTGCCGTAGAGGGCGGAGTCGGAGGAGGCGGCGTTGTTGAGTCCCAGGCCGTAAGAGGCGTGGAGCTGCACCTTGTTGACAAACATCAGACCGAAACCGAAGTTCCAGGCGAAATCGAAGGTGTGTTTGTTCCAGGCGTTGCTCACATTCTGCTTTGACACGAGGAATGAGAAGTCAGGGCCGGTGGTCAGGAAGGGGCTGACGAACTTGCCGATGACAGGCAGCCCTATGTCCCAGCGGAAGTTGATGGGGATTTCGATGTAGTCGCTTTTGATGGAGCCGTCGTAAACCTCCTGCTGGGACATGTCGGTACCTATGACAGTTAATCCGTCCACTTTGGTGACGCGGTGGGTGAACATCACCGACGCGTCGAAGCCGATGTTTATGATCGGGGCTGTGAACTTGGTCATAAGTCCGATGGTGTAGCCGCAGCGGTTGTCGGCCTTGAAGATGTCTTCGTTGAATTTGAGGTCGTTGACCGTCACACCCCCCTTGATGCCGAATTTGAGGGGACCTGCGGCATTGGCGTTGAACGACATTGCCACGATGGCGGCCACGAAAAGGGCAGAGAGAATCTTATTGATTTTCATAGGATAAATTTTTTTGCAAATTTAACGATTTTTCGTGGAAAACGCATCATTCACATCTGGAAAATTCTTAATTTTGACCCCGCAATAAAAATAATGGATATGAGCAAAGACAACAACAGCCGCAAGGAGGATGGCAAGGACAAGAAACGGGCCAAACGCCGCGGACGCGTTGCCGTGACAGTGATTGCCCTCGCGGTGATGTGCTGGGGAGTATGGCAGTTCACCTCTATGGCGAGCCGTTACGATGGAGACGAGGCTGTGTGGATAAGGATTCCGCAGGGTGCCACCAAGGAGTCAGTGGCCGATTCCCTCAGGAAATCACTCGGGGATGAATATGGCCGTAAAGTCGCCGGTTACTGGGGAGGCAACCCTGCCAAGAGCCGGGGTGCGTATCTTGTGGAGCCCGGAGAGAAAGCCATCAACATCGCCAGGATGCTTGACAGCGGACGGCAGACTCCGGTAAGGCTCACATTCAACAACATCCGCACCCTCGACCAGCTCGCCGAGCGCCTTGCCTCGCGGATGGACTGGAGCGAGGATGATTTCAAGGAGGCATTCGCCCTGGAGGCTGAAGCGCAGGGGGTGTCTGAGGCCGTGCTGCTCGGGCGCATGATGCCCGACACGTATGAGGTCTACTGGACAACAGACCCGCGCAAGACCATACAGAAGATATTGAAAAACCATGACTCGTTCTGGAATGAAGAGCGCCGCGGAAAAGCCGCCGCGCTCGGCCTTACCCCCGACGAGGTAGAGGTGATTGCCTCCATAGCCGAGGAGGAGACCGCCAAGGCCGACGAACGGGGAAAGGTGGCGAGGCTTTATGTCAACCGGCTCAAGAGGGGGATGAAGCTGCAGGCTGACCCGACGGTGAAATACGCCGTGGGGGATTTCTCCATAAAAAGAGTAGGAGGACCGATGCTTGACATCGATTCCCCCTACAATACTTACCGCTATGCGGGGTTGCCGCCGGGCCCGATACGGATTCCCGACAAGCGCACGTTGCAGGCGGTCATCGACGCGCCGGAGCATGGTTACATATATATGTGTGCCCGCGCTGATTTTTCGGGCTACCACGATTTCACCTCAGACTATGCCACCCATCAGCGCAATGCCGCCGCGTTCAGGAAAGCCCTCGACGCGAGGGGCATAAAGTTGTGACCGTAAAGGTAGTCAGGTCAGTTGCGGTACTGAGGCAACACCTTGACAGGGAAGCGTGAGAACAATGTCTCCACAGCCTCGGCGATGCTCTTTAGGTTGCGGTACTGGCCGTCGCCATTGTTGATAATCGTGGCCACAGACGCTGAATAGAGCGGCAGCTTGGTGTCGATGTTGACAAAGTCCATCGTCAGCACACCCTCTTTGTATATCCCGGTGATCACCTGTGCGTTGGGGTTGATTCCGGCCGGCCAGTAAGGACCGTAATTGTATCGCGGCCACATGTAATATGGGTAATATGGGCCGTAATACGGGAAGTAGCCCGGCTGAACGAGCGGTTCGGTGGCGATTTCCCTCTGGGTGGTCACCGCGATGTTGATCAGCAGGGGAGAGGCCGGCGACTCGGTGTAACCGCGCATCACCATCTCCTGGCGTATCGCCGCCGCGATGTTGTAATATGTGGCCATCTCCATGCCCGGAGGCAGTTTGCCCATGTCGGGTGTGACGATGCGGAATGTCTTGTATTCCGCGAGGTCGGCATTGTTGTAGACTTCACTGTTGACCAGCGTGAATGGGGAGCATGCCCCCAGCAACAGGAGCAGCAATAGGATACCGGTGAATTTCTGAAGTTTCTTCATAATCAATAGTTTTTCAAGTATATAACACAATAAAACGGTCAAAGGTTGCGTTTTCAGAGAGATTGTGCCTCGTCTCGGCCTGGCACGAAATTTCTTACATTCATACCCGAATCATCAATTCCCGACACAGACAAAACAACAACCTTAAAAGCAAGATGAGAAACTTTATGTTTGACCTATGTGTGGGTTCACTTGTGGCAGGGGCCGTGCTGGCACCCCAGTATGCGCGTGGCGCAGGCAATGAGGTGGCCGCGGCGGTTGCCGGAAAAGTGGACGCGAAATATCTCTCATACCCGGTTTACGAGGGTGACGGCCTTGAGCTGTCGATAAACTCAGGTAAGGCCGATTTCAGGCTCTGGTCTCCCGAAGCCCAGGCTGTTAAGCTCCGTCTTTACAATAGCGGACGGGGAGGTGAGGCTCTTGAGGCAATCGATATGGAAAAGGCCGGAGACGGCACCTGGACTGCCTCGGTGACTCCGGTTCCCTACGGCAAATTCTACACCTTCCAGGTGAAAGTTGACGGCAAATGGCTCGACGAGACCCCCGGCATATGGGCCAAGGCGGTCGGTGTCAACGGCCATCGCGCGGCTGTCATCGACTTCTCCTCGACCAATCCCGCCGGCTGGGCCGACGACAAGGGGCCCGAGGTGAAAGCCATCAATGACGTGGTGGTGTATGAGATGCATCACCGTGATTTCTCGATACACCCCAATTCGGGCATCGCAAACAAAGGGAAGTTCCTCGCCATGACCGAGCAGGGAACCGTCTCGCCTCTCGGAGACAAGACCGGCATCGACCATCTGAAGGAACTCGGGGTGACACATGTCCACATACTCCCCTCCTACGACTACAACTCGGTCGATGAGGCCAATCTCCCGGCAAACCAATACAACTGGGGCTATGACCCATACAATTACAACGCTCCCGAAGGCTCATACTCGACCAACCCCTCAGATCCCGCCACCCGTGTCAGAGAGATGAAAGAGATGGTGAAAGCGCTCCATGACGCCGGGATAGGAGTGGTGATGGATGTGGTCTACAACCATACCGCCGACAATGACAAATCCAACTTCTCGCTGACGGCCCCAGGCTACTTCTACCGCCACAATGAGGATGGCTCATACAGCGACGCGTCGGGTTGCGGCAACGAGACCGCATCCGAGCGCGCAATGATGGGCGATTTCATTGTGAACTCGGTGAAATACTGGGCAAAAGAATATCACATCGACGGTTTCCGTTTCGACCTGATGGCCATACACGACACTGAGACGATGAACCGCGTGGCCGCCGCCCTCAAGGAAATCAACCCCTCGATTTTCGTGTACGGCGAGGGTTGGACCGCCGGCAACTCCCCCCTGCCGATGGAGGCCCGCGCCCTGAAGGAGAATGTGGCCAGGATGGAGGGGATAGCTGTGTTCTCGGATGACATCCGCGACGCTGTCAAGGGGCATTATTCCAATGCCGCCGACCGGGGATTCGCCACAGGCAAGCCCGGCAACGAGGAGACCGTGAAAATCGGCATCGTCGCTTCGACGGCCCATCCCCAGGTCGATTACTCAAAGGGCAACAACTCCAAATTCGCCTATGCCTCAAGCCCCGCTCAGATTATCAACTATGTGAGCTGCCACGACGACCTGACCCTCACCGACAAGCTGGCCAAGTCGATGCCGGAGGCCTCAGAGGCTGAGCGTCAGCGGGCCGCCCGTCTGGCGCAGACGATAGTCTTCACCTCGCAGGGCACCCCATTCATGTTTGCCGGCGAGGAGGTGTTCCGTGACAAGAAGGGTGTACACAACTCCTACAAGTCGCCCGACTCGATCAACGCCATCGACTGGAACCTCAAGCACATCAACGCCGACCAATTTGAGTATTACAAGGAACTCATAGCCCTGCGCAAGGCCCATCCGGCTTTCCGCATGACCACAGCCGGGGATATCGCCCGTCATCTCAAGTTTGACAAGGTGACAACCCCCAACCTCATCTCCTACTCATTGCTCGACAACGCCAACGGCGACGAATGGAAAGAGATAAAAGTGATTTTCAACGGCTCTGACGAGGCTGCCGAGGTCAAGCTGCCCAAGGGCAAATGGACAGTCGTGGCCCGCGACGGAAAGATTGACCATTCAGGGCTGCGTGACGCCGACGGCTCCCTGCTGATGCTCCCCGGCGGCAACACGGCGGTCGAGCCGCGTTCGGCCCTCATCCTCTACCGCTGACCTTCTCCCACAAGGTGAGCAAGCCATAAAGGCCATCCGCCACACCATCGCAACGGTTGTGACGGATGGCCTTGACGTTATGTTTTTTCTCAGCGAATCCCCCGGCTGTCAAATATTTTCGCTATCTTTGCGGTCGGAAAGTGGCCGTGTATGGCCGTTCCGCTACATTTTGGATAAAAAGGAAGCGTTATGCTTGTCTTGTGAGTTGAAAACCTGAGAAACTTTCAAAATCGAATACAAGGACCGGCATAGTGGATTCTCGCGCGTATAGCGCGGGCTGCTATTGTTACATCTGTATTCAAGGTTTTCTCAGGACCGTCAACTTACGGCGTGGCATAGTCGGCTTGCGCTTTTCTTATTCAACAGGTGACGGCCCGGGGCCGCCTCCACAACACGCCGCCTGGCCGACGCGGCTGACTGATTTGCCATGAGCGAAAATTTCAACACCTACATGGATACTCCGGGCATTGCTTTCTGGCGGGATCTTTGTCTCGCCGAGGGGGAACTGCGCCGTTATGAGCGGGGAGAGGAGTTTGTCAGTGTCGGCCAGGTAGGGCGTTACATAGGCTTCGTGATGCGGGGAACATTGAAGTATGTCACATACTCGGAGGATGGCACCGAGCATGTGGTCGGATTTGAGTTTCCGGGGGAGTTTGTCACCGACTTCCCGTTTTCGTTGTACTGGATGCCGGCGAGGGTGTCGATAATTGCTGACTCCGACTGCGAGATAATGTGTGTCTCCACCAGCGTGGTGGCCGAGCGGATGAAGACCGACCCGCGGCTGGCCGAGGTGGTGATGCGGTCGACCGAGGGGGTGTTCTCCACGGTGTATGACCGTTATATGGCGCTATACCGCAAGTCGCCGCGCGAGCGTTACGAGGAGCTGCTCGACCGCCATCCCGACCTCTTCTCGTTGTTTTCGCTCAAAGACATCGCGTCTTACCTCAATATCACCCCGACCCATCTGAGCCGCTTGCGCAAGAACGGGTAACGAGTGTTAAAAATCGTTGTCAACAAGCTTTTTCAACAAATGTTGAGAAACAAGAGGCGGGGATTCACGAACTTTGCATCGTAATCAAAAGCTTCAACCGACTATGTTTAGAATTTCCATATGTCTTATGTCAATCATTGCAGCGGCGGCATCATTCTGCGACAGCCACGTTGACGCTTTGCTGTGTGCTGAAAGCTGCGAGCCTGTGGTCAAGGCCGAGACTGTGGTGGCCGTGGGCCTGTCGCAGCCGGCAATGGTGGTGGCTTGGATTGTCAGGGATTCGGTAGCGCGTCTGTGAGTCTGCCGCCCGTCAACGACATCATACACTAATACTACATACAACAGCAGAGCGGGGGCGCCGACAAGCGCCCCCGCTCTGCTGTCTTTTTCAGTCATTGTCAGGGTCAAGCCCGAAGCAGGCTGTGATGGCGCGCCTGATACGGCGTGAAGCGGGTGTGTCGCGCCGCAGTATCGATATGATGCAGCCGACGTAAGAGTCTTTCGAGCCGTTTAACCCGCAGAGCTGGGAGACATTGGAGCCGGGAAGCATTGACTTCTGGTTGTAGACTTTCAGAACCCCGGCATAATTTTCCTCGGCCACAAGCCGGGAGAACTCGCGGCACAGTTGCTCGTAGACTCCGCGCGGATTCAGTTCGCCGGCCAGTCCGGCCAGGTGCTGCTCAAAGGCGTTTATGTTGTTGAACTTGCCGTCGACGCGCCGCTCCATCAGCCTTTTTGTGCGGTGGCGTGTGTGGAGCATCGCCTGGGCGCGCAGGTCGTGGCTGAACATGGACATGATTGATTTCTTTACCGACCGGAAGACTTTGTCTTCGTCTCGGCCGTTGAACGCGGCCACGGTTCTGACAACCTCCTCCAGCATCAGTATGTTCTCGATTTCCGCCACTTCCGGCACGAATATGTTTTTGCTTCGCAGGTATGCCACCTCCCCCTCGTCGCGGCGGTCGCGGTCTACTATGCCTCGGCTCTCGAGATGATGGAGGGCGCGTTGGTCGTTGAAGGCGCGTGTCGATTCGATCACCTTGTCGCAGCTGCCAAGGGATTTCACCGTGAAGTCTTTGAACACAAGCGGATAAAGCTTCGCGTCGATGGAGTGGGACGCGTCACCTTCGATGAACAGCACCGGGTTGCGTGAGCCGATGATGGCCATGTAGACCTCGTCGGATATGCCTGCGCCGCGCGGCAGGATGGTGTAGTCCCAGCCCTCCCCGGCGGTGTCGTAGCCGCGCACCCACAGCAGCAGGTCGCGCTGGCGGGTGGCGGTGAAGTCGAGGTCATGGGTGGTGTAGACAAACCGGCAGTCGGGCCGCATGGCCTCCAGTGAGTCCCATGTCTTTTGCTGGAGTGAGGGGTGTAGGAACATCTCGGGGGAGTCGACAAACACCACGGCGTTGCGCGGAGCGTAGAGCAATGCCCCGAAGTAATACAGCACGGCTTTCTCGCCGTCGGAGAGGCGCACCTGAGAGTATCTGTCATCCTGCCCGTCGCGGGCGAAGAGCAGGCGGCCTCCTTGGCGCAGCACCTGGTTTGAGGGGAAAATCTCCTGCCACCGGGCTATCACCTCGTCGAGCTTGGTCGTGGGGGCTATGGCCGCGTCGCGTCGTCCGGCCGCCACCTCTGTCTGGGCCATCTTGTATTCGACCAGCGAGGCTATCTCCTCGTTTAGCAGCAGGGCTGTGAGCCTGTCGAAAGTAGTAGAGGCGGTGTTGGTCAGGAATGACGGTGACTGGCGGGCCTTGACATAAATCCCGTCTACGGTGCCCAGCTCCTCTTTCGGCTCGCCGGTGGCGTATATGGCTTTCAGGGCAGACAGCCTGAATGCCTTTTCGCCCAGGCTCTCGGCCATGAACAGGGAAAAACGGGTCTTGCCGGCGCCGTTCGCGCCGATGATGGTCAGGCTGCGTGATGCCGGAGGCAGCGGGCTGCGTTGGCCTGACAGGTCGGGCGGGAGGAGGATTTCCATATCAGGGGGGAATGTGTCAGTCGAGATAGCGTTTTGTCAAGCCGTCATATATGTCGATGCGGCGGTCGCGCAGGAAAGGCCACCAGCGTCTCACATTCTCGCTGCGCCTGAGGTCGACATCGACGATGGCCGTCGCCTCGCTGTCATCGGGGGCCTGGTAAAGGAATTCCCCCTGCGGGCCTGCCACGAAGCTCGACCCCCAGAATGTGATTCCGTCGGTCACCCCCGAGGGGTCATCTTCATGGCCGACGCGGTTGACGGCTATCACAGGTATGCCGTTGGCCACGGCGTGGCCGCGCTGCACGGTTATCCATGCCTCGCGCTGGCGCTGCTTCTCATCCTGCGGGTCTGTGTCCTGCCAGCCAATGGCCGTTGGGTAAATCAGCAGTTCCGCCCCCTGGAGGGCCATCAGGCGCGCGGCCTCGGGATACCACTGGTCCCAGCATACCAGCACCCCGAGCTTGCCAAGTGAGGTCTGGATGGGCTTGATGCCGAGGTCGCCGGGAGTGAAATAGAATTTCTCGTAGAATCCCGGGTCGTCGGGGATATGGGTCTTGCGGTAGCGGCCCGCCTCGCTGCCGTCTGAGTCGAAGACCACGGCTGTGTTGTGATACAGGCCGGCGGCACGGCGTTCAAACATCGAGGTGACAATCACCACACCCAGTTCCTTCGCCAGCCGGGCATACATGGCCGTGGCCTCCCCGGCGAGGTCTGCCGCGAGGTCGAATGTGTCGACATTCTCGTCCTGGCAGAAATACAGCGAGTCGTGCAGCTCCTGGTTGACAATCAGATTCGCGCCTTCGCCTGCTGCCTTGATGATTTCACGGGCCAGGCGGTCGCGGTTGTCGGCTATGTCGGCGGTCTTGCCCTGCTGTATGAGGGCCACCTTTATTTTGTCGGGCATATCGGTCGGTGTTTTGGTTTTCATATCGGGAGCCAGGAGGCGGGAATCTGCATTGTAGCGCAATGCAGCGAGCCGTGCTGCCGGATTAGCGCGCGGCAGTCAACGGTGATGATTTCGTGGCCGGGGAAAGCGATTGACAGCATGTGGGCCGCCATCTCGTCGTTGCGGGGCTGGCCATAGACCGGCATCACCACCGCCCGGGGGGTGATGAGGAAGTTGGCGTATGTCGCCGGCAGGCGGTCGCCGTTGTCATCGTGGATGGGGGAGGGGAGCGGCAGTCCTATCAGGTTGTAGGGATTGCCGTCGGGAGTGCGGAACTCCTTTAGCTGCTCCTCCATGCGTTCGAGCGCGGGTGTATGGCTGTCGGCCGGGGTGTATGACTTCACATATAATATGGTGTCATCAGGCGCGAGTCGGGCGATGGTGTCGACATGGCTGTCGGTGTCGTCCCCTTTCAACGCGCCATGGTCGAGCCACAGCACTCGGGTTGCGCCCAGGCCGGCGGCAAGTTCGCGCTCGACCTCCTCCTTGGTGATGAACCCGTTGCGGTTGACAGACAGCATGCACTCCGATGTGGTCAGGATGGTGCCTTCGCCGTCGCTCTCGATGGAGCCCCCCTCAAGCACATACCGCTTGCGCAGGGCAACCGGTGTGCGCAGGGCCTTGTCGGCCACGAGAGACAGGAAAGCGAGGTTGTCTTTGTCAGACGGGAATTTGAGGCCCCAGCCGTTGAATTTGTATGCGACAGCCGATAGGCTGCCGTCGGCGGTGTTGTCTTCGACAGTGAGCGGGCCGTAGTCGCGAGTCCAGGTGTCGTTTGTGGGGCAACGGGCTATGAGCAGGTGTCCTGTGGCCATATCGTCGGCCAGCAACGCCTTGACCCGCTCAGGCTCGGGTGTGGCGATGACCACCTTTTGCCCGGCGCGGAGCAGGGCCTTGGTCAGGTCGGTGTAGCATCGGTCGACATCGTCGAGCATGTCGGCCCAGTCGGTGTCGCGGTGAGGCCACGCTATGAGGGTGGCGTCGAATCTTGAGTCCCATTCGGCTGGCATTATCCTGCCAGGGACAGGTGGGGTGGCGGTGGTCATCGGTCGTAGTCGTTGTCAAGGGTGTCCCATATAGACTCCTGATTGTCGAGATACTCCTCACAGAAGTCAAGGAAACCACGCCGCTCAGAACTTCCGACCTCGTGGCACCACTGGCGGTAGAGCTTGTGAAGCTCATCATCCTCGCCCACCATCTTTTTGAATTCCGCCTCGGCCATGTCGATGCTGCCGGCCTGGCGGATTACTTGATGGAACACTTCTGTGATGTCTTGAAAATCCATTGTCTGTCATGGTTAACCGGGGCCTAAGGAGGGAGTGGGCGCCCCGTGGCATTGTTTTATTTGGCTATATGCGGCAAAGATAATGATATTTTTGGAAAATAACGTAAAATTTGCCGACTTAAAAACATTTGTTAACTTTGCGAACCAATCTGCCTCTCCTCCTTGTTTTAAGTGGAAATACATTGCCTACTATGAGACGTGACTCCGTATTGATACTCCTCTCTCTGATGCTCGCCCCCATGCTGCTGTCTTGGGTGGCAGACCCGTTGCTGGGGAAATCTGGCTATGAGGTCGAGACAGTGAACCAGCCTGACGACTATTCCGGCAAAGTGGTGTCGACCGTCATCAGGCGGTTGCCCGAGGGGAAGAAGCCTCGCAAGGCGGTATTGTATGTCCACGGTTACAACGACTATTTCTTCCAGGACTCGATGGGGCGCGAGTTCAATGATTCGGGCTATGGGTTTTATGCCGTCGACCTGCGCAAATACGGGCGTTCGCTCCAGCCCGGCCAGCACCGGTATGAGGTGCGCGACATGGCGGAGTATTTCGCCGACATAGACTCGGCCATAGCGCGCATGCGCCGCGACAGCGTGACCGACATAGTGCTGATGGGCCACTCCACCGGCGGCCTCATAACATCGTTGTATATGGAGGCCGCTCCCGCCCCCGAGATAAAGGCCCTGATTCTCAACAGTCCGTTTCTCGACTGGAATTTCACGGGGTTCATGCGCAAGGCTGTCATCCCCCTGGCCGCCGCTACCGGAAAGTGGCTGCCGGATGTGTACATGTCACAAGGAGATGACACGGCCTATGGTGAAAGCCTGCTGAAGTCGCTCCACGGCGAGTGGGAGTTTGACACCACTCTAAAGCTCATCCATCCGGCCCCGATTTCCCTCGGCTGGGTGCGCGCCATCGACCAGGGCCACAAGCAGCTGGTCGAGAACGGGAGGGCGATAAAGGTGCCGGTCTATCTGATGCGCTCGCGGCGCAGCGTATATCCCGACGGGTGGAGTCCGCTGGCCAACAGCGGAGACGCGGTCTTGAATGTCGACTCCATATCGGCCCGCGGACGCCGTATGGGCTACAACGTGACCGAGGCGATTGTCGACAGCGGTCTGCATGACCTCGTCCTTTCCCGTCCGCGTGTGCGCCGTGCGGTCTACGAGTCGATGTTCAGATGGCTCGGCCGGCAGCCCGAGTTCGTGGAGTGACGGGTCAGGCGGCAGGTGATAGCCATAGGGGTGCGGTTTGTAGTGAGTTTCGGTCGGGAGAGTCAGGCGTGGGGGGTGTTTTTCGTGGAGCCGCCGAAATTTTTCTTGCAAATTGTTGATGATTCCAAAAAGTTTAGTAAATTTGTGGCATTGAACTGTTTTTGGAAATTTTAATATCACCCGGGCGGATTTGGGTTATAACCGCCCCGCCAGGGAGGAGATATTTTCGGAATCTGTTACCATGAAGAATCCGTGTTTTCTGAAACCTATGACCGCCGTTTTCCCGGGAAATCCCCGGGGAGCAGCTGTGTATGCAAACTATTGTTAACCTCTTTATATATCATGGCAGAAAATAAAGAAAAACTGTTCACCCAGTTCCCTCCCGTCTCCTACGAGACCTGGAAGGCTAAGGTTGATGCCGATCTCAAGGGTGTCCCCTTCGACAAGAAACTGGTGTGGAGAACCGATGAGGGTTTCTCGGTGCAGCCGATGTACCGCCGCGAGGACATCGCCGATTTCAAAACCACCGGCTCCCTCCCGGGCGAGTTCCCTTATGTGAGGGGTACGCGTGACAACAACCACTGGCTCACCCGTCAGGAGATTCTCCCCGCAGACCCCGCCGAGGCCAACCGCGTGGCCCTCGACGTTCTCGGAAAAGGGGTCAACTCCCTGGGCTTCACCGTCAAGGAGCCTACTATCGAGACCCTTGACATCCTCCTCAAAGACATCAATGTCGCCGAGGTGGAGCTGAATTTCAACACCTGCCCCCGCAAGGCCCTCGACCTGGCCGCCGCCCTCGTGGAATGGCTCAAGGCCCACAAGCTCGAGAAGGTGTTCAATGGCTCGATCAATTATGACCCGCTAAAACGCGCGTTCCGCCACGGCGCCGATGTCGACGCCAAGGCTGTCGCCGCCGAAGCCGCCGGAATGCTCGGAATCGTGGCCGATGTGCCCGGTCTGCGCTGCCTGGCCGTCAACTCGGTGGTGTTCAACAACGCCGGTTGCTATATCTTCCAGGAACTCGGCTACGCCCTGGCTTGGGGCGCGCAGTGGATGACCCTGCTGACCGAGGCAGGGTTGAAACCCGCCGTTGTCGCCGAGCGCGTGAAGTTCAACATGGGTGTCAGCTCCAACTACTTCATGGAGCTTGCCAAGTTCCGCGCCGCCCGCATGCTCTGGGCGCAGATCGCCGAGCAGTACAAGCCCATCGAGAAAGAGGACTGCAAGATGGCCCTCCACGCTGTCACCTCGCGTTTCAACCAGACCCTTTATGATGCCCACGTCAACCTGCTGCGCAGCCAGACAGAGGCGATGTCGGCAGCCCTTGCCGGAGTCGACTCCCTGACCGTCACCCCGTTTGACGTTCCCTACAAGACTCCAGATGAATTCTCGGAGCGCATCGCCCGCAACCAGCAGCTCCTGCTCAAGGAGGAGAGCCATCTCGACAAGGTGGCCGACCCCGCAGGCGGTTCATATTATGTGGAGACCCTTACCGTCTCCATCGCCAAGGAGGCATGGAAGCTCTTCCTCGAAGTGGAGGAGAAAGGCGGATTCTTCGCCTGCGTCAACGAAGGCGACGTGCAGAAGGCCGTCAACGCCTCTGCCGCCAAACGTCATGACGGTATGGCCCGCCGCAAGGAAATCCTCCTCGGCACCAACCAGTTCCCCAACTTCAACGAGTTCGCCGAGGCCAAGATCGAGGCCGGTTCGTCGGCGGCTTGCGAGGAAGACAAGGTGAAAGGCCAGGAGCAGGCCCATGCTTGCGGATGTGGCGGCGACTGCCAGACCAATCCCGAAAAGGCCCTCAACCAGGCCCGCATGGCGAGCGACTTCGAGCTTCTCCGTCTTGCCACCGAAGCGGCCTCAAACCGCCCGAAGGTGTTCATGCTCACCATCGGCAACCTGGCCATGCGCCTCGCCCGCGCCCAGTTCTCGTCAAACTTCTTCGGCTGCGCCGGTTACGAGATCATTGACAACATCGGGTTCAACAGCGTGCAGGAGGGTGTCGACGCCGCCATCGAGGCCAAGGCCGACATCGTGGTTCTCTGCTCCTCCGACGATGAATACGCCACTTTCGCTCCCGAGGCGTTCAAGGTCCTCGACGGCCGCGCCGAGTTTGTCGTGGCCGGAGCGCCCGCATGCGCCGACGACCTCAAGGCCCTCGGCATCGAGAACTTCATCAACGTCAAGAGCAACGTGCTTCAGACCCTGCAGGAATTCAACAGCCGTCTTCTCAAAAAGTAACATCCAGCTATGAAACCAGATTTCAAAAAGATAGATATAATGGCCGACGCCTTCAGCGCGCCGGCTGCGGTTCCCGCCCGCGACCCCGAGCAGGACTGGCTGACCCCTGAGCTTATCCCCGTCAAGCCCGTCTACACCAAGGAGGACCTCGAGGGAATGGAACACCTTGACTATGTGGCCGGTCTGCCCCCCTTCCTCCGCGGCCCATACAGCGGCATGTATGCCATCCGCCCCTGGACAATCCGCCAGTATGCCGGATTCTCCACAGCCGCCGAGTCAAACGCCTTCTACCGCCGCAACCTCGCGTCGGGCCAGAAAGGACTCTCCGTGGCCTTCGACCTTGCCACACACCGAGGCTATGACGCTGACCATCCCCGCGTGGTGGGCGACGTCGGCAAGGCCGGTGTCTCAATCTGCTCGATTGAAGACATGAAGGTGCTTTTCGACGGCATACCTCTCAACAAGATGTCGGTGTCGATGACAATGAACGGCGCGGTGCTTCCGGTGCTTGCCTTCTACATCAACGCCGGTCTGGAGCAGGGCGCGAAACTCGAGGAGATGGCCGGAACCATCCAGAACGACATCCTCAAGGAGTTCATGGTGCGCAACACCTACATCTACCCCCCCGAGTTCTCGATGCGCATCATCGCCGACATCTTCGAGTACACCTCGCAGAACATGCCCAAGTTCAACTCGATTTCCATCTCAGGATACCATATGCAGGAGGCCGGCGCCACTTGCGACATCGAGCTGGCATACACCCTTGCCGACGGTCTTGAATACCTCCGTGCGGGTGTCAACGCCGGTATGGACATCGACACGTTCGCTCCCCGTCTGAGCTTCTTCTGGGCTATCGGCATGAACTTCTTCATGGAGGTGGCCAAGATGCGTGCCGCCCGTATGCTCTGGGCAAAGATTGTCAGCCAGTTCAACCCCAAGAACCCCAAATCGCTCGCCCTGCGCACCCACTCCCAGACTTCCGGATGGTCGCTCACCGAGCAGGACCCCTTCAACAATGTGGGCCGTACCTGCATCGAGGCCATGGGGGCTGCCCTGGGACATACCCAGTCGCTCCACACCAACGCCCTCGACGAGGCCATCGCCCTCCCCACCGACTTCTCGGCGCGTATCGCCCGTAACACCCAGATTTACATCCAGGAGGAGACCAAGGTCTGCAAGGAAATCGATCCCTGGGCCGGCTCATACTATGTGGAGTCGCTCACCAACGAGATCGCTCACCGCGCCTGGGAGCATATCCAGGAAATCGAGAAACTGGGTGGCATGGCCAAGGCCATCGAGACCGGTCTGCCCAAGCTCCGCATCGAGGAGGCCGCAGCCCGCACCCAGGCCCGCATCGACTCTGGCCGCCAGACCATCGTCGGCATCAACAAATACCGCCTTGACCACGAGGATCCCATCGACATCCTTGAAATCGACAACACCGAGGTGCGCAACGAACAGGTTGCCCGCCTTGTCGAGCTGCGCAAAGACCGCGACGAAGAGGCTGTCAAGAAAGCCCTGGAGGCCATCACCGAATGTGTCCGCACCGGCGAGGGCAACCTCCTCGACCTGGCTGTGAAGGCCGCCGGTGTCCGTGCGTCGCTCGGTGAGATTTCCGATGCCTGCGAAGAGGTCGTGGGCCGTTACAAAGCTGTCATCAGAACTATTTCAGGCGTGTACTCCAACGAAACCAAGAATGATCCCGACTTCCTTCGTGCCCGCAAGATGGTGGAGGAATTCGCCAAGCGTGAGGGCCGTCAGCCCCGTATCATGATCGCCAAGATGGGCCAGGACGGCCACGACCGTGGAGCGAAAGTTGTCGCCACCGGTTACGCCGACTGCGGTTTCGACGTGGATATGGGACCCCTCTTCCAGACACCCGCCGAAGCTGCCCGTCAGGCAGTCGAGAACGATGTGCATATCCTCGGCGTGTCATCCCTCGCCGCAGGCCACAAGACCCTCGTGCCCCAGGTTATCGAGGAGCTGAAGAAGCTTGGCCGCGACGACATCATGGTCACCGCCGGTGGTGTCATCCCCGCCCAGGACTACGACTTCCTCTATCGTGCGGGAGTGGCCGCCATCTTCGGCCCCGGCACACGCATTCCCGCGTCGGCCATCCGCATGCTTGAGATACTCGAAGGAGAATAAGAATCCGCGGAGACCTTCCATCACAGAATTCTAAACAAAGGTCTCACAGATTACACAGATGCCATCCGGAGGCATGTCAGGGAGTCCGCAAAGGTCTCTCCGCCAGTCTCCCCGGATGGCATCTGTGTAATCTGTGTAATCTGCGAGACTTTCCCCCAATCTCCATCAATCCAAACAATCAGTTGAATCCCTGCAATCTGCGAGAAATCTGCGTATCTGCGGAATCTGCGTGAGACCTTTCCTCCTCAATCTGTTTACTCTGTGGAATCTTTTCTGTAACTTTGCGTCACTATGGGATACAAGAAACTTGAAGCGAAGAAAGGGGCGGTGGCCATGTATGCTTTGCTGCTTGCCGTGGCCCTTGGGCTGATGCTGACAGCGCGCCAATGCTCCACAAAGAGAATCGGAGCGCGTGCAGACGACGTGGCCGGGGGCGACACACTCAATGTGGCCATCGAGATTTCCCCGACCGGGCTGTCGCTCGCCGGCGACACCCTTTCAGGCATCTATTACGACCTCTTGCGCGAGGCCTGCCGCCGCCACGGCCAGCCGGTGAAGTTCCACCCCTACACACGCCTGGAAGACGCTCTGCAATGGCTCGAAACCGGCCGTTGCCGCCTCATAGTCGGAGACCTTCCCGTCACCGCCGAGCTGCGCGACAGGCTTATCTTCGTCAACCCCGTGGGAGTGGACAAGCAGGTGCTGGTGCAGCTCGCCGACACCACGGGTGTGGCGATACGCAACCAGTTTGACCTCGCCCGACAGACCGTCTATGTGGCCCGCGAGTCACCCTATGTGCAGCGCCTGCGCAACCTTTCCCACGAAATAGGCGACACCATCCATGTCGTGGAGAGCGCCGAGTATTCCCCCGAGCAGCTGGTCATCCTGACAGCCTTGGGCGAAATCCCGCGCGCGGTGGTCAACCGCTCCACCGCCGAGTCGCTCAGCTCTCGCTACCCCTCGCTCGACATCTCCGTGGCCATCTCCTTCAACCAGTTCCAGTCATGGGCCCTGTCACCCCGCGACACCCTGTTGCGCGACACCCTCGACCAATGGCTCGGTGAATGAATGCTGGAAAAATGCCAGGAAACTTGCACAATCTGTAAATTGTTGTAATTTTGCAGATAACTTTAAAGCGATGAGAACAAAGCAGGAATATATGGAGATATTATCTCGTGAAATCGTGACGCTGCGAGACGAGTTCGGTGTAAAAAGCTTACGGCTTTTCGGCTCTGTGGCGCGCGGAGAGCAGACAGACAACAGTGATGTTGATGTCTGTGTTGATATGTCGCCAAAGATGTTCCTTGTCATACGCCTGAAACGTTACCTTGAAACCGTTCTTGGAACATCTGTTGATGTCGTCAGGTTTCACAAACATATGAACCCCTTCCTCAAAGGAGAAATTGACCGCGATGGAATCATCATTTTCCAGTAATTCTCTTGTGCTTAATATTCTGCGGCAGATTAAGGATGCTGTGTGCCAATTGGAAAATTGGAATGACGGCATTGTTAGTCCGGATGATTATGCCGCCTCGCCAGATGGGATGAAGACATTGGCTGCAACCAGTATGTTGCTTGAAGCTATAGGAGAGGGGATAAAGAAAATCGATTCGAGGACAAAAGGTGCTCTTTTAAAATTGAGACCTGAAATTCCTTGGGACGATGTGAAAGGAATGCGTGACCACATCGCGCACGGTTATTTCGACATTGATGCGGATATTATTTTCGATGTCGTTAAGAATGATTTGCGTCCTCTCGCTGACGCGGTCGATTATTTGATTGAATATTTAACGTGAGTTCTGATTGTTTACGTCGAATTCTATTTCTTCGAGTAAAATCATCGATGACTAAAAAGCTGAATTGTTGATAACAAATAGCCACATAGATTGTTAATATTAGACAAAGGAATACCTCTTTATTTGTAATTCAAGAAAAAAGTTTCTATCTTTGCATACTCAACCAAATTAAATATGCCTATGAATACTCCGACCGACATCAAATCAAAGAAGCCATCAGCCAATCAAATTGCTGAGATGTTCAAGGAGTCAAAACGACGCAAGAAAGAGCATTTTGATTGGATGCGTAAGAATATAGACAAAATTCCATTAGCCAACTAATGAATAGATAACCTGAAAACAATGTCAGATTATCGATTTAAAGATAAAGAGGGCAACCATTTACTGGTGGCCCTTTCTAATGCAAGTAGGGATTATAAAGCGGCCTTCCTGGAGGAGGAAGACGTGGAAACGGAAGTGGTGGAAATAAGCCTTGAGAAAGAACACCCTGAGATACCGTTGCAGGGGATGATTTTTCCCAGAGTCGCAATGTTTCTGTTGAAAGTATTGAGAGATAATCCTGATGCCGTTTATTATTATACGGTGTCTTTTGAGGCTCTGCCTGAAGAGCATCGAGGCAAGAGTGCGAAAGATTACAGGGCTTCGTTGTTCTCCGGACTTGAGACCTTGATAAAGTCAAGGGGGCAATGGCCTGATGATTTGCTGACGGAAACCAGAACAATTGGCATAGATGAATTTGCCACAGTCTGCAAGATATTTTACAGGCTTGCGCAGACCCATATCGCACGAATGATAGTTAACGGCATAGAAAACAGTAAGTGACTTCAATATGCCGACGTTTCAGCCGTTGGCAGAACAGGCGGGAGGGATGCTTTGTATAGAGGCGCGTCAGCATACCGTCAGAGACTTGTAGTAGGGGCGGTAGTAGAGCAGCAGCGAGGTGAGGCGGCCGATGTGGAGCCGTTGCTGGTCGGGGGAGGGGGTGGCACACCAGTTGGTCAGCAAGCCCGGGATTATAATCAGGTCTGCGCCGTCGAGGTGCATGCCGAAACAGACATCTTTCCCCTCGTCGAGGTATTGTCCCGATGAAACATCGTGGCAAATCACCGGCTTGGATGTCATGTTGGGTGCAGCGATTTCACGGAATCCCCATGTGGGCCATTCGCCGTTCTTCACATCCTTGAGAATCTTCTTTCCGAGGTTCACGGCCTCATCCCGAGAGCCGGTTTTCAAAGAAATTTTCAGTTTCATAAATCTTTAGTTGAAATAATGATATGGTTAAGGGTAGACATGTGATGACACTGTCTATAGTATAATAGCAAAACCTTGTCAAAAGTTTAAAAAGATTGTATAATTTTTCAGTAGGTGCCGATAGCGCCACGCCGCTAAAATTTAACACCATACGGTGTGGTATTCAGATGTATTTTCGCTATCTTTGTCAGAACTAAACTTTTCAGGTTTCTCAGAGGAGAAAACAATCTTTAACCAATTATACTAAACTTTCAAATCAAAAGGCTTATGAAAAAACTGCTACTTCTGGTAGTGGCGATGTTGCTTACAAGTGTGGCTGGTATGGCTGCCACATATAGTAGGGTCAACGATTTCTCCACGTTACAGGCCGGTGATAAAATCATTTTGTTTGGAGATTATCTCCAATCCGGAACTAATCCGTATTGGTTGGTAACAATGAATCTGACAGATGCCGGAAAAACAAACATTCCAGGACAAGTCTTGGATAAAAGCTCCACAGCCAAGAAGCTTGGGGATTCCTATGAAGTGCCTGATGGTATCAATGTGACAGAGATTACGTTGGTCGAATCTGGTGATGAGACTTATCCATGGCTATTACAGGTGTCGCTTAATGACAAAGACTATTATTTGTGTTGTACGTCAACAGCCACGAAAAATAGTATGTCCTGTAAAGCGATTGCGGATAAAACTGATGCATGTATGGCAAAATTTGATGGGACATTCCAGTTCAAAACTGCATCTAATATAACACGCAATTCACTGGAGATTTCCATGAGCAATGGAAAAACTGGAGAAACCACGTTTAACTGTTACGCAAAAGGAGGCCAAAAAACACCGGTAGTTTTCAAGGCTGAGAACCCAACTCAGGAAAATATACTTGGCGAAATCATCGTGAAAGATGCATTCGGCAACACCTATACCAGTGAAAGTTCCAGCATCACGATTGAAGAAGGTGTTATTTTGACGTTCAGCGCAGAAAATGCCGCAGAAATTCAGGTAGAGTTAGACAACTATCTCGTGGCAGGCGGTCAGCCTCCTGTTGAATGGACGTACTATTTCCCGTCGCACATAAGACCCGATGAAGAAGTAAGCCCCTATAGCGGCATTCTTACAGTGAAAGCAATGCTGGGAGAGCAGTCTGTGACAGCTACTTACAGTCTGATGGTGACACCTAAGCCTGTCATTCCGATTGAGTTAGGAGAGATAATTGTGAATGGGCCCAACTATGAGAATATCCAGGAAGGTGACATTTTGCAAAACGTCCCTGCTGGCTCAATATTTTCCATCAATGTGGAGAATGCTGAAAGTATATCTGTAAACGGAGATATGACACTCGGGAGCCATGCTGAGTGGACCGCACCAGAACTTCCTGGCGAATATGATGTCATCATTAATGCTGAAAGGGGACAAAAGATGAAGTCATTGAACTTCGTTGTCCGTATCGAAGAAAAAGAAAATCCCGCAATTGGTGATTTGGTCGTTACCTATGGTGAGGGAGAAGTTGTAAACGACAATCCCGATTTCATCAACTATGTCACAGTGGGAACAACATTCACCGCCTATGCCGAGAATGCGACTCACATTACTGTTGAGTTAGTGAACAGTAGACGTTCTTATCCTTTCGAGGGTAATTCCGGAACGTGGACTTTTGATGATCCTATTGAGAAAGAGACCGTTCTCGTCTATGCATATGATGATCTTGAATCAAATCAAAAGTCAATAATGTTTACAGTGACGGTTACCCCCAAGCCCCTCGGCGACATCGTCGTGACCTATGGTGACGGAGTTGTTGTTGAGGAGGGAGATAACGGCCTGTCAGTCGAAACTGGGACTACATTTATCATCAATGCGGAAAATGCGACTCATATTACAGCCACAAGATGGTCTGATTATGAAGATGTGATAGACGTGGATTCTGACAAAGCAACTTACACTTTCAATGAACCCATTTCTTATGAAGGTCTCACAATAACAGCGACAAATGGCATTAATACAAAAGAATTCGAATTCCTTCTTTCTGTTACCGAACCGATTGTCCCGGAAACAACTACTTGGTCTTTGGTTACCAAAGAAATGGTAATTGTTCCTGGTCAGGAATATGTTATTGCAGGCACAGGCGTTGATAGAAATGATACAAACGTTGCTGTTGATTACATATTGAACACATATGCTTCTGCCAATAACCGAATTTCATCTTCAATAATTGAGATTGACAAGACAAACAAATCAATCTCGCTGACATCTGAAACTAATTATCAGAAAGTTGTATTTGAAAAGGCTGATGACAAAGGCTTTTATGCAAAGAGCGAGGGCAAATATTTTTCGGCATATAAGACATCGGCTGGAAAAATCCAAAATCAGCTTCGACTTATAGAACAGCTGGATGAAACGCTCTGTTATATCAAGGTTGATATAGATGATAATGGAGACGCGCTATTGAAGTTTGTCAAAATGGCTGATGATGAAAATAGTTGTCCTTGGGTACATCTTTTCTCTCAAAAGGGTGCGGATACATATTGGAACTGCTATACAAACCACTCTGGTAAGAAATCTTACCAGCTCTATACTCAAGTAGTGGCCGTGATTCAGCCCGAGGTGCCTGCCTTTGACCTGATGGAGGATGACGCTACCAAGGTTGCCCTGATGTCGACCAAGGGTGAGCTCCATGTCTGGACTGTGGAATATGACAAGGACGGCAATGCTGTCAAGGAGAATGGCGAGGATGTGGCCGCTTCCGTGATGGCCAAGGCTCCCGCCGCCGATGACACCGCATGGACCAACAAGGTTGCCGAAGAGGGTGAGAACTATGAAATCTATGTGCCTGTGACAGCAGGGAATTATCTCTCCATCCGCGCCAAGTCTGTACTCGGTGACCTGCATTCCGAGGAACTTGTGAAGAATGTCGATGCCTCAGGCAACATCATCTCCTCGGTTGAGGGTGTGGCTGCCGATGACATGAATGCCCCTGTGGAATACTTCAACCTCCAGGGCGTGCGCGTTGCCGCCGACCAGCCCGGTCTCTATATCCGTCGCCAGGGCAGCAAGGTCGAGAAAGTCGCCATTGCCCGTTGATGTCCGCGAATAATCAGTAAGACAAGCGATTTTAAAGAAAAACCATCCGGTCGGGGCCGTCAAGGCCTGCCGGATGGTTTTTCTTTAAATGGGGGAGTGTGGACTCATACCCCTCCGGTTGTGTCAGGGGAAGATGAGCCGGTGCTTCCTTGCGAAGCGGAGGTTGGCCCCGATGAGGAGTCTGCGCTGTCAGACTTGGAGGCCGCCGTCTTGTCGGCCGAGGCGAAGAGCTTCGACAGGTATTTCTCCTGGAAAGTCTGGAAGAGTTCCCAGAAGTTGGGGACAAACAGTGTGCCGATGATGGCGTTGACCGCCATGCCGAAAACCACCGCCGCGCCGAGGCTGATGCGGCTTGCCGCCCCGGCTCCTGTGGCGAACAGCATCGGCATCACTCCGAAGACAAAGGCCAGGGCGGTCATCATGATCGGGCGGAAACGCACCATGCCCCCTTTGTATGCCGCCTCGCGTATCGACATCCCCTGCTTTCGGTAGTCCATCGCGTACTCGACGATAAGGATGGCGTTCTTGGCCGAAAGACCCAGCAGCAGGATGATGCCGATCTGGGTGTAGATGCTTATCGACTGGCTCATGCAGAGACAGCCCAGCACTGTGCCCAGGATGGCCGTTGGCATTGATATGACCACCGCCAGCGGGTCGGTCCAGCTCTCATACTGAGCGGCCAGCACCAGGATGGTGATTATCACCGCGAAGAGCAGCACGGCAGACACGGTGGTGCCGGCGCGGCTCTCCTGGTATGCCTCGCCTGTCCAGGCGTACCCGTAACTGTTGGCGGTGGCTTTCTCCACGATTTCCTCCATCGCCTTGATGCCCTCAGACGAGCTTACCCCGTCGGCAGGGGTGGCCGTCAGCGACGCGGTCTCATACATGTTGTAGCGTCCGATCGATGCCGAGCCCATCACCGGTGTTATCGTGGCGAAGACCGAGAATGGCACCATGTCGCCGCTGGAGTTCCTGACGGCCAGTTTCAGCACATCGTTGACATTGGCGCGGGCGTTGTCGGTCGACCCGATGTTGACCTGGTAGACATTGCCGAACTTGACGAAATCGTTGACATACGATCCTCCGATGTAGCTGCTCAGGGCCGTGTAGACAGCGTCGAGGTCAAGGCCGAGCATCTCGATTTTGTCGCGCTGCATCTCCAGGCTGTATTGCGGCACTTCCCCTTCGTAGAGCGACTGCACCGACCCTATGCGCGGGTCTTTGCGGGCCGCCTCCTCGATGTCTTCGAGCGCCTTGGCCATCTGAGAGGCCCCGCGCGAGTTGATGTCGAGCAGCTGCATCGACAATCCCGACGTGGCGCCCAGACCGGGGATGGCCGGTGGATTGATGGCGAACACGATGCCCTGCTGCAGCGAGGCACACCGCTGGTCGATGCGGTCTATGACAGCCTCCACCGAGTGGGATTTCCCTTTGCGGTCTTTCCAGGGCTTGAGCATGACAAACATCGAGCCGAGGTTGCTTCCCGATCCTCCGGCCATGAAGGAGAAGCCCGACATCTCTATGACATCCTCAACCTCGGGCATCTCGCGGATGATGTCTGACACCTGGGCCACCATCTTGTCGGTGCGCTCGAGCGAGGCCCCGGTGGGGAGCTGCACAGAGGCCATGAAGTAGCCCATGTCCTCCTCGGGCAGGTAGCTCGACGGCCATTTGGCGAAGCCCCAGAAAGCGGCCACGCATAGTATGGCGTATATCCCGATGGCAACCCAGGGGCGTTTAAGCAGGCGGCCGATCATGTCGGTGTAGAACCTGACGGTCTTTCCCCAGGCTGTGTTCCACCATCTGAAAAGGATGAAGCCCGATGACTTGCTCTGCTTGCGCAGGAAGAGCGCACACATGGCGGGGGTGAAGGTCAGGGCGTTGAAGCCCGAGAAGGCTGTGGAGACTGCGATGGTGAGGGCAAACTGCTTGTACAGCTCGCCGGTGATGCCGGAGATGAATGCCGTCGGGATGAACACAGACAGCAGCACCAGCACTTCCCCCACCACAGGGCCTTGCAGCTCGACCATCGCCTTGCGCGCGGCCTCGCGCGGTGTCATGGTCCCCTCCTGCACCAGGCGCGCGCAGTCCTCCACCACTACTATCGCGTCGTCGACGACTATGGCGATTGCCAGCACAAGGCCGAAGAGGGTGAGGGTGTTGAGGGAGAAGCCCATCAGTTTCATCACCGCGAATGTGGCGATGAGCGATACCGGGATGGTCAGCATCGGGATGATGACGGCGCGCCAGCTCTGGAGGAAGAAGAGTATGACGACCATCACGATGAGGGTGGTCTCGACGAATGTCACCAGCACCTCGTCGACCGAGGCGGAGATGAAGTTGGTGGTGTTCATCAATACGCGGTAATGGACTCCCGGGGGGAAATAAGGGGCAAGCGCCTCAAGCTCTTTCTCGACCTCGCCGGCAACCTCCAGGGCGTTGGCCTGCGGACGCTGGTAGACACCGATCAGTCCGGCGGGCTTTCCCGACACACGGCTGATGCTGGTGTAGGAGTCGCTGCCCAGCTCAACCTTGGCAACATCGCGCAGGCGCAGCAGAGCCCCGTTGGGGCCGCTCCGCAGTATGATGTCGCCAAACTGGTCGGCGGTGGTGAGCCTGCCCTGTGATGAGAGGGTGAACTGGAATGCTGACGGGGTGGAGGAGGGCGGCGCGCCCACCGAGCCTGCCGACACCTCCATGTTCTGGGCCTCGATTGCCGCGATGACATCGGCCGGGGTGATGCCCCTCGACATCATGGCGTCGGGGTCGAGCCACACGCGCATCGAGTAGTCGCCCCCGCCAAACGCGCTCACACCGCCAACTCCGTCGAGGCGGCTGAGGGCGTCGACGATATGCAGCTGGGCGTAGTTGGTGAGATACAGCGCGTCGTAGCGCTCGTCGCCCTGCAGCGCCACGAAAAGCAGGATGCTTGTCGATTCAGACATCACGTCCACCCCCTGCTGGGTCACTGCCGACGGCAACTGGGCTTCGGCCTGGTTGACGAGGTTCTGCACCTTGATGGTCGCGTCATCCACGTCGGTGCCGTTCTCGAATGTCACGGTCAGGCTGTAAGAGCCGTCTGAGCTTGAGTTGGAGCTCATGTACATCATCCCCTCAACTCCGTTGACGCTCTCCTCGATGGGGACACCGACGGTCTCGGCCACAGTCTTGGCGTCTGCGCCGGGGTAGGTGGCGCGCACCATCACTGTGGGCGGGGTGATGTCGGGATACTGGGCGATCGGTAGGGTCTTGACCGTGATGACTCCGGCGAGTATCATTATGATGGCCAGCACCGTCGCGAATATCGGACGGTCGATGAAAAATCTTGAGAACATAGGCGTGGCGGGTTATTTTATCGGTTTCACCTTCATCCCGTCGCGCACTTTGAGCAGGGCTGTGGTGACGTAGCGGTCGTCGGGTTTCAGACCTTTGGTGACAATCCTCATGGTGTCGTTGTAGAGGTCGCCGACTTCGATGGGGGTGTAGATAATCTTGTCGGAGTCGTTGACGACATAGAGGTATTTGCCGAGCTGGTCGGTGCTGATCGACGCGTCTTTTACAAGCAGGGCGTGGGAATCGATGGCGTAGGGGAACTTGACGGTGGCGAACATGCCGTCGCGCAGTTCACCTTTGGGGTTGTCGAGGATAAGGCGCAGGGTCACTGTGCCGGTCGATTTGCTGACATCGGGCGACGCGTAGTCGAGTTTCCCCTCATAGGTGACGGTGGAGGTGGTGTCGCCCACAATCACCGGCACATGGTCGAGGTCGAGCTTCTTCCCTCCACGGGTGTCGGCCACCTGCATGTACCTCTCGGTGCTGACCGAGAACATCGCGTATATCGTGTTGTTGGCGTATATGGTGGCGAGTGTCACGGGAGCGGCCTCCCCTCCGACATAAGCGCCCGAACTGTACATCGACTCCGTTATCAGCCCCGAGAATGGAGCGCGGACGGTGCAGTAGCCGAGCTTTGTCTTGGCCGTCTCAAGCTGGGCGCGCGCTTGCTTTATGGAGGCCTCGCTCTGGCGGAGGTTGCTCTCGGCCTGGATGACATCCATCTTCGAGACCGCGTCGGCCTCAAGGGCCTTTTTCATGGCCTCGCATTGCTTGGAGGCATATTCGTTCTCGGCGATGGCGGTCTCAAGGGCCGCCTGGGCCTGGTTGACCGCGTCGCGATAGGTTGTCGACTCGATGGTGAAGAGTGGTTGCCCGGCCTTGACGAAGTCCCCCTCGGTGAAGAGGATGTCAAGAATCTGGCCGTCGACCCGGGCCACCACGTCGGCCGACTGGGTGGCCGACAGTGTGGCCGGATATGACTGGCGGAGAACCACAGAGTCTGTCATCGGGGTGGCCACCGACACCTGCGGCACCTCTTCCTCTGTCCCGGCGGTCTTTTTCCCGCAACCCTGGAAAACTCCTGAGAAGGCGATAGCGGCGCATACAGCCGTAAGTATGATATGTTTCCGTTTCATTGTGATGTCTTTATTGTTGGGGGTTATGGATGAAATCGTGAGGATGTTCAATCGTCAAGGGATATGCCTCCGCCAAGGGCCTCATATAGCGAGACAAGTGAGGTGAGGGCCGATTCCTGGGCCTGCACGAGCTCGCTCTCGCCTGCCAGGGCGTTGAGCTGGGCGTTGACCACGTCGGTCATTGGCGACAGGGAGTCTTTGTAGCGTTTTATGGCGAGGGTGAGGGCCTCCTGGTTCTGCACACAGAGTTTCTCGACAATCTCGATATGACGCAGGGAGGCGTCATAGGTCGACAGCGCGTTTTCGGTCTCGCCGACGGCGTTGAGTATCGAGAGGTTGTAGCTGTCTATGGCCGACTGCATTTGCTCACGGGCCGACACGAGCTGGTATTTGCGCGAGAAGCCGTCAAAGAGGGTCCAGGAGAGGGTAGGGGCCACCGACCATGTGAATGAGTGGCCTGAGAAAAGGTTGCCCGGTTTGCGCGCGGCTGTCGCCACTGAGCCTTCGATGGTCAGTGTGGGGAGGAAATCTTTCTTGGCGATGCCGACCGAGGCGGCAGCTGCCGCCAGCTCCATCTCGGCCTCCACGATGTCGGGACGCCGCCTGAGCAGGTCGGCCGGCACCCCGGCTGAGATTTCGGTCTTCCAGTTGGGGAGCGGCCCGGGCTGGGCGAGCATCCTGGCTGCTTCCGGGGGAAATTCCCCGACAAGTATGCCCAGCGAGTTGATGGATGCCTGTATCGAGCTTTCCAGCATAGGGATTGAGGCGGCCGTGGAGTAATAGGTCTGCCACGCTTCGGCCACATCGAGCTTTGAGGCGAGGGTTGCCTCGAAACGCGCGCGGGCTATGTTTACAATCTCCATCTGGCTCTTGCAGTGGGCCTGGGCCACCTGCAGCAGGCGTTGCTGGCTGCGCAGGGTGAAATATGTCGATGCGATCTGGGCGGTCAGCGACACCATCGACCCGGCGTATTCAGCTCGGCTGGCGTTGTATTCGGCCTTTTTCTCCTTTACTCCGGCGGCCACTTTGCCGAAAATGTCGATTTCCCAGCTTGCATTCAGGCCGGCTGTGAAATAAGACTCGGTAGGCATGGCTGTCGTGGCTCCCCGGGTTGTGGCTCCCGACTCCCTGGCGGCGTTCCAGCCTGCCGAAATGCCTATGGTAGGATACCATGCGGAGCGGGCCTGGTTCATCGCTGCCCTGGCGATTTCCTGCCGCCGGTGGGCGATGCGGAGGTCATAGTTGCGCTGTACCCCGAGGATGATGAGCGAGTCAAGCAGCGGGTCGGAGAAGCGTCCCCACCATTTGTCATCTGCCCCGCCGGGAATCTCCTGGTATTTCTCCGGTACATAGGTCCAGGCCCGGGGGAGGCTGTCGGCGGTCAGAGGCTCCTCGCCACGCGCCGTCTCGACTGACATAAGCAGCATCAGTGCCGCCAATGTGGTGAATGTCACCCTCTCGATGATGTTTGTCATTGTGATATGGATATCAATAGTTGAACAGTTGTAAACGTGGGGCCACCGCTGCCTTAGGACGTTTGCGGGCGATTGGTGGTCTGAAATATAACACCGGCGGAAGTGTGGACGTTTGGTCACTGTGTGAATTTTTAACATTCCGTAGTCCATATGGCGGATGGATGATACGGGGAAAAAACGTAACTTTGCATTTGCTATGATGAAGAAATCAGTAATCGACCGCGAGACCGTACAGAGAATCATCGACACCGCCAACATCGTGGAGGTGGTCTCTGACTTCGTGAGCCTCAAGCGACGGGGAGCCAATTACATCGGCCTCTGCCCGTTTCACAATGAGCGCACCCCCTCATTCTCCGTTTCCCCGGCCAAGGGGATATGCAAGTGTTTCAGCTGCGGCAAGGGGGGAAGCCCGGTCAACTTCATCATGGAGCATGAGCAGATGACCTACTGGGAGGCGTTGCGCTATCTCGCCCGGAAATACCATATCGAAATCAAGGAGCATGAGCTGACCGACGAGGAGCGCCGCCAACAGGGTGAACGTCAGACATTGCTGTCGCTCAACGAGTTTGCAATGAAGCACTTTGAGGAGCGGATGGCGGCGACCGACGAGGGGCGTGACATCGGCTTGAGCTACTTCCGCCATCGCGGGATAAACGAGGCCGCCATCAAGCGTTTCCATCTCGGATTCGCCCTCGACAAGAGGGATGACCTCACCCAGGCCGCCCTGAAGGCGGGATATTCGAGGGAAGCCCTTGAGAAGACCGGCCTCTGCTTCGCCACCGACCGTGGAGAACTGCGCGACCGTTTCCGCGGGCGTGTGATATACCCGGTGTTCACCATCGCCGGAAAGGTGGTGGCCTTCGGTGGCCGAATACTGACCAACGACAAGAAGCTCGCCAAATATGTCAACTCACCCGAGAGTATTGTCTACTCCAAGAGCCGCGAGCTTTACGGTCTCTACCAGGCCAAGCAGTCGATAGTCAGGAACAACAAGTGCATCCTTGTCGAGGGGTATATGGATGTCATATCCATGAGCCAGAGCGGCATAGAGAATGTCGTGGCCTCATCTGGAACCTCGCTGACAACCGGGCAGGTGAGGTTGATCCACCGTTTCACCGAGAATGTCACGGTCATCTATGACTCCGACCCGGCGGGCATAAAGGCATCGCTGAGGGGTATCGACCTGCTTTTGGCCGAGGGGCTGAACATCAAGGTCTGCCTGCTCCCGCAGGGTGATGACCCCGACTCTTTCGCCCAGTCACACACCACGGAGGAGGTGGAGGGCTATCTCGCCGCCAACGAGGTTGACTTCATCCGCTTCAAGACCGACATTTTGCTCAAGGACTCGGCCAATGACCCGATTGCCAGGGCCAGGGCTGTGGCCGACATTGTCAGGTCGATAGCTGTCATCCCCGACGAGATTACCCGCAATGTCTACATACGCGAGTGTTCCCAGTGCTTCGCGATGGATGAGGCTCTGCTCACCAGGCAGGTGGCTGTCGCCCGGACAAAGCGCATAGAGCAGCAGGCCGAGGAGGCCCGCCGCCAGGCCGCCCGCGACAGTATCCAGAATCCCCCGGGGGGAGCGGGCACACAGGAAGCCACTCCCGGCGGCGACGATGGGTTTCCGCCTGTGGAGCCTCCGATTGACAGCCACAGCGATGAGGCCACGGCTGCCACGCCGTCAGCTCCGGCCACAGCCGGGGCCCCAGCTGAGGTCAATGCCGCGCAGACTGTCCCAGCTCAGAATCCCGACGGGCTGACCGAGGCCGACTATTCGGCGTTCATAGGCCGCAGCGGGCGTTCACATCGCGCTATGATACTTGCTCCCCAGGAGCGGTCGCTGTTGAGGCTGGTGCTAAAATATGGCATGCTTGACCTGGGGGAGGACTACGGCACTGACGAGTCGGGCAGCCAGATAAAGGTGATAGATTATGTGGCCGAGGATCTCGAGCAGGATGGACTCACATTCGAGAACCCGGAGCTGCTTAAGGTCTATGAATGCGTGATGGACTTGCGCGCCCGCCACTGGGATGAGGACTACGCCGCGTTTGCCACCCGTGCCGCCATCGACAAGGAGCGCTCGATGAAGGAGGGGATTGAGGCCATCGCCCGCGACGCGTCAAACCTTGAGGAGATACGTCAGCGCGAGATGATGCTGAAAGAGAGGGTGGAGGAGGCATACAGGCTTTCGCTTGTGGAGTTCGCCAAGGACTTTTTCCAGCATCGTCTGCTCTCGCATCCCGATGACACGATACGGCGTGTGGCCACGGACCTGGTGGTCGAACGCCATCAGCTGAGCAAAATCTACTTCAAGAACAACACCAAGGTCGAGACTGAGGAGGACCGCCTTGACGAGCTTGTGCCCCGCGCTCTACTGGAACTGAAATATGACATTGCCCGTTGTTTCTTCTACGACCTGTCGCGGCAGATACAGCAGATTCAGCAGCGGCCCGACTATGACCTTGACTCGATACTCGAGCTGATGGGGCAGCAACGCCGATGGCAGCAGTTTTGTGCCGACCTCGCCACCAAAATCGGTGAACGTGTCTACGAGCCGCTGCGCTGACCTCCGGACGACATTATTATCGCGGAAACTGCCTGATAATTAGAACCGGTGACAGAAAATTTTCGGAAAATGCGGCGATATTTTGCATTTTCCGAAAAAAGTTAGTAACTTTGCACCGCAAACGGCTGGAAAGCCCCCTTGGGCCTGCAGCCAGACATTATGAAAAAGCCAGGAAGGATGGCAGAGTGGTCGATTGCGGCGGTCTTGAAAACCGTTGAGGGTCACACCTCCGGGGGTTCGAATCCCTCTCCTTCCGCAAAAAAAGCAAGTCACTATGTGGCTTGCTTTTTTTATTCCCCTCCTTTACGCATCGCATCCGTTTGGCCCCCAATCCGCTGCCCCCTCACCGGCTTGACGCTCTGTTTGTAAATATGACCCCTAAAGGGTAAGTAAGTGTTCGAATTTAATTTATACAATATGCGAGCTTGTTTTTTAGGCGATTCCGGTGCGGAGCGAAGGAGCATAGCGGGCTATGCGACTGAGCGACAAGCCGGAAGCGGCAAAAAAGAAGCCGCAGAGTGTATAAAAGATTTCCTTCCACTTACTATCGTTTAAATTTGAACACTTACTTATAATTCAAGATGATATAAAATATTTTATACCCTTTATGGTGTAGTTCGAGGCGGATTTGAATGCATATCAGGTCGGCTAAATAGTGTTAACCAAGGTTAAATTAAGCCTGTGGTGTTTTTATTGTGATATCATTTATGCATATTTGTAGTTAATTGATGAACAAGCAGATATTAACCTTGAATATGAACATGAGAAAATCAGTTATATCACTCGGGCTGCTTTCTCTCGCGGCGTTGGCTTCGGCCCAGACGATGAGGGAATGGCAGAATCCGGATGTCAACGAGATCAACCGCCTCCTGATGCATACGGCGTATTTTGCCTATGAGGACATGGAGACCGCCCGCAAGGGTGTGAAAGAGAACTCCGACAAATTCCTTTCCCTTGACGGAATATGGAAATTCAACTGGGTGCGCGATGCTGACATGCGTCCTGTCGATTTCTGGAAGCCGGGTTTCAACGACCGTGGCTGGGACGACCTTAAGGTTCCGGCGATGTGGGAACTCAACGGTTATGGCGATCCCCAGTATGTCAATATCGGATATGCCTGGAGGGAGCAGTTTGAAAACAATCCTCCCGAGGTGCCGGTGAAAAACAACCATGTCGGTTCATACCGCAGGACCATCCGCATACCCGCCTCCTGGAAAGGGAAGGATGTGATTGCCCATTTCGGGGCGGTCGCCTCCAACATCTATCTTTGGGTGAACGGCAAGTTCGTGGGGTATGGCGAGGACAGCAAGCTCGAGAGCGAATTTGACCTGACTCCATACATCAAGCCCGGGCAGGACAATCTGATAGCCTTCCAGGTTTTCCGTTGGAATGACGGCTCGTACCTGGAGGACCAGGACTTCTTCCGCCTTAGCGGTGTGGCCCGTGACTGCTACCTGTATGCCCGCGACAAAAACCGCATAGAAGACATCCGCCTCACCCCGGACCTTGACTCGGGGTACAAGGATGGCACGCTCGCCGTTGACTTGGAGGTCAAGGGCAACCGCCCGGTTGAGCTGTCGCTGGTGGACGCGTCGGGCAATGAGGTGGCCAGGGCGGAGGCTAAATCTGGCAAGACAATAATCAATGTCAGTGACCCTGAGAAATGGTCGGCCGAAACCCCATATCTCTACACCCTCTATGCCGCCGTCAAGGGCGGGGGAGAGGTGATTCCGCTCAAAGTCGGGTTCCGCAAGGTGGAGCTTGTCCATGGGCAGGTTCTTGTCAACGGCCAGCCGGTTCTCTTCAAGGGGGTCAACCGCCACGAGATTGACCCCGATGAGGGCTATGTGATTTCTCCCGAACGGATGTTGCAGGACATACGCCTGATGAAGGAATTCAATATCAACGCGGTGCGCACATGTCATTACCCCGACAACAGCCTGTGGTATGACCTATGCGACAAATACGGGCTCTATGTCGTGGCCGAGGCCAACATCGAGTCTCACGGCATGGGTTACGGGGATGAGACCCTTGCCAAGAATCCGGCATACCGCAAAGCCCATCTCGAACGCAACCGGCGCAATGTGAGCCGCAATTTCAATCATCCGTCGGTGATTTTCTGGTCGCTCGGCAACGAGGGTGGCGACGGGGAGAACTTCGAGGCCGCATACAAATGGATAAAGGATACCGACCCGTCGCGCGCGGTGCAGTATGAGCAGGCCGCCCAGAACGACCACACTGATGTCTTCTGCCCGATGTATTATTATCCCGACCTGGTTGAGGCATACGGCAAGGATGCCTCCAAGTCAAAGCCCCTGATACAGTGTGAGTACGCCCACGCCATGGGCAACTCACAGGGTGGTTTCAAGGAGTATTGGGATCTCTACCGCCGTTATCCCAACCTGCAGGGGGGCTTCATCTGGGATTTTGTTGACCAGTCAATCAGATGGAAGACCCTCGAGGGGAAAACAATCTACGGATACGGAGGCGACTTCAACCGCTATGACGCGAGCGACAACAATTTCTGTGACAATGGTCTCGTAAGCCCCGACCGTGTCCCTAACCCGCACATACATGAGGTGGGCCGCATATATCAGAACATCTGGACGGCTCCGGGCGACCTCGCGCGAGGAGAGGTGAAAATCCATAATGAGAACTTCTTCCGCGACCTTTCGGGTTATGAACTGGTATGGAAGCTGCTGAAAAACGGTGTGCCGGTGCGGTCGGGCAGGATAGGTAATCTTGATGCCGCTCCCCAGCAGACAACGTCGGTCAACATCGATTTCGGCAAGATATGCGACTGCGCCGAGTGGATTCTCGACATCTCCTACGAGCTCAAGCGTCCAGAGGGAGTGCTGCCTGTCGGTTACGCTGTGGCCCGAGACCAGATTGTGATACGCCCGTTCAAGCCCTCAGAGCCGGTGATTGCCAACGTGGCCGAGAAGAACATCGATGTCAGGCTTCCCGAGATTGTCAACACCGACAAGAACTACCTGATAGTGAAAGGCGACGACTTTGACGTGGAGTTCAGCCGCAAGGATGGCTTCATGACCAAGTACCGGGCCGGAAAGCTCGACTTTCTTAAGGATGGCGCCAGCCTGACCCCCAATTTCTGGCGCGCTCCCACCGACAACGACATGGGGGCCGGGCTGCCGGCAAAATTCGCCGCCTGGAAAACCCCGGCGTTCAAACTCAAATCGCTGACAGGCGAGCTTGACGCTGAAGGGCTCGCGGTGGTCAAGGCCGAGTATGACATGCCTGATGTGTCTGGGAAACTCATAATGACTTATGTGGTCAACAATGTCGGGGAGGTGAAAGTCACCGAGGACTTCAAGGCCGACGCGTCGGCAAATGTGTCAGACCTGTACAGGTTTGGAATGCAGATGCCTATGCCCGCTGAGTTTGACGAAATCGAATTCTATGGCCGAGGCCCCGGAGAGAACTATGCCGACCGCAACAACTCCGCCGACCTTGGTCTCTATCGCCAGAAAGTCGCCGACCAGTTCTATCCCTACATCCGTCCGCAGGAGACAGGCAACAAGACCGACATCCGCTTCTGGCGCCAGCTCGACAAGTCAGGTGACGGCCTGGAGATAGTCGCCGCCGCGCCATTCTCGGCCTCGGCCCTCAATTACACAATGGAGTCGCTTGACGACGGTGAGGAGAAGGAGCAGAGACATTCCGAACTTGTGGAGAAAGCCGACCTGACCAACCTCTTGATAGACAAGGCACAGATGGGCTTGGGATGCATCGACAGCTGGGGCGCGCTGCCTCTCGAGCAGTACAGGCTCCCTTACGGAGATTATAAGTTCACCTTCAAGCTCACGCCGGTGTTCCACAAACTGTAATTTTCCGAATCCCGCGCCTGACGCAATTGCCGGGGATTGTTGGCCGTTGGCCGGCAATCCCCGGCTAATGTTTGATGACCCCTACGGATTAGTGGGCTAACAGCTAAACTGCCAGAAACATATAGCCTCAACCTCCTTCCAGGCAAAGGCCCGGAAAGGCGGTTGAGGTCTGTGCGGCGTGAATGTTTACTGGATGGAGGGCTTGGTGTGGTGGTAGAGCATGAACAGGGCTGTGGCCCCTATGGCTGCGAAGGGGATGCCCAAAAGCGCGGGCGAGGCCAGGCCGAGACCCATGCTGATGGCGATGCCTCCCAGTGACGCAGACATGGCGTTGGAGACATTGAAGGCGATCTGTATGCCAGCGCCTCCGAGCATCTCGCCCCCTTTGGCATACTTGACGATGAGATACTGGAGCGGGCCGCCGATGCCGAAGAGACATCCGGTGGCGAGAAACATCAGCACGACCGACGGGGCCTGCATCTTCGCGCAGATGTAAAGCAGGGGCATTATTACCAGCAGGGATGCGGCGATGCATCCGGTGACCAGCGGGGCCGGATAGCGGTCGGAGAGCCGGCCTGCGATGGCGTTGCCTACCACCATGCCAGATCCGGCGAGCATCATGATCCAGGTCATGTCTGAGGTCGGGAAATGTGTCACCTCTGTCATAATCGGATTGATGTAGCTGAACCAGCAGTAGACGCTTGCCTGGCCGAAGAACACACCGGCGTATATGAGCCATGGCGCGCGGTCGCGCAGGAAACGGAATTGCCCTTTGATGCCGGTGTCGGGGAGTGGCTGCAGATACGGAATCCAGAGTTTGATGGTCAGGTAGGCGAGAAGCCCGAGCAGGGAGACCCCGCCGAAGGTGACACGCCAGCTGAAGGTGTCGCTGGCCCATGTGGCGATAGGCACACCGAAGACGTTGGCCACGGTCATGCCTCCTACCATCACGGCCACAGCCTGTGCCCCGTGTCCTTTGTCTGCGAGGCGTGAGCAGACTATGGCCCCGGCCCCGAAGTATGCGCCGTGGGGCAACCCTGACAGGAACCTGGCGCATAGCAGTATGGTGAAGTTGGGGGCAACGGAGGCCGCGAGATTGCCGAGGAAAATCGTGGCCGCGAGCAGTGACATGAGTTTCTTGAGCGGCAGGCGGCGCAGGAGAATCAGCAGCGGGGAGCCTATCGCGACTCCAAGTGAGTAACCGGCTATCAGGTGTCCGGCTTTCACGATGTCGACATCTATTCCTGTGGCCACGTCGCCGAGGATGCCCATCATGCCGAACTCGGCGATGCCCAGGGCGAATGTCCCGATGGCCAGTGCGATCAGACTTTTTTTCATAGGTGTGGGGGAGGAATGCCGGGCGCGCGCCGGTGTCAGTTGGCGAAGTCAACCGATAGTCCAAGCTGGAAGCGGCGCGGATTCATCGGGTAGTGGGGCATGGAGAAATAGTTGTCGCCTGTCAGCCCTTGGTTGATGTGTGACATCATCAGGTAGAAGCGGGTCTTTGAGAGGCGGCAGTTGATGTAGAGGTTCATGAAGGGGTAGTTGCCAATCCACTGGCCGTCGGTGTTGTAGAACTGCATCGTGGCGGGCTGGTAGCTCACGGGCTTGTAGCGGGTGAAGTAATCGCAGTCGAGGCCAAACTGTATCCTGAGCGTTGCCACCCTGAATGTCACATACATATTGGAGTTGACCGCCAGCTGGGGCAGCGGTATGACATCCTGGTTGGATGATGTCTGGTATATGATGCGGTTTTCCCAATGGAAGCAACCCGCATGGAGGTCTTGGCGCAGGGTCGCGGAGAATACCTGGACGCTGCCGCCATATTGGCGTGGGAGCGCCGCGCCGTCAAAATAGAGGGCGTTCTGGATGTTCTCCACTCCGGCCGAGAAGCGGGTCCATGTCCAGGGGATTGTGATTTCGCCTCCGACGCGGAATGTGCGGGTCTTGGAGAAGTCGTTGTCCCAGATGAAATGGTTTGAGAGGTAATGCTGCATCAGCCAGGGGGCCGACGTGTTGGTGAATTTGCCGTTGGCGGCGATGTTGACCGTGTCGCCAAGAAGGGGGATGCGGGTGGTGATGCCCCCGTCCACCTTGATTTCCCCGGCTGCCGGGCCGACAAGGCCGAGCTCGCCGGTTATGTCGTAATTGAGTATGCGCCCTTGCTGCTTTGTGAGCTGCGCGCCGACCCAGAGCAGGTTTTGTTTCTTGTGGGTCCTGACATCAGAGTAGGGATTCGGGGCGAGCGGGCTTGTCTCCCCCTCGGGCAGCTCCACAGGCTCGGCCACGAGTGTCTCCATCCGGTAATTGCGGATTTCGTGGGTGGCGTATGCCGACAGGCCGGCCTTGGCGTACTTGTTGAACCCTTCGAGGAGCGACACCCCGACCGTGTTGCGCAGGCTCCAGTAGCTCTGGAGGTCGTTGGTGAGGGAGGGGTTGAAGTAGGTATTTTCCCAGAACTCGAGGTTCTGCGTGGCGTCATTGTTCTTGAAGCGTCGACGGCCCTCGCGGTATTTCAGGGTCCAGATTATCGAAGTCACCGGCACGAGGTGTTTCACCGTCGTGGTGTCATCGATCTGCTCCTCCTCGTAGAATCCGAGCTTGTAACGGCCGTTGAGGTAGAATTCCCCGCCGGTTATGCGGTTCTGCGCGGCGGTGAGACGGGTGGGGATCTGCTTGGCTTCCACCGAATTCTGTCCTCCCTGCACCTCGGCCGGATCGGTGATGTACAGGTCATCGGTGATGCCGCCGTTCTCCAAGGCTGTCAGGGCGAAGTGGTAACCATAGGCCTGGGCCTCCACCCGCTCGCCGATGTATGAGCCAGACAGACCCCAGGTGAGGTCTTTGGCCGCCTGGTTGGCGTACATGCCTTTGGAGTAGAGGTAGTCGAGCATTGCCCCGAACTGCAGCCGCTTGTTGGCGTTGCCTGAGAAGATGAGCGACAGGTCGTCCTGGCCGTTCTCCTTGCCGCCTCCGAAGCTGTAGCCCATGAGGGTCATCGGTATGCGGGTGTTGAAAAAGCGGATTTTATCCTCGTCAGGCACCCAGTGGGCAATCGCGTCGCGAAACATGAAGTCGCTGACAGGCTTGCGGTCGAAGTAGACCATGTTGTATCCTTCGGCGCAGTAATTTCCGGTGGCGGCGTATGCCGGGGAGACGGTCTGGGGGACGAAACGGAGGGAATAGTTGGTGTATAGGGTGTCAATTTCCGCCGGTTCCCTCAGTCCGAGAGGAGGCATGATTTTCCAGGAATAGGAGGGGGCGAGCTGGGGCTCGCGGGCTCCGGCAGGGAATGCAAAACCCATGGCCGCCACGATGGCGGCCATGAGCAGTATTCTGACTATGCTTATGGGAGAGGTCAGTCTAAGCAATTGGATGTCGTTGATGATTGTGACCGTAAAGCCCTGGGGCTTCACCGGTCTCTATCAGATGAGATATTGCGATGAAATCGACTCGTTGTTGTGGACACGGCGGATGGTGTCGGCAAACATCTTGGCCACGGAGAGGATGGTGGCTTTCTTCGACTCCTTGTTGAAGGGGATGGAGTTGGTGAAGATGATTTCCGTCAGGCCGCATTTCTCCACGCGCTCGGTGGCGGGGTCGCTCATGATGGCGTGTGAGGCGAGTGCGCGTACAGACTTGGCCCCTTCGGCGAGCATGAGGTCGGCGGCTTTGGTGATGGTGCCGGCTGTGTCGACCATGTCGTCAACGAGGATGACATTCTTGCCTTTTACATCACCGATGACGGTCATGTTGGCCACCACATTGGCCTTGGCGCGCTGCTTGTGGCAAAGCACCAGGGGCACGTTGAGGTATTTGGCGTAGTTGTTGGCGCGTTTTGCTCCGCCCACGTCGGGAGTGGCGATCACCAGGTCGGGGAGGTTGAGCTGCTTGATGTAGGGCAGGAAGACGGTCGACGCGTAGAGGTGGTCTACGGGGACGTTGAAGAAGCCCTGGATCTGGTCGGCGTGGAGATCCATGGTGATCACGCGGTCGACACCTGCGGCCACCAGCAGGTCGCTGACGAGCTTGGCGGCGATTGAGACGCGGGGTTTGTCCTTGCGGTCCTGGCGGGCCCAGCCGAAATAGGGAATAACAGCGATGACCGATTTGGCCGAAGCACGCTTGGCCGCGTCGATCATCAACAGCAGTTCCATAAGGTTGTCGCAATTGGGGAAAGTGGACTGCACGAGGTAGACCTCGCAGCCACGGATTGACTCTTCATAGGAGACTTCAAATTCCCCGTCGGCAAAATGGAGGATGTTCATCTTGCCGAGTTCGATGCCAAGGTCGGCGCAGATTTCCTCAGCCATGTAACGTGACTTGGTGCCTGCGAAAACCTTGATAGGCGGTAACATAGGATTCATAAAATCGAATATGAGCTTGGAAATGGTGGTGCAAAGGTAAAAATTATTCCTTGGAACGGCAAATATTTTTGCGACGGTTGCGTGACGCGGAGAATTTCCAGGCCACGGCTCCCCAGGGGGCGATATGGGTGGTGAAAGGTTCGTCGCGGCTGACAGTCAGGTCATCTTCACGCCCGGAAATCAGCTCTTTGCCCTTTTTCACACCCTCTTTCACGCCATACATTCCCAGGGCGAGGCCGGGGATGTTGATGGCCAGCTGTGAGGGCTGGTCAGAGAAATTGACGGCGATGAGTATCACCTCGTCGCCGCTGCGGCGCATGAAGGCGTAATGGCGGTGGGGATTGAAGCGGGGATTGTTGAAATTGACATACATCAGGTCGAAGAACTCCCCTTCGGAGAGGGCCTTCTCGGAGTTGAGCAGTCCGAGCAGATGGGCGTAGACTCCGCGTAGGTCTTTCTCCTCGGCCGACAGCTGGCCGCCGTCGGCTTTGCCATTGTTGAACCATCGGCGCAGGGTCGACACCGACCAGTAGTCGAAGATGGTGGTGCGGCCATCCTTGCCTGAGAATCCCTCGGCATCCTCGGCCTTCTCGCCAAGTTCCTGGCCGGAGTAGACCATGAACGGGCCTGAGGAAATCATGGAACTGACCACGAGGGAGGGAAGCACCTTGGAGGCGTCGCCGGCGTATTCCACAGAGGCGAAGCGCTGCTCGTCATGGTTCTCAAGGAAATTGAGCATCCTGGGGCCTATGCCGTCGATGCGCTGCCAGCAATCGGTGATGGTGGCGGCGGAATGGTGGTGACACTGCACGGCACGGAGGGTGTCGTAGAGGTTGACCTTGTCATACAGGTAATCGAAATGGCCTTTGTCGAGGAACTCCCGGTACTGGCCGACATCGTAAATCTCGGCGATGAACATGATGTCGGGATAATGGGCCTTGACCTGGGGGATGGCCCATTCCCAGAACTCGACCGGAACCATGAACACCATGTCACACCTGAAGCCGTCTATGCCTTTCGACGCCCAGTAGCGGAGAATGTGGAGCATCTTGAACCAGGTCGGCGGCACAGGGTCGAAGTGGCGCGAGCCGTCGCCGTAGTCAACCCCGTAGTTGAGCTTGACGGTCTCATACCAGTCGTTGCGCGAGGGAAAGGCGTTGAAGCAGTCGTTGCCCGACGCTTTCGACGGGAACTCCGTGTAGTCGCCGATGTCGAATCCGGGCTGGAACTGCTGGCGGGGTATGTAGTAGAAGTTGTTGCGTGGCGAAAAGAAGTATGTCGGGTCGTCACCCTGGCCGAAATCCTCGATGCCGGCCGGAGCGGCGTCGGAGTGGTAACGGCGCGCGACATGGTTTGGCACGAAGTCGATAAGCACCTTCATCCCGGCGGCGTGGGTGCGTGACACCAGGGCCTCGAACTCCTGCATCCTGGCCGGGACGTCGACGGCGATGTCGGGGTCGATGTCGTAATAGTCGCTGATGGCGTATGGCGAGCCGGCTTTCCCTTTGACCACATAGGGGTTGTCGGGGGTGATGCCGTATCGGGAGTAGTCGGTGGCGTGGGCGTACTCTATGACCCCGGTGTACCACACATGGGTTATGCCGAGGCCGCGGATGGCTTTCAGCACCTTGGGTGTGATGTCGTTCATCTTGCCGCAACCGTTGCGCAGGATGTCGCCGTCAGGCACGCAGTCGGCTGTCGTGTTTGAAAACAGGCGTGGGAACATCTGGTATATCACCGGGCGTGCCTGGGCCTGCGAGGTCATTTTCTGTGTCTTGGTGTCGACTGTGGTCGCCGCTTTAGCCGGGGCGCGTCGGGTGGTGGTCTTTTCCTTTGCCATTTTTTGGATTGGTTGCGAGAGAGGGGGGAATCAGGGTTGGTTTGACTTGAGCCATTCCTTGACCGCCTTGTGGGCGGCCGCGTAGCCGCTCAGGTAGACTTTGCGGATGTCTTTGAGGTTGAACACCTGGTATGCCGCGATGTCGGGGGTCTTTATCACCAGGTCACACATCTCCATGTCGACGGCCTGGTTTGATTTGGCCATGAGGTTGTAGCTGCGCAGGGCCACGTCGTAGATTGATTTCTTGTAACGGTAGTTGGTCAGCGGCGAGCAGTTGATGCCTATCAGCTTGTCGCATTTGTCGCGTATGATCCATGCGGGGAGGTTGCGCAACACTCCGCCGTCGACATAGTTGACTCCGTTGATTCTGACCGGCTGGAAGACTATCGGTATGGAGCAGGAGGCTATGACGCGGTCGCCGAGCGGTCCTTCGTGGAACTCGGCGGCGACACCGTTGTCAAAGTCGGTGACTCCGAGATATGTGGGAATCCTGAGGTCTTCGAGGTTTTCAGCCCCGGTGTGTTTCACCAGGAATTTCTTGAGCCCCGTGAGCTTGAACAGGCCGCCGCCGTCGCGTATCGCGAGCTTGCAGAAGTCAGAGAACTTGGATTCTGAAAACAGGGGCAGAATCTCTTCGAGGGGCTTGCCGGAGGCATACAGCACCCCGGCGATGGCGCCTGCCGAGACCCCGGCAATCACATCGGGTTTCAGGCCGGCCTCCTCGATGGCCTTGAGGGCGCCGATATGGGCGAATCCTCGCGCCCCTCCACCGCTCAGGGCTATGCCGAGCCTGTAGGGCTTCGTGGAAGATGTTTGTTCAGCCATGATGCGTTTCAATTTCCTTGCAAATTTACAAATAAATCCCCGCATAACCACCCCATTTCACCAAAATAACTCACATTGTCTGCCGGAATGGGGGGCTGCCCTGTCAGCCATGCCTTGATGAGCGGGATGCGTCGAGCCTCAGGAGGATGGCCAGCAATATCGTGAAGCCCCATAGTGAGGAGCCGCCGTAGCTGAAGAAGGGGAGCGGGATGCCGATGACCGGGCAGACTCCGATGACCATCCCGATGTTGATGCAGAAATGGAATATCAGGTACGAGGCCACGCAATAGGCGTAGACGCGTCCGAAGGTGGATGGCTGACGCTCGGCCAGGGATATAACGCGCAGTATCAGCATCAGGAAGAGGAAAACCACAAGGGATGTGCCGAGATATCCCTCCTCTTCGCCGATTGTGCAGAATATGAAGTCGGTGTGCTGCTCAGGGACATATTTGAGCTTTGTCTGGGTCCCTTTGAGGAAGCCTTTGCCTGTGGCGCCTCCCGAACCGATGGCGATTTTTGCCTGGTTGACGTTGTAGCCGTCGCCGCGGGGGTCGTCGACCACACCGAGGGCCACCTGGATGCGTTTCTGCTGATGGGGCATCATGTGGGAGAACACGAAGTTGACCGAAAAGAGGAAGGCGACAGACAGCACCACGGTCAGCACCGTGATGGCGAGTTTCTTTGCCTCTACCCTGAGCATCTCGAACAGGCAGTAGCCGACGGCGACACCGATGACGCTGAGGAAATATATGTAGCCGGTGAGATGAAGGTCCCAGCGCGACAGCACGGCCTCGATGATGGCGGTGCCGACAAACCACAGGAAGACGTTGCGGGCTATCTCAAACCGCCTGACATAGAGGGTGAGCATGCCGGTCATCAGGGCCATTACCATGACCATCACGGCGAATTCCCCGGCTGGCATGCCGATGACCGCCGACTCGGTGAACTTGATGGCCACCACGAATATCACCACCGCGACCAGGGCGGCGAACAGCACCAGCCAGCTCATCCCCTCGCGGTAGAGGACGAAGAAGAGCGAGAGGTAGACCAGTGCCGAGCCGGTCTCTTTCTGGGCCAGAATCAGCAGGATGGGGACGAAGATGATGGCCAATGCCTTGACATAGTTGGAACTCTTGGCGTTGAGGTTGAAGTTGTATGACGAGAAGAGTTTGGCCATGGCCAGGGCGGTGGCGAATTTGGCGAACTCCGCCGGCTGGAGGCTCATCGGCCCGAAAACCAGCCATGACCGGGAGCCTTTTATGTCGGGGGCGATGAATATCGTCACGAGCAGCAACAGCAGCATCGCGAAATATATCGGATAGGCGTAGGTCTCATACATCCTCGCGTCTATGACCAGGAGGAAGACCCCCAGGAAGAGCGACAGGCCAATCCAGCGGATCTGTTTGCCCGAGAACTCGTCGAAGGCGAATATCGAGGCGTGGTCGAAGTCGTAGCTGGCGGCATATATGCTGACGACCCCGGCCATGACAAGCAGCAGGTATAGCCCGACCGTGAACCAGTCGAGGTGTTTCAGGGTGCCGGCGTTTGGGTTTCTGTAATCTCTCACGTCAGTGTTTCTTTACTCCGCTGTAAATGATGGTGTTGGATTCGAGCATCCGTTCCTCTATATGTTTTCTCGCAGGGGAAATCTTGCCTGTGAGGTATTTCTCGATGACGAGCGAGCCGATAGGCACTCCGTAAGTGGCCCCGAATCCGGCGTTCTCGACATACACACAGACTGCTATTTTCGGGTCGCGGTATGGCGCGAAGCCGATGAATGCCGAGTGGTCGCGCCCGTGGGGGTTCTGGGCAGTTCCGGTCTTTCCGCAGACCTCGATGTCGGGCAGGTTGGCCAGGCGGCAGGTTCCACCGGTGACAGCCATCCTCATGCCCTCGGCGATATCCTCGAAATATTTCGCGTCTATCGTCGGCAGACGTTTCTCGAGGTATTCGGGGGCCAGGACGGTATCCTGGATTTCCTTGACCACATGCGGGGTGATGAACCATCCGCGGTTGGCCACCGTGGCGCAGAGGTTGGCAATCTGCAGCGGGGTGGCGAGAATCTCGCCCTGGCCGATGGAAACGGAGATGATGGTGTTCGCGCTCCAGTGACCCTCGCCGTATATCTTGTTGTAGAACTTCTCGTTGGGGATGAAGCCGCGTCCCTCGTGGGGGAGGTCAACTCCGAGCTTGTAACCGTAGCCCAGCGAGACGAGATGCTTTTTCCAGACCTCGAAAGCGTTGGCCGAGGAGCCGTATTTCGACCTCTTGTTGTCGACCATCGCCTTGAATCCCCAGCAGAAATAGGCGTTGCATGATGTCTGCAAGGCTGGTTTGAGGGTGATGGGGGAGGCGTGGCCGTGGCATCCCACTTTGAGCCGTCCGCTGATGAACCCCCTGTAACAAGGGTAGGGGGTGGATAGGTTCACGATTCCCTCCTGAAGGAAAATCAGCCCTTGCGACGGCTTGAACGTTGAGCCGGGTGGGTATGCGCCCTGCAGCGCGCGGTCAAAGAGCGGTTTCAGCGGGTCGTTGACGAGCGCCTTGTAGTTCTTGCCGCGTTCGCGCCCTATGAGCAGGGTCGGGTCATAGGTGGGAGAGGAGACCATGGCGAGAATCTCGCCGGTGGCCGGCTCTATGGCCACTACGGCCCCGATTTTGTTGACCATCAGCGATTCGGCATATTGCTGCAGGCCGATGTCTATGCTGAGCTTGAGGTTGCGGCCTGAGACAGGGGCGATGTCGCGCGCGCCGTTGTCATATCGGCCGCGGATGCGCCCTCGGGCGTCGCGGATGAGGATTTCCTTCCCTTTTACGCCACGAAGGTGGTTGTCATAGCTCTTCTCGATGCCGAGGTCGCCGCAATAGTCGCCCGGCTCGTAGTAAGGGTCCCGGTCGATGTCGGTCTGCGAGACCTCGCGGATGTTGCCGAGAATGTTTCCCGCGCTGTGGTAGTTGTATTGGCGCAGGATGCGTTTCTGGATGAAGAAACCCGGGTAGCGGTACAGTTTTTCCTGCAGCCGCCCGTAGTCCTTGGCCGACAGGTGGGTGATCAGTGTCTGCGGGGTGTATGACGAGTAGTTGGGGGAGTTCTTCATCGCCGTGAGGCGCTTGTTGAAGGTCTCTGGCGTAATCTGCAGGGTGATGCAGAAATCCACCGTGTCGAAGTCATGGACGTCGCGTGGAATCATCATCACGTCGTAGGCCGGCTGGTTGAATACCACCAGGGAGTCGTTGCGGTCATATATCAGGCCTCGCGAGGGGTAGACCGTCTTGCGCAGAAACGCGTTGTTGTCGGCGTAATCCTTGTATTTCGAGTCGGAAATCTGCAGCCCGAACAGGCGTATGAGATATATGACGGCTATGACGACGATGAAACCGCCGATGACGTATTTCCTTTTTTCGAGTCGATAGTCTTTGCGCATATGGGAGAGGATGCGGGAGGAGGGGGGATGAGTCCCGGTCAGCGTGTCCTTGCCGTCAAGGAGTCAAACGCGAGCAGGATAATGAAGGTCAGCAATGTGGAGGCGGCGATGCGCAGCAGCATCAGGCCCCAGTTGTAGAATGTGAATGCCTCGATGAGGAAGAACATGGCGCAATACAGCGCCACTGCCGTCAGCAGGTATTTCATATAGACCGCCGGGCCGAGGGTGCGCAGCGACGGTTCGGGGTTGGACATGTCATCCTCGCGCGGGAAGTAGAGGCGCAGAAGCGGCAGGCGCAGGGCCGCCAGCACGGTGCATCCCAGGGCGTTCATCCCCTGGGTGTTGGAGAAGATGTCGACCATCAGCCCCAGCAGGAACGACACGGTCATGGCCCAGTTGACAGGCAGGTTGACGGGCAGTTTGATGATGAAGTAGATGAACACCAGCGGCACGGCCACGTTGAAGAGGCAGAGGTGGTTGAACACCACCACCTGCGCCACGACAAGCACCACGAACAGCAGCAGGTATTTCAGGATTTCCTTTGCCATAATGCGCCAATGTTTATTGCTCCGGCTGTGTTGTCCGGTCGGTCTCAATCGACCTGATTTCCTGCAGGTCGGTGTTGGAGATGACTTTCACTGTCGACAGGGCCGTGAAGTCGGTCAGCAGTTTAATGCGTAGGGTGAAGAAGTTGTCGTCGGCTCCGCGGGCCGTGCCCTCGATTGTCCCCACGGGGAGCCCTTCGGGAAACACGGCTGAGTATCCCGAGGTGACGATGGTGTCACCCTTGTGGAAAATCGTGTGCTTGGGCAGCTCCTCGAGTATCGCCCTCTGGGGGTCGTTGCCGTCCCACACGAGCGAGCCGAAGGTGTCTGACCCTCTGAGCTTGCAGGAGAGGCGGAAGTTGGGGTTGAGCAGCGAGATGATTCTCGCGTAATGGTTGGAGACGACGTTGACAACGCCCACCACTCCGTTCTGGTCCATCACCCCCATCTCGGGGCGGATGCCGTCGAGCGTCCCCTTGTTGATGGTTACATAATTGTAGGGGCGGCTGATGGAGTTGTTGATGACCGTGGCGATGATGAAGTCGAATTTGCCTATGGAGTCGAGACCGCGCAGCGAGTCTTGCATCTCGGCCTCGCGGTAGCGGCGCACCTGCTCGCGCAGGGTCAGCACCTCGGCCTGGAGGGTTGCCGTCTGCCGTTGCAGGTCGTCGTTGATGTCGCGCAGGCTGAAATAGCCGGTGATGTTGCTCGAGATGTCATGCAGACCGGCGGCCACGGCGCCTGCCGAGGTCAGGAACACATAGTGCTGGTAGGGATTGCGGTTGAACAGCAATCCACACGACACCACGACATAGAACGCGAACACGAACCACGAGCTATATCTGATAATGAAATTCAGCAGGTTTCTCAAATTCCGTAGGCCGTTTTGGGGATTGCCCCCGCGGTCTACGGGGGCAATCCGGGATTATCCTGTGGGGTTGTCTTCCGTTACTTGATGAGGAACGAGAAGTTCTGGATATTCTTCAGGGCCACGCCTGTGCCCTTTGCCACGGCCAGGAGGGGATCCTCGGCAACATGGAACTGGATTCCGATCTTGTCGGTCAGGCGTTTGTCAAGCCCGCGGATGAGCGCGCCGCCTCCGGCCAGCCATATGCCGTTGCGCACGATGTCGGCGTAAAGCTCGGGAGGAGTCTGCTCGAGCGCGCCGAGCACGGCGGTCTCTATTTTGGAGATGGATTTCTCGATGCAGTGGGAAATCTCCTGGTATGACACCGGAATCTCCATAGGCAGGGCGGTCATCTGGTTGGGGCCGTGTACCACATAGTCCTCCGGGGGATTCTCGAGTTCGGTCAGGGCCGATCCAACCTTCATTTTGATCAGTTCGGCTGTGCGCTCGCCCACCTTGACGTTGTGGGCGCGGCGCATGTGGTTCATGATGTCCTCGGTGAGGTCGTCGCCTGCGATCTGTATTGACTTGTTTGACACGATTCCACCGAGCGAAATCACGGCGATTTCGGTGGTTCCGCCACCTATGTCGACAATCATGTTGCCTTCGGGGGCCTCCACGTCGAGTCCGATACCGAGGGCGGCTGCCATAGGCTCGTAAATCATGTAGACGTCGCGTCCGTTGGCGTGTTCGGATGAGTCGCGCACGGCGCGGATTTCAACCTCGGTCGAGCCGGAGGGGATGCCGACCACCATGCGGAGCGAGGGGGAGAACCAGTTGCTCTTGGCGGAGGCTTTCTTCACCAGTCCGCGTATCATGAGCTCGGCGGCGTTGAAGTCGGCGATCACCCCTTTGCGCAGGGGGCGCACTGTGCGGATGCCTTCCGGCTCCTTGCCCTGCATCAGCTGGGCTTCCTTGCCGACGGCGATGAGTTTGTCGGTGCGTCGGTCGAGGGCCACGATCGAGGGTTCGTCGATGACGATTTTATCGTTGTGGATAATCACGGTGTTGGCCGTGCCCAGGTCGATAGCTATTTCTTTTGTGAGAGAAAAGAATCTCATTGATTTGTCGTGGGTATAAGTTTTGTCAATGTTTGAAGTGGCGGAAGCCGGTCATCACCATCGCCACACCGTTCTCGTCGCAATATTTCACCGAGTCGTTGTCGCGGATTGAGCCGCCGGGATGTATCACTGCGTCGATTCCAGCGTTGTGGGCAATCTCCACGCAGTCGGCGAAGGGGAAGAACGCGTCGGAGGCCATCACCGCGCCGTTGAGGTCGAAACCGAAGTTGCGGGCCTTGTCGATGGCCTGGCGAAGCGCGTCGACACGTGAGGTCTGGCCCACACCGGCGGCGCAGAGCTGGCGGTTCTTGGCCAGGACGATGGCGTTGCTCTTGCAGTGCTTTACCAGCTTGTTGGCGAAGAGGAGGTCGTCGACCTGCGAGGGGGCGACGGCCTTGGCTGTCACCTGGCGGAGGTCTTCAGGGGTCTCCACCTTGAGGTCGCGTTCCTGCACCAGCGCGCCGTTGAGAATCGAGCGGAACTGACGGGTGGTCGAGAGGGCCTCTTTCTGCAGAAGTATGATGCGGTTCTTTTTCTGCTCGAGTATGCCGAGAGCGTCGGGGGTGAAGCCGGGGGCGATTACAACCTCGAAGAAAATCTTGTTTATCTCCTCGGCTGCCGCGCCGTCGATCTCGCGGTTGGCCACGAGCACTCCGCCGAATGCCGACACGGGGTCGCCGGCCAGGGCGTCTTTCCATGCGTCGAGGATGTTGTCTCGCGAGGCCACTCCGCATGCGTTGTTGTGCTTGAGGATGGCGAATGTCGGCTCAGTGAACTCGGCGATGAGGCTGACGGCGGCATCGATGTCAAGGAGGTTGTTGTAAGAGATTTCTTTGCCGTGGAGCTGGTCGAACATCTTGGCGAAATCGCCGAAGAAGTAGCCTTTCTGGTGGGGGTTCTCGCCGTAGCGCATTGTCTTCTCGCCGTCGATGGCTACACGCAGGGCGGTGGGATGCTCGGCCAGGGAGTCGAAGTAGTTGAATATCGCCGAGTCATATTCGGAGGAGACGGCGAAGGCTTCCTTGGCGAAGAAAAGACGGTCGGCCATGGTCGACTGGGCTTTCCCCTCGCGTTCGAGCATCATGCGCAGGGGCTCATACTGTGCCTTGGAGGCCACGATGACCACGTCGTTGAAGTTTTTGGCCGCGCCTCGGATGAGCGAGATGCCGCCTATGTCGATTTTCTCGATGATGTCGGCCTGTGACGCTCCGGACGCTACTGTCTGTGAGAATGGGTAGAGGTCTACGATCACCAGGTCGATGGAGGGTATCTCATATTGCTTGGTCTGCTCCTGGTCCTGGGCGTTGTCGCGGCGGTTGAGGATGCCTCCGAACACTTTGGGGTGGAGGGTCTTCACGCGGCCACCGAGAATCGAAGGATAGCCCGTCAGGTCTTCAACGGCCTCGCAGTCATAGCCGAGGCTCTTGATGAACTCGCGGGTGCCTCCCGTCGAGATGAACTTCACGCCCGATTTGTCGAGCAGGCTGAGGATTTCGTCCAGGCCGTCTTTGTGGAAGACCGAGACCAGAGCAGTTTTGATTTCCTTGATGTCTGACATTGTGCTATAAACGCGTTTACAGATTCCTGATAGGTGGAATAATGGCTATGCCGCCTTTGTGTCCGTGCCCTCCGGCGCGGAATCCACAAGGGCGCAGCCAGAGGGCTGTATATCCCCGGGTTGCGGGGGACGCCATTTTTAGACTGCAAAGTTAGCGTTTTTTTTCGACATTACAGTTACAACTTCTCTCCTAAAATTCCGCTTGCGCTGATTTTTTTGATGATTGCGGCTGTTATGTAGTCAGGGCCGTGTGCGGCGGAGTCTTGGCGGGGCCGCGCGTCATTCCAGGGTCAGCGGGGCGAAGCAGTCGGGCCGGTGGAAATCGGGATGGGCCGAGTCGATTGGAGACCAAGACAGGTAGTGGGGCTGGGAGGTCGATGAGGCGCATTTGTTGAAGTTGGCTTTCAGCTCGATTGCCTCCCCTTTGTAGCTGAGCCCGAGCAGCGCCACAGGTATGGCCACGGTGACGCTCCAGATGAATGAACCCTCCACCTCCTGGAACGGGCGGGTGCCGACCGACGGGTAGACCTTGACCTGCGACAGTTCCTCGGGGGTGAGGAAACGGGATGTCGCCCCGTCGCGCCATTTGGCTCTTGTGGTGCCGATGCAGTTGAAACAGAAGCTCCAGTACGCGTCGGGATTGCCGGGCGCAGAGACGAAGAACTCCACGCATGAGTCTTCGCTTACCGGTGAGTTGGGGGTGTAGTTCTCGGCGCGCAGGTAGTTGCACCTGACAAAGAAATCCAGGAAGATGTGTTCCCCGGAGTGGGCCGCGGATACCACCGTCAGCGGGCGGTAGGGAAACTCCTCGGGCCAGTTGAGCGACTCGACCGAGAGGCGTGTGCCGACCTCCTCGAGCATTCCGGCTATTTCGGGGAGGGAATGCTCTTCGAGCGCGGGGGCGTAGGGCAGCGAGGCCGATATTTCTCTTTTCATTGTCGGTTGGCTTTAGTGGATTGGTGTGGGGGCGTCGGTTTGTGTGGACGGTCAGATGTTGGGGAGATTGAGATATACATCCAGCCCGCTGTACAGGCCGTATAGGGCCATTATGGCGAGTATGCCGGCGATTATTCGGTTGAAAATCCAGAGCGAGCGCATGTTGAAATGGGTCCTTACCTTGTTGACGAAGTAGGTGATTACCCACCACCATAGCAGCGCGCCGGCGAATATCGACACATACCCCAGCACGTAATGGTAATATCTGAACTCCGGCAGAATGAAATTGAACCGGGCGAAGAGGCCGATTATGAAGAACAGTATCAGGGGGTTGGCGAAGGTGAACAGGAAGCCTGTCACGAAGTCTTTCCAGAAACTGTTGGGGACATCCTCGGGCTTTTTCAGGGCTATTGTGGGGTTTTTCTTGAACAGATAGAAAGCGAATGCCAGCAGCACGAGGCTTCCGAGAATCTGGAGCAGCATCTCGTTGGCGGTGATGAAATCGGTGACGAACGATAGTCCCAGTCCGGTCAGCAGGCTGTAGGTCAGGTCAGACAGCGCGGCCCCGATACCGGTGAACAGCGCGGGGCGCCGCCCCTTGTTGAGGGTGCGCTGTATCACGAGCATGCCGATCGGGCCCATCGGCGCGGAAACGAAGATGCCGATGAGAAGCCCGCTGGTCAATATGTGGAAGAAAATATCCATCCGACTTGCAAAGTTAATTAAACTGCCCCAAGCTTCCAAAAAAATATTGACTTTGGGTGTGGAGTTGACGCGGGGAAAGATTACCTTTGCATAAAACATTTGTCGTTGGCCTGCGGTTTCCAGGCATAAAGATCATATTCATTCTGCTGAATCATGAAGAATAACATCAAAGGATACGCGCTCGGGGTGATTGCGGCGGCCAGCTACGGCACCAACCCGTTGTTTGCCATCCCGCTGTATGAAGTCGGCCTGACACCGGATTCGGTATTGTTTCTCCGTTACCTCGTGGCGTTGCCGGTGGTGGCGGCGATGATTCTGTTGCGCGGACGCGGCTTCAATGTGTCGCGTCGCCAGTTGCTGACACTGGTCGTGCTGGGGTTGCTTGTGGCGTTGTCGTCGCTGACGCTGTTCATGAGCTACAATTATATGGATGTGGGCATCGCCTCGACCATACTTTTCGTGTACCCAATCATGGTGGCTGTCATCATGGCGGCGGTTTACAGGGAGAAAACGGGATGGATGACCATCTTTTGCATAGCCCTGGCCACCGCCGGCATCGGGCTGCTGATGGGGAATCCCGGAGGAGGTTTCGTGAGTGTCATCGGCACATTGCTCGTCACGGCCTCGGCGCTTACCTACGCCATATACATCGTGGCCGTCAACAAGACCTCACTGGCGAGGGTGGCCACCCTGACAGTGACATTTTATGTGCTGCTCTTCGGGTTGAGCCTGTTCATGGTCAGGCTGCTCGCTTCCGGCGAGCCTCTTTTCCCTGTGTTGCCCGACTGGCGGCTGTGGGGTTGTGTGGCCGGACTGGCGATATTCCCCACCGCGCTGTCGTTTGGCTGCACCAACGGGGCTATACAGGCGATAGGCTCCACGCCGACGGCCATCCTGGGAGCGTTCGAGCCGGTGACGGCTGTTGTCATCGGGGTCTTCGCTTTCGGGGAGGTGGTGACTCCGCGTGTCTTCTGCGGCCTGATGCTCATAATCGTGGCGGTGATTCTTGTCATAGCCGGTCCCGGCATCTCGGGGCCGTTGATTCGTGTCCGCAAGATGTTTCCGCGCTTGAGACGGAGGCGTTGACCCTCGTTTCTGAGCAGTGACGAGACAGACGCGGCGGCAACCTGTGGAATCCAGGGTTGCCGCCGCGTCTGCCATAAGCAGGGGGGCGTTTGCCTCCGTAAGCCGGAGATTGTCACTTCTCGCGTATCACGCCGGGAAGTATGGCCGTCTCGGGTTCGCCCGGAAGCGCTGATGCGTCCTCCACGACCTGGAGCGGGAAGCTGAACGCGCCGAAGCAGATGGGGTAGTCGACCACGTAGACCGGCATCTCGGCTGTCAGCACATGGTTGCCGACGGGGAGATTGTCGGTGAAGAACTCGAAGCGGTAGGGGGCTACGAGCGACTGCCCGGCTCCTACGCCGTCGATGTAATAGTTGACCACCCCGATTGCCGCGTCTTTGCCGGTGTGGTTGACAATCTGCATCTGTTCAATCACGAGTGGCTCGCCCTGTACGACATAGATTGTGTTGTTGTCAACAACGCCGCCCGACACGGTGGCCTGCACGCCGACATCCGGCACCTTATTGTCGTCATCGCATGATGCGGAGACCAGTCCCAGAGGGAGCAGCAGAAGCATGTAAAGAAACTTTTTCATAGTTGTCGCGGATTGGAAGTTAGTGTTGGGTTAGTGTTTGTGAGTCAGTAATGTCACACTGTTGGGACTGCCCTCCAGGGCGCGGTTCGGGCAGTTACGGGCAACGCTTCCTCGCCAAGGCAAGCGATGCGGGCTGACCGTTCGGGCCGCGGCCCTGACACGGAGGTGTCCGGTGTGTGCTATCAAAGTAAGGATTGTATGTCAGTTGGTGAAGACCAGGTCGCCATCCTTGACATCGATGATGATGGGGCGGCTCTTGTCGACAGTCTGCGCCAGTATGTCTTTCGACAGGCGGTTGAGCACCAGGCGGTGGATGACCCTTTTGACCGGACGGGCGCCAAACTCGGGGTCGTAGCCCTCCTCGGCCAGGAAGTGGAGCGCGGCGGGTGTCACCTCGAGGGTGATGCCGTTGGCCGACAGCATTTTCTTGACGCTCTTGACCTGCAGGCCCACGATTTCCTCGATTTCCTTCTCGTTGAGGGGGGTGAACATGATGGTCTCGTCGATACGGTTGAGGAATTCCGGGCGGATGGTCTGTTTGAGCATGTCAAGCACCTCCTGCTTGGTCTTCTCCACGGTCTCATCTTTGTTCTCGGGGGTCATCTTGGCGAAGTTGTCGCGGATGACCGACGAGCCCATGTTTGAGGTCATTATGATGATGGTGTTCTTGAAGTTGACCATGCGGCCCTTGTTGTCGGTGAGGCGGCCGTCGTCAAGCACCTGCAGCAGGATGTTGAACACGTCGGGATGGGCTTTCTCGATTTCGTCGAACAGCACCACGGAGTATGGCTTGCGGCGAACGGCCTCTGTCAGCTGGCCCCCCTCGTCATATCCGACATATCCCGGAGGCGCGCCCACGAGGCGGCTGACGGCATGCTTCTCCTGATACTCGCTCATATCGATTCGGGTCATCATGTTCTCGTCGTCAAAGAGGTATTCGGCCAGCGCCTTGGCCAGTTCGGTCTTGCCGACACCGGTTGTGCCGAGGAAGATGAATGATCCGATGGGGCGGCGGGGGTCGTTCAGGCCGGCGCGTGAGCGGCGCACCGCGTCGGCTATGGCGCGGATGGCCTCGTCTTGTCCGACAACGCGGTCGTGAAGTTCCTCCTCAAGATGTAGGAGCTTCTCCTTCTCGCTCTGCACCATCTTGTTGACAGGGATTCCGGTCCATCTCGACACCACATCGGCGATGTCCTCGGAGTCGACCTCCTCCTTGATGAGGGCTTTCTCTCCCTGCATCATCTTGAGCTGCTCCTGTATTGTCTTGTTCTCCTCCTCCTTTTGCTGGATACGCGAATAGCGGATTTCAGCAACTTTGGCGTAGTCGCCCTCGCGCTCTGCCTTGTCGGCCTCGAAGTTGAGCTGCTCGATGTCGATTTTGTTTTGCTGCACCTTGTCGATAAGCTCTTTCTCGGCCTTCCACTTGGCGGTGAACTCTTTTTCGTCCTCGCGCATCTGGGCGAGGTCCTTCTCGATTTCCTTCACCTTCTCCTTGTCGCCCTCGCGCTTTATGGCCTCACGCTCGATTTCTTTCTGGGCGATCATGCGGGAAATCTCGTCAAGGGCCTGCGGCACGGAATCCATCTCCAGGCGGAGCTTGGAGGCGGCCTCGTCTACCAGGTCTATGGCCTTGTCGGGGAGGAAGCGGTCGGTGATGTATCGCTCGGAGAGGGTCACGGCGGCGATAATCGCCTCGTCGCGGATGCGCACCTTGTGGTGGTTCTCGTAGCGTTCTTTCAGACCGCGGAGTATGGCTATGGCCGAAGCCTCGTCAGGCTCGTTGACCATCACTTTCTGGAAACGGCGTTCGAGGGCCTTGTCTTTCTCGAAATATTTCTGGTACTCGTCAAGGGTGGTCGCGCCGATTGAGCGCAGTTCGCCTCGGGCGAGGGCCGGTTTGAGGATGTTGGCGGCATCCATCGCCCCCTCACCCTTTCCGGCTCCGACGAGTGTGTGGATCTCATCAATGAAGAGGATGATTTCCCCGTCGCTCTGGGTGACCTCGTTGACGATTGCCTTCAGGCGCTCCTCAAACTCACCCTTGTATTTCGCTCCGGCCACCAGCGCTCCCATGTCGAGCGAGAAAATCTGCTTTGTACGCAGGTTCTCAGGCACGTCTCCGCGCACTATTCGCTGGGCCAGTCCCTCGGCGATCGCTGTCTTTCCGGTTCCCGGCTCGCCGATGAGCATCGGGTTGTTCTTGGTGCGTCGGCTCAGGATCTGCAAGACACGGCGAATCTCGTCGTCGCGTCCGATCACAGGGTCGAGCTTGCCGCTTCTGGCGCGTTCGTTGAGGTTGATGGCATACTTGTTGAGCGAATTATAGGTGTCTTCTGCGCTCTGGTCTGTGGCTTTTTTTCCCTTGCGCAGCTCGTCAATCGCGCTTTCCAGCTCCTTCTCGCTCAGGCCCGCGTCTTTGAGGATTGTCGATGCCGGGGAACTTGTCTGGAAGAGCGCCAGCAGCATGGCCTCGAGGGTGACATATTCGTCGCCGCGTTTCTTGGCGATGTCAAGCGCTTTCTGCAACACATCGTTTGAGGTGCGGCTCAGGTAAGGTTCGCCTCCCGACACTTTCGGCAGGGTGGAAATCTCCCGGTCGGTCTGCTGCATGGCGAGAGCCTGGTTGGCCCCCACCTTTTGGAAAATGAACTTCACAAGGGACTCCCCCTCGAGCATTATGGCTTTCAGCAGGTGGACAGGCTCGATTTGCTGCTGTCCGGCCCCGCGAGTGAGTTCGAGGGCTTTCTGGATAGCCTCCTGCGACTTGATAGTGAAACTGTTGAAATTCATATCTGTGGTTTGAAACTGTTTTTATTTCTTTATCTAATTTTAAAACAAACTCCGTGCCAAATGGTTGAGTGGGTCGGTTTCCGTGGCAGGCATCGACGAGGCATCATGCTGACTGTGCCTTCTATATGGCGTGTCCTCTGATGGTGGATATTGGGCGTTTATGCAGTATAATATTGGTTAAAAATGGTTAAATGTGGCCGTGCTGTCATAATAAATTTTGCAATTAATTGGTTATTAGTTAACTTTGCAGCATAATAGTGATGTTATAAATGCCGCACTAACCCGGCATTTGTCTTTAACCTTCTGTTGATTCCTTATTACTAAACCATATGTATCCCTCTCTCTGCCGCTACAAAGGCCATCTGTGGCTGCCTGGGCTTGCCAAGGCTTTGGCGGTGAACCTGTTGTTTTTGCTGGCCGTGCAAGATGGGGTGGCTGTCACTCCCGTCAGGGACGCGTATGCGGGATTGCGCACGGAGATTTCAGTGGATTTTGACATAAACCGCTGGAACATAGATTGCGGCCTCGCGTCCAACGCCGAGGCTTTGGCCGAGATAAAACGCCAGCTTGTGGAAATCGCCGGCGACACATCGCTGGTGGTGGAGTCGGTGACAGTGCGCGGCGCTGCTTCGCCCGACGGGGGCACGCGTCTTAACAATGAGCTTTCCAGGCGACGGATGGAGTCGCTGATGGAGTATGTCAACCGCGAGACCGGTCTCCCTGACAGCCTGCTCGCCCGCGGGGAGTCGGTGATTCCCTGGGACACCTTCCGCGCCCTTGTGAGCAGGGGCGGCTATCCATGGCAGGAGGCGGTGCTTGAGGTGATAGGTGAGGGGGATGATGACTCGCCCGCCGATGTCGACCGCAGGCTCCGCGCGTTGAAGCGCATGGAGTCAGGGCGCGTCTGGCACATCCTGGCAAAAGAGGTCTTCCCCGGTATGCGCAAGGCATATGTCATTATAATAAAGGTGGCCCCGGCGGAGCCTCCGGTTGACTCCGGAGGTTGTCCCGACGGCGATGAGGAGCTGCCGGTAGTTGAAACGGAGCCAGAGCCGCTCCCCGTTGTCGCCATTGATGTCGAGCCTTCAGGCGATGCGCCCTCTCTGCCCGCGTGTGGCTCAGGCAGCTGGCGCGTCAAGACCTCGCTTCCGGCTTGGGCCGCTGCCGTGACCAATATCGCCGGGGAATGGGATTTCGCCTGCCGTTGGTCGCTCGGTCTCGGTGTGGCCTATTCGGCCTGGGATTATGGCAAGGTCACCCGGAAGTTCCGCACCTTCCAGTTGCGTCCCGAGGCAAGATGCTGGTTTGCTGACGGTCATGACGGATGGTTTGTGGAGGCGCATCTCGCAATGATATCATATAATGTGGCGCTCCCGGGCTGGGAGTGGCGCATACAGGACACCGACGGCACCCATCCCGCACTGGGTGGAGGCTTCGGAGTGGGCTATCGCCTGCCGCTGTCGCGCGACAAACGCTGGCATGCGGAGTGCGCCGTGGGCGCGGGTGTCTATTCCCTCCGTTACGACCGCTTTGACAACCGCCGTAACGGACGGCTCTATGACTCGGTCAGCCGTATTTGGGGCGGTGTCGATCATGTCTCGCTTTCAGTAGTTTACACCTTTAACCTTGACCCGAGATGAAGACTGTGGAATCTGTTGTTTATGGCCGTCGTCTCGGAAGGAGGCTGCTGGGCTATGGCGCGTGGCTGTCGTTGCTGATGGCGACCGCCTGTGATGTCCACGAGTTTCCGGAGGATGGGCCTCCCGCGCCACCGGCGGCAGAGGAGCCGGTGTGTGTCATCGACCTCCATTTCCTCACAGGCGACATGCCCCTTTACACGACGGTCGTCTATGACCCGTCATCGCCGGGCGGCCTGCAGACCCGTGGGAATGTAGACCAATCCCATGATTTCAGGTACAGTGTGGACATATACTCCATGCCCTCCTCCGACTCCAGAGGGGAGTCAGGAAGCCTGTTCCGCTCGATGGTGTTGACCACCTCCGACATTGAAGACCTCGACAGGTCTTTGGAGACGCGGCTTCCCGCCGGGGATTACAAAGTGCTTGTGTGGGGTGATTATGTTGTCGGGGGAGGGGAATCCGACCTTTATTACGACACTTCTGATTTCCGTCATATATCCCTGGTGTCGCGCGACGACGGCTGCCATCCGGGCAACCGCGAAGCCAGGGACGCGTTCCGCGGCGAGGCTCCGCTGACAGTCGCTGCGCCGGATGGCGGCCACGCTTACGTTGAGATGAAACGTCCACTGGCCCGTTTCAGGTTTGTGACCACCGACGTCGGCGAGTTTCTGAGCCGCCGCGAGGGGGGAAGTCTCTCCGGGCCTCTTCCCGCGCGCCCCGAGGGGGTGACGGCGGCGTTGGGTGATTACCGCATCGTGGTCAGATACACCGGTTACATGCCCTCGGTCTACAACGCCGTAACCGACAAGCCGATTGACTCGTCGGTGGGCCGTTGGTTTGACGGGGTGGTGAAAGGCATCGACACATCGACCGCCGAACTTGCGTTTGACCATGTGTTTGTCAACGGCAGCCAGACCTCGGTGCAGGTCGCCCTCGATGTCTACTCCCGGCATGACAACACAAAAATCGCCTCCACCGTCCCCATCGAGGCGCCTGTGGTCAGGGGGAAGCTGACTGAAATCAGAGGCCCGTTCCTGACCTCAGAAGCCGCCGGAGGTGTGGGCATCCATCCCGGATTCGACGGCGACTTCAACATCGAGATAAAGTGACACTATAAGTAAGTCGTAAAAATTAATTTATACTAAGCCGCATGGGCAAAATTGATATA
>CATZGB010000001.1 GCA_958418815.1 uncultured Bacteroidales bacterium | reverse complement strand
AAGTTCGCAACCAAAAACGCTTTGATAAAGTCGGCCTATTTCGGACGGATACATTCATTAACTATTAGCCGGGGGTTGGCGGCCTTTAGGCCGGTAACCCCCGGTAACCGCGTCAGACGGGAGATTCTGAAAGAATCTTTTATAGATTTATCGGGATTGCTGGGACTCGGGAGGGGACAGATGAAGACCGCCCCGCGGCGGAGGCTGCGGGGCGGTCGGTATCGGGGGTCAGGCCGCCCGGGAGGGGGCGGGGCCTGACGCGTGAGTCAAGGATGAGGGATTACTTGGCGGCAACGGTGATGACGGGGATGCCGGGCTGGGTGGTGAGGGTGATGATGAAGTCACCGGCCTCAGCTGCGGAGTAGTTGTCACCGTCGAGGACTGCGTGGTTGACGTTTCCGGGCTCAGCACCGAGCGAGAAGTCCCAGCCGTTGTTGAAGCGGATCTTCCACTGGTCGCCTGCGGCGAAAGTCACCTCTGCGGTCCAGGTGATGCCACCGTCTTCGGTGGTCATCTCAACGTCGCTGCCCCATCCGGAAGCGGCGAAGCTGCCGATGATGCCCACGCTGGTGACGGGGGTCAGCTTGTAGGTTGTCAGCGTGCCGGAAACCTCGTCATACTGAACGGAGGCCCAGAACATGCCGGGGGTGGGAACGTTGATGTTCTGACCATCCTGGCCCAGGAGGAAGTCACCCTCAAGGGCGGGATCGGCAGACACCGCGCCGTAGGTCACGGCGTTGTCCCAGCTGGGTTCTGTGCAGACCTTGAAACCGGAAGCGTCAACGCCGAAGAAGCCGTAGTAGCCCTTGGAGACTTCGTTCTTGGAGTCATACTGCATGTAAGCGGATGCGTCCTGGCTCCAGCCGTTGAAACCACCGGGGGTGTAGAGGTATTCGGGACGGGTGAGAAGCTCGAACTCATAGGTCATCTCCTCCATGTTGATGGTCAGCTTGTACTGGCCGGCCTCGATGAGCTTGCCAGCCTGGGCGTTGACGTCAACCAGCATGCCGGCGAGGTTGTCGTCGCCGTTGGTCTCAGGGCCGTAGATGCCGGTAGCCCAGTCGGCGAGGTCCATACCCTCCTGTGAGGCTATCTTCCAGTAGATGCCATCCTTGGTGGTGCCGTCGGCATTCATGAACATGTCGTCGGTGACCTTGAACTTGAAGACGAACACGGGGTCATCGTAAACGTCAGCGGCGGAATGCTCAAACTTGAAGGCATCCATCACAGTGGCGTCGCCGAGAGCCCAGGCGGTAGCGTCGCTCATGAAGTAGTAAGCGTCGGAGATGGTGAAGCCGTTGTCCATGCAGGTCTCCTGGATGGAGCCTTCAGCCGCATAGTAGTCGGTAGACTGCAGACGGTAGTCAGAACCGTCGAGGTTGACATAGACAGGCACGCGGTAGTACATGGTCTTCACCTTGGGGCTCTTGCCGAAGAGGTAGACGTGGGCGTCGTTCCACTCCTGCGCGCTGGCAGCGAAAGTCTCCACGCCGTCAACCTCTGTGCCGGTGGTGGCGAGGGTGACATTGCGCTTGAAGTCCTGGGTGTCGGAGAGCTGGAGGGTGTAGCTCACGGTTGCGCCTTCGGGGAGGTCTTTGGTGTCGACGAGCTTCATCACGGGGATGGTGGCTCCTTCAGCGCGGTAATCCTCGAGGTTGAGGACAGCGGCGGAGGTAAGCGCTCCGGTAGCCTCGGAGACAACGTCGCCGGTGGTCAGGATGGGTTCCTGGGGATTTGACTGGGGAATGGCGGGATCGATTTTCTCCTCGCAGGAGGTAGCGGCCATCATCCCGAGAGCGCCCAGCAGGAATATGCTAAGTTTTTTCATTGTTTCTTAAAAATGGAGTTTTCTAAGTTTGTCGCCCCGTGGCGGCCGCCCGTGGGGGCAGCCGCCGCGATGGCGGGAAAATCGGGATCAGTTGGCGGTCGTCTCCATGGTGAGAGTGTAGACACCCTTGACAAGGGTCAGGTGGGCGTAACCGTGGAAAGCCTCAGTCATGGTGAGGTTGCCGGGGTTGTCGCCATTGTCGATCACAAGGGGAGTGCCTGGCACAACCTTGTCGCCAGCGGCACCGGCACCTGCGTTGAGCGCGCCCCATGCATCGTCAGCCACCTTGAACTCTGTTCCGGCGGGGATGTCGATGGTGCCGGTAACCCAGGTGTTCTCCTCCGGACCGGTCACGAACTGATACTGAGCAACTGCGCCCCAGTCTGAAGCTTCGGGGAAGCCGCCGCGGAGATAGATGTTGACGGGAACGCCCGATACCCAGATAGCGAGGTAGTTGGCGGCCACGCCTTTGAATGACACCACGTTGGAGAGATACTGGGTGGTCTCCTCCTCAACGCCGATGTAGGCGCGAAGACGCATGTAGAGTCTCTGGTAAGGGAGGGGCAGGTCGGCGTCGGTCTGCACGCCCGAGAGCTTCTCGAGGGCGGCGGCAACGTCGGCGTTCAGGGGATTGATTTCGCCGCAGTCATAAAAGTCCTGCTGGATTTCCTCGAATTTGGCGAAGTCTTCGGTCAGGGAGCACTGCACACGGTAGGTGGCAACGGCTGCGTAGCCGAAGTCGGGCTGCGAGCAGGTGAGGTGGAAAGTGCCGTCCTGGTTTTCGGAGGTGAGCATGATCACCTGGTCAGCCATCTGGGGCTGGTTGAGGAAGTCGGCTTTCTCCTCCCCCTCATGGGTTTTCAGTACGGGGTTGTCGTCCCAGGTCTCGGAGCAGCTCGAGAAACCAAGCGCGGCCACTGCGACGGCAAACATCAAAGATATCTTTTTCATCGTTTGGAAAGATTCTGAATTTGTTGTTTTTTCAGCCCCGGCCATCCCCCCGGGAGGGGATGACGCGGAGACCGGAAAGATTGATTAGTAGCCGGGATTCTGCTTGAAATCGGGCTGTGAGTTGAGCACGGCGTTGGGGATGGGATAGAGGGCGAATCTGTCGTCGATACGGGTTCCCTCCATGTTGTTGATGTTACCCTTCACCTGCCATACGGTCTGCTGCGGACCTACGAACATGCCGTTGCGGATAAGGTCGGTGCGGCGCACTGACTCCAGGTAAAGCTCACGCGAACGCTCGTCCATAAGCTCCTTCTTGGATACCTCGACTATGTCGTTGTATTTCATCTCCTTGCCGCCGGCGCGTTCACGGACATAATTGATGTAGTTGAGAGCCTTCTGGCTGTCACCCACACGACCGGTGATGTAGCACTCGGTGTACATCAGGTAGATGTCGGCGAGACGGATGATGGGCTGGTCGGTCGACATGAAAGCGGTGGCGTCGTAGTTGGGCAGCCATTTGCCGTCTGCGCCGTAAGCTCCGTCAAAGAGGGTGAGGGCGTCGTTTTTGTCCACAGAAGCGGGGTTCTTGGTGATGGTGTTGCCGGTGAACTTGATGATGGCGTTACCGCCGGTGGTGGCCCATCCGCCGGTGAAGCCCAGGATCTCGTCGGTGTAGTCCTCGGCATCCCAGGAGCCGTTGGCATCAGAGCCGGCGGGCATATAGCCGCGCAGCCAGAGGTCATCACGCTTGTCGTTCGAAAGACCGTAGAAGCGCTCTGCCATCTGCTTGATACCCTTGATACATGACCATTCACCCGAGCAACCGTAGTTCTGACGGGGGCAGTAGTGTGAGTTGGTGATGGTGCCGGCCACGATGAATGTGGGGCCGCCATAGCTCTGCACCATGTCCTGGTCGAAGGAGATACCGAAAAGGATCTCGTTCTCGGCCTTGTTGGAGCCGCCGGGCATGTACTGCTTGTTGTCCTCGCAGAAGAGGTAGAGATACTCCTTGGCGAGACCGGTGGCGGTGCCATCGGAGGCTACGAAGCCACCCCCCTGGTGACGGCGGATGATGTTCTCGCAGCGAGCCTGGCAGTCGGCCCAGCGGGCGGTGCCTGAGTAAACCTCGGCGTTGAGGTAGAGACGGGCGAGGAGGGCCTCGGCTCCGTCAAGACCTACGCGGCCGTAGAGGGGGTTATCGCTGATGAGCTTCTGGTCGACGATTTCGGTGAGCTCCTGCTCGATGAAGTTGAAGACCTCGAGACGGCTTGCCTGACGGGGCTGCTCCCCTACCTCGGCCTCCTCGGTGATGAATGAGGACTGGCCGTAGAGGTCGATCATGTTGTAGTAGGAGTAGGCGCGGAGGACACGGGCCTGGGCGCGCATCTCGATGGTCTCGGCGTCGGTGTCGTCGGCGGTGTTGGCCAGGAACTGGTTACAGATGGCGATATGGCCGAGCAGACGGTAGTATGCGCCGTAGACGATGGAGTTGCTTGAAGACCAGGAGCAGGCGATGAGGTCGCCGATGGAGCCGCCCTCGTCGTTGGGCCAGATCCAGGTCAGCTCGTCGGTGGGGAACTCGCCGAGGGTGAAGATGGTGCGGAGGTAAGCCGAGGTACCGGGGTCAAGACCACCCACATATGAGGAACCGGGGCCGGAGATACCGCTGACGGCGATACCCGAGTAGCAGATGCCGAGGGCATTGGCTTTGAAATTGGGGTCGGAAGTGTCGACCAGGTTGGGGTCGTTGGGCTCCAGGTCGAGGTCTCCCACGCAGGAGGTCATGCCGAGGCCGAGGGCAACGCCGCCAAACAACAGATATTTTTTGAGATTCATTGTTGGATTCAATTTAAATGTTCAACCTTGTCCGGGGGGATTAGAAGTTGGCGACAACGCCGAGCGACCATGTGGTGGCGCGGGGGTAGATGTTGCCGTCGACGCCGGAGAACACCTCGGGATCGAGACCCTCGTACTTGGTGATGACGAAGGGGTTCTGGACGGCAGCGAAGACGCGGAGCTTGAGGTTGTCGTTCAGGAGGTTGTCGAAGGTGTAACCCAGGTTGATGTTGTCGCAGCGCAGGAATGAGGCGTTGCGCAGCCAGTAGTCTGAGTAAGAGAAGTTGGTGTCGGCAGTGTCGTAATAGAAGTCGGCCACCCAGAGGTTGCTGAGCTGGTTGTTACGGAACATGTCGTTCATGTTCGTGCCGCCGCGGAGGGCATCTGCATATATGTAGTTGCCGATGGATGCGCGGAGGGTGAAGCCGAAGTCCCACTTCTTGTAGCGGAAGTTGGAGCCGAAGGTCATTGTCACCTTGGGATCTTTGGAGTAGCGGACCACCTTGTCCTTGGGGTCGATGATACCGTCGCCGTTCTGGTCAACGTAAGCACCGGGGATGGGGTTGCCGGCAGCGTCGTAAACCTGCTGGAAGAGGTTGAAGGAGTATGCGGGATAGCCTTCTTTCTGGATCTGGACGTTACCGCCGGTACCGCCGCCGCCACCGCCGACTTCGAAGGTCAGGCCGTTGAGGTCGGTGATTTCGTTGTGGTTCCAGCCCACGTTGTAGGAGATGTTCCAGGTGAAGTCATCGGTCACGATGGGCTTGGCGTTGATTGAGAATTCGACACCGTAGTTCTCCATCTTACCGATGTTCTGGGGGAGGTAAGCGACGGTCGAGGAACCTGCAGCCACGGGAACGGTCGAGAGGAGGTCGCGGGTGTTGCGCTTGTAGTACTCGATGGCACCGGTGATGCGGTTGTTGAAGAAGCCGAAGTCGATACCGGCGTTCCAGGTCTCGGTGGTCTCCCACTTCAGGTCGGGGTTGTATCCGTCGGGGAAGTAGGGGGTGAGCCATCCGCCCATGCCGTTGGGGTAGTATGAACCGGGAGCGGAGACGGTGTAGGTGGGGATGTAGTTGTAGTAGTTACCTACGGCCTGCTGACCGGTCTCACCCCATCCTGCGCGGAGCTTGAGGTCAGAGAGCCATCCGGCAGCGTCGGCCATGAAGGCTTCGTCGTTGATGCGCCATCCGAGGGCCACGGCGGGGAAGATACCCCAGCGGTTTTCCTTGGAGAAGCGTGAGGTTGCGTCGCCACGGACGGTGGCGGTCAGCAGGTAGCGTTCTTTGAAGGTGTAGTTTACACGGCCGAAGAACGACAGGAGCTGGAGGTGGTTCTTCCAGTGGTAGTTGCCGTTGGCGTCGATTTCGTCAATCTGGAAGGGCTTGCCTACCTGGTCGGCGGTGGCGGGGTTCCAGTTGAGCGAGTATGAGCCGTCGGGGTTGACGATGGCGGGGAGGAGGCCTTCGGTTGTGGCCTTGCCGCTGACGTTGTTCGAACCGTCTTGCCAGCCGTTGGCGGCGTCGCGCGACCAGGTGTAACCGGCGGTTGCGTCGAGCATCGACTTGATGGCCTCGAATTCCTTCTTGTAGTTGAGGTAGAACTCAAGGAGGGTGTTGGAGCGGAACTCATATTTCTGACGCGAGGAGCCTCCGCCGTAGTTGTTGGGGAGGTCTTTCCATGCCATGTGTGAGTTTGCGTCGACGAGGTAGTAGTCGTTTGACTTGCTCACGTCGTAACCGAGGTTGAGGTTGGCGTGGAGCTCGGGGAGGAAGTGGAAGGAGTAGTCAAACTGGATGTTGCCGTTCGAACGGTAGACGTTGGAGTAGTTCTTGGTCTGGTTGATTGTGGCAACGGGGTTGTACTGGGCGTTGTTCTCGAGGTTGACCTGGCCGCCAGCCACAGTCCAAGGCTCGGTGTAGCCGTTGAAGAGGTAGCCGAATCCGGCAGCGGTGCCGCCCGAAATGGGCACGTAGTCGCGCACGGGGAGGGTGGGGTTGAAGCCTACGGCCTGGCCGATGGCACCGTCCTGGCCCCAGTTGTTACGCACGTAGAAGCCTTTGGCCTTGGCGTTGATCGACAGGTGGTCGTTGAAGAACTTGGGGGTGAGGGCGATTCCGACAGTCACGCGGTCCATTGAGGAGGCCTCGAGGATACCGTTGCTGTTGGTGTAGGACACGTCGACACGGTAGGGGAGCACGCCTGCGGCGCCTGCCACTGCCAGTGAGTAGTCTGAGCTGACGGCTGTGCGGAAGATGTTGTCCTGCCAGTCGGTGTTGGTGTCGCCGAGGTAGCCGGCCTGTGCGGAGTTGCGGCCGAACTTGTTGTAGACGGCTTCGCGGAACTGGTCGCCGTTCATCACTTCGGCGATGCGGCGGGCGTGGTCAACGTAGAGGTTTGCGGTGAAGGTCACCTGGGGCTTGCCTGAGCGGCCCTTCTTGGTGGTGATGATGATCACACCGTTGGATGCGCGCGAACCGTAGATGGCGGTTGCGGAAGCGTCCTTGAGGATGGTCATCGACTCGATCGACTCGGGGTTGATCATCGACAGGGGGGAGCCCATGCCGAGGGGGGTGTCGCCCGACAGGGGCACACCGTCAAGCACGATGAGGGGGTCGTTGGAGGCAGACAGCGAGGCACCACCACGGATGCGGATGTCGGCGGCTCCGGCGGGGCCTCCGGAGGTGGTCACAACCACACCAGGAGTCTGGCCAACGAGCATGTCCTGCACGGTGGTGGCCAGACCGGCCTCGATTTCGTCGGGCTTGACGATTGCCACCGAACCGGTGGCGTCTTGTTTTCTCACGGTACCGTAACCGATGGCTACGACTTCGTTGAGCATGACGGAGTTCTCCTTCATCTCAACGTTCACGGTGGAACGTCCTTCGACGGGGATACGCTGGGTATCGTAGCCGACGTAAGACACAACGAGGACGGCGTTGGAAGCAACTTTGATGGTGTAGTTACCGTCAATGTCGGTTGACGCACCGACAGTTGTTCCTTCAGCGAGAACGCTGGCACCGATAAGCGGTTCACCTTGCGGGTCGGTGACCGTACCGCTTACGGTAATCGACTGCGCGTTGACACCGATGGCCATCAGCAGTCCCACCATAAGAAATAGGAATTTCTTGGCGATTCCTGTTTGTGAATGTTTCATTTAAGGATAATTTGAAATTAATGATTTTTCAGGTCTTTCTGATTTTTAAGGATTCCACAAGACGCGGCAAAAGGGCGCGGGACAGCCTTTGAGGCAATCCCCGGGAAGCTCGTTACTGACCGGGCGGGCAAAGAGAGTTTGTTAGCGTCATCGTTTTTCCGGCTCTTTTAAGGCACTTCGCTTCTACACGTTACTAATAGAATCAGTGGCAAAATTATTAAAAAGCTTTAACAAATCATCAAATTTTTTGACCTAACTCACCATTATAAGAGTTAAAAAAAGTTAATCAATTAATTTTCAACCATTTGTGATATTTAATGAAATTTAATGATTGGGGCAAAAAGGGAAGCGCAATATTTGCCAGTGAATTAAACTTTTGGTAACTTTGCCTGTCAAAATGGCTCAGGGGCAACGGGAAACGGCTGCCGCGCCGCCCCCCTCCCCTGTCTTTTTCCGCCTAATCGAGAAATGACCGCACTGAGAATGATCACCAAGAGGCTTGCAGGGCTGGCGACGGCCTTTGCGATTGCCGCCGCGACTGTATCGGCGGCTGCGCCGGCCTGGGAGGAGGTAACTTCCCCCCAGCCGTCTGTGGTGCAGTCGTTTGAGATGGACGGGCAGGTGGAGGTGACGGTGCTTGACGGGTATATCTATATCTGGTCGCAGAAGCCGGTGACGGTGAAGCTGTTCTCGATACTGGGGCAGCAGATCCACCAGGAGACCGTGCAGCCGGGCATCCACCGCCTGAAGCTCGGCTCAAAGGGTATTTTCATCCTCAAGGCGGGGTCGCTCACGAAGAGGGTGACGCTCTGATTCTCTTGATTATTATTTTTGGCAGGGGTCTCACGCGGATTCCGCAGACACGCAGATGCCATCCGGATGGATTTTCGTCCCGGATGGCATCTGCGTGTCTGTGTGAGGCCGTGGGTATGCGTCCCCCCTTATCCGTTGGGGAAGAGGGTGAGCTGGGTGGGGGGAAGGAGGCGGAAGGTGAGGCGGTGGTGGGGGGTGGGGCCGTGGGCGGCGATGGCCGCGCGGTGGTCGGCGGTGGGGTAGCCTTTGTTGACGGCCCAGTTGTAGGGGGGGTATTGGTCGTGGAGGCTGCGCATGATGTCGTCGCGGTGGGTCTTGGCGAGGATGGAGGCGGCGGCGATGTTGCCGTAGCGGCTGTCTCCTTTGACGAAGGTCTGCCAGGGGATGTCGCGCCAGGGGTGGAATTTGTTGCCGTCGATGATGACGCTGGCGGGCGCGAGGCGGCGCGTGGAGGCGGCGATGATTTGGCCGGGGGGAAAGGGGGCGTCGCCGCAGATTGCGTCGAGGGCGCGGTGCATGGCGGTGATGGAGGCGCGCAGGATGTTGAGGGTGTCGATCTCGGCGGGGGAACAGGCGGCGACGGCCCAGGCGAGGGCTTCCTGCTCGATGATGGGGCGCAGGGCCTCGCGGCGGGCTTCGGTGACTTGCTTGGAGTCGTTGAGCCAGGGGTGGCGGAAGTCGTCGGGGAGGATGACGGCGGCGGCCACGACGGGGCCGGCGAGGCAGCCGCGGCCGGCCTCGTCGCAACCGGCCTCAAGGCCGCCGGGAGTGAAGGAGTTTTCCAAGGCTTTTTGCTTGCTTTTTTCTTTTCTTCTTTTTCGGGCTCGCGCCCTCACACGGCCCCAAAGCAAGGAGGCAGGGGCGGCGGGAGGGCAGCGGGCGGGGGACAGGGAGCCGGGAGGAGGGGGGAGGGGGAGCAACCGAGGAATCAGAGGGGGCGGCGGAAGGCGCGGCGGCGCTTGTGGAGGCGGGTGTCGAAGTAGTCCCATTGGCCGCGGACTTTGTCGTTGCCGGCCAGCTCGGGGTTGGTCTCGGCGTGTTTGAAGCCGGCTTTGATGTAGTGGGGGATGAGGTCGGTGAAGAGGAGGGCGTTGACCCCTTTGTTCTGGTATTCGGGCTTGACGGCGATGAGGAGGAGGTCGACGATGTCGGATTTGCCCCGGAGGGTCTGCAGCAGGTGCCACCAGCCTGTGGGGAAGAGGCGGCCGCGTGATTTCTGGAGGGCTTTGGAGAATGACTGGATGGAGATGCCGACGGCCACGAGGCGGTCTTCGCTGTCGACGACGACGGTGACGAAGTCGAGGTTGAGGATGCCGAGGTACATGTCGATGTAGTAGTCGATCTGGCGGGGGGTGAGGGGGGAGTAGCCGTAGAGCTGGTCGTAGGCTTCGTTGATCAGCTCGAAGAGGGCCACGCCGTATTGCTCCTTGATTTTCTTGCGGGAGGTGAATTTCAAGACTTTGAGGTTGTTGCGGGTCTTGACTATCTCGGCCACGCGGGCGTATTTGTCGGGGATGGAATCGGGTATCTTGATGGCCATCTCCACCCATTCGGCTTCGGGGGTGAAGCCCATCCGCTCCATGTGGCGGGGGTAGTAGGGGTGATTGTAGATGGTGGCCATCGTGCCGAGCTGGTCGAAGCCTTCGACGAGCATTCCTTCGTGGTCCATGTCGGTGAATCCCATGGGGCCGAGCATGGAGTCCATGCCGCGCTCCTTACCCCATGCGGCGCAGGCGTCGAAGAGGGCGTCGACCACTTCGGTGTCGTCGATGAAGTCGACGAAGCCGAAGCGGAGGGTCTTCTGGCCGGTGCGTTCGTTGACGGTGTTGTTGATGATGCCGGCGATGCGTCCGACAGGTTTTCCGTCGCGGTAGGCCATGAAGCACTGTGCCTCGCAGAAGTCGAATGCGGGGTTGACCTTGGGGGAGAGGGTGTTGACATCGTCGTGGATGAGGGCGGGGACGTAATACGGGTTGCCCTCGTAGAGGTCTATGCCGAAGCTGGCGAATTTGCGTAGTTGTGATCTGGTTGGTTGTAATGCGCGGATTTCAACGCTCATGATGTTCAGTTATGGTGTTTTGGGAATCGAGGTTGCGGATTAGAGCACCGGGGCTTTCCAGCAGAGCCAGCCGAGGATTATGGCCATCACGGCGAGGAAAGTGATGATGGTCAGGTAGAGGCGGCGGTTGGAGTCGCCGGCGAGGGCCATCTTGAGGTCCTGCACGTCGCGGAAGCGGCGGCGGGGGTCGTCGCTGAGGCATCGGTCGGCCACTTTGGCGTAGCGCGCGAGCTCGGCCTGGGAGGGCTTCCCGGCGGCCGGTGAGGCTTTGCAAGCGTCGAGGGCGGCGCGCAGCACCCGGCCATAGTTGCGGATGTCTTCCGACGCGTCGGTGGGGGTGAGGTGCTCCCGCTGGTCGAAACCCACATCTATCAGCTTGAGGTTGCGGATTTTCTCGGTGAAGATGATGGTCTCGGGGCGTATCGGATGGTGGAGGATATGGTTCTTCTGTATGTATCCGATGGCCTCGGGGAGCTGGCAGACGATTTTGTCGAGAATCGCGCCGTCGACCTCCCCCTTGTCGATGAGCTTGCGCAGGGAGTCGCCATAGACATCGTCGGTGATGATCGACATGCCGACCCCGGGGACATCCTCGAAGTCATTTATCATCACGATGTTGGGGTGACAGAGGTTATAGCGGATGTCAAACTCCTTCTCTATCATCTCGCGGTAGCGGGGGTTGTCGAGCAGGGCCGGCTTGAGGGTTTTGAGCATCACCCATTTGCCATGCTTGCGGGCTGTGTAGACATCATAGAACTCCTCGTCCCATTCGGGGAGGTGTTCGATCTCGGTCCATTTCTCGGTCTTGTTTTCTGCCATGTCGGAAGGGGGAGAGGTGAAAAGTTATCTACTGTCGATTATGTGGCCCACCCGGAGGTCAGCGCGGGTGGGATTTGAGGAAGTTCTCCTCGAGGGTGTTGTCGAAATAGAGGATATGCTGGCGGGAGTTGCCGGGGAAGTTGAACTTGATGGCCTCCACGTCGCCCAGACGGTCGGTGCCGATTACCTTGCCGATGCCTATGACATTGGTCAGGATGCGGCGGCGGTCAGCATCGGAGATGACATAGAATGGTGAGGCGGCGAATGTGCCGTGGCCGCTCTCGAGTATCGCCCCGGCGATCAGGTCGGAGCGGATGGCCATGTTGAGGGCCTTCTTTCCGGGGGTCTCCCCTACCCCGCGCTCGTAGACGGCCAGGGCGAGGATGGAGAGGTCGAGCGAGACGGGGTTGAGCTCGAGCGCCGGCCCGATCAGGCGGGCCACCGTCTCGTAGTCCTTGCGGTCGTAGGCGGCGTGGATTTCGGGGAAGGTGTCGCGGGGCTCGTAGGAGGGGGTGAAGGCGTAGCCGTAGTAGACGGTGGCCATCTCGTCGGAGGTGAGGGTGGTGTCGGCCGCCACGAAGCGGTCGAGCAGGGCCTTGTACCGGGCGGGGTGCATGGTGACATCCACCTCGATCTGGCGGTAGTCGATGGCGCTTGCGCGCTGGGGGAGAGTGAATGAGAACGCCCCGAGTATCAGGGCTATCAGCAGGGTCTTTTTCATCTTGTCTTCAATTTTCTGGGTCATTCGCCGAGGGCTATCGACAGAATCTTGCGGGGAAGGTCGGTGTTGTCGTTCACACCGGAGAACTCAGAGGCTCCCACGCCGGCGGCGAAGACCGGCACCGGGGCCCCGGTATGCTTGATGGTGGTGAAACCAAGTCCGGCCTTGTCGTTGAGCAGCTCGAAGACGCGGGCCGAGAAGCCGTCGAAGGTGGCGTAGAGGGTCTCCTGGTCGGAGGCGGAGTTGCGTCCGGCCATCATATTCTCAAACATCTCAGACAGCTCGGCGGTTTCCTCGGGGGTCAGCTTCACGGCCGAACCGAAACCGAGGTTCTCGGCGAGGTATTCCTCCATGTCGGGCCAATGGTAGACACAGCGGTCGCGGGCGAGGCTCTTGACATACTCGCTGAACTCCTCCTTGGAGACCTTCTGGGCGGCGGCCACGGCCGGACGCACCGAGTAGCCGGTGGTGGTGGTGCCGATCGACATGCCTCCGGTCTCATGGTCGGCAGTGACCACGATCAGGGTCTCGTCGGGGTGGGCGAGATAGAACTGCCAGGCCAGGGCGAGCGACTGGTCGAAATTGATGACCTCGCGCATGATGGTGCCGCCGTCATTGGCGTGTCCGGCATGGTCGATGTTGCCACCCTCCACCATCATGAAGAAGCGGTCGGGGGAGACGCGGCTGAGCTGCCTGATTCCGGCGGCGGTCATAGCCGGGAGGGTGAGCGCTCCGGGGATGGAGTCGACGGTGTAGCCGACATTCCAGGTCTTCACGGTGTCGTTGCTGAGCACCAGCAGGCGGTCGGCCTCGGTGGCGAGCCCTTCAGGGCCGCAGGCCACGGTGACACCCTGCTCGGCGAAGTAGTCGAGCAGCGGGGTACGCGCGCCATCTTTGTCGCGGGCGGCGCGCAGTCCGGCCCCGGCGGCATACTGGTAGCCCGACTCGGCCAGCTGGCGGCCGACGGTCATGTATTCCGAGCGCGAGGGGACATGGGCGTAGAAGGCCCCGGGGGTCGCGTCGTCGATAGCCACTGTGGTCACCAGCCCGACACCCCACCCCTTGTCGAAGAGGGTCTTGGCGATGGAGGTCACAGCGACGGTGTCGGCATCCATGCCGAGCATGTTGTTGCGGGTCTTGCGGCCTGTGGCCAGGGCTGTGCCTGCGGCAGCCGAGTCGGTGACATCGGATGACGCCGAGTGGGTGCGCGCCATCGAGGCCACGGGGAAGCGCAGCATCGTCAGCGTGGAGTCGGCCCGCAGCACCTCGTCGCTGAATATCTGGGCGTTCAATACATGGTTGAAGCCCATGCCGTCGCCTATGTAGTAGAATATGTATTTCGGCGCGTCGGCGGCCTGCAGCGACATGAAGCAGGCAGGGAGAATGAGGGCAGAGAGGATTCGGCGGATTATGTTCATGGTTTTCAGTCTTTTTCGTTCATTATGAGGAGCTGCTCGATAATCGAGCGGTCGTTGCACAGGCGGGGCACTTTGCGCTGGCCGCCGAGCTTTCCGGTGGAGGCGAGCCAGCGGGTGAAAAGCCCCTGCCGGGCGGCTATCACCTGGGGCGCGTCGAGGAATATCCCCCCGCCACGCTTGGCCTGGTAGTCGGAGTTCTCTTTCTGCAGCTCCAGGTCGAGGAGGCGGGCGAACTCCTGCAGGCCGCAGCCCGGCAGGCGGTCAAACTCGATGAGCCACTGGTGGCGGCCCCGGGTGTTGTCTCCGGCGTAGACCGGGGCGGCAGTGTAGTCAGCGACCTCCGCTCCGGTCATGGCGGCGGCGCGGGCCATGGCGGCCTCGGCGTTGTGGACCATCAGCTCCTCGCCGAAGGCATTGATGAAGCATTTGGTGCGGCCGGCGATGGTGATTTCCACACCGCCATCCTCTCCCTGGGGCTCAATCCTCACGGTGTCGCCCAGGCGGTAACGCCAGAGGCCGTTGGAGGAGGTGATGACAAGCTCGCAGACCTGGCCCGGGGTTACCTCCCAGGCCGGGAGGGGGGATGCCTCAGGGTCATCCACGGGGATGAACTCGTAGAAGACCTCGGCGTTCATCAGCAGCCCCATCGCCGGGGAACCGGGACGCGACTGCACGGCGAAGAAACCCTCAGAGGCGTTGTAATTCTCCCAGTAGCGCATCCTGGCGGGGTCGGTGATGCGGCTGTACTGCCCCCGGTATGGGCCGAAGGCGATGCCGCCGTGGAAGAAGACCTCCAGGCCGGGCCACACCTCGTGGACTGTCTGCGCCCCGGTGATTTCAAGCACCTTCCTCAGCACTGTCAGGAACCAGGAGGGGACTCCCGAGATAGACCTCACATCGGCCTTGACGGCAGCCTGGGCGAGCCTCGGCAGCTTCTCAGACCAGTCGGCCATCAGGGCGGTATGCTTGTCGGGGATGCGGAAGAGGTTGACCAGCGGGTCGATGCGGTCGATGAGCGAGGCCGACAGGTCGCCTACCTTCACCCCGCGCGGGAGCGAGGCAAGCTCGTTGGCGTAGCTACCCCCGAGTATGAAGTTCTTGCCTCCGAAGAGGTGGCTGTCGGGATAATGGCCCAGGTATGAGGCCACGGAGAAAGCCGCCCCGGCGTAGTGGCAGCCGTTGAGGGAGGCTTCGGGCAGGGGGATGTATTTGCTCTTCCCCCCGGAGGTGCCTGACGACTGGGCGAAACGCCGGCAGACACCGGGCCAGAGGATGTCTTTCTCCCCCCTGAGCATACGCTCCACCCACGGGCGGAACGGCTCATAGGAGCGCGGCTCCACCTTGGCGGCGAAACCGGCGTAGCTGTCGGCCGGGGAAATCCCCGCTTGGCGGCCATATTCGGTCTTCGCCCCGGCATAAAGCAAGCGGCGGAGCGTGGCCTTCTGGCTGCGCTCCACATCTTGTCTCGCCCTCTGCTCTGCCTTGAGGACACGGGCGAAAAACGGCCTGCTCAGCGGGGTGAAATCAAACATGTCATTTCTTGCGGCGCGCCGGGCGCTTGGGCTTGGAGTCTTGGTCGGCGATTATCTCGCGACACTCCTCCAGGCTCAGGGCGGCGGGGTCGGCCACGGTCTTGGGTATCTTGTAGTTGTTCTTGCCGCAGGCGATGTAGATGCCGTAGCGGCCGTTGAGAATCTGCACCGACTCATCCTCGGGGAAGGTCTTGACGATGCGGTTGGCCTCCTCGCGGCGCTTCTCCTCGATGAGCGCGACAGCCTCGTCGAGGGTCAGGTGGGCCGGGGAGTATTCTTTTGGAATCGAGATGAATTTGCCGTCGAACTTGACATATGGCCCGTATCGGCCGATGGCCACCGTCAGGTCGGCCCCCTCATACTCGCCGATGTGGCGCGGGAACTCGAAGAGTTTCAGCGCCTCCTCCAGGGTGATGGTGCTGACGCTCTGACCCTTGAGCAGGGAGGCGAACTGGGGTTTCTCCTCCCCGTCGCCGTCGCCGAGCTGTATCATGGGCCCGTAGCGACCTATCTTCACCGAGACCGGTTTGCCGGTCTTGGGGTCGACACCGAGCATCCTCTCCCCCACCTTGTGCTCGAGGCGCATGTTCATCGCCGAGTCGACGGCGGGGTGGAAGCCGGTGTAAAAGCTCTGTATCTCGTTGTGCCAGGGGAGTTTCCCCTCGGCTATGCGGTCAAATTTCTCCTCCACCTGGGCGGTGAAGTTGTAGTCGAGGATGTCGGGGAAATATTCCGTCAGGAACTCGTTGACAACCTCGCCGACATCGGTGGGGACAAGCTTCCCCTTCTCGGAGCCGACAGTCTCGGTGCGCACCCGGCGGGAAATCTTCCCTCCGTCGAGGGTGAGGACCACAAACTCCCGCTCGGTGCCCTCCTTCTCCCCTTTCTCCACATATCCGCGCTGCTGTATGGTGGAGATTGTCGGGGCGTAGGTCGACGGGCGGCCAATCCCCAGCTCCTCCATCTTCTTGACCAGCGACGCCTCGGTGTAGCGCGGGGGCTGCTGGGTGAAGCGTTCGGTGGCGGTCATGTCTTCGAGCGTGAGGATCATGCCCTTGCTGAAATGGGGGAGAAGCCCCTGGTCGGAGGTGTCATCGGTGTTGTCGTCGTCGCGGCCCTCCATGTAGACCTTGAGGAAGCCGTCGAAACGGACAACCTCGCCGGTGACGGTGAAGCGCGCGCCGCTCTGGCGGGCGGAAATCTCGACGGTGGTCTTCTCCATCTCGGCGTCGGCCATCTGCGAGGCCACGGCGCGCTTCCAGATCAGGGAATAGAGCCTCTTCTCCTGGGGTGACGCGTCGATGGTCTTCTGGTCGACATAGGTGGGGCGGATGGCCTCGTGGGCCTCCTGCGCGCCACGCGACGAGGTGTGGTAGCGGCGCAGCTTGAGGTACTCGTCGCCCATCGTGGATGAGATTTCATCCTTGATGGCCCCGAGGGCGAGCTCGCTGAGGTTGAGCGAGTCGGTACGCATGTATGTGATGTGTCCGGCCTCGTAGAGCTTCTGGGCGATCATCATAGTCTGGGAGACGGTGAAGCCGAGCTTGCGGGCGGCCTCCTGCTGGAGGGTCGAGGTGGTGAAGGGGGGCGCGGGGGCCTTCTTCACCGGGTGGACGTTGACGGCGGTCACCTCGAAGGTGTCGCCGACAGATGCCGACAGCAGCTTTTCGGCCTCGGCCTCCGAGCCAAGGCGTGTGGCCAGCGAGCCGTTGACAGCCTCCCCGTCGGGGAGACGGAACCGCGCGCCGACACGGAAGTATTCCTCCGGCCTGAAGCTTTTTATCTCATTCTCCCGCTCCATTATTAGCCTCACGGCCACCGACTGGACGCGTCCGGCCGACAGGGCGGGCTTGATTTTCTTCCAGAGCACGGGCGACAGCTCGAAGCCCACGATGCGGTCGAGCACGCGGCGCGCCTGCTGGGCGTCGACGAGGTTGATGTCGATGTCGCGGGGGTTCTCGATGGCGTGGAGGATGGCGTTCTTGGTGATTTCGTGGAAGACGATGCGGCGGGTGTTGGCCGGCTTGAGCTTCAGCACCTCGAACAGGTGCCAGGCGATGGCCTCCCCCTCGCGGTCCTCATCGGAAGCCAGCCAGACGGTCTCTGCCTCCTTGGCGCATTTCTTCAGCTCGGCAACGAGGGCCTTCTTGTCGTCGGGAATCTCGTAGACAGGTGCGAAGCCGTTGTCGACATCGATGCTGAAATTCTTCTTTTTCAAATCGCGGATATGTCCGTAGCTCGACATCACCTTGAAGTCAGGCCCGAGGAATTTCCCGATGGTCTTCGCTTTGGCGGGTGACTCGACAATCACAAGATTCTTCGACATATGGCAGGGGGATATGAGGTTGCTTTCTATTTCGGTTTTATATGACAAGGTGGCCATCGCGGCGCGACGGCTCACAAATCGCGGGGGCAAAATTACAAAAACAATGTCATAAATCCCCCCGACTGAGGTGAAAATTCTCATTTATCCCAACAAAAATAGCCGCCGGGGTGTTCGGAGGAGTAAAAAATTCAGTAAATTTGCTCCCTATGGAACAGATACTCTCATCGCTGGTGACAGAAATAAATTCCCCGGAGGTCAACCTCGCCGGGGCGGTGTTCAAACTGCTGCTCTCGATGGTGCTGGGTGTGCTGGTGGGGCTGGAGAGGAAGCGCAAGGGGCAGATAGCCGGGGTCAGGACATTCGCCCTGATCTCGATGGGGGCATGCATGGCCATGCTCCTCTCGATATATGTCCCGCAGGTCTACCTGGGGCTGAAGAACGGCGACCCGGGGCGCATCGCGGCGCAGGTCATAACCGGCATCGGTTTCCTCGGCGCGGGAGCGATGATACACATGAAAGGCTCCGTGAGGGGGCTGACCACCGCCGCCGGAATCTGGATGACGGCCACGATAGGCATGGCCGTCGGGGTGGGGATGTACCTCTGCAGCATCATAGCCACGGCGATGATACTGCTGACGCTGATTTCGTTCCAGGTGTATGAGAACCGCGCCCGGCTGGGGCAGGAGAACCGCGTGGTGAAGATGGTGGTCCACGGCATTGTAAGCGACATCACCCCCTACCGCGAGGTGTTCGGCCGCCATTCGGTCCACCTGTCTACTTTCTACATCAATTATGACTACGAGCAGAACCTGACGGAGCTGAATTTCGTGGTGCTCGCCCCGACCCACCGCAACTATCTCCCGATGTTCCAAGACCTGCGCCTGCTGGGCCAGACCCGCTCGCTGACCCTCTCGTCGGGCACCTGACGGGCCTCACATACGGGCACAAAAAAAGGGTAAGCTGACTACATCGCACCGCTACGACCCCCTACCGCTGCTTCGATCAAGACCTGACGGAGTTCGGGGGGAGCTGGTCGTGTAGGACTTACCCGGCTGCAAAGTTACGACTTTTTTTTCTTCCGCCAAACAATTTCGCGACGTTTTTTCAAATCGCCGAGACAACCCTTTGGGATTAAGCATTGTTAATACTGCGAGGGATGCCCCCGTGGAGCCATTTTAACATTTATGTCCTTTTTGACAGAATATTGGCTGTTTTTGCCTCGTCAAGAAAGGAACCGTTGTCTGAGGCTCCTTAAAATATGTAATTTTGTAGCATGGTTATGTTGAGAGTTTTACCGACAATAGATTTCGGCCAGACGCGGAGCCTGCTGAGGCGGCTCCTCCCGGCCGTGGCAATCGGCCTGGCCGCCATGACGGCATCGGCCGACACATACTCGCTTGACAGCTGCCGACAGCTTGCCTTGCGCAACAACAAGGAACTGATGGTCAAGCGCGAACAGCAACGCAAGGCCGGCTACCAGAAGAAGCAGGCATTCGCGGCCTATCTCCCGGGAATCGATTTCGCGGGAGGGTATCTATACAATCAGAAGAATATTTCGATTTTCGACTCCGACCAGCTGCTGCCTGTGAAGTCGTTCGACCTCCAGAGCCAGAGCTACCAGTTCAACCTGGTGAAGAACCCCTACACCGGCGAGCCGATAAAGGGGCCCGACGGCCAGTATGTCCCGGAGGATGTGGCCCTTATCCCGAAAGAGGCGATGGAGTTTGACATCCACAACGTCTTCTTCGGGGCGGTGACCCTCACCCAGCCGGTGTTCATGGGGGGCAAGATCGTGGCGATGAACAAAATCGCCGGGCTCGCCTCTGACATCGCCGACCAGCTCTACGCCAGCGAGGCGCAGAATGTGGTCTACGCCGTCGACGGCGCATACTGGACGGTGGTGGCCCTCAAGGCCAAGCATGAGCTGGCAAAGAGCTATGTCAACCTCCTCGACACGCTGCGGTCTGATGTCGGCAAGATGGTGGAGCAGGGGGTGGCCACGCGCAGCGACCTGCTCAGCGTCGAGGTGAAGCTCAACCAGGCCAATGTCGATCTGACCAAGGTGGAGAACGGCCTGAGCCTCAGCCGGATGGCCCTCGCGCAGGTCTGCGGCCTGCCGGTCAACTCCCAGATGCAGGTGGAGGATGAGGGGAGCCTGGAGATAGACCCCCACGCCGAAATCGCCAACAGCTACGACATGGAGGCTGTCTACGCCTCGCGCCATGACCTGACGGCCCTCGGGCTGGCGGGGAAGGTGGCCGAGCAGGAGGCCAATGTGGCCCGCGCGGCGATGCTCCCCAACGTGGCCCTGATCGGAGCCTACTCCTTCTCAAACCCCAACATGTTTGACGGCTTCAAGAAGCGTTTCGACGGGGCTTTCTCGGTCGGGGTGATGGTGACCATCCCGATCTGGCACTGGGGAGGCAACTACTACGGCTACAAGGCTTCGAGGAGCAACGCCGTGGTGTCGCAGCTCCAGCTCCAGAACGCCCGCGAGATGGTCGACCTGCAGGTGAGCCAGGCCGCGTTCAAGGCCCAGGAGTCTATCAAGACCTACAACATGACCTGCACCAACCTCGAAAAGGCGGAGGAGAACCTGCGCAGCGCGACCCTCGGGTTCCGCGAGGGGGTGATGACCCCCACCGACGTGATGACGGCGCAGACAGCCTGGCTGAAAGCCAACTCAGAGAAGATTGACGCGAAGGTTGATGTGCAGCTCTGCGACGTCTACCTCTCCAAGGTGCTGGGCCGTCTCGACTATTGACCCGGCAGCATCACATTTGACAACAAAAACTCAATTTCAATTCTCAATACCGATTTGCCATGCAGTCCAACGAAGAGAAAAAAGAGAACCGGAAACTGATCGTAGCCCTCGGGGGCGTGGTGTTTGTGGTGGCGGCCCTCGCCATCATCGGATTCCTGTTCATCAACAAGCCCGACGAGATACTCCAGGGACAGGCCGAGGCCACCTCTGTCAGGGTGTCCGGAAAGCTCCCGGGCCGTGTAGTAGAATTTTATGTCCACGAGGGGGACATGGTCCACAAGGGGGACACCCTCGTCCACATCCATTCATCCCTGGCCGAGGCCAAGCTCCAGCAGGCACGCGCCATGGAGACCGCCGCCCAGGCCGTCGACAAGAAGGTCGACGCCGGCACCCGCTCGCAGATCGTGCAGAGCGCATACCAGGTGTGGCAGCAGGCCCAGGCAGCCGTGGGCATCAGCAAGAAGACCTATGACCGTATGCAGAACCTCTTCTCCGAGGGGGTGGTCTCAGAGCAGAAACGCGACGAGGCCAAGGCGGCCTATGACGCGGCTGTGGCCGGAGCGGCTGCCGCCAAGAGCCAGTATGAGCTGGCCAAGCAGGGCCCGCAGAGCGAAGACAAGACCCAGGCCGCTGCCATGGTGACCGTGGCCAAGGGGGGAGTAGCCGAGGTGGAGTCGGTGCTTGAAGACCAGTATCTCACCGCCCCATGCGACGGGCAGGTGGATGTCATCTTCCCCAACGTCGGGGAGCTTGTGGCCCTGGGCGCGCCGATCATGAATGTGTTGAGGATAGATGACAAGTGGGTCACCTTCAATGTCCGCGAAGACAAGCTCAAGGATTTCACCATGGGCAAGGAGCTGACCGTCGACATCCCCGCGCTCGACAAGGAGGCGAAGGTGAAAATCTATTATGTCCGCGACCTGGGGTCATACGCCACCTGGCATGCCACCAAGACCACCGGCGACTGGGACTCCAAGACTTTTGAAATCAAGGCCAGGCCCCTGGAGGATCTTCCCGACCTCCGTCCGGGCATGACCGTACTCATCCGTGGTCTCTGACCCGCGTAGCCACAACCAACTGATTATGTCAACCGGCTTCTTAAATGTCGTGCGCCGCGAGCTGCGGCGACTCACCTCCCGCCCCATCTACCTGGTGGGGATGGTGCTGGTGCCTGTGGTGATGGCGTTCTTCTTCATAGGGATGCTCAACCCCGGGCTCCCCCTGAAGGTGCCTGCCGGAGTGGTCGACCTCGACCACTCCCAGATGTCGCGCCGCCTGACACGCTCGCTCGACGCGATGGAGCTGATAGATGTGGTGGAGGCCCCGATGGACTACCACGAGGCGTTGGAGGCTGTGCAGAGCGGCCGCATAATGGGATTCTTCATGATTCCCGAGGACTTCGAGAAAGACGCTGTCGGCGGCCGTGGCCCGCAGCTGACCTACTATTTCAACCTCTCGATATATGTGCCGGGGTCGCTGATGTTCAAAGGCTTCAAGACGATGGGCGTCACCGCCGCCGGAGGACTCGTGCAGACCAACCTTGTCGAGAAGGGCGCGCCGGAGGCGCTGGCCGGGGTGGTGCTGCAGCCGTTGACAGTCAACTCCCATCCGCTCCACAATCCCTGGCTCAACTACTCCTACTACCTCTCCCCCTCGTTTCTCTACGGTGTCCTCGAACTGATGGTCTTCCTGATGACCGCGTTCTCCATCACCCAGGAAATCAAGACCGGCACCTCCCCGCAATGGCTCGCGACGGCCCGTGGCCGCATCGGGACGGCCCTGCTGGGAAAGCTGCTGCCGCAGACGGTGATTTTCACCATCCTCGGATGGGGCATGAACTCGCTGCTCTTCCATTGGAACCATTTCCCGATGAACGGCAACGAATGGTGGATGGTGATCGGCATGCCGCTCTTCGTGATTGCCTCGCAGAGCTTCGCGGCGACCATCTGCGCCATCCTCCCCAACCCGCGCCTGGCGCTGTCGGTATGCTCGCTTGTGGGCATCCTGGCGTTCTCGCTGGCGGCCTTCTCCTTCCCGGTGGAGGCGATGTACGGGGCGATGGCGATATTCTCCTACATCCTGCCTGTGAGGTGGTATTTCCTGATTTACGGCGACATCGCCCTCGACGGATGGGCCGTCTACTACGCGCGGATGTATTTCGTGGCCCTGCTGGTGTTCCCGATGGTGGCCACCCTGGCCGCGCCGCTGATGAAACGCGCCCTGCGCAAACCTGTATATGTCCCCTGATAAACTCTCCCCGACCAAAGATATGAAAGGATTTGTGATAGACACTAAGGAATGGCTGTCTGAGACCGCGAGGATTTTCAGGCACGAGATGTCGCTGGTGTTCTCCGACGTAGGGGTGATGCTGTTCTTCTTCTTCCTGCCGATAGCTTACCCGATTGTCTATTCGCTGATATACAACACCGAGGTGACACGCGACATGCCGGTGGCGGTGGTCGACAATTCCCGCACCGCGATGAGCCGCGAGTTTGTCCGCCACGCCGACGCCACCGAGGCTATGAAGATATGCGGCTACGCCGCCGACCTCCAGGAGGCCAAGCGATGGATGGCCGAGAAGAAATGTTTCGGCATACTCGAGATTCCGGCCGACTACACCCGCAAGCTCGGACGCGCCGAGCAGCCGCAGGTGCAGTTTTACAGCGAGATGAGCCTGCTGTTGCGTTACCGCACATTCAGCAGCTCCATCGCCGACCTGCAGATAGCCACCGGGGCGCAGCTGCGCCAGATGACGCTCGACGACCTGGGCATGCCCTCGACCGGCGAGACCTCGACGATAGGCTCGGTCGGATTCGCCCTGGGCGACACCCAGCAGGGATTCGCGTCATTCATCATCCCCGGCATCGTGGTCTTGATTCTCCAGCAGAGCATGATTCTCGGCATCGTGCTGCTCGGCGGCACCCGTGCCGAGCAACGCCGCCGCCTGAAGGGGGGCGGACTCCCCGTGACCGGCGACTCGATGTCTCCGTCGGCCCAGGTGTTTGGCCGCACGCTCTGCTACACGATTGTCTACATCCCGCTGTCGATCTACATCCTCCATTATGTGCTGCATTTCTTCCATTATCCCCACGAGGGGCAGGTCATAGACTACATACTGTTCATCCTGCCGATGCTGCTGGCCACCGCGATGCTCGGCCAGACGCTCAACATGATGGCCACCGAACGCGAGTCGGCGTTTATCATCGTGGTCTTCACATCGGTGGCATTCCTGTTCCTCTCGGGCCTCACATGGCCGCGCTACGCGATGACCCCGGTATTCACCCTGCTGGGCGACATCGTCCCGGCCACATGGGGGATAGAGGGGTTTGTGCGCATCAACTCCGACGGCGCCCCGCTGGGGCTTGAGCCCCGCCCCTGGTACTGGCTGTGGGGCCTCACCCTGGTCTACACCGCCACCGCCTACCTCGTCACCCGCTGGCAGACCCGCCGGGGATGAGACGCAGTAAAGCCCAAAGTTTCGATTTAGAGCCTAATCTTCTGATATTTAGCAAATTACAAGCCAGCCAAGGATTTAAGGGCGGAAACCGCTCATCCTTGGCTGGCTTGTCTTGTATTTTTGTGGATTTCTTGTCGATTCCGGGCTTTTCAAGGGCCGATGGCCATCGCCCTCACGGGCTCACACAGCCCCAAAGCAAGGCTTGGAAGCCGCTCTGCAATCTCCCGGGCGCAGAGCATCTGGTTTCGATGGCGAGCGAGCCTTGCTTTGGGGCTGTGTGAGCCCGCAAGGGCGAGGAGGGAGAGAAGAGAGGAGAGCAGGGAGAAGAGCGGGGGCGGCCGGAGCGGGAGGGAGCGCCCTCCTTGCAGGCGGGGCTTATTCCTGGGTGAAATGATCGAGGGGATAGCCCAGGCGGGCGGCGAGCTTGGAGAAAATCTCGGGGGTGTTGAGCAGGACGGGGTAGCAGACACCGTCGGCGCAGTTCTCACCGAGGTGGCGCAGGCCGGCCACATATGAGTCGAAATCCTGGATGGGCTTACGGGCTATTCCGGAGCCCATAGCGGCCTTCGCGACGGCGGGAGGCACAACTTCAAGCAGACGGGGATCCATCGACTTAGGAAGGATGTAATTGCGTCCAAACGTGAGGTCTTCCTCGGAGTAGGCCTGGCGTATCGCTTCCGGTACCGGCTGATGGGCCAGGGAGGCGATAGCCTTGGCGGCGGCGAGCTTCATGGCCTCATTGATGGAGGTCGCCCCGCAGTCGAGGGCTCCACGGAAGATATAGGGGAAGCCAAGGACATTGTTGATCTGGTTGGGATAGTCGCTGCGGCCCGTGGCGAAAATCAGGTCGTCGCGCGAGGCCATGGCCAGGTCGCGGCTGATTTCGGGGTCGGGGTTGGCGAGGGCGAACACGATGGGCCGGTCGGCCATCGACTTCAGCATCGCGGGGGTGACGACATCCTTGACCGAGAGGCCCAGGAAGAGGTCGGCCCCGGCCATCGCCTCCTCAAGGGTGAAGACATCGGGGCGGTCGGTGGCGAACTCCTTTTTCTGGGAGTTGAGGCCGGGGCGCTCCTTGCGGATGACCCCCTTGGAGTCGACCATGATGATGTTTTCGCGGCGCACGCCCAGGGCGTTGTAGAGGCGGGTGCAGGAGATGGCGGCAGCCCCCGCGCCATTGACCACCATCTTTATCCGGCCAATCTCCTTCCCCTGTATCTCGAGGGCGTTGAGCAGGGCGGCGGCGGAGATGATGGCAGTGCCGTGCTGGTCATCGTGCATCACCGGAATGTCAAGCTCCTCCTTGAGGCGCGTCTCTATCTCGAAGCACTCGGGGGCCTTGATGTCCTCGAGGTTTATGCCGCCGAACGACGGGGCGAGGGCCTTGACCACAGCTATGAATTTCTCAGGGTCTTTCTCGTCCACCTCGAGGTCGTAGCAGTCGAGTCCGGCGAAGATTTTGAACAGGAGGGCCTTCCCCTCCATCACCGGTTTTCCGGCCTCCGGGCCGATGTCGCCGAGCCCCAGCACAGCGGTGCCGTTTGAGATCACCGCCACAAGGTTGCCACGGTTGGTGTATTCATACACCTTAGACACGTCATCCTTTATCTCAAGGCATGGATACGCCACGCCCGGGGAATATGCCAGCGACAGGTCGCCGGGTGAATTGTAGGGTTTGGTCGGCACCACCTCCAGCTTGCCGGGCTTCGGCACACGGTGGTACTCAAGGGCCATCTTTCTTAGAATCTTGTCCATTTTATCAGTTGACTTTTCCTTAAACTATAACAAAAATGATGCCGCAATGTTGGCTGTCATCACGGCATCAGTTCTAAGGCAAAAAATCAATGGTATCGGGGGCTGCGGCGGCATCATGGCGGCCAGCCCGGAGAGTGGCTCCGCAAGGTGCGGAGAGCCTGCGCGCTGATAGGGCGCGCGTCGGTGTCAGTATGTGATGAGCGAAGTCACCTCGGCGTCGGCCGGCAGGTTGGCGCGTCCGTTGAGGGCCGACAGCTCGATGATGAAGTTGATGTAGATTTTCTTGGGGTTCATCGACTTCACCAGTTCGTAGGCCGCGGCCATCGTGCCGCCGGTGGCGAGGACATCATCGTGGAGCACCACCACGTCATCCTCCGTGATGGCGTCGCGGTGAATCTCGATCACGTCGGTGCCATACTCCTTCTTGTAGGACATCTGCAGGGTGTCGGCGGGGAGCTTGCCGGGCTTGCGGACAGGCACGAATCCCGCGCCAAGCTCGAAGGCGAGGATGGAGCCGCCGATAAAGCCGCGCGACTCGATGCCCACAACCTTTGTCACACCCTTGTCGCGGTAAAGCTGGGAGAGGTCCCAACCGATGATGTGGAGGGCGCGGGGGTCTTTGAAGACCGTGGTGAGGTCTTTGAACACGATTCCTTTCGTCGGGAAATCGTAGACGTCACGGATTCTGGATTTGATGTATTCCATCGTTGAAAAATTATTAGGTTGTTTTTTGTTGATTTTCATTATAACGGACTGGGTGGAGGCGGGTTGCGATTGTTCCACGTGGAACAGGCCGCTCCGCTGTCACCTTCCAGAGAGCAGCAGCAGTATGTTGATGTCGGCGGGTGAGACCCCGGGGATGCGCGACGCCTGGCCGACATTCTCGGGACGGATGCGCGAGAGCTTCTGACGCGCCTCGATGGATAGCGAGCTTATCGACTCGTAATCGAACCGGTCGCCCAATGCCACCGATTCAAGACGCTTGAGCTTCTCGGCCAGCTGGGCCTCGCGCTTGATATAGCCGCCATATTTCACCAACACCTCGGCTGCCTCGATGATTTCCTCCCGGCGGTCGGCGGGGAGGCGGTCAAGCTCTTTGGCGAGCGGCCCGACAACAGCCGCGAGAAGCCGCAGGGTCAAGGCCGGGCGGAGCAACAGGCTGACCAGCTTGCACCCCTCCTTGATCGGGGCCAGCGGGAAGCCGTTGGGATGGGGAAACTCCACATTCGCCACCGGGCATCCAAGCTCCTCAAGCCTCTCGGGGGTCAACGCGTCGACAGCGGCATTGATTGCCGAAGGCTTCACCGAGAATGTCTCGATGAAACCGATAAGGCCGTCGCGCAGGCGGCGCTTCTCCTCCATAAGGGCGGCCCGCCTGTCATCGGCCAGTCCAATCTCGCGGGCACGGGCGGTAAGGCGCATGTCAGCGTCATCCTGGCGCAGCAGTATGCGGTATTCGGCGCGGGAGGTGAACATACGGTATGGCTCGTCGACCCCCTTTGTCACCAGGTCGTCGACCAGCACCCCTATGTAAGCCTCGTCGCGGGCGAGGGTGAACTCCCCGTCGCCGCGCGCCTTGAGGGCGGCATTGATTCCAGCGAGCAGACCCTGTCCGGCCGCCTCCTCGTAACCGGTGGTGCCGTTGATCTGCCCCGCGAAATAGAGGCCGTCGACAAGCTTCGTCTCAAGGGTGTGGCGCAGCTGCGTGGGGTCGAAGAAGTCATACTCTATGGCGTAGCCGGGGCGCAGAATCCTGACATCCTCAAACGCAGGGATGGTCTGCAACGCCTCAAGCTGTATGTCAATAGGGAGCGACGACGAGAACCCGTTGAGGTAATATTCGGTGGTGGTCTCCCCCTCCGGCTCAAGGAAGAGCTGATGCTCTGTCTTGTCGGGGAAGGTCACGATCTTGGTCTCTATGGAGGGGCAATAGCGCGGGCCTATGCTTTGTATCTGGCCGTTGTAGAGCGGCGAATCAGGAAGCCCCCGGCGCAGCACCTCGTGGGTCTGCGGGTTGGTGTAGACCATCACGCATTCCCTCTTGCGGAGCGGACGGCCGACATCAGGCAGGTATGAGAACTTGTGGAAATCATCCTCGAGCGGCTGGGCCACGGTATGCTCCCAGCGGACCGAACGTCCGTCGATTCTGACCGGAGTGCCGGTCTTCATCCTCTCGACCTTGAAGCCCAGCCCGCGCAGCTGGTCGGAAAGCCCGGTGCTGGCAGGTTCTGACACACGGCCCCCCGGAATCTGGGTGCGGCCAATATGCATAAGGCCGTTGAGGAATGTACCGTTGGCAAGCACGACAGCCTTGGCCCTGAAAGTGACACCAAGGTTGGTGACAACCCCGGCGACCACCCGGCGGCCATCCGCCGTGGTATCCAGAAGAAGCTCCTTCACGTCATCCTGCCACATCGACAGGCCGTCGGTCTGCTCCAGGATTCCGCGCCACTCGGCGGAGAAATGCATGCGGTCACACTGCGCGCGCGGACTCCACATAGCCGGGCCTTTCGACCGGTTGAGCATCCTGAACTGTATCGAGGAGCGGTCGGTAACGATACCCATCTGCCCGCCGAGGGCATCGATCTCGCGCACAATCTGCCCCTTGGCTATGCCCCCCACTGCCGGGTTGCAACTCATCTGGGCAATCTTGTTGAGGTCGATGGTGACAAGCAGCGTCCGCGCCCCGAGACGGGCCGAGGCGGCGGCAGCCTCGCATCCGGCGTGGCCGGCCCCGACTACAATCACATCGAAATCAAAGGTCATCGCTCCACCTCCTTTCCATCTTCCATCCCGGCGGTGTCATCACCGTCATTATTCTCTTCCTTCCCCTCTCTCTCCTGCTCGGCCAGCATACGGTCATACAGGGCGAGGGCGGCATCCTCATGGGCCTCCATGATCTCACGTTCACCAGGCCCCTTGTCATTAATGCCGCAGAGGTGAAGCACCCCGTGGACCACCACGCGCAGCAGCTCGCGCGCGTAAGACGCGCCGACGGCCTCGGCGTTGGTGGCCACCGTGTCGAGCGAAATCACCATGTCGCCGCGCAGCAGTTTGCCCCGGCAATAGTCAAAGGTGATGATGTCGGTATAATAGTCATGCTGGAGAAACTCCCGGTTGACCTGGAGAATCTTCTCGTCATCGCAAAAAAGATAGCTCAGCTCGCCGAGCATCCGGCCATGGCTCTCCCCTACCCTACCGAGCCATCTCTCGACAAAATCATAGCCGAGTGGCGACAGGGTCGGAAGCTTTGTCTGGCCGTCAGCGAGCCATTGGATTTTCTTTGTCATAAAACACGCTTACGTCCGGAGCGCAGACATGCATCAGCCACCGCGTCCCGGAAAAACAAAAAATACCTGCAAATATAACAAATTTTTCGGCCAATGTCAATACCAAAATCCGGTTACGCGAAAAATCACCTCCCGACGAACCCAACCCTGCAAATCCAGCTTAACCGCAAAAAAATCAGCGCATTGCAATTCAAAATATAATCTATTGATTATCAACTGATTATATCAAATAATCCATATTTTAGAGGCTCTGAGAATCAAAAATCCGCAACCAACCGCCCTCCTGTCCAGGAATTTTCCAAAGAAAACGCGCCAAAACCGGCGTACATCCCTTGGCCTTCTTGAGGCTCCCGCAAAAATGGCTGAGATTATTGAAACCACAGGAGCCACCCGGCGGTTTGTCGCCGGGCGGCTCCTGTGGCATATCCGTGATATGAGGCAATCTCTTATTTCACCATCGACTGGAAGGAGTTGGGGACCGGGGTGGAGAAGTCCATCAGCTTCTTCGTGATGGGATGGACAAACCTCAGAGTCATGGCGTGGAGCGCAAGCCGGTTGATCGGGGAAGATTTCGCCCCGTATTTGCGGTCGCCTGCGATGGGATGGCCGATTTCCTTCATATGGACGCGAATCTGGTTCTTGCGGCCCGTCTCCAGCTCCACGGATAGCAGCGTGTAGCCGTTAGCGGCCTTCAGGGTCTCATAACGGGTGAGGGCCGGCTTGCCGATTTTCGGGTCGTCGGTGACATAGACCATGTGCTGGGAGTTCTCGGCGAGCAGCCCCCTGACCTCCCCTGCCGGAGGCACCACCTTCCCCTCGACGACACAGACATACTGGCGGCGCAACACCATGTTGTTCCAGTTGTGCTGCAAAGCCTCCTTGGCCTCCATCGACTTGGCGAAGACCATCAGGCCCGAGGTGTGCTGGTCGAGACGATGTACGATGAATAGCTTGTTGCGCGGGTCTTTGGTCTTGATGTATTCACGCAGAATTGAGTAGGCGGTGCCATCCTTTATCTTGTCGTTGCCCATCGATAGGATTCCGTAGCCCTTGTTGACCACGATGATGTCGTCATCCTCATACACGAGCTTTAGGCGGCGGTTGTAGAACACCACAAACGGGCGGCTGAAGTTGACACATACCGTCATCCCCGGTGTGAGAGGATGGTCAAACTGCCTTACGACCTCGCCGCCGGCCATCACCTGGCCATACTTCAACAGGCTCTTTACAGCGGTCTTCTTTCGGTCGGGCATAGCCGTGAAAAGGAAGTCGAGAAGCCCCGAGGGTGACTCCACGGTGAAATCCTGGATTGAATCGGACTGTATCCGGTTTCTTTCGGCGCCCGGTTTGGCGCCCTTCTTGTTATATCTGCTTGTTTTCATCTTTACTGGTTCATATGCCGGCGCGCCGTCAGAGAGCGAAAAGCGGGTTGGCCGGGTTGATGACATTCAGGTCGGTCGACGAAGGTATTCCGGGGATGTCGCCACGGTGGGAATACTGCCATACCGACCACCTGACATTGTCTGGATCCACCTCAAGCGGCGGGTCTGAGAAAGAGGAAATCCAGAGCGGCAGGTCATCGAAATTGCCGTTTATCAGCCTGTGGTAGCCGTCGAGGTTGGTGTATATCACCGGGGTGTAGCCCTTGGCCACGAGGCAGTCGGTCATCCTCCTGAGCCGCTCCACAATCAGGGCGGTGGTGTGGCCGTCGGGGTTGCCCCAGTCCTCCACGTCGATGGCCGGCGGCAGTGTCAGCCCGCGTCCGCGCATGGCGTGGATGAGGTTGAGGGCCTGCAGCTCCCCGTCGGTGTCGTAACGGAAGAAATGGTATGCACCCGCGGGTATCCCCTCGGCCACTGCCCGGCGTGCGTTGCTGACAAACGCCGGGTCGATGAAGTCGGTGCCCTCGGTGGCCTTTATGTAGACAAATGCCACGTCAGCGTCGGCCTTGGCCACCCGCGAGAAGTCAATCTTCCCGTTATGGTGGGAGATGTCTATCCCCCTGGCGGGATACATATCCCGGTCGGGGACAGCCCCCTCGGCAAACCATCGGTCATAGGCCATCATGCCCAGCTCAGCGACAAGCAGGGCCGTGATCGAGATGATGGCTGTTTTAATTCCTATGCGGACCATACAGGGCTACGGGGGGATTATGGGATTAAGGGTTTCGGGTCAATGTCTCATACCGAGACGGCGCAGCATCCGGGCGACGGCGAAGACAGCCGCCATGACCATCACAATCAACGCCGAGCAGGGCACATCTATCACCGTGGCGAGAAACAGACCCGCCAGGCAGCAGACCACCGACACGGCCACCGAGAGGGCCATCATGCCAGAGAAACGGCGGGCGAACACCTCGGCGGTAAGCTGTGGCAGCGATATTAGCGACATCAGCAGCATTATCCCCACAAGGCGGATGGTAAGCACTATGCAGAGGGCCACGGCGACGGTCATCGCCGTGTTGACAAACCTCACCGGCAGATGGCTCACCCGGGCGAAGTCGGCATCAAACGCACACGCCACTATCTGGCGGTATTTCCATGCGAAAAACAGCGACAGCAACGCGAGATACGCTGCGAAAATCCACAGGTCGGCGGTCGAAATGGTCAATATGTTGCCGAACAGAAACGAGTTGAGCTCGGGCACGAATCCGGGGGTGAGGAACACAAACACCACCCCGATGGCCATGCCGACGGCCCAGACCACGGCTATGGCCGAGTCTTCCCTCACCTTGTGGCGGTCAGAGAGCCATTCCACCCCCAAGGCCGAGGCCACGGCGAATATCCCGGCTGTCAGCATCGGGTTGACACCGAGGAAACAGCCCAGGCCGAGACCTCCGAAACAGGCGTGGGTGACTCCGCCCGATATGGCCACAAGGCGGCGTGTGACGATATATGTGCCTATCATCGCCGCGGCGGCGGATATGAGCAATACCCCTATGAGGGCATTTATGAAAAACTGGTATTCAAACAAAGCGGTAAACAACTGGTCAAACATTCAAAACCACAGCCGACACGAACATGTCGGTCATGTGGCCTGGTCTTTGCGGGCCTCCGCCACTATCATCAGCAGCTCCTCGCGCACCTCCGACGGGAGGGTGATGCCGCGCAGCTGTATCGACCGCGCCCAGGGGGCGATGTCGGCGGGGAGCAACGTCAGCAGCACATCGCGGAACTCCTCTGTCTCCTGGGGCGAATAGCTATCTGCGTCGCGTCCGGCGAAGCGGTCAAGCTCCTCATCGTCGAAGTAGTCTATGGTCTGGCTGACATCGGCAAGGAGGGAGTCTTTCTCGCAGGTCATGTGGAGACCGCAACACACCTCATCGTCATCCGACGCCGCGCCGTCAGTCTCGGCCCGCTCCACGTCACCGGCAGGGCGTGACGGCTCCGGGGAGATTGCCGGGGTGGAATCCCCGCCGGCTGGTCGGTTCTTGGCGGCGCGTCTCTCGTCGGCACGGTGGAGGAGGTAAAGCGGAAGCCCTACCCCGACAAGCGCGGCCAGTATTATAAGGAACACTATCATTCTTCTCTTTCTGCAAAACGGGTCATTCGTCAGGCTGCATCGACTCCGGCATCGGTTCGGAGGGGTCGAGGGTCTGGAAACCGAGGCCCCGCAACGCGTCCCAGTAGCCGGGATATGACTTGGCCACACACTCGACATCCTTGACCACAATGCCCGGCACATAGGCCGCCACAGGCGCGAAGGCCATGGCGAGCCGGTGGTCACCCCTGGGGTCAAACTCAGGCATGGCGGTCAGCGGGTGGCGTTTCCCCTCCCACTCCAGGCCATAGTCGCGTATCTTCTCCAGCATACAGCCTACCTTGTCCATCTCCTCCACGAGGGCCTGCAGGCGGTCGGTCTCCTTAATCGAGAGGTTGGCCAGCCCGACAAAACGGAAAGGCACGCCGAGCATGCAGCAGGTCACCGTGAGCGCCGGGGCAAGGTCGGGGTAATCCTTCAGGTCAAGGTCGAGCCGCCCGAAGACCTCGGGCGACGGGGAGAGGGAGATTGCGCCGGGATGGTCGTCGGAAGCCTCGGTAAGCACCCCGAGGCATTCAAAGAATCGGGCCGCGGCGGAGTCGCCCTGCAGGGAGTCACCGGGAAGCGGCAGGGGCGCGTCATTCTCCTGTCCCCTGAGGGTCACCCATCCAGCCGTCAGGGCCACCACCTCATACCAGAAAGCGGCAGCCGACCAGTCGGCCTCGTCGTCAGACTGGAAAGGGGTGTATCCCCCCGGGGCCACACTGGCCGACAAGGGGGCAAGCTCCACATCGGCTCCCCGGGCCTGCATCATCGCCACTGTCATCTTTATATATGGCAACGACACCGGCTCGCCCAAAAACCTCAGTCTCAGACCATCGGCCATCAGAGGGCCGGCCATAAGCAGCGAGGAGACAAACTGGGAGGACACCGAGGGGTCGATGTCGACATCTCCCCCGGCGAGGGGGCCACCGATGACCCGCAACGGGGCGTGGCCCTCCTCGGCGAGGTATTCAATGGTCGCCCCGCAATGGCGCAGGGCCTCCACGAGGTCGCCCACCGGACGGCGCAGCAGACCAGGCTCGCCGGTGATCACCGCGTCGCATCCAGGAGTGACAGCCGCGAGCGAGCATAAAAAGCGCAGCGCGGTGGCCGATTCCCCGGCGTTTATCTCAATACGTCCACCTTGCGACGAGGCAATCGCCGACAGGGCCGAACGCATGACGGTGATGTCGAAGCATTCATCCTCACGGACGGGAGGCAGAGCCATCCCCGGCGTGAGGGCCGCCAGCATCAGGCGGCGGTTCATAATGGATTTGGAGGGGGGGATGGCGACCATCCCCTCCTCAATCAGTTCTTCGGGAGGCAATATCCTGTAATCCACAGCGGGTATTCGTATTCAAATGTTATACACAGAGTGTCAGAGCTGGCCCACGGCGGCCATCTCACCGGCCGTGACCGGTTTCTCAAGGGAGTTGACAGCCGACTCCAGGCGCTCGAGGGCCTTGAGCAGGCATGCGCGTGGCGTGGCGACGTTGACCCTCATGAACCCGTGGCCCTCGGCTCCGAACATCTCGCCGTCGTTGAGGGCGAGGCGGGCGCGGTTGACCACCAGGTCGACAAGCTCGTCATGGGTGAGGCCGAGACGGCGGAAGTCCATCCACACCAGGAAGGAGGCCTGAGGCTCTATCATCCCCACCGAGGGTACCCTCCCGGCAAGGAACTCCCTGACCACGCGTATGTTTTCCTCGATGTAGGCCATGGCCTCCGAGAGCCATTTGCCGCCATTGCGGTAGGCAGCCTCGGTGCCGAGCGTGGAGACGAATGTCGGGGCCGAGAACTCGTTGACCTCGAGCCAGTGGTAAAAACCGTCGCGCAGGGCGGGATTCTTCACCACACACCATGAGGAGACGAGTCCGGGTATGTTGAATGTCTTTGAGGGCGCGCCGAAAGTGACGGCCACAGCCGCGCAATCGTCGCTGCAGTCGGCAAACGGGTGATGGGGCTTGCCGTAAAGCACCAGGTCGCCGTGGATTTCGTCGGAGACGCACACCACTCCCCCCTCGCGGCAGATACGGCCCACCTCCGCCAAGGTCTCGCGCGACCACTGTATGCCCACCGGGTTGTGGGGGTTGCAGAGAATCATCATCGCCGGATGATGCTCCTTGACAAGGCGCTCAAGCTCCTCGAGGTTCATCTCGTAGTTGCCATCCTCGGTCAGCACCAGGGGGTTGGGCAACACCTTTCGCCCGTTGCCCTCGATGACCCTGCGGAAGGGATGGTAGACCGGCGGCTGGATGACGATCTGGTCACCCTTGCTGGTGAAATGGTTGACGGCGTATCCGATTCCTCTCACCACCCCCGGGACAAAAGCAAGCTCCTCGCGGGTGACGCGGAAACCGTGGTTGTCGGCGAGCCACTGCGAGATTGACTCCCAGTAGCTGTCGGGGGCGACGGCGTAGCCATAAATGGGATGGTCGATACGTCGGCGCAACGCACTGGTGATTTCGGGACACACCGCGAAGTCCATGTCGGCGATCCAGAGAGGTGTGAGGTCAGAGCTTCCAAACATCTGCTGCAGTTCGGCCAGCTTGGCGCATCCGGTTCCGTGGCGGTCAATCACCTTGTCGAAATCATACATAGGTAAATTCGTGTTACAGGTTAGACAGGTATTAATTCAAGGTAAATTCTCAATATCTGAATGATGAGCCGCCGAGAAACTCCCTCAACAGCGATGTCGGGGGGATTGACTTCTCCCCTATCGGCAGGAAATATCCCAGGAAGCGTCTCAGGCGGTAAGCCTCGGCATACTCGGGGCAGTCATTGGGGACATCGCGCAGGATGGCCTCGCCGTAGTCTTTCATCACCCCCAGCTCGAAAATCAGCGAGGAGTTGAATGTGGAGTCGGCATTCTCCTGGTAGGGGAAAATCCAGCGCTCCTCGCCACGGCGCACGCTCGCCCACCGGCGCAGGGTCTCGACCGCCGACGCCCCCCGGTACTTGTGGTCGCGGATGATGCGTCGGAGCAGGCGGTTGTCGGTGGTCGGAATCCAGTTGTGGTCGTCAATAGAGAGGGTGGTGAGGGCCGAGACATACACCCTGTATTTCATCCTCTCCTCGATCGAGGCTGTCAGCTCGGGGTTGAGCCCGTGGATTCCCTCGAGCAACAATATGGTGTTGGGGCCGACGCGCAGCCGGTCGCCCTTGTACTGTCTCTTGCCAAGCTCGAAATTGTATGTCGGCAGCTCCACCTCCCGGCCGCTGAGCAGGGCCGACAGGTCGGAGTTGAACTGCTCCAGGTCGAGTGCGTAAAGCGACTCGTAATCATAGTCGCCAGTCTCGTCGCGGGGGGTCTGGTCGCGGTTGACGAAATAATTGTCGAGCGATATCATCTGCGGCTCAAGCAGGTTGGTCAGCAGGTATATCGCGAGCCGCTTTGTGAAGGTGGTCTTTCCCGACGATGAGGGGCCGGCCACCAACACCACCCTCGCGCCACCCTCATGGTAGCGGCGGGCTATCTCGTCGGCGATGGCCGCGATTTTTTTGTCATGCAGGGCCTCGGCCACATTTATCAGCTGGGCGGTGCGGTTCTGTTTCACCGCCTTGTTCAGCTCGCCGACGTTGCTCACCCCTATGATGTGGTTGAAACGCAGGTTCTCGTCGAAAGCCTCATACATCTTCTCGCGTCTGACCGGGACAGCCGCGCGGGCCGCGTCCTTGCGGTCGACACCCAGCAGCAGGAATCCCTCCTTGTATTGTTCGAGCGAGAAGATGTCTATCAGCCCGGTCGACGGGGCGAGCGCGCCGTAGTAGCTGTCAAGCACCCCGTCGAGGCGGTAGACCGTGGTGTAAAGCTCGTGGAGGGTCTCAAGCAACTCCACCTTTTCAAACAGCCCCTCCTCGCGGAATTTGCCGCAGATGTCGCGGGTCAGCCGCTCCTTGCGGATGAAAGGGAGGTCGCGGTCGCGCAGCGACTTCATCACCTCGGTCAGGCGGCCCAGCAGCCGGGTGTCGGCATTCACGGGTGTCTCTTTGCCTCCGCCATCCCCGCCGGGAAAGAACAACTGGCAATACCATCCGTTGGAAATCGAATGGACTATGCGCAGGGTGGCACCCGGAAGCACCTCCCGGACAGCGCAATAGAGCATCATGCAAAGCGAGCGGGTGTAGACCCTGAAGCCTGAGGCCGACTGCCTGTCGAGAAACCTGACCATCTTCGGGGCGAAGACCTGGTATTGCAACGGCTCATTCTTGTTGTTGACCAAAGCGCATATTTCGGGAAACGCCAGGCCGAGCCTTTCCCGTCCGATCCTGCCGGCAAGCTCCAGCAGGGTCTCGCCCCCCCGGATGTCGACATATTCCCCGGTGTTCTCACAAAAAATCTTCAGGCTGTCACTCATATGATGAATATAGGTTGTTCCTTTGCTTACAAAGGTACGACTTTTTTCCGATATTCGACACAGCCCGCCTGATGATTGACCCGCAGAATCTACTTATCAGAAAACAATGAGGCAGGAGAGGCCCGCAGAGGCGGTGGAGGCGTAGGGTGTGGCGAAACATCTCACGCCCCCCTGGCCAGGGCGGGCTGGGGCATATGCCCCAGCCGACGCTTCCGGGTCGATACGGCGCAGCAGCTCCTGGCGGTGGAGGGCGGCCCGTTTGCGGAAGATTTTGGGGTAGAGCCAGTAGGCGAAGGCGGTAGACATGTAGCCGATGGCAGCGCCTCCGACCACGTCGTTGATCCAGTGGCGGTTGTTGTAGACACGCATATAGGCCACCGCGGCGGCGCAGGCATAACCGGCCACGCCGATCCATTTGTTGGTGTGCCAGTATTCGCGGCGCAGAAACTCGGCCCCGACAAAGGCGGTGCCGGTATGGCCCGAGGGGAAAGAGTTGAGCGCCCCGAGTTGGGCCTCTGCTCGCTGAAAGCGAACTTCATGGTATGGTTCACGACAGCGAACGTGGCATAGCTCATGGCCAGTATGATGGTGCGGTCGAGCAGGTTGTGTTCACCCTTGACACCGCAGAAATAGATGGCGTATGAGGCCAGCATGGGGGCGTATTGGAGGTAATCGTCGACCTCGGTGCGCGGCTGTCCGGTCTTGTTGGCGAGCTTTGACTGCACCCACTCGCGGGCCTGCACGAGCTTGGGGGTCTTGACAAACAGGGCCGACGCCGTGGCCACACCGGCGGGGATGGCAAACTGCTCCCAGTGGAAATCATGGGTGTGGTCCTCGCGGGGGAAAGTCGTGCTCTCATGCTGTGGGGAGACCACCACGACCGTGTCGCCGTAGACCTCATCCGGGGTCAGGTCGGGGTCGATGATGACAGCCACAGTGTCGGCGGCCTCGACAGTTGCGTTAAAATCACTGGCGTGGAGATCGACACCACACAGCGGCATCAACACACACAGGCATAAAATCAGGAAATTTTTCACGGTGTGAATTTTCGATAAGTCGGTTTATTGGTCAAAACTGCGCAAAGTTACGAAAAAATGCGGTGATTTTTGACTAACTTTGTGAAGTATTAACCAATTCTTACCTGCAGTGGCTCTCAATTATATCTGGATAGCGTTTTTCCTGGTGGCGTTCGTCGTGGCGCTCTACCGGTCGGTGTTTTGCGGCGAGGCAGGCATATGGAGCGACATAATGGGCTCGTCGTTCACCTCCGCCGCCACCGCGTTTGAGATTTCCCTCGGCCTGACGGGCATCCTGTCGCTGTGGCTCGGCTTGATGAAAATCGGGGAGCGGGCCGGGGTGATAGGCTTCTTCGGGAGGCTCATCTCGCCGCTGTTCTGCCGCCTGTTTCCCGGTGTGCCCAAGGGGCATCCGGCGATGGGCTCGATATTCATGAACGTGTCGGCCAACATGCTCGGCCTCGACAACGCCGCCACCCCGCTGGGCCTCAAGGCCATGCAGGAGCTTCAGACCCTCAACGACAAGAAGGACACCGCCACCGACGCGATGATAATGTTTCTGATACTCAACGCGTCGGGGCTATGTTTCATACCGATATCCATAATGATGTACCGCGCCCAGGCCGGGGCGGCCAACCCTACTGATGTCTTCCTGCCGATACTGATGGCGACATTCGTGTCGACACTGGTGGGCATCATCGCTCTGTGTCTCAGACAGCGCATCAGGATTCTTGACCCGGTCTTGCTGACATGGCTGGGAGGGATGATGGCCCTGATAGGACTGATGGTGTGGTTCTTCTCGGGAATGGACGGCGAACGGGTGGAACGTTACAGTTCGCTGATAGCCAACGCGCTGCTGTTCGGGGTCATAGTGCTGTTTCTCTGTGCCGGCCTTTGGCGTCGGATGAATGTCTACGAGGCGTTCATCGAGGGGGCCAGGGAGGGATTCAAGACAGCCGTCACAATAATCCCCTACCTGGTGGCGATACTGGTTGCGATAGCCATGTTCAGGGCCTCCGGGGCGATGGACCTGCTGACCGGATGGATGAGGATGGCCGTAGGGGCCTGCGGGATAGACACCGGATGGGTGGAGGCGTTGCCCACGGCGATGATGAAGCCACTGAGCGGCAGCGGGTCGCGCGGACTGATGGTTGACCTGATGGCCACCCACGGGCCCGACGCGTTCGTGTCGCGTGTGTCGGCGGCCATACAGGGGTCGACCGACACAATGTTCTATGTGCTGGCTGTCTATTTCGGGGCAGTCGGGGTAAGGAAGACCCGTTACGCGGTGCCGTATGCCCTGCTTGCCGACGTCACCGGGTCTGTGGCCGGCATATTCGCGGCCTACATATTCTTCGGTTAGCCGGAGGTCAGGGCAGCCCCAGCATGTCGCGGTAGATGTCGAGGGCGGCCGTGATGTCGTCGTCTGTCACCGGCACATTTATTTCGACCTCGCCCGGCGATTTCAGCAGGGCGAAGTTGACCAGCCCAGGACGGTCGTTCTTCTTGTCGTGGTGCATGTAGCCGATGAGCTTCTTGTAATCGTCACATGAAATCTCAAACGCCCCGTAATGGTGGCGCACATAGTCCACATAGGTCTGGAGGATCTCAGAGGGGAAACCGAGTTTCATGCGTGACAGCACCAGCGCCCCGACCATCCCGAACGCCACGGCGTAGCCATGGGCGAGCGGCGACTTCCGCTCCATGGCGAGCGACTCGAAGGCGTGGCCTATCGTATGGCCGAAGTTCAGCGCCCGGCGCGCGCCGCGGTCCTCGTGGTCGGCCACCACATATTTCTGCTTCACCCCGACCGATTCCTCAAGCAGGGCCAGCAATGAGTCGGGACTGTAGCTTGTCACATCATATGACAGTATCCTGGATGTCTGCTCCGTGGAGCTGACCAGGGCATGCTTTATCATCTCGGCGTAACCCGAGAGAAGCTCCTGGGAGGTGAGGGTGTTGAAATAGAGGGTTGAGATGATGGCCAGGTCGGCGTCGCGAAACATCCCGATCTCGTTCTTTAGGCCGTTGAAGTTGATGCCGGTCTTCCCCCCGACGCATGCGTCGACAGCGCAGAGCAATGTCGTGGGCACGTTGATGAACCGTATGCCGCGCTTGAAGGTGGCCGCGGCGAAAGAGCCCATGTCGGTCACCACTCCCCCGCCGAGGTTTATCAGCAGGGAGTTGCGGTTGGCCTCGCCGTCGCCGAGCTGTCGCCATATGGATGTCAGCGAGTCGAGGTTCTTGAACATCTCCCCGGCCTTCACACTGATCACCGAGGCCGAGGCGACGGCCTTTGACTGCGCCTGCAGCAGCGGCAAGACAAACGCCTCGGTGTTGACATCGACAAGCACATGGACCGACGACGGCCCAATCAGCTCCACTGCCCTGTCAAGCTCGAGGGCGACATGGTTGGTGAACATCAGGTTTACCTGCGGGTTGTTCTTTTTGGCACTCATAGCAATTTCTGTCTGGAAAGAGGTTTGTGATTAAACAGTTGAAAACGTGTGGCCCTCTCATCGGGAGAGCAACCCGGGCAGAGCCTCGGCCAGCTCCTCCATCGATGAGAAGACGATGTCGGCCCCGGCATCCTCGAGCGAACGGCGCGGCACAGGGCCGGTGGTGACGGCCAGCACAAACGCGCCTGATGCCTTGCCCGACTCCACCCCGAGGGGGGCGTTCTCGACCACAAGCGATTCCACGGGCGACACGCCTGCCAGCTCCATACCCTTGAGGTAAGGCTCGGGATGAGGTTTGCCATGGGAGACATCGGCGGCCGTGATACGCAGATGATGGAGAAATGCCCCCGGGAAATCTGTGTCGAGACGGTCGAGGTTTGAGAGCTGGCGCGAGCCGGTGACCAGCACCCTCGTGATTCCCTGGGTCTCAAATGTCTCAAGCATCCTTGCGGCTCCGGGAATCACCGCGACCCTGGGCATCTCATTAAAATAACTCGCCTTGCGCGCGTAAAGTTCATCACATTCGCTGTCGGAGGGCTCATATCCGCGCGCCCTTTTGAAGAGCAGCCTGATTGTGGCGCGGCCGGTCATCCCCTCATAAAGGTAGAACTCGTCGCGGTCGGCCTCCATGCCCAGCTCGTCACTGAGGCGTTTCCATGCCGCCGTGTGGTTTCTCATCGAGTCGATGAGGGTGCCGTCCATGTCAATCAGCGCGGCCTTCGGCATCCAGCCGGCAGGGTCGATTGCGTTGCGGCTGCAATAATCCTTCACCGCCTTAATTATCGTGTATCTTTCCATCACTGTCTGTGTCGGGTTATCATTCTGCAAAAATACGCTTTTCACCGAAAAACTACAAAAATCAAGTCTGAAATCAGGGACACGACAGGAATCAGGGATGCTGAAAAACAGAAAATATAATCTGATGAAAATTTGGGGGAGAAAAAAAAGATTTTTAACTTTGGGGCAACTTGAACCAGACTCAACAGCGTCATGATATACGCTTCATTACCTGACAGCCCCGGCGGAAAAGCGCGCCCGCTCCCCTTTCATCTCGCGATGGAGGAACACCTGGCGCGGAATTATCCCGACGGGGAGTATTTTTTCATGTGGCAGGTTGAGCCGACGGTGATTTTCGGCCGGTGCCAGAACCCCTTCGCCGAGGTCAACCTCGATTTCTGCCGCCGGGAGGGGATACAGACTTACCGGCGCAAGAGCGGCGGGGGTTGTGTCTACGCCGACATGAACAACATCATGTTCAGCCACGTTACCACCTCTGGAGAGGTTACCACCACCTTCTCGCGGTATTGCCGGATGGTCGCCGACACTCTGCGCCTCCTGGGGCTTGACGCCGCAACGACGGGGCGCAACGATGTGGTGATCGGTGACCGCAAGGTAAGCGGCAACGCCTTCTACCATCTCCACGGGCGCAGCATCGTGCATGGCACGATGCTCTACGATGCCGACCCCGCCAGGATGTCGCAGGCCATCACCCCCTCGCAGGCAAAGCTGCGCGCCAAGGGTGTGAGCTCGGTGAGAAGCCATGTGACAACCATCCGCGAGCATCTGCCTCAGCTGACGATAGAGGAGTTCAAGCAGTTCTGCCGCGAGCATCTCTGCGACTCCGTCCAGGAGATGACCCCGGCCGACATCCGCGAGATAAGCCGCATATCCGAGGAATACTTCACCGACGAATGGATATGGGGCCGGTACGGCAACCGGGAGACCACCGACCGCCACCGCATCGACGGTGTGGGGGAATTCAGCGTCTCCACCGACCTCATCCCCCCTCCCGAACCGGGGATGGCGGCGAGAATCCGCAAGGTCAACCTCCAGGGAGATTTCTTCCTGCTGAGCGACCTTGACGAGGGGCTGCTCGACAGGCTGAAAGGGGCCGAGTTCACCCGCGACGGCATAATGGAGGCGCTCTCCACAGCGTCTCCAGGGGAGGTGATAGCGGGCCTGAAGACCGCCGACTTCGCCGAGCTGCTGCTGGGGGCCGCCCCGGCGGGCATCGCCACCACATGAGACAAGACACAAAAAAACACATCTTACAACCATGGATAACTGCGAAAACCTCAAATTTACCTGCCTCCACGACCTCCATCTGGCCCTGGGGGCCAGGATGAGCCCGTTTGCCGGCTACGACATGCCGATAGAGTACGGGCTCGGAATAATTGGCGAACACAACGCCGTGCGCAACGCCTGCGGAGTGTTTGACGTGTCCCACATGGGAGAGATAGGCATCACCGGCGAGGACGCCGAGTTCTTCGTCAACCGGGTATTCTCCAACGATGTCACCAACGCCCCCGACGGGCAGTGCTTCTACGGGATGATGCTCCGCCCCGACGGCGGTGTGGTGGACGACCTGCTGGTCTACAAACGCCGCCACAACGACTTCCTGTTTGTGGTCAACGCCTCCAACATCACCAAGGACGAGCAGTGGATTCTCCGCCAGGCCGAGGGTTACCGCGTTTGTCTTGAGTTCATGAGCGAGGAGATGGCCGAGCTGGCCGTCCAGGGCCCGGAAGCCGAGAAGGTCATGGAGGAGGTTGTGGAGATACCCTGCCGCGACCTTGCCTTCTACACCTTCAAGGAACTTGACCATGAGGGTGAGACCGTGATCGTGTCGCGCACCGGCTACACCGGCGAGGATGGTTTCGAGATATACGGCCCCCACGGCTTCATCCGCCGTGTATGGCAGGCCCTGATGGACTCTGGCAAGGCCGCCCCCTGCGGTCTGGGCTGCCGCGACACCCTGCGTTTCGAGGTGGGGCTGCCGCTCTACGGCAACGAGCTCGCCGACGACATCACCCCGCTCGAGGCCGGGCTGGGAATGTTTGTGAAGCTCGACAAGCCCGACCTCATCGGCGGCGAGACGCTGCGCAGACACAAAGAGGAGGGTCCGCGCCGTAAGGTTGTCGGCCTTGAAATCCATGACCGCGCCATAGCCCGCCACGGCTGCGAGGTGCTGTCGCCCGAGGATGAGGTGATAGGCACCGTGACCACCGGTTACCGTGGCATCTCCACCGACCGCTCGATATGCATGGCCCTCATCGACGCGCGCTATGCCAAGACCGGCACCGAGCTGAAGGTGAAGGTGAGGAAAAAGACATTCCCCGCCACCGTCGTGTCAAAGAAATTTTTCAAGAAATCATACAAAGCCTAAAAGAGAATGATACTGTACAGCAAGACCCACGAGTACATCCGTGTAGAGGGTGACAAAGGTTACATCGGCATCTCAGACTACGCCCAGAAGCAACTCGGCAATGTCGTATATGTCGACATGCCCGACCTGGGCGACGAGATAGAGAAGGGTGAGGACTTCGGCGCGATAGAGAGCGTCAAGGCCGCGTCAGACCTCATCTCCCCGGTTTCGGGAGAGGTGGTGGAGGTCAACGAGGCCCTCTCAGACAATCCCCGCCTGATCAACGCCGACGCCATGGCCAACTGGATCATCGCCGTCTCCATAGCCGACACCTCAGATCTCGACGACCTGATGGACCAGGCGGCTTACGACGAGTTCTGCGCGGCAGCCCACTGACACAGGGGTAGAGAGATTTTCCGTGACGAGACCGCCGGAAAGCGGTCATATCCCGCTCCGGCGGTCTCGTCGCCCATTACCCGGCCGCCCCCCGTATTTCCAATCATCTTAAATCAAATACCAGCCCTACAATGCACAGATATTTCCCCCATACGCCGGCCGACATCAAGGAGATGCTCGACCGGTGTGGCGTGTCGTCTCTCGACGACCTTTACGGCGACGTTGACCCCTCGCTGCGCCTCAAACAACCCTACGACCTGCCCCAGGGGATGGACGAGACCTCCGTAAGACGCTATTTCGACCATCTGGCCAAGAAGAACGCACCTGTCGAGGTGTGTTTCGCCGGAGGCGGCTTCTATGACCACGGCTGCCCCGCCGCGGTGAAATCGATAGCCTCGCGGTCTGAGTTCCTGACAGCCTACACCCCCTACCAGCCTGAAATATCACAGGGTACCCTGCAATACATATTCGAGTACCAGACGATGATGACACGCCTGACCGGCATGGACATCTCCAACGCGTCGATGTATGACGGGGCGACCGCCACCGCCGAGGCGGTGCTGATGGCCGTGGCCTCACAGCGCAAGCGCAACCTCGTGCTTGTCTCCGAAACCCTCTCGCCCGACGTGCGCCGGGTGGTCGACACATACGCCCGTTACCACGGCGTGGAGCTGATGACCATACCCGCCGAGGATGGCGAGACCTCGCGCGCGGCGCTCACCGAGATGCTGGAGCAGAGGGGCAAGGAGGTGGCCGGAGTGGTCGTCGCCTCGCCAAACTACCACGGGATAATCGAAAACCATGAGGGCCTGGCCGACCTCTGCCATTCCCACAAGGCTCTGCTGATTGTCAACTGCGTTGCCTCCACCCTGGCCGTGCTGAAGACCCCCGGCGAACTCGGGGCCGACATCGCCTGCGGCGACGCGCAATCGCTCGGCATTCCCCTGAGTTTCGGGGGGCCGTATCTTGGTTTCCTCTGCGCCACGAAGGCCCTGATGCGCAAGATGCCGGGCCGCATCGTCGGCGCGACCACCGACTCCGAGGGGCGACGCTGTTTCGTGCTTACCCTCCAGGCCCGCGAGCAGCATATCCGCCGCGAGAAAGCCACCTCCAACATATGCTCCAACCAGGGGCTGATGACCCTATGGGTGTCGGCCTACATGTCGCTCGTCGGGGCCGAAGGTCTCAGGGAAATCAACGAGGCGTCGCGTCTGATGGCCCTATACCTGCTCGGCAAGATGACATCCGACGGACGCGCGCGCCTGCGCCACCCCTCCAAGCCGTTCCTCAACGAGTTCCTGCTCGAGACCGACTACTCGGTCGACTCGCTGATAGCCGCGGCCATCCGCAAGGGGGGCATACTGCCCGGAATCAAGATTGACGACCACACCATACTGATGGCCGCCACCGAGATGCAGACCCGCGAGGACGCCGACCGCCTTTTCGAGATCGCAAAAACCTGTGTATGACCCTCAAAAGATAGAAGAAATGAACAGAAAAGTCTATGGAAAACTGATATTCGAGTTGTCGCGCGAGGGTCGTCGCGGCTACGCCGTGCCGCGCAACGGACTATCCGCCGGAGATGTCAGCGAAAGCATCCAGCTTCCCGAGGCAATGCGCCGGGCCACACCCCTGAGGCTGCCCGAGGTCGACGAGCCCACCGCCGTGAGACATTACAACAACATGTCGACCAACAATTTCGGTGTCGACACGGGATTCTATCCCCTTGGCTCATGCACTATGAAATACAATCCGAAAATCAACGAGGAGATGGCCTGCCACAGTTGTTTCGCCGGATTGCATCCCGCAACCCCCGCCTTCGCCGCCCAGGGCGCGCTGCAGCTTTACTGGACGCTGCAGAAGGCGTTGTGTGAGATAGGCGGCATGGAGGAGTTCACCCTCAACCCCTTCGCCGGGGCGCAGGGAGAGCTTACCGGACTGATGGTGATACGTGCCTACCACGCCTCGCGCGGGGAAGGTGAGAAACGCCGCAAAGTCATCGTGCCCGACTCGGCCCACGGCACCAACCCCGCCTCGGCGGCTGTCTGCGGCCTGGATGTGGTGGAGGTAAAGAGCCGCCCCGACGGCACAGTGGATGTGGCCGACCTCGAACCGCTCCTCGACGACACCGTGGCCGCCATCATGCTGACCAACCCCAACACCCTCGGCATTTTCGAGAAAGACATACCACGCATCGCGTCGCTGGTGCATGAGGCCGGCGCGCTGATGTATTACGACGGCGCCAACCTCAACCCGCTGCTCGGTGTCGCCCGTCCCGGCGACATGGGATTCGACGTGATGCACGTCAACCTCCACAAGACATTCTCCACCCCCCACGGCGGCGGCGGCCCAGGCTCAGGCCCGGTCGGTGTGCGCAAAGGGCTGGAGAAATTCCTCCCCAACCCGCGGGTGGTGAGGCGCACCGAGACCCCCGACAGGTTCCCCGTCAACGAATCATACCGTTACGCCATAGAGTACTCCCCTCTCGCGCTCGGTTCGGTGTCGGCCACGCTTGGCAACTTCGCCGTGCAGGCCCGCGCCCTGGCTTACATACTCACCCTCGGCAGCGACGGGCTGATGGAAGCCGGACGGCTCGCCACCCTCAACGCCACCTACATCAAGGAGGCGCTGAAAGACTGCTACCTGCTCCCGATCGAGGGACTGTCGAAACATGAGTTTGTATTTGACGGCCTGCGCGACAAGTCGACCGGAGTGACCACCCTCAACATCGCCAAGCGACTGCTCGACCATGGCTATCATGCCCCAACAATCTATTTCCCCCTGCTGTTCCACGAGTCGCTGATGATCGAGCCTACCGAGACCGAATCGCGCGAGACCCTCGACGAGTTCATCGCCGCGATGCGCGACATCGCCCGCGAGGCCATCGAAGACCCCGAGACCGTGAAGACCGCGCCGCATCTGACCCCCGTCACCCGTCCAGACGACACCACGGCGGCCCTCAACCCGGTGCTGACTTTCGACAGCCTCTGACCCAACCCCGCAACCAACGAGAATACATCATGACCAGTTATGATCTTATAGTCATCGGCGCAGGGCCTGCCGGTTATCCGGCAGCCGCCTGCGGCGTGAGACAAGGGTTGAAAACCCTGTTGATAGAGTCGGGTCCGCTCGGCGGCGCCTGTCTCAACCGGGGATGCATCCCTACGAAGACCTTCTGCCGTTCGGCCGAGGCGGCCCTTGAGGCGGCCCGCGCCGGGGAATTCGGCGTTGACATCCCCGCAGGCACGATAACCATCGACATGCCCCGCATCGTGGAGCGCAAAAACCAGATTGTCGCCCAGCTCCGCGAGGCTGTGGCCGCCGTGGTCAACGGCGCTGATGTCAAGACAGGCATGGCCCGTTTCATCTCCCCCACCGAGGTGGAGGCCGACGGCGATACATTCACCGCCCCGAAGATAATAGTGGCCACCGGAGCCAGACCCGCCATGCTCCCCATCCCGGGGGCCGAGCTGTGTGTCACCTCCGACCATCTGCTTGACACCACTGCCCTGCCATCCTCCATGGCAGTGATTGGCGGCGGAGTGATAGGCATGGAGTTCGCCTCGGTCTACGCCGCCCTCGGATGCGAGGTCACAGTGATTGAATACTGCAAGGAGATACTCCCCGGCTTTGACCGCGACATAGCCAAACGCCTCCGCTCCTCACTGTCGAAACGCGGTGTGAAATTCATCCTCAGCGCCGCAGCCACCGCTGTGGAGGAAAACAGCGACGGCAGCCTGAAGGTAAGATACGAGGCCAAGAACAAACCCGGCGAGGCAGATGTGGAGAAGGTGCTGATGGCAGTGGGCCGCAAGGCTGTAATCCCCGAAGGCCTCCCCGAGGCCGGGGCCGCCACCACCCCCAAAGGGATAACCGTCGACGAGAATTTCCAGACCACAATCCCCGGTGTGTATGCCGTCGGAGACTGCAACGGGATATGCCAGCTGGCCCACGCCGCCACTGCCCAGGCGCGCCGCGTGATGGGTGTCGACACCGACCTCTCCCCCATCCCCGCCGCCGTCTTCACGGTGCCGGAGGCAGCCTCCGCCGGACTTACCGAAGAGCAGGCCGAAGCACAAGGAATCTCCCCCCTCAGGGTGGTCAAGCTACCCTTCAGGGCCAATGGAAAAGCCCTCACCCAGGGGGAGGCCGACGGCATGGTGAAAATGGTTGTCAGCGGCGACAGGATAGTTGGCTGCCACATACTCGGCCCACATGCCTCCGACCTGATAATGGAGGTGTCGCTGGCCATCTCGGCAGGGCTCCCGGTATCGGCAGTCACCCGCGCCATCCACCCCCATCCCACCCTCTGCGAACTTATCCCCTCTGCCTTGTCGCAGGCATAGCAACCAATCATTCCTCCCCATAGGAGAAACCACCGGAAGGGTCACGTTGAAAACCAGCGTGGCCCTTCTGATTTCAGCCCCGCCGCCACTGTTGAAAAACATGTTGAAAACCGTGTTGAAAAAAGGATGGGAAGATTTTCCGGAAGATGTTGGATGATAAAACCAGCTCCCTGTATAATCACCCGACAGGTTATCTCCAAATATATGCCGGGCAAGTTTTGGATGGTTGTTTCAACGCGTTTTTCCGGGGTTATCAATAGTTGAAAACTATGAAGTTATCAGTTGATAAAGTTATCAACGGCATGTTGATAACCTCGCAACACTCTGATTTGAAGCACTGTTTATGTTGACAGCATGTTGAAACAGTCAGGCCGCATGTCGATAACCGTGAAATCCAAATCAAAGGCCGGAAAGTTATGACGTTTATCAACAGGCTTTATTATTCGGGAGGATTTTTGGTCGGAATTCAAAAAACTCCGTTTTTCAAAACCTTTAGATTCATCTCATAAAAAAGAATGTTGAAAACCCGGCGGGCGGTTTTGGAGAAGACAGCGAAAAGGAGTAACTTTGCATGACGATAACCGATAGTATCAACTTGCACATACACCGATTATTTTCCCATGCTTTCTGCCTGTCAAGATTCCAATAAGGTCATTACATTGTTGCTTTTTTTCGCGGGTCTGATGATGTCTCCGGTCAAGCTGGGGGCGCAGTCGCTTTTCGACGAGCTGATTGTCGAGGGTGAGACCGTGGCGTTGCCCTCCGACTCGCAAGGGGGGCTCGTGGTGCTGCCCGGGATGACCCTCCCCACCGACACCACCCTCAATGTCTCAGACCGGATGTACAACGAGATATTTTACCTCCCCCTGGTGTTTGACCATTACGACATGTTCCTCTCCGAGAAAGCCGGCGATCCGCTGGTCGACGCTTTTCCCGCCGAGGGGGAGCCTGACTCCTTTTTCAACCGTCTGGTCAAACGCAACTACCGCCAGCGTTATTTCATGCAGCAGGTGATGTCGGAGCTTCCCGAGATTGTCCGCTACAACATGGCCACCATGCCCCGCCCCCCGAAGAAATTCGTCATGCACCTCGACCCCTCCACCGCCAAGCTTACCGTCGAGGAGTTCAAGGAAGCCCCCCTCGACTCGATGAAACAGGTTGTGCCTGAAATCGAGCCGGAGCGCATCAACTGGCTCCACACCTTCGACGGGTCGCTCCATTTCTCCCAGGCCTACATCTCCCCCAACTGGTATCAGGGAGGTAACTCAAACCTCAACATGATCTTCGGGGCGCTCTACAACATCAAGCTCAACCCCAAGTTCAACCCCAATGTGATTTTCGAGACGACAGCATCTTACAAGCTCGCCCTCAACAATGCCCCGGAGGACTCCATACACAGGTACAACATCTCGGAAGACCTCTTCCAGGTCAACTCCAAATTCGGTCTGAAAGCAGCCCGCAGATGGTACTATTCGATCACCGCGCAGTTCAAGACCCAGCTCCTCAACAGCTACAAGGTCAATTCCGACGAGATGATAGCCTCGTTCCTCTCCCCTTCCGAGCTTAATGTCGGTGTCGGTTTGACCTACTCATACGAGAATCCACGCAAGACAGTGCAGTTCTCGGCCTCGATAGCCCCTCTGAGCTACAACCTCAAAACCTGCACCAATCCCAACCTCAATCCCGAGGCGTTCGGCATCGAGGCCGGAAAGACCTCAAAGAGCGAATACGGTTCGTCGCTTGAGCTTAATTTCAAGTGGAAGATCACATACAATATCACCTACACCTCGCGCCTGTTTGCCTTCACCGACTACCATTACCTGCAGGGCGACTGGGAGAACACACTCGACTTCTCAATCAACCGGTTCATGTCGGCGAGAGTCTACGGCCATCTCAGGTATGACTCCCAGGCCCCCGAGGTGGAGGACACATCATGGCGCCACTGGCAGTTCAAGGAAATCCTCTCGATAGGTTTCGCCTACAAGTTCTCGCGCCTGTAAAGTTTGGCGGTTGGAGAAAAATTGAGTAATTTTGCCTCCTAAAACCTTATATAATCCATTAGCTTCTAAGATGGAAAAAGACAGAGAGGCACTCATTGCCGATATCCGCCGCCTCAAGCAGGAGCGCGACGCGGCCATCATGGCCCATTATTACACCGACGGCGACATCCAGGACATCGCCGATGTTGTCGGCGACTCGCTTGCCCTGGCCCGCAAGGCCCGCACCCTGCCCAACAAGGTGATAGTGATCTGCGGAGTGCATTTCATGGGGGAGACAGCCAAGATACTTTGTCCCGACAAGACAGTGCTGGTGCCCGACACAGAGGCCGGATGCTCCCTGGCCGACTCATGCCCCGCCGATGAGTTCGAGGCATTCGTCAAGGCCCATCCGGGCCATACCGTGGTGAGTTATGTCAACACCTCAGCCGCGGTGAAGGCCCTGACCGACGTGGTGGTCACCTCATCCAACGCCCGCCAGATCGTGGAGGCCCTCCCCGAGGATGAGAAAATCATCTTCGGCCCAGACCGCAACCTCGGCAACTACATCAACAGCGAGACCGGCAGGGACATGCTGCTCTGGGACGGCGCGTGTCATGTACATGAGCAATTCTCCCTGCAGGCCATCATAGACCTGAAGAAACAGCACCCGGGAGCCAGGTTGCTGGTGCATCCCGAATGCAAGAAGGCGGTGACGCTGCTGGCCGACCATGTCGGTTCGACAGCCTCGTTGCTCGACTATGCCCGCCAGAGCGACGCCACCGAGTTCATCGTCGCCACTGAGAGCGGCATACTCCACAAGATGCGCCAGCTCTGCCCCGGCAAGAGCTTCATCCCCGCTCCCCCGGAGGAGGCCGGATGCGCCTGCAACAACTGCAGCTACATGAAGCTCAACACCCTCGCCAAGCTGCGCGACTGCCTGCGCGACATGTCGCCGGCCATAGAGGTGGATGCCGAAATCGCCCGCAAGGCCATCCGTCCCATCGACAGGATGCTCGAATTGTCGAAATAACAAAGAATCATTATGGACTACAATCATAGAAAAATAGAATCCCGCTGGCAGCAGTACTGGAAAGACAACAAGGTCTACCATACGGAGATTGACCATGGCAAGCCCAAATTCTATGTGCTTGACATGTTTCCCTACCCCTCGGGGGCAGGTCTGCATGTGGGACATCCGCTGGGCTACATAGCCAGCGACATCTACGCCCGTTACAAACGGCTCAAAGGATTCAACGTGCTTCACCCTATGGGATATGACGCTTACGGCCTCCCTGCCGAGCAGTATGCCATCCAGACCGGGCAGCACCCCGAGAAGACAACCACCGAGAACATCGCCCGTTACCGGGGACAGCTCGACCGGATAGGGTTCTGCTATGACTGGGACCGCGAGATACGCACCTGCGATCCGGAGTATTACCACTGGACCCAGTGGGCTTTCATCGAGATGTTCAACCACTATTTCGATGTGAAGCTGCAGAAGGCCATGCCTGTCGCCGACCTGGAGGCATATTTCGCCGCCAACGGTTCGGAGGGGCACACAGCCGCCGAGTCCAAGCCCTTGAAGTTCACAGCCGAGGAATGGAAGGCCATGGACGACAAGCAGCGCAGTGACACGCTGATGAACTACCGTATCGCCTACCTGGGCAACACGATGGTGAACTGGTGTCCGCAGCTTGGCACCGTGCTGGCCAATGACGAGGTCAGCGAGGGTGTGTCCATCCGCGGAGGCTATCCCGTTGAGCAGAAACTGATGTACCAGTGGTGTCTGCGCGTCAGCGCCTATGCCCCCCGCCTGCTTGACAGCCTTGAGAGCCTTGAATGGAGCGACTCCATAAAGGAGACACAGCGCAACTGGATCGGGCGCTCGGAGGGTGCCGAGATGCAGTTCAAGGTGGCCGATTCTGATGTGGAGATGACAATCTTCACCACCCGCGCCGACACGGTGTTTGGTGTCACATTCATGGTGCTTGCCCCTGAGAGCAAGTATGTCGACATGGTGACTACTCCCGGGCAGCGTCAGGCCGTGGAGGATTACCGCAACGAAATCAAGCACAAGACCGAGCGCGAGCGTATCGCCGACAAGAAGGTGAGCGGTGTGTTCACCGGCGCGTATGCCGTCAATCCCCTTACCGGCAAGCGTATTCCCATCTGGGTCAGCGATTATGTGCTGGCCGGTTACGGTACGGGTGCCATCATGGCCGTGCCCGCCCATGACAGCCGCGACTATGCTTTCGCCCGCAAGTTTGACCTCCCCGTCATTCCCCTGATTGAGGGGGCCGACGTGTCTGAGGGGAGCTTCGACGCCAAGGAGGGGAAGATGATAAACTCCGCCTCTGAGAAGCTCGACCTCAATGGTCTGGAGGTTAAGGAGGCCATCGCCAGGACAAAGGAATTCATCGAGAAGGAGGGGCTCGGACGTGTCAAGGTCAATTACCGCCTGCGCGACGCCATTTTTTCGCGCCAGCGCTATTGGGGCGAGCCTTTCCCGGTCTACTACAAGGATGGTGTCCCGATGATGCTACCACTCGACAAGCTCCCCCTGCAGTTGCCTGAGATTGACAAATATCTCCCCACAGAGTCGGGTGATCCTCCTCTAGGCCGTGCCGCCGGATGGCAGACCGAAGAGGGTTATCCTCTGGAACTCAACACTATGCCCGGTTTCGCCGGCTCGTCGGCCTATTACCTCCGGTATATGGATCCGCGCAACCATGACGAGCTTGTCTCCAAGGAGGCCAATGAATACTGGCAGCAGGTCGACCTCTATGTGGGGGGAACAGAGCATGCCACGGGCCATCTCATATACTCACGTTTCTGGAACAAGTTCCTCTATGACCTGGGCAAGGTCTGCAAGGATGAGCCTTACCGCAAGCTGGTCAACCAGGGTATGATCCAGGGCCGTAGCAACTTCGTCTACCGCATCAAGGACACCAACACTTTCGTGTCGGCCGGTCTGCGTGGCGGTTATGACACGACTCCCATCCATGTCGATGTCAATATCGTGTCGAATGACCGTCTTGACACTGAGGCTTTCCGCCGCTGGCGTCCGGAATACGCCGACGCGGAGTTTGTCCTTGAGAATGGCGAGTATGTGTGTGGCTGGGCTGTCGAGAAGATGTCGAAGTCGATGTTCAATGTGGTCAATCCTGATGACATCGTGGAGCGTTACGGTGCTGACACCCTGCGCCTTTATGAGATGTTCCTCGGTCCGGTCGAGCAGAGCAAGCCCTGGGACACCAATGGTATCGATGGTGTCAACCGTTTCATCAAGAAGCTCTGGAATCTCTTCTACAAGGGTGAGAAGTGGCTTGTCGATGACTCCAAGCCTTCGCGTGAGGCGCTGAAGTCTGTACATACCCTTATCAAGAAGGTCACTGCCGACATTGAGGCTTTCTCTTACAATACTTCGGTTGCGGCTTTCATGATTTGTGTCAATGAGCTTTCCAAGCTTGATTGCCACAGCCGTGAGGTGCTGACTCCGCTTGTGGTACTGCTGGCTCCGTTTGCCCCCCATGTGGCCGAGGAGTTGTGGCATGCGCTTGCCGCTGATGGCAAGGAGGATGCCGCTGACGCTGCTTCCACTGTGTGTGACGCGCAGTGGCCTGAGTGGAATGAGGAGTATCTCAAGGCTGATGCTATCAATCTGCCGGTGTCGTTCAATGGCAAGACCCGCTTTATGCTCTCTGTGGCTCCTGAGACTTCAAAGGAGGAGATCGAGAAGCTGGCTCTTGAGTCGCCTGATGCCGCGAAGTGGATTGAGGGCAAGACTATTCGCAAGATTATCGTTGTGCCTAACAAGATTATTAATATCGTTGTGGGGTAGGAATCTTTTTCCGCCGAAAAAGATTTTAAAAGGGCTTTTCCGAGTGGGGAATTTGGTTTCCTCCGGCTTGGAAAAGCCTTTTTTCTGTTTTATTGTTTGTCTTTTGTTTTCTTTTCTGTCCTTTGTTTCTGTTCTTTGTTTCCGTTCTTTTGGCGGGCCCAAAAGAACCAAAAGGCCAAGGGCGCGTGAAAATCTATGGGAGGGGGCCTGGTGGCTCCGCACGGCGCACCGGGAACTCGCCCTGCGGGCTCAGACATCCCGGTGCTGTGCCGCGCTCCCGCCACCGCCCCCTCCCGATTTTCACAATGCGCCCGCCATCCGGACACATTCCATCCGTCCGGTCTACTCAGAATGAACCCTGCCCGTCGATAGAAGGGATTGCCAAAGCACTGATATTGTCAAAGCCGTGGGCCTATTGATATTGTCAAAGCCGTGGGCCTGTTTATGGCCGGCGGCTTTTTCTCATTGTGGCGCGGGGGAGGTCAGTCGCGGTGGTTGCGGGGATGGTGGAGGAGAATCTGGGTGCGGAGCAGGGTGGGGTTGAGGTGGAGGTAGATTTCGGTGGTGGAGATGGATTCGTGGCCGAGCATCTGCTGGATGGCGCGGAGGTTGGCGCCCCCTTCGAGAAGGTGGGTGGCGAAGCTGTGGCGCAGGGTGTGGGGTGAGATGGTCTTGCGTATGTAGGCTTTCAGGGCCAGGCGGCGTATGATGGTGAATATCATCTGGCGGGTCAGGCGTGAGCCCCGGCGGTTGAGGAAGAGTATGTTGTCTTCGCCAGGTTTCACCTCGAGCTTGCTGCGGGCCTCGCGCATGTATTCCAGGATGCGGTCGATGGCCACCTCTGACATCGGCACCACACGCTGTTTGTTGCCTTTGCCGTCCACGATGAGGTATTGTTCCTGGAGATATACTTTGGAGACCTCGAGGTTGACCAGTTCGGAGACGCGCAGCCCGCATCCGTAAAGTGTCTCGATTATGGCCCTGTTGCGGATGCCCTCGGGGGTTGAGAGGTCAATGGCAGCTATCATGGAGTCTATCTCCTCGACAGACAGCACCTCGGGCAGGTGGCGGCCTATGCGCGGCACCTCCAGCAGTTCCGACGGGTCGCTGTCGATGTAGCCCTCGACACGCAGGTAATGGAAGAATTGCTTGATGCCGCTGACGAGACGGGCCTGGGAGCGCACGGCTATTCCGAGGTCGTGAACCTGGGCCATGAATTCCTGGAGGGTGGCGTATTCCACCTGGCGCAGTGGCAGCGGCCCGTCGTCGCGGCCTGTGGCTAACCAGTCAAAGAGCTTGTCGATGTCCATTCCGTAAGCCTCACGGGTGTTTTCCGACAGACCCCGTTGCAGGGTCAGGTAGCCAAGGAACGAGCGGCGCAGCCGGGCTATGTCGTCGATTTCTCTCATACAGGGTCGATTGGGCAGAGGGATGGGGCAAGTCGATGGGGGAGGGGCGCGTAACCAGCCAGGTCAGATAAGCATCTCGAAATCCTCGCGTGGCAGTTTGGGGTTGGCCACATACACGCCGCTGACATCGTCATGGAAAGTCATGCCGAAGGTGGCGGCGGCGGCCACTTGTTCCCACAGCCGCCTGAGTGTGGGGAGGTGCATGTTGCGGAAGAATATCACCGCCCCGCCGGGATGGTCGAGCGCGTCTATCAAGTAGCTCCTGACAGTCGTGAAATTCATCTCGAGGGTGTAGTTGACGATGATGAAGCATGTCTTTGACATGTCTATCGCGGTCGGATTCTCGCGCGACCACCTGTGGAGGCTGGCCGACGGTATGGCCCTCTCGATTATTATGCGACTCACCTCGTTTCCTCCCCCGATTTCTATCACCTGGGCGGGGTTGAAGCGGCACAGCATCCTGAAAAGCATCCTCGCCTCCTGCCTCTCATAGTCTGATGAGGAGAAGACCATGTTGTCTATCAGGCCGTCGCGGTGGGTCTTGCCGCAGAGCGAGTCTATCTCGGGATATGCGTAGTAGTAAGCCTCGCGGTCGCGCAACACCTTGGTGATGAAGTCGAAGGCGAAAGGGGAGTGGACCCCGAATCCGCGGCTTGTGCGGTAACGGCGGGGCCACCGGGCGATTTCCCTTATGTGGCGAGTCAGGCGGCTCATCTCCTCTCTTGCGGTTTGGTGGGGAACAACAATACCGACAGCAGCGCCACACCCAGCAGGATGTATATCGCTATGACAGCAGCGCGGGCCACACCGACGGTTGCCGACACAGAGCGGGGCTCAAACCTCATCTCCACCTTGTGGTGTCCGGCGGGGATGGCGATGGCCCTGAGCAGGTAGTTGACACGGGCTATCCGCGCCGGTTTGCCATCGATGTAAGCCTCCCATCCCCAGGGGAAATAAACCTCAGAGAAGACCGCCAGGCCCCCATTGGCCGAGGTGGCCGAGTAGGTGAGGGCCGCGGGGGAGTAAGAGGTCTCGAAAATGGTGTCGCCGGGCGATTTGGGTCGCGCAGCGTCTTTGATGACATCGGCGAAACGGCGGTCAGTGACAGCGGTCACAGCCGGGTCAATGCGGTCGAGGGCGGCCATCTCGGCATCGGCCCCGTCTACGATTTCAAGTGAGTCGACAAACCAGGCGTTGCCCATCGCGTCGGGATTGACCATCAGCGAGTTGTCGGCTGTGATGAAATACTTGGCGTTGAGCATGTTCAACACATTGAAGTCGGCCTGGCCTACCTCGCCGCCACGGGTGAATGCCGCCAGGTGGCGGTCGATGAGATCCTGGTAGCGGGTGAGCTTGGCGGCGTGGTAGCCCCCGATCATCTTGTGGTGGAACGACGGCTCGGCGGCGTAGAAGCGGGGAATATCCATCACGCGGTAGTTAATCGCCGTGTCGGCCAGTATCTGGCGGTCATTGTCGTTGAGGGGGAAGGGGTCGGATGCTGAGAGTTCGGGCGGACAGAAACTGTCGTGGTTGAGGTAACGCTTGTCGACCGTGTAGAGGTCGGCGGCCACCAGCAGCCCCACCAGCACGGCCCCCTGCCAGGGTTTGCATTTACCCTTCATGCAGAGCCAGAGGAAACCGAATGTGAGCAATACGAAGATGAGGGAGCGGAGCGAGTCGGCGGCCACCATCCCGTAGCGCACATCGGCTACGAAAGAGGCGATGGCGGGGTTGTTGATGGAGTACATCGAGACAGCCTCGGGGGGATAGCCCGCCATCCTGAGCTGCTGCCCGATCATGTCGGAAATCTGGATGTCGCTCTCAGAGATGGCAGGCCCGTAGAGCGACGGGAACAGCCATCCGGCCAGACACAGCAGGGCGGTCAGGCCGAAGCAGACGCATACCGGACGGAAGTAGCGGTCGAAGCTCTTGGGGGTGGAAAGCAGTTTCTGCAACGCCAGGATGGCCAGCACGGGCATCGTGAACTCGGCGATGACCAGTATCGACTCCACCGTGCGGAACTTGCTGTACATCGGTATGTAGTCGATGAACAGGTCGGTGAGCCACTGCATGTTGCGCCCCAGGGCGAGGAACACCGACAGCAGCGTCATCACCAGCAGCGCCCATTTGAGCGGCCCGCGGACTATCACGCATCCCAGCAGGAACAGCACGAAAACCACCGCCCCGACATAAACCGGGCCGTTGGTGCCTTCAGGTTCGCCGAAATATTGCCCGACATAGTCGCTGACATACTGCATCTCGGCCTGGTTGAGCCTCGCGGCCTTCTCCTGCGCCCCGTCGGTGTCCATCACCGATGTCGCCACCATTCGCCCCCTTTCGGGACGGGCCGAGGCTCCACCCTTTATGTCGGGAATCAGCAGCGAGAATGATTCGGAGCGGCCATAGCTGTACTGGGTGATGTAGTCTCGGTCGAGGCCCGAGGTCTTCTGCTCCCCGCTGTCGGCGGTGGTCAGCTCGGTGTGGCTGCCGCGCATCGACTCCTTGGAGTATTTCCATGTGTTGTAGAGGCTGGGGAGGTTGGCTGCCACGGCCAGCACTGCGGCCACGGCCAATGCCCCCGTGGCCTTTGCGAAACGGCCATATTTCCCGCGCCTGACGGCGTCGACCCCGTAGCAGGCTATCACGGCGAGGATGACGAAGAGGAAGTAATATGTCATCTGCACATGGTTGCTCTGTATCTGCATCATCGCGAACAGGGCGGCCAGCGCGCTGCCCGCGAGCCATCGCCCGCGGTAGGCCATCACGATGCCCCCGATGGTCGGGGGGATGTAGGCCAGGGTGACGAATTTCCAGATGTGTCCCGCGCCTATGATGATTATGAAGTATGACGAGAAACCCCACGCCACGGCCCCTATCAGGGCGTAATACCATCTGACCTTCATGGCCAGCAGCATTATCAGCATGCCGGTCATCATCATGAAAAGCAGGTTGGAGGGGGAGGGGAGTCCGGCCCCGTAGAGGGTCGTTATCCAGCTGAACAGGGAGTCGGAGGGATATGAGGGGGAAATCTGGAATGTCGGCATTCCGGAGAAGAGGGAGTTGGTCCAGCGGGGCTCCTCGGCTCCCGGGTTCTGTTCAAGGTAGGCTTTCACCTCCTGTCCGATGGCCGCGCCCTGCTGCATGTCGTGCTGGCGGAGCTGGTTTCCCTCCGACGCGTCGGGATGGAAAAACGCCACCGACAGCACCGCGATGACGGCCAGTGACACTAAGAATCCCCAGACCTGCGGCCTTTTCAGGTAGTCTACCGCCGTCTGCGGTATCATTTTCAGCCTCTCGGCGAAGCTTGCTTTGGCTTCTTTTTTCATAAGTAAGTGTTCAAATTTAAACGATAGTAAGTGGAAGGAAATCTTTTATACACTCTGCGGCTTCTTTTTTGCCGCTTCCGGCTTGTCGCTCAGTCGCATAGCCCGCTATGCTCCTTCGCTCCGCACCGGAATCGCCTAAAAAACAAGCTCGCATATTGTATAAATTAAATTCGAACACTTACTTAGGATATGTAATTTTCAGGATGTCGCGACATCCCTTTGATGGTGGGTTACAGATGGTTTAACCCACAAAGTTAATAAATCCCCCTGTATTTCCCAAAATGAACTTTAATCCCCTGCGGGCCATTATATTTGCATACTATTCAACCAACCAGCAATCATGAAAGCCCGATTTGTCAGAATTACAGCCGCCACAGCCGTGGCGTTGATGTTGGCCTCGGCCCAGCAGGCCCACGCCCAGTTATGGCAGGCCGCCAGCCAGTTGCAGAGCCTGATTTCCCCCGCCCTGTCGGGGTCGGGAAGATACAAAGGCTCGGCAGAGGTGATGGGAGTGGCCGGCATAGGCTCGTCAAAGCTCAACCATGTGGAGATTTCAACCTCGCAGGGCTACCAGTACACCGACTGGTTCTACATGGGGGCCGGACTCGGGGTAGACATCGTCAGGTCTTCGGCGAACGGCGATATTCCCTCGCCCGACACAGGTTATTCCTCAGGCTGGAACGGCTGGGGCAGCTCGCCCCGTTACGGCGACAAGAAGACAGGGGTGATGATACCGGTTTTCACCGACTTCCGTTTCAACATACCCACCGGCAAATCCTCCTCGGCGGCCTCGCTGTTTGTCGACCTGCGCCTCGGGGCCACATGGCTTGTCGGCAACCGCTACCTGCGCACCGATGACGGATGGCTGTCAAACAACACCAACTTCTATTTCCGTCCGGCGATAGGCGCGCGCATCCCCGTCAACAGCCGCAATCCCCGCCAGGCCGTCAACATCGGTGTGGCCTACCTGCTGATTACCTCGGGCAACAATTACTGGTATTACGACCACTCGGTGACGCTCAGCGCCATCGGAGCCACCGTCTCGTTTGAGTGGTGACCCGCGCCGGGGCTGGCGCAGGCTCATTTGCGCGTTGTGCCGAAGAATTTGCATCGCCCGGTGTTTTTCTTGCCGGTGTGGGGATGCAGCAGTTTCAGCGAGTTTGGGTCCATCACCGGGAACGACAGCTTGCCCCGTCCCACGCGGACAGTGGCCGTGTCCCCCTGGCGGGCCTTGTCGTAAAGGGCCTTGTTGACATATATCTGCTTGCGTTTGCCGTCGGGGAGGGCCACCTTGAGGTAATAGACCTGGTAAGGGGCGCCACGGGTGTAGACGCGGCGTGAGACACGGCGGGTCTTGTAGCGGGTCTTGCGCAGCCGCTGGTCTATGATTACCTTTTCCTCGGGGAGCAAGGAGAAATCGGTGGGGTAGTAGTTGCCCATCAGCACCGCCGCTGACAGCACGATGGCTGACACAACCAGATGGATGGGGTAGTTGATGTAGAACTTGCTTGTGCCGGTGAGCCTCCCCCACGCCCGGTGAAGCACCGTCCCGGTGGCGGCGGCCACAACCGCCACGATTCCGAAAAATATCCTGAAATCGATGAGGGTGGTCTCAATCATTCCTGCCACTGCGCCTGCCAGCAGGAACAGGATGGTGACGCCTATGCCCAAGGCAATCCACCTCATCACACTCTTTGCGTTTGTTTTTGCCATTACCATTGTGAATTTACGGCGCAAATTTAGTAATTTTGTGTGACTTTATGGCCGCAGCCAGGCCCTTGCCGCCTACAAGCCGGTCAATTTATGTGTGATTAAATTATCAATCAATCATTTATCAATCGCAATAATACAATGAAGAAGATTTTCCTTTCTCTTTCCCTCGCTTTGTCTGCCATCTTTGGCGGTCAGCAGTCCCAGGCCCAGTTCAAGCTTGGCAAGGCTCTCGACGGAGCCAAGAAGGGTGTGCAGGCCCTTACGCTCACCGACGAGCAGATGGCCGCTTATGTAAAAGAGTCTGTCGACTGGATGGACAAGCACAATCCCGTCCCCGGAGAGGATGACCCCTACACCCAGCGTCTGCGCCGCCTCACCGAAGGCCTCACCGAGGTTGACGGCATACCCTTGAATTTCAAGGTGTATGATGTGATCGATGTCAACGCCTTCGCCTGCCCCGACGGCAGCGTCAGGGTCTTCTCCTCGCTGATGGACATCATGAGCGACGACGAGCTGCTTGGCATCATCGGCCATGAGATCGGCCATGTGGCCAAACGCCACTCCAAGAAGGCTTTCAAGACCGAGCTGCTCACCGGCGCGCTCAAGGATGGCATCGCCTCTACCGGCGGCACCGCCCAGGCCCTCAGCGAGTCTGTGCTGGGCGATATGGGCCAGGCCCTCGTAGGCGCGAAGTTCTCCCAGAAGCAGGAGAAGGAAGCCGATGACTACGGCTATGAGTTCCTCAAGAGCCACGGCAAGAACCCCTGGGGCATGGTGATGTCGTTTGAGAAGTTCCTTGAGCTTGAAGGCAACTCAGGCGGCAACAGCAGCTACTACCAGAAGATGTTCTCCTCCCACCCCGAGACCAAAGACCGCATCAAGCGTCTCACCGAGCGTGCCCAGAAAGATGGCATCGCCCGTCCGGAGTAAAACGGCAGCAACATAATCCGCAAGGAAAACAAATACGGGGTCTCGGTGAGAGACCCCGTATTTGTTTTCAGGTGACTGGCGTGAGGACCTGTGCCAGCCGGTCACTTGTAATTCTCGGCCTGCTGGCGGATGGCCTCGAAGAGGCGCACATCCACGTCGGTGAGGGCGCGGTGGCGGCGGGCCATCATGCGCGACGCTATGTCGAGGAATTTCTCCATCGGCAGGTCGGTGAAGCCCTGCGCTCCACCTTCGCTGAACGAGGCGATGAAATTGCGCGGGAAGCCAGAGCCGTGGATGTTGACCCCGACCCCGACCACGGTGGCGGTGTTGAACATCGTGTTGATGCCGGCCTTCGAGTGGTCGCCCATGATGAGGCCGCAGAACTGCAGGCCGGTCTTGAGGAAGCGGTGGCGGGGATAATTCCAGAGCTTTATCTCGGTGTAGTCGTTCTTGAGGTTTGAGGCCACGCATCCGGCGCCGAGGTTACACCATTCACCGATGACGGCGTTGCCAAGGAATCCGTCGTGGGCCTTGTTGGAGTAGCCGAGCATCACCACATTGTTAAGCTCGCCTCCGACCTTGCACCAGGGGCCCAGCGTGGTGCCGGGATAAATCTTCGACCCCATGTTGACGGTCGAATGCTCACCCAGGGCGATTGGCCCGCGCAGGCATGAACCCTCCATGATCTCCACGTCGCGTCCCACATATATGGGGCCGTGGGAGACATTCAGCACCACACCCTCCACGATGGCCCCGCTCTCGATGTAGATCAGGTCGGGGTCGCCGATCACCGTGTTGCTGCGCGGTATCGACTGCCCCTCGCGTCCGCGGGTGAGGAACTCGAAGTCATCCTCTATCTTGCGCGCGTTGAGCTGGAAGATGTCATAAAGAAACTCCACCGTGTCTACCTTGGAGTCATACCCGATGGTGGCGGTCTCCTCGCCGTCCCCCACGCAGGTGGCCACCGTAACCTCCTGGCCGCGCGCCGTGGTGGCGGTCAGTGTCTGGCCAGGTTTCAGTTCCCCGACAGCCTTGGCCAGCTGCTCCTCGGGGACAACGCTTGAGGTGACGACTATGTCGCCCGGGCCGGGCTGTGTCGAGGGGAATTTCTCACGGAGATATTCCTCTGTCTGGTAATGGTATTCGCCCGGGAGATACATCTCCCACTTCTGGCGTATGGTGTTGATGCCGACAAGCAGGTCGGCCACCGGCCTGGTATAGGTGAGCGGCAAAAGGTTGACATGTGTCTCGGGGATGTCCCGGAGTATTATCCTGCGCGTTGTCATGACTGATTATGTATGGTGTGAGGTTCTTTTTTATATTTACAACAAAAGTATTACTTTTGCAAAAGAAAAGCAAATTTTAAACCGATGAATTACCTGCCAACCTCCATTGATGGAGTATATATCATTGAACCCAAGCGGTTTGGCGATTCCCGAGGCTACTTTATGGAGACCTTCAGGCTCGATGAGTTCCATGCCAACGTCGACCCAGGCGTGGAGTTTGTGCAATGCAACGAGTCAGTGTCGACCCGGGGGGTGCTTCGCGGGCTCCATTTCCAGAAAGGGGAGTTCTCCCAGGCCAAGCTGGTCAGGGTGTCGCAGGGCGCGGTGATAGATGTCGCCGTCGACATCCGCAAAGGGTCTCCGACATTCGGGCGGCATGTCGCCGTGGAGCTGTCGGCCGAAAACGCCCGCATGCTCTACATCCCGCGTCATTTCGCCCACGGATTCATCGTCATCTCGGAGACCGCGCAGTTTCAATACATGGTCGACAACACCTATGCCCCGCAGGCCGAGGCGACATTGCGCTTCGACGATCCGGAGGTAGGCATCCAATGGCCGCTCCCGGCCTCACAGCTCAATCTCTCGGAGAAAGACCTCCGGGGGCTTTCGCTGTCGGAGATACGCGCCCTCCTTTGAGAATATCAACCATCGCCGCCGCCGGTTTGTTCCCGGCTTGCCGGCGAATTTAGCCACACGGCATACCTCACATCGCTGCCCCGTCATTTCAGCCAGCGGCTGATATGACGGGGCAGCTTCCTCCTGGGCCATAAGCGCCAATCTTTATCCGGCATTTATATTTCCGTAACCCGCACAAAATTCAATAGATATTTGTTTATTAACAAGATTTAACAAATTAGGGGGGTAAATTCTACACTTTTTAGTACTTTTGCGTGTGTTTGATTCTCAGTTGTTTTCACAAAACGCCGTCAACTCTCTAATTGGCGGCATTATCGACACATCTGCTTGACATATCCCTCTGCCTGAAAACACAGTCCGGAAACCAGAAATCACATAAACCTACACATACATACTTGCATTTCGATGAAAAAGTTAACCACATTGATTCTTGCATTGGTCCTCCTCATTCCTGTCTCGGTGTCAGCCAAGAAGGCGAGCGGAGGGGAAGTCCCGCAGTACCAGATAGAGGGCGCCGGGATGACATCACAGAGCGCGCAGCAGGTGCTGGTGACCATCATCACAAAGAAAAAAGACAACGTCAAGGACATCGACCTGGAGAAAGCCGCCGTCCACGGAGTGCTTTTCCGTGACTACGACGACGCGACCAACGCCGGATTCGGTTCCGTGGCCTCATACAAGGCGATCATGGGGTCACCCACGGCCGAGGCGGAGTATGCCGACTTCTTCAAGCCCTTCTTTGACAACGGCGACTTCGAGAACTATTGCCAGCTGGTGGGTGAAAGCCGCCGTGTGGTCAAGGCCGGGAAAGAGTGGAAGGTGTCTGCCATCGTCAGGGTCAACACCCAGACGCTCAAGAAAGACCTCAAAAAACAGGGTATGATCAAAAATCTCGGCTCAGGATGGTAGCAAGACATTTCATTGCCGGGCTGATTGCCGCCGCATGCTCGGTGGCCGCCACGGCGCAGATCAACCAGGTGACCCGCCTTCCTGAGGTGGGGGCCTCCGAGAAGCAGGCCGACTATACCTCGGCCGGTTCAGGATTCTGGATGGCCGCCGAAGCCTCGGCCGCATATTCCTGCCGTCTTTTCAACTCCAACTTCGGCTACACCGAAATCGACGCCGTGGCCGGTTACCGATTCAACGAATATGTCCGTGTGGGCATCGGGCTGGAGGCGCGCTACTACTTTGACAACAACAAGGTGCGCTCGACCCTCTCGGAGTGGGCTTTCCCGATATTCCTCAATGTCAGGGGCAACTTCATCCCCACCCGCTACCGCGACGTGGTGCCGTATTACTCGTTTGACATCGGTGGCACCGTGAGGGACGGTTTCATGTTGCGCCCCACAGTGGGGCTGCGCGTGGGGCGGGAGCGTTCGGCCTTCCTGGTCGGACTGGGCTATGTGGGCCAGGACCTCTCGACATACTCCCGCGACAACCTCAGGGAGACCCGCCGGTTTGTCAACTTCATAACCCTGAAGCTTGGATACGAGTTCTGACACCTTAATATCGAAAACCTATGGGATTCAAAAAATCATACCTGCCGGCGGTTTGCCTGGCGGCAGTGTTGCTCATGGCCGGATGCCGCGGCCAGAAAGAGGTGAGCGGCACATGGTCTAACTACGAGTTCGGCACCTCCTACGTCAATGCCTCCCCCTCGGGAGAGGTAACCCTGCGTTCATGGGGCAGCGGGCCCAACAAGTCCGGGGCGATAGAGGCCGCCATGAAAAACGCCGTCAATGATGTCATCTTCAAGGGCATCAAGGGGGGCAAGGGCTATATGAGCCAACCGATAGTGACCGAGGTCAACGCCCGTGAGAGATATGCCGCATATTTCGACCGCTTCTTCGCCGACGGCGGGGAATACAAGAGGTTTGTGAAAGAGACCTCGGGCAGCGACATGTCGCGCACCAAATCAAAGAGCGACGGACGCGAGAACTTCGGTGTGACCGTCACTGTAGACCGCCCCGCCCTGGTAAGGCAGCTCAGAGAAGACAATGTAATAAACAACCGATAAATTTGCCATGACACTCAGAAAATTAGTTTTGTCAGCCGCGGCAGCCATCACGGCTTCGCTCACCCTCAACGCCGGCGCGCCCCCGACGGTGATGTTCCTTCCCGACAAGACATGGTGCAACGCCAATGACTATGTCGACCGCTCGGAGCGCAACGGCAAGACACGCATCACCGAGAAATATGACGAGGCTTTCCTCAACTCCGACCTCAAGAATGTGGTCGTGCAGCTCAACGCCCTCATGAGAGACAACGGACTGCCCGCCAAGGAGTATGGCATATCCTCCGAGCTCGACGACGAGGAGGAGGATGAGGAGGACGCATACGGCAACGACTCCCAGTCGGGCGGCTCGATGGACGCCACTGACTATGAGCTGCTGCTCAACAAGCTCCGCCCCGACATCGTCATCAAAATCGGCTGGGATGTCCACACCGTGGGCTTCAACTACACCCTCTCTTACCGTCTTGAGGCCCTCGACTCCTATTCGGGCAAGAGCGTGGCCCAGGTGACCGCCGAGACCCCCTCGCTGAAAACCACCGTGCCTGTGGCCGCAGCTCTGAAAAACTCGGCCACCGAGTACATGCCCGCGTTCATCAGCCGCCTGCAGGAGCATTTCGACGACCTCCAGGAGAATGGCCGCGAAATCACCCTCGCCTGCCGCATCGGCAACAACGGCAGCGGCATCAACTTCAACTCGGAGTTCAACGGCAAGGAGCTGTCGACCATCATCAGCGACTGGGTCAACGACAACACCGTCAACCATGCATACAGCACCCGCAACTCGAGCCGCAACCGCATCAACTTCGAGCAGGTGCGCATCCCCTTCAAAGACGCCGCCGGGCGTGTGATGCAGGCCAAGGAGTTTGTCGACCAGCTGAAACGTTACCTCCGCTCAACCTGCGACCTCAAATCAGAGAACACCACCAAGGGTCTCGGCTCGGGCCGTCTCTACGACATCTGCCAGTGACCCCAATTCATCCAGTTTATGAACAAGATATTGAAATCAATCCTGGGCGTCCTCATCCTGGTGCCGTCGATGGCAAGCGCCCAGGGGGAATGCAGCATAGATGTCTCCGTGGCCGACATCTCCAAGGGTGAGGTTGTCCCCGAGGCCATCAACCAGCGCCTGCAGGCCAAACTCTCGCAGGCCATCGGCAAGTCGGGACTCGTCTCTGCCCCCTATGACAGCCGTTTCTTCGTGGCCGGACGCTTCGACGACGCTTACAACGACATCACCGGCGGTCCCTCACAGAAGGTGTATGTCAAGACAACGCTGACAGTCTACATCGGCGACGCCGAGGAGCAGAAGGTGTTCGCCGCCGAGACCTTCGAGCTGAGCGGGGTGGGTGGCAGCGACACCCAGGCCTACACCCGCGCCCTCAACAAGCTCAACGCCACCAATCCGCAGCTCATCAATTTCCTCAAGACCGGGCGCGACAAGATCATCGATTATTTCGACGCCAATTTCCAGAGCTACATCAACAAGGCGCGCCAGGCCATGGCGGCCCGCGACTATGACGAGGCGTTGTATTATGTGACAGCCATCCCCTCATGCTGCAAGGGCTATGACGAGGCCAGCCGCATGGCCCTGGAAATCTATTCCCAGAGCATGAACCACACCGCCCAGCAGCTCCTGGCCAAGGCCCGCGCTGCATGGGCTGCCGACCCGACGGCTGCCGGAGCCGCCGAGGCACACTCCTTCCTCAGCCAGATTGATCCCGAAGCCTCATGCCACGCCGAGGCCCTGGCCCTCAGCAAGCAGATCAGCCAGACCACCAAGCAGCAGTGGGAATTCGAGAATGTGACCAAGTATAAAAACCAGGTGGAGCTTGAGAAGCAGCGCATCAACGCCGCCAAGGAGGTGGCCGTGGCCTGGGCGAAGAGCCGTCCGAAGACGGTCAACCGCTATGTCTTCCTGACCCCGGGCTACAGATATTGAACCAATCATTTATTTTTTTGAATCATACCGATGAATAAACTCATGACCACATGCGCGCTGACACTCATAGGTGCAGTCTGCGCCCCGTCGATCAGCGCCAAGGATGAAGCCACCGACTCGCTCGTCCAGAAGTACATGCGCAGCTCGCTCTACACCGTCATCCTCAACTCCGAGACGATGAACCAGTATTACGAGGAGGAGACAAAGAAGGGTGAGAACGCCGATGAGCTGATGTCGATGGTGAAAGGCTTTGCCAAGACTGACCAGAAGAAGGCTGCCAATGACTCCACGAGTGGCTCGCTCTTCTCGCTGCCCGCCGAGGTGTTCCCGACAATCGAGATTCCAAACCAGTTCAACGACCACAACCTCGCCTGGCGTGTCATCAACTTCGACTCCATCAAGGCTACCGTGACCGCCGACGAGCTGGAGAAGTACGCCCCCGCCAAGAAGAAGGGTGGTTTCGGCAAGTTCGCCAAGAGCATGGCCGGAATGGAGACCAAGGGTGACGACAACAACGCCGATTTCGACAAGTATGCCCCCGCCGTGCTCAACAAGTTCTTCGCGAGCAACGATGTCGCTCCCTCACTCATAGCCAAATGGTATGACTACACCTCCGATGGTGAGCAGCACTGGGGTCTGGCCACCCTCACCGACCGTGGCAACTACAATTTCTCGCCCGACGACATCGCGAAGGCTGCCGAGGATTTCAGCCTCCGCGCGAAAATCGAGCAGACCGCCTTCGACATGATCAGCAACACTTACGTGATGGCTGTCAACCTGCGTTTCCGCTCATACCAGGCGGTGGTGGCCGAGGCCGCGGCCCTCGCCAAGGGTATAGGCTCCCAGTTTGGCGGCATCGGCTCGCTGGCCGCGCAGGCTGCCTCCACAGCCGCGTCGGCTGCTGCAGGCGACGGTTACACCGTGCAGGCTGTCAGCCACCTCTACCGCCTGAAATGGAACGACGACATCAACCAGAAGTTCGCCGTCGACATCTATGGCAAGAACGCCACCATCGAGGACCTGGTGAAGGCCGGCATCTGCGAGCTTGAGTTCGTGGGTACGGAGAAGGCTTCGAGCAATATCCGCCAGAGCCTCCTGTCAAGCACCCCGATTAGCTCGCTGGTGAAACGCGCCACCGCCCGCGCCATCGACGGGGCCATCATCAAGCTGCAGAACAACCACGAGGAGTTCCGCACGGTGCTTCCCATCATCGGTGGAGACGGCGAGAAGCTCTACGCAGCCATCGGCACCAAGGAGGGTCTCAACGAGAAGGATGAGTATGAAATCCTCGAGGCCCAGGAGGACGACAACGGCAAACGCACTTACAAGGCTGTCGGCACCGTCAAGGCTGTCCCCGGCACCATCTGGAACAATGCCTATGGAGCCGAGGAGGAGGTTGCCAGCAACCCCAAGGCCTCTGATGAGGAGAAGGCGGCCGTAAGCTATGGATACACACAGTTCAAAGGCAAGAAAGGTGACTTCCGGGGCTACTACCTCCGCCTCAAGAAGAAGAAGTAAACCACACGCCGGTCAATCCGGTAGAGTCTGGCCTCCAACGCCGCAGGCTCATGCCTGCATCACGACAGTCCGGCGATTTTCGCCGGGCTGTTTTTTATCCACCGTTTAGCCAATCTTTCCCTGTTTTGTCGTAATTTTGCAAAAAACAATTGCGTCATGAGCCATACCATTCCCGACATGCAAGAGGATAACCACGCTGTTTTCCGCGAAATCTCCCCCGATGAAATCTCCAGGCTTGAGGCCCGCGGTTGCCGTTGCGGCGACTGGAGCCGGGTCAGGGTGGAGGAGCCGTTTGACACAGGCTGCTACCGCGATGTGGAGTTTTCAGGCGACATCCTGCTGGGATGCGCCGGGGACATGACCGCCGAGGCTGTCGGCGGGATTCCACGCCGTTGCGGCATATATGATTCGGTGGTCTCAGGCTGCTCTGTGGGGCGGTCGGTGCTGATTTCCGGTGTGAGGGGTGGCTTGCTCAACCTCGACATAGCCCCCGGGGCGGTCATCGACTCTGTCTACTCGATCGTATGCCGGGGAGAGACCGCTTTCGGCAACGATGTCAAGGTGAACGTAATGAGCGAGACCGGAGGGCGCGAGGTCGCCATAAGTGCGGCCCTTGGCGCGCCGCTGGCCTATATGATGGCTTTTTACCGCCACAGCGCGTCGCTTTCAAGGGCTCTTGACGGCATGGCTGGCCGCCTCGCCTCGCAGAGGAGGAGAGACAGGGGATATGTCGGGGCGGGCGCGCTGGTTGTCGATTGCGGCGAAATCACCGATGTCTGGATAGGCGACGGCGCGAGGCTGCGCGGTGTGACGAGGCTCACAAACGGCACTGTCGGGCGCGCCGTGGTGGGTTGCGGGGTCATCGCCCGCGACTTCATAATCCAGGACGGGGCTACGGTCGACACCGGGGCCAGGCTGCAGGGTTGCCTCGTGGGGCATTGCGCCGAGGTCGCCTCGGGATTCACATCCCATGACACACTGGTGTTCACCAACAGCCGCCTGGAAAACGGCGAGTCTGCCGCGGCGTTCTGCGGGCCTTTCACCACCACGATGCACAAGTCGACCCTCCTCATCGGGGGGCTGTTCTCATTCTTCAATGCCGGGTCGGGCACCAACCAGAGCAACCACCTCTACAAGCTCGGCCCGATGCACCAGGGGGTGCTTGCCCGTGGGTGCAAGACCGGAAGCGACAGTTATCTGATGTGGCCGGCGGCTGCCGGGCCTTTCACCACCATCACAGGCCGCCATTACCACCACCCCGACACCCGCCGTTTTCCCTTCTCATACCTCGTCAATGACCCCTCGGTTGACGCGGGAGGCGCGTCGGTGCTGATTCCAGGGGCGGTTGTGGGGTCGGTTGGCCTGGCGCGCGATGTCGACAAATGGCCCTCGCGGATAGGGGGCGCCGCCGAAGGGGATGCCGTTGACTTCAACTGGCTGTCGCCATACACGGCCCAGGGGCTGCTCGCCGGACTGGCGATGCTGAAATCGTCGGAGTCTTCACAGGAGCCGTTCATTGCCGTCACGGGGGCCGTGATACCGCGTAGGAGCCTCGCCAAGGGTGTAGCCAACTACACCCTGCTGCTGAAGCTGTTCCTTGCCGGGGTGATGCGCAGGAAAATCCTCGCCATCGCCGCTACCCATCCCGAAATCACCCCCGCCTCGCTGCTCGAAAGGCTGCGGGAGAGGCCCTCGGCCAAGGGGAGCGGGAGATGGGTCGACATGGCCGGACTGCTTGCTCCCCGCGAGGCTGTCGACGCGCTGGCCGCCGAGATTGTGTCTGGCGGGGATATGACAGTCGATGAGGCGTGCCGCCGGTTTGACTGTATCAAGGGGGATTATGCCTCATATTCATGGAGCTGGGTGTGGCACAATATGCAGGGTGTGGCCGGGGAGGATTTCAGCACACTTTCCGTCGACGGCCTCATCCGGATTCTCTCCGAGGGGGCTGAGGCCGCAGCCAGGCTTGAGGAGATGTTTGTCAAGGACGCGGCCAAGGAGTATGATGTCGACAAGGCTTCGCTCGGTTTCGGCATAGACGCCGGGGATGACCTCCGGGAGATACACGATGATTTCGAGAGAGTGAGGGGCGAGCTTTCGGGCCAGCGTTTCCTTGCGCAGCTCCATCGGCGGGTGGAGATATTCCGCGGGTCTATACGCAACATCATCACCCTGCTTGAGAGCCCTCTGGAGGGGGTTGAGACAGAAAAATGAAAATTTTTTAAAAATTCTTGCTGAAAAATTTGGTGGATTGAAAAACTCGTCGTAACTTTGCACTCGCAAACGACAAGGAACAACAACCTTGAAAGTTGCAAGAAATAGTTCCCTGAAATTCTCTCAAAGGTCTATTACCTCAATTGGTGCGGTAGTTCAGCTGGTTAGAATACCTGCCTGTCACGCAGGGGGTCGCGAGTTCGAGTCTCGTCCGCACCGCTGGAGAGAGAGGAGAAGGAGTAGAGTGAATCTTCGGATTCCTTTGCTCCTTCTTTTTTTGTATTCCCCCGGGTTGCCGGTCGGTCACGGCAGGCGATTCAATCCCCATACTCCATAATCCAATCCCGAGATGAAAACCATCCTCAGATATATGTTGCTGACACTGCTGCCCGCGCTGCTGGCGGCAGGCTGCTCCGGCTCCAGGGAGTTTCGGCTCGATGCCGCCTCTGACGACATAGGCACCCAGAATGTGACCCTGATTTATTACGCCGACGGTTCGTACCGCGTGGAGAGCGTCCCCGCCATCGACGGCCAGTTCTCGCTGACATCCTCCCTGTCGGCCCCGACATATGTCGAGGTCTACACTTCGGGCGGGTCGTTGCTCGGGGAGTTCATCGTGGAGGGGGGAGACCACATCGAGGCCCGGTTCTCGGCCATGAATCCCGAAAACATCTCGGTGAAGGGCAACAAGGATGCCGAACTGCTGGCGGAGTTCCTGAAAGATAACCGTCAGCTTGTCGAGGGGGATGATGCCGACGGGCTCAACAGGGCTGTGGAGGCTTTTGTGAGGGAGAATCCCAAGCGGTTTGTCTCCACGGTACTGCTTACCCGCTATTTCACTGTCGAGGGTTACGAGGAGAAGGCCATGGAGCTTGTCAGCCTGATTCCCGATAAATACCGCCAGGGAGGATTCACCGAGGGTTTCGAGCAGATGCTCGATGTTTCGCTCGCCTCAGACACCCTCTCGCTGAGCGATGTCAGGGCTTTCTCGACGGGCGACACCGCTGTGGTGTTCACCCCGGCGGGAGCCCGTCTCAATCTGGTGATGCTCACCGACAATGACACCCGTGCCGCCGACTCGATAAAGACGATGCTTGCCGCCCTGCGTTCCGGCGCGCCCCGCGAGGAGACATTGCGGATAGTGGATTTCGGGTGTGACCGCGACACATTGCAGTGGAAAGCCACCCTGAGGTCGCTCCCCGACGATTATCCCGCCGGGGTGACGCGCCTGTGGCTCAACGGCGGGATGGCCACCGACGGGATTTCACAGGCCGCTCCCACGACCATCCCTTACTTCATATTGACAGACTCCACCGGTAGGCTGCTCCACCGCAGCCCGTCGGTGTCGGCCACCCGCGCGGCGTTCGGCAGGCTGCGCAAGACGCTTCCCGGCTCCTGACCCCGGCCACTGATTCCCTCTAATCCTCCAAAATCCATCACACACAATGCTCGTAAAGGTCTGCGGCGCGGCCCTGCAAGGTATCGACGCCATCAACATCTCGATAGAGGCTCTCGTTGAGCCGGGTTTCTCGATTACGCTTGTCGGAATGCCCGACAAGGCGGTCAAGGAGAGCATACAGAGGGTGGAGTCGGCTGTCAGCCACAGCGGGCTTGACTTCCCGCGCCGCAAGATACTTGTCAACATGGCTCCCGCCGAGGTCAAGAAGGAGGGGGCTGCCTACGACCTGCCCCTCGCCATCGGGATTCTCGCCGCCGACAAGAAGCTCCCCGCCGAGCGGCTCGGGGAATATATGATAATGGGGGAATTGTCGCTCGACGGCTCGCTGCTTCCTATAAAGGGGGTGTTGCCTATGGCGATACTGGCGCGCAAGATGGGGCTGAAAGGGTTCATACTTCCCGCCGCCAATGCCACCGAGGCTGCCGTGGTCAACAACCTTGAGGTCTTCGGGGCTTCGTCGCTCAGCGAGGTCATCGGTCATCTCTCGGGGCAGTCTCTGATTAGTCCCACCGAGGTCGACACCCGTGGGGAATTCGGCAAGGCGATTGAGGATTTCCCGTTTGACTTCGCCGAGGTGAAGGGGCAGCAGAGCGTCAAAAGGGCGTTCGAGGTGGCGTGTGCCGGCGGCCACAACATACTGCTGGTCGGCCCTCCCGGGTCTGGAAAGTCAATGATGGCCAAACGCCTCCCCTCGATACTGCCCCCTCTGACCCTGCATGAGGCCCTTGAGACAACCAAAATCCACTCCGTGGCCGGAAACCTGAAAGGAGGGTCGAGGCTGATGAGCCACCGGCCTTTCCGCGCGCCACACCACACGATATCCAATGTAGCCCTTGTCGGGGGCGGCACGAATCCTATGCCGGGTGAGATTTCGCTGGCCCACAATGGGATTTTGTTTCTCGACGAGTTCCCGGAGTTCAGCCGCACAGCCCTTGAGGTGATGCGGCAGCCCCTTGAGGACCGCAGCATCACCGTGGCCAGGGCGAAATATACCCTCCAGTATCCCGCCAGCTTCATGCTCGTGGCCTCGATGAATCCCTGCCCGTGTGGCTATTACACCCATCCGACCAAGGAATGCACCTGCACAGGCTCGCAGGTGCAGCGTTATCTCGGGCGCATCTCCGGCCCGCTGCTCGACCGCATCGATCTGCAGGTCGAGATACAGCCCGTGCCGTTCAATGAGCTGCAAGGGGCGCCCGACGGTGAAAGCTCCGAGGCGATACGCCGGCGCGTGATTGCCGCCCGCGCCATCCAGCAGGAGCGCTACAAAGAGTCGGCCGGAATCTATTGCAACGCCCAGATGAACTCCAGGATGATAGCCCGCTGGGCCTCCCCCGAGCCTGAGGCGATGAAGATACTTGAGCAGACGATGACCCGGTTTGACATGTCGGCCCGCGCCTATGACCGCATCCTGAAAGTGGCGCGCACCATAGCCGACCTCGACGCGGCGGCTTCTCTCCCCAGCCAAGCCTCCGCCGCCTCTGCCTCAGGCCAGGCCTCCGCCGTCGATTCCCCGATCACCGCCCTCCATATGCGCGAGGCTGTCTCCTACCGCAACCTCGACCGCGCCACCTGGGGCCTCAAGCTCTGAAGCCGCCCATTTTGCCCTGCTCTCCTCTTCCTTTTTCGGGCTTGCGCCCTCACACAGCTCCAAAGCAAAGCGAGGAGCAACCAGGAGGAAGAGGAGAAAAAGCAAAAAAAGCCCTTTGGGGCAGTGGGAGGGCGCAAGCCCGAAAAAAACTGCCCGACAGAAGAAACCGACCCGAAACCAATAACCCAATTAACCCCAGAAACACCGCAATATGGAGCGAGCCTCGGATGATTTCCGCCATCATAGCCACAGGCGCAAGCGGGGCCATGACTATCGCGAGCCGTGGAAATACCATATAACGATAGTAAAGGCCCCGGGTTGCCCGCCGTTCGGGCGGCTTACAGGCGATCTTGCTTTGGCAAGCCGCAACCCTGACAATGTCAAGGTAGCCCTCAGCAGACTGGGGTTTCTGATTGCGGCGGAAATCAGGGCCATTCCGCGCCTGACCCCAGCGGTGGAGGTCTACCAGTATGTGGTGATGCCCGACCATGTGCATATATTGCTCAGGGTGAAGGAGGCCATGGAGAAACCTCTGGGGTATGTTATAGGGAATCTCACGGGGAGGATAGGGAGACAGTGGAGGGCTGTTTGCGGCGACCCCGGGGCGGAAATCTTTGAGGAGGGATTCAATGACCGCATCATATATCCCCACCGCAGCCTTGACGCGGTCTTCAGATACATACGCCATAATCCCTACCGTCTGGCTGTCAGGCGGTGTAGCCCCGGTTTTTTCACCAGGGCAAGGAACATCGTGATAGACGGTAAGGGCTATGACGCATACGGCAACATGTTTCTGCTGAGGAATCCATTCAAGAGCTGTGTGGTGGTACACAGGGCCGACAGCGAGGCCGTCAGGGCAGAGAAGATGGCGGGATGGCTCCATGTGGCGGCCAACGGCGGGGTGCTTGTATCCCCTTTCATATCCCCTGCCGAGAAGGCTGTCAGGAGGATGGCTGAGGAAGCCGGGGGAAAAATCATATTGATCATGAATGAGGCCATGGCGGGGAGGTTCAAGCCGTCGGGTCATGACTTCGAACTTTGTGTGGCCGGGAGGCTGCTGATGATATCCACGGCCACCGCCACCGGCGACAAGCCGTCGAGATGGGAGTGCCTGGCCATGAACCGCCTCGCCGCCTCTTTGGCCGGGGAGTGACCCCCGGGCCATGTCTGCGGCGACAATCGCGCCCGTCTCCTGACAGTGATACCGCCACTGTCGGGGGACGGGTTCTCTATGTGTATCATACGCGACAGTATAGATGCGCTTATTGCAACGTTTAGGTGCTTTTAATCAGATATTTATGTCGTAACTTTGCATCGCCATACCAAGCAACATCCTTACACACGTCTTTACCTTCATAACAATTGAATTCTTCTTATTAAAAACCTAATATACCATCTTATTTAATGGAACCAATCGGACAGCTCATAAAGGAGGAACTCACAGCCCAGGAACGTTCGGTGTCGTGGTTTGCCCGCAAACTGTGTATCGACCGGTCGAACGTCTACCGCCTTTTCCAGAAAAACAGTATCGACACGTCGTTGCTCACGCGCATTTCCCTGGTGCTTAACAAGGATTTTTTCCTGATGCTGTCAGACAACATACAGAAGAGGCGAAGTTCGCAGCAGTAGTGTGGCAACAATGCTACATATCAGCCACTTAGGTGAAAAACTTTTGCCGTAACTTTGTCCTGATATAAATTCGCCGGGCTGTATCAGGCCGGAAGCATCCCAAAAAAATATCAATCCACATTAATAATTTATTAAAAAGTTTTATGAACAAAGGTTTATTGAAAATCGCACTTCTTTCGGTTGTGTGTGGCTCGATGCCTGTCGCGTTCACTTCCTGTAAGGACTACGACGACGACATCAACCGCCTCAACAAAGAAGTCGCTGAGAACAAGACTGCGATTGACAACATTTCGCAGCAGGTCTCGCAGGGTGGTGTGATTACATCTGTCGCTCCTTCGGCTGATGGCAAAGGGATTGTCATCACCGTTGAGAAAAACGGCAAGCCCGAAAGCTTCACTATCAAGAACGGCGAGAACGGCAAGGATGCCACTATGTGGACCATCGATGCCGAAGGCTACTGGTGTGAGAATGGTGTCCGCACCTCCTACAAGGCTGTGGGCGAGCAGGGCAAACCCGGCGAGGACGGCAAGCCCGGCGCCACCGGAAACCCCGGCGACTACTACAAGCCCAACGCCGAAGGATACTTCGACCTCTATACATGGGACGCTTCCAAGGGTGAGTACATCCTCAAGCAGAAGAACGCTGTCTCCTACGCCACCGCCAACGACCACGTAACCGCTGTGGTCACCCCCAACGATGTCTTCCTCTTCGGTGTCGAAGGCTCTGAGGGCGTGATTGTCCTGGCCAAGACCGGCGCTCTCCGCGGCCTCGTGTTCAAGCCCGACTTCTACTACCAGGGCATCGAGGCAATGGACGCCGCCACCTTCAAGTTCGACGCTCTCAAGGTCAACGCTGTCAACGCCGACGGCAACTTCGGCAAGGACGCTCCCGTCAAGGGCAACGAGGTAAGCATGACACCCGCACTGGTGGCCAACTACTACCTCAACCCCTCCAGCGCCAACATCGACAACATCTTCGACCTCAGCTTCATCACCGAGGATCTCGAATATGCCCGCAGCGCTTCCTCTGTCACCGCCAAGATCTTTGACCGCTCAGCCAAGGATGGCATCCTGACCGTGAAGGCCAACCTCCAGGGCGACATCAAGGCCATCGCCGAGGATGACATGGTGACCGTGCTGGCTCTCCAGGCCCGTCTCAACGAGAAGGCCGCCGCCAACGACACCGTCATCACCTCTGACTTCGCCGCTGTCAAGGCTTCTTACTACACCGACATCGACCTGGCTGTTCCCGCCAACGCTCCCGGTGTTGTCCTCAACAACCAGGCCAAGCCCAACCACTGGTGGACAACCGCCGAGGAGGCCATCAATGCCCCCGCCGCCCTCCAGATTGCTTGGAACAACGCCGAGGGTCTCGACATCTCGAAGTACATCCAGGCCGACTACACCAACTCCAAGGGCAACCATGTCGCATGGGCCAAGCCTGTCAACGAGTACGGTTTCAAATATGAATACGCCCTGGTGGGTTACACCGACGGTAACAACCAGACCTCACAGTCTGCCCACGCCGCCCTCAACCCCGCCAACAACGCCATCGTGCGCGCCCAGATGCCCAAGAACGGCAAGGCCCAGCCTTGGGGCGCCGAGCAGAACAAGGCCACCCTTGGCCGTCTGCCCCTGGTGCGTGTCTGCCTCGTAGACACCGTTACCGCCAGCCGTCCCATCGCAGCTGTCGCTTACGTGAAACTCGAAATCGTTGAACCCGGTGCTGTGGCTCCCGAAGATGCCATCACTCCCGTCAACTTCGGCTTCGGCAACGGCTACACCGTAAGCTGCTCCACCGCCGACCAGGCCTTCAAGCTCACATGGTCTCAGATCGAGGAGCAGATTCTCGCCCAGCTCAACATGTCAAAGGCTACTTTCGAGAAGAACTATGACCTGCGCATGGAGAACGCCGCCGCTGGTATCGCCCAGCAGGTGACCGTGGCCGCTGACAACAGCATCTCCAACGCCACCGTCAAGTATGGTGTCGTGACCAAGCTTCCCGATCCCACCCTGCCCCAGGGCACCGAGGTTGTGAAGTGGACTATCGGCGCAAACGACGTGTTCAACTACTTCACCGGAGCCACCAAGCCCAAGCAGATGAGCGTGACAATCGTTTACGATGGTAAGCCCGGCACCGCTTATGCCCGCAACCACGTCACCATCAACCTGACCTGGACTCCCTCACCCCTGAATGTCGACCCGACCGCTTCTGTCGACGACAACAGCAAGATCGCCGAGCTGTGGTTCACCTACAACTCGCAGACCTCCGCTGCTGACGGCGGCCTCAAGCAGGAGACCCACCTCAACGTTGCTGTGCCCAACAACAACCTGACTTCTCCCTACTGCACATTCGTCAACAACCTTCTCTATCCCTTCGTGGGCAACAAGGTTGGCATGAGCGGCCTCGACGCCACCACTTATCCCGACTATGTGACCACCAGGACCACCTTCGCGTTCATCCCCGTTGAACACGCTCCCACTACCGTCTACGGTATGTCGGGCGCCAAGTACACCCTCGTGGCTGACGGTGTCGCCCTCAAGGCAACTCTCGGCAACAAGACCGAGACCATCGCCCTGATCGACAACAGCAACTACACTGTCACCTACCAGGAAGGTGTGTTCGCAAAGGATGTCCTCAACTACCGTGGCGCACAGCAGCTCGCCGAAGGAGAAACCCTCTCTGCCACCATCGGCATCTCCGCTGTCAACGGTTGCGACAAGAAGCTTGTCCTGAGCAACGAGAAGTACAACGTTCGTTTCCTCCGTCCTGTGACCGCAGAGATGAAGGGCAACCCCGTCCTCAAGGACGCTATGGATAACGGTTCCTCGATGCAGGTTGCAAACTACCTGAGCTTCAAGGATTGGCGTAACATCGCCTTCACCGATGCCAACAAGTATCTCAGCTACTACGGCGTGGAAGGTGTGGTTGTCGGCGAACTTGATCCTGTCAACGGTACCGTCAAGGAGGCCACCGCTTCTGACATCACCAGCTATGTGACCACCGACCTCAACGGCGGCAACATCGCCAGCACCAAGCTCAGCAGCATCCTGCCTGACATCCGACTGACCTACACCCAGGCTGCAACACTCTCGCTGACCAACATCGGTACCCTCACCTACCGCAATGGTGGTAACGTGCTTGGCTACGCTTTCAACATCCGTGTTCCCTTCGTTGTGAAATACAAGTGGGGCTATGTTGAGTGCTTCCTCACCGTGAAGATCGATCCTACCATCGGTCAGTAATGAATGACATCCCCTTGTTAATTCAATAAATCAATGGGGCAGGGGCGTATCCGATACGCCCCTGTCCTTACTTTTTTAAAGTCATGAAACAATTGCCCATATTGCTTTCGGCCGCCGCACTGGCGCTCGCCATACTTGGCGGCTGCGGAGAAAAAAAGGGGGGCGTGGCTGCCAACCCATCCCCTGAGGAGAACCATATGGTGCTGACCAGCCAGGACACCACCGTCACCATTGGACTTGTCACCGACTTCATGGAGAGAATCGTCGCCCGCGACGTAAAATCAGCCGCCGCGATGCTCTACACGGTCGATTTCGACGACCCAGACGGGGAACCTTATCCTCTGACCGAAGAGCAGGCCGCCTCGCTCGACGGGATGCTGTCGATGCCTGTCACCGGATATGAGATCGCGGAATATGTGTTCGACACAGCCGCATCAAACGAGGTCAGGTGCAAGGTGACCGTCAGCGACCGTTTCACCACCAACTGGTACTTCAAGCCTGTCCGCTACCTCGGCGACTGGTATCTCTGCATCAAGGACTCGTCGCAGGGCGACCGCCCGCTCAACTCAGAGCAGGCAGAAATCGCCCGCTGACAAGATTGCGCGCCGCATACCATGTTGCGTCTCAATGAAAACGCGTCCGACATCGGGCGCGTTTTTTTGGTGGTTTGGTGGGATTTGCGTAACTTTGCGCTTATTATTGTCAATTCCGACCATGAATATCTCATACAACTGGTTAAAAGAATATATCGACTTCGACCTCTCGCCGGCCGAGCTGACCCAGGCGTTGACATCTCTGGGACTTGAGTGTGACGCTTTCGAGGAGGTGGAGTCAATCCGCGGCGGCCTGCGCGGGGTAGTCATCGGCAAGGTACTCACCTGCGAGGAGCATCCCAACAGCGACCACCTGCACATCACCACCGTCGACCTCGGCGGCGAGGCTCCGGTGCAGATCGTGTGTGGCGCGCCCAATGTGGCCGCCGGGCAGACCGTGGTCGTCGCCACCGTTGGGGCCACCCTCTATCCCGTCGGGGAGGAGAAGGGTTTCCAGATCAAGAAGTCAAAAATCCGTGGCGTGGAGTCGCTCGGCATGATATGCGCCGAGGATGAGATTGGCGTGGGGGAATCCCACGACGGCATCATCGTCATCGACCGCGAGGTTGCCCCCGGCACACCCGCCGCCGAGTTTTACGGGCTGACCTCAGACTATGTGCTGGAGGTCGACCTGACCCCCAACCGCATAGACGGCGCGAGCCACTACGGCGTGGCCCGCGACCTCAACGCATACCTCACCCGCCATCTCAAGGATGGCAACCTGCGCCGCCCGTCGGTCGACGGTTTCACGCTCGACAGCCCCGAGGGGGGAGTCACAGTGGAGGTCGACGACATCCAGGGCGCGCCCCGCTATTCGGGCGTGACGATAAAGGGGGTGAAGGTGGCCGAGTCGCCCCAGTGGCTCCGCGACAAGCTCGCGGCCATCGGCATGCACCCCATCAACAACGTAGTCGACATCACCAACTATATCCTCCACGGCATGGGTCAGCCGCTCCATTGCTTCGACCTGGCCAAAATCCAGGGTGGGAAAATCGTGGTCAGGACCTGCCCGTCAGGCACCAAGTTCACCACCCTCGACGGTGTGGAGCGTGAACTTGACCAGGCCGACCTGATGATATGCGACGCCGAGAAGCCGATGTGTATCGCCGGCGTGTTCGGCGGCCTCGATTCGGGTGTCACCGCGCAGACCACCGACATCTTCCTCGAGAGCGCCTGCTTCAACCCCACCCGTGTGCGCAAGACAGCCCGCCGCCACGGCCTCTCGACCGACGCGTCGTTCCGCTACGAACGCGGCTGCGACATCAATACCACCATCTACTGCCTCAAGCTCGCCGCCCTTATGGTCAAGGAGCTGGCAGGGGGCGAGATCACCGGCCCTGTGGTCGACATCTACCCCGCTCCGGTCGAGTGCTTCCCCGTGGAGCTTTCCTACCAATACCTGCGCGGACTTGTCGGCAAGGAAATCACCAACGCCGAAATCAACGCCATACTCCGTTCGCTCGAAATCGAGGTGGCGGCGATGACCGACGCTGACGGCCAGCCCGTCGGCGATGAGGCCCGCGCGGCCATAGCATCCCTCAAGGTGCCTACTTACCGTTTCGACGTGCGCCGTCCCTGCGACATCGTCGAGGAGGTGTTGCGCGTCTATGGCTACAACAACGTGGAGTATTCCACCACGGTCCACTCCTCGCTCCAGTTCAAGAGCCTGGCCGACCAGGCCGACGACCTGCGCCGCCTTATCTCGGAGCAGCTCACCGCCCTCGGATTCAACGAGATTCTCAACAACTCCCTGACCTCGGGAGGATATTACGCCGGGCTGACAAGTTATCCCGCCGAAAACTGTGTCAAGCTCCTCAACCCGCTCAGCACCGACCTCGACGTGATGCGCCAGACACTCCTTTTCGGAGGGCTGGAGTCAATCGCCCACAATGTCAACCGCCGCAGCGCCGACCTGGCCATGTATGAGTTCGGACAGGTCTACCGCCTCGACCCCGCGGCCGCCTCGACCGCCGAGGCCCCGCTCGCCCCGTTCGGCGAGAAGGGACGCATCGCGCTGTGGCTCACCGGCAACCTGCGCCGCGCCAACTGGGCCCGCCAGGCCGAAGAGGCCACATACTTCGACCTCAAGGCATGCGTGGCCAACATCCTGGCCCGCCTCGGCCTGGCCAATGACGGCCTGCGCCTCGAGACCCTTGCCGGCGACGCAGTCCCCGACATCTTCGCCGCCGCCCAGGCCGTTAAGACCCGTTCGGGCAAGCTGCTGGGCCATCTGGGCATCCTCTCGCGCAAGCTGCTGGCCGCCGCCGACATCAAGCAGGAGGTTGTCTATGCCGAGCTTGAATGGGACGAGCTGGTGAAGATGGCCGTCAAGGCCAAGGTGGAGTTCACCCCCCTGCCCAAGACCCAGCCTGTCAAGCGCGACCTCGCCCTGCTGGTCGACACCTCGGTGACCATGGCGCGAATCGAGGAGACCGTCCGCCAGGCCGAGCGCAAACTGCTGCGCGACATCGAGCTTTTCGATGTCTACGAGGGGAAGAACCTCCCCGCCGGGAAGAAGAGCTACGCCATCTCGATGACCCTCCAGGATGACGAGAAGACCCTGCAGGAGAAGCAGATCGACAACTCCATGAACCGCATCATTGACGCGCTGAAGAAAAACCTCGGCGCCGAGCTGCGTTAAACTCCAGAAAATAAAATCCAAATCAATAATCGCCGTCACGGCGGCATCCAAGATAAAAACCACAAATGGGAAGAGCATTTGAATACCGCAAGGCCCGCAAGCTCAAACGCTGGGGCAACATGTCGAAAACATTTACCCGCATAGGCAAGGAAATCACCATCGCCGTGAAGGCTTCCGGGCCCGACCCCGCCAACAACCCCCGCCTGCGCGCGCTGCTCCAGAACGCGCGTGCCGAGAACATGCCCAAGGACACCGTCGAGCGCGCCATCAAGAAGGCCACCGACAAGGACGCCAAGGACTACAAGGAGCTGACCTACGAGGGATACGGACCCCACGGCATCGCCATCTTCGTGGAGGCGGCCACCGACAACAACACCCGCACCGTGGCCAACGTGCGCTCTTACTTCACCAAGCATGGCGGAAGCCTCGGCACACAGGGCTCGCTGACATTCCTCTTCGACCACAAGGCTGTGCTGAAAATCCAGGCCAAGCCTGATGTGGAGCTTGAGGAACTCGAGCTTGAACTCATCGACTGCGGCGTGGAGGAGCTTGAGGCCGACGACGAGGGAGCAGTGGTTCTCACCGGCGCGTTCGAGGACTACGCCAACATCCAGAAATACCTTGAGGAGAACGGCTACGAAATCCTCTCCACCGAGTTTGTGCGCGTCCCCAACGATGTCAAGGAACTCACCGCCGAGCAGCGCGAGGGCATCGAGAAGCTCCTCGAGAAGCTTGAGGAGGATGATGACGTGACCCAGGTATTCCACAACATGAAGGAGGAAGACACCGAGGAATAATCCCCCTTGCCCCCGACATCCCACACTCTTATTATGGAGTAGGTCTCACGCAGATTCCGCAGATACGCGGATTTCTCGCGGATTGAATTTGGATTCAGGGGGAGGTCTCACAGATTACACAGATTACACAGATGCCATCCGGGACGAAAATCCATCCGGATGGCATCTGTGTAATCTGTGAGACCCGCCGGGAGCGAATCGACCTGCTGGGATGTGGGGCTGGCGATGGTTGGGATTAGCGAAAAAAGTATTAACTTTGTATTCATGATGAAAGAGTTTCTCTCCGGAGCCTGGCGTTGGACCAGGCGTTACATAACGCTGCCGCTGCTGATAGCGGTGGCCTACATCGTGTTTGTGTTGTTCTTCAACGAGAACTCCTACTTCAAGAGCATGGAGTACCAACAGGAAATCGACCGCCTGGAGGCCGAAATCAAGGAGAACAATGACACGATGGTCTATTACCACCGTCTCAACACCTCGCTGTCGTCAAGTCCCGAGGAGCTGGAGCGCATAGTCCGCGAACAATACCACATGCAGCGTCCCAACGAGGATGTGTATGTCATAGAATAAGACTGAGTCATGAGCAAGAACAATCCTAAACAGCCCCGATACACCCTGGAGGAGCTTCAGGGGAAGGCCCCATCTACCGCCATGGTGATTCTCGCCACGGTCGGACTGCTGACAATCGCCCTCGGCACACTGCTGCCGATTTTCGGCGTAAAGCTTGGCCCCCAGGCCGTGGGGTGGTGGAAATATGTGTATGCCGCCGGGGCGTTGTGTTTCCTCGTGGGGAAACTCTTCTCCCCCTACACCGGGACGCATCCCCGGGTGAAGCGTCTCTACCGCATAGAGTCGTGGAGCGCGGTGTTTTTCTGCGTGGCGGCGTTTTTCCTCTTCTGGGGGACAGACACGCTGCGTGATGTCTGGGCGTTCACCCTGGCGGGTGGCGCGCTGCTGATTTTCACCACGATAGCCATACCGCGTGTGATCAAGAAAGAACTAAAACGTAACGACGGGGAATGAAGACTGCTCTTATAGGATACGGCAAGATGGGGCATGCCGTTGAGAAAATCGCCCTCTCGCGTGGCCATGAGATTGTATGCGTCATCGACGCGGGTGAGGAGGCCAAGTTCTCCTCGCCGGAGTTTCTCTCGGCCGATGTGGCCATTGAGTTCACCACCCCCTCGACGGCGGTGGACAACTTCCGTCGTGTAATCGGGGCGGGAATCCCCCTGGTCTCAGGCACCACGGCTTGGCTCGACCGCCTCGACGAGGTGAAAGCCATGCTTGAGGATGCCCCGCAGGGGCTTTTCTGGACCTCCAACTTCTCAATCGGGGTGGCCCTCTTCAAGAAAATCATATCGCAGGCCACCGCCCTGATGGACGGTTACCCCGAGTACCGCCCGGCGATGAAGGAAATCCACCATATCCACAAGCTCGACCATCCGTCGGGCACAGCCGTCTCCACGGCTGAGACCCTTATCGCGGCCTCCTCCTCCATCACCCGTTGGACGGAGGATGAGGCTGAGGCTGCCGCCGATCCGTCGGCGCTGCTCATCGACCATGAGCGGGAAGGGGAGGTGCCGGGCACCCATATCGTCACCTGGACCTCGCCCGTAGACGCCATCACCGTGGAGCATCGCGCGTTCTCGCGCGAGGGCTTCGCCTTCGGGGCTGTGAAAGCCGCCGAATGGATGGTGGCCAACCATCCCCGTGGCCTCCTCTCGATGCCCGACCTGCTGGGCTTCTGACATGCGGAATCTGCATTCACTCAATGGCCCGCGACGCCTCGCGCCGTGGTCTCAAAAGGTCTCACGCAGATTCCGCAGATACGCAGATTTTCGCAGATGATATAGGTCGCTTCGCTCCAGGGAGGTCTCGCAGATTCCACAGATTTCACGGATTCTGGTCGCTTCGCTCCCGATTGGATTTAACGGATTGATGCAGATTTCTATGACTGTGGTTTTATATTGTGATTGATGACACGGATTTAAATAGCCGGACGGTGAATCCGTAGGATTCATTAATTATTAGCCCCGGGTTGGCGCGCGGGAGTCCCTTGTGGGCGACCAAGCGGTAACCCGGGGTTGTTGTCATCAGGCGTGGGATTCTGAAAGAATCTTTTATAGATGTCGCCTTGTGAAGGTGAGGTGTTGTCATCCGGATGGCCTCTGTGTAATCTGTGTAATCTGTGAGCCAATCCCCAAAATCCCGATAAATCTTATTTCATCCAAATCATCCGCAGATACGCAAGATTTGTCGCTGATGATATGGGGTGCTTCGCTCTGAGTGGATTTTGTGGCTGTTTGTTTGGAGGTTTGGTGGATTTGTTGTAATTTTGCCGCTGTTTTAGGAAATGGATTGGCAAAATGGTAAAACGGCCAATCTGATGGTAAACTACAATTTCAAGGTTCTTCACTATGAATGCATCAGAATTCATGGCCGACTTAGGCCGACGATTCCCCAACGAACCCGAGTATCTCCAGGCTGTGGAGGAGGTGGTCACCTCGATTGAGGATGTGTATAACGAATATCCCGCCTTTGAGCGTCACAACCTTATCGAACGGCTCTGCATACCCGACAGGGTGGTGTCGTTCAGGGTCAGCTGGGTGGATGACAAGGGGCGTGTGCGCAATAACATGGGCTACCGTGTGCAGCACAACAATGCCATCGGCCCTTACAAGGGGGGCATACGCTTTCATTCGTCGGTCAACCTCTCGATTCTGAAATTCCTCGCATTCGAGCAGACATTCAAGAACTCCCTGACAACCCTGGCGATGGGGGGTGCAAAAGGTGGCTCCGACTTCTCCCCCCGTGGCAAGAGCGACATGGAGGTGATGCGCTTCTGCCAGGCGTTCATCACCGAGCTTTACCGCAACCTCGGCCCTGAGACAGATGTCCCTGCGGGGGATATCGGTGTGGGAGGCCGCGAAGTAGGGTACATGTTCGGATGGTACAAGAAGATGACCCGCGAGTTCACCGGCACATTCACCGGCAAGGGGATGGACTTCGGCGGCTCGCTGATGCGTCCCGAGGCCACCGGCTACGGCAATGTGTATTTCCTCCTCAACATGCTCGCCACCAAGGGGATTGACATCAAGGGGAAGCGCGTGGCCATCTCAGGGTCGGGCAATGTGGCCCTCTACACCGCCAAGAAGCTGCTTGAGCTGGGCGCGGTGCCGGTGTCGATGAGCGACTCCGACGGCTCGATATACCTCCCAGAGGGGATGACCGGCGAGCAGTTTGACCGCATATTCGAACTGAAGATGGCCTACCGTGGCCGCATCCGCGAGTTTGCCGAGGAGACCGATGGATGTCAGTATTTCCCCGGCGAACGGCCCTGGAAGCATGTCAAGTGTGACATCGCCATGCCGTCGGCCACCCAGAACGAGATTGACGGCGACGACGCCCGCGCGCTGCTCGCCCAGGGTTGTCTGGCCGTCAGCGAAGGGGCCAACATGCCCTCCACCCGCGAGGCTGTGTATGAGTTCCTGAAGGCCCGCATCCTTTACGCGCCGGGCAAGGCCGCCAACGCCGGGGGTGTCTCCGTCTCCGGCCTGGAGATGGCCCAGAACGCCCAGATGCTTTCCTGGACCGCCGAGGAGGTCGACGACAGGCTGCGCTCGATAATGAAAGAGATCCACGCCCAGTGTGAGGCATATGGCCGTGAGGCCGACGGCTACATCAATTATGTGAAGGGGGCCAACACGGCGGGCTTCATGAAGGTGGCCCGCGCGATGGTTGCCGAGGGGATATACTGACCCGATTCCCGGCCTGAGCGGCAAAGGGAACACACAACACGGTAAATCGAAATGAAACAGGGGCGTCGATGGTCATCGACGCCCCTGCGAGCAAAGTAAAGTTGTCGTTTATTATTTAACGAGTGCTTTACAAATATGTCTTAGCGGATGGCAACCTTTTCAACCTTGTTGCCCTGCACGCGGATGTAGAGGCCGTTCTCGGGGTTGGCCACGCGCTGGCCCTGGAGGTTGTAGTAAACCACGGGGGCGTTTGCGTCGACGTCGGCCTCAACGGCTGCAACGCCAGACTGCTGGAGCTTGTAGGCAACGGGGAGCTTGAACTGGGCGGGGTCGGTGTTCTTGCCGGGAGCGATGTTGTTGTAGAACGTCTCGGTTTTGGAGTTCCAGTTCTGGGCCACGAAGCAGTCGGTGTTCTTGGTGCTGGTCAGACGGATGTTGTCACCCTCGAAGGCGGCGGTCCAGTAGCAACCGTCGTTGAGCTCGGTGTAGAGCTGGAAAGAGGTGAAGTGAGAGTCATCCATGCCGTAGTAGCGGTTGTATTTGTCCATCATTGTGGCCTGGCCGTTCTCAACGGTGATTGTCATGGCGTCTTCCTCGTTGTAGGTGATGTTGTCGCCGTTCATGACAGCTTCGACATCGAGGAACATCTGGCCGTAGGAATATGATTCACGGATGGGGCAGGCGATTTTGCCGTCAACTACGAAGATGTATTTGCCAGACTCGAAAGTGGTGGCCTTGGTGAAAGTAGCGCCGGTGACGGGCTCAACATCGCCGGTCTCGCTCTTCACAACCATCTTGGTGATGCGGAAGTTCTGCTGGAAAGTGAGGGTGACGGTGCTGACAGCCTCGGTGTTGGTCCATGTCATGGCTGAAGCGGCGGTCATATTGGCTTCGCCGACGGAAGCTTTGACCGTGGCGCCAGCTTTGCCGTTGGAGCCGGTGAAGTCGATTGAGCCGAAAGTCACGCCGGCGGGGGCGGTGATGGTCATGGTGTTGCCGTCTGTCCCGGCCTTGCCATAGAGGCGGATGGTCTGCTGCTGTTTTTCGGGGGCAGCGGTTGACATGGCCCAGTAGTAAGCGGGGTCAGAGGATGCTCCTCCCTTTGTGAAAGAGAAGGAGTAGCCGTCGATTTCGAGAGAGTTGACAGGCTGGTAATGCTTGGCTTCGCCATTGTCTTTGTCACCATTGGTGCCGGCGGGACGCTCCTCTATGAGAGTGCCCTGGAAGTTTGTGGCGTCGTTGACTTCGAGGGTGGTTTCGGTTGCGGACGCGATTGAAGCCACACCTGCGAGGCAGAGTGCAGAGAGTAAAAGTTTCTTCATACGGTTGAGATTTGTTGAATTTAAGATTAATCTGTTTTGAATTTTCAGGGTTTTAAGGGTCAGAAATGGCCCGGGCCTTGAAATGGACGGTAAAATTACTGCAAATTTTTAACATGGCATAACTTTCGGTGGTGTTTAATAACATGTTTTATGGCAAAGTTTTCAAAAGGGGTGAGCTTGTGTTGCTGTTTTGTCTACAATTAAGAAGTGAGGGAGAATATTCTGTCTGATATGGCCAATGGGCAGGCTTGTCATGACGGTGGAAAATGACTAATTTTGCACTCCGTAACAGAACCCCCAGGGTGGCGCTGTTGTTTACCAATCGATTCACCTATATTATATATATATGAGAGAGAGACCCGCAAGACTGCGCGGAGCGGCCCTGCTCCTGATTGCCATTATCGTGTCGGTGATGCTGCCCGGGCGTGTGGCCGCGCAGATTGTCGATGTCCCCTCTGAGCAGCGCATCAACACCGACTCCCTCAAGCGCGCCTTTGCCGACCAGCATTATTACTTCGGGCTTTACAAAGACAATTACTTCATCTTCGGGCCTCCGGTCAACAAGACCCCCGACAAGACCAACACCAACATCAAGTTTCAGATTTCCATCGCCCAGAAGCTGACGAAGTCGACGCTGCCCTGGGGCACTTACCTCTACCTGTTTTACACCCAGAAGGTGTTCTGGAATGTGCTGGAGAACTCGATGCCGATGACCGACCTCAACTTCAATCCCGGAATCGGGCTGACAAAGCCGCTTTTCGTCAAAGACCGCTTCATCGGCAAGCTCAACCTTATACTCGAGCATGAGAGCAATGGCCGCGACGGCGAGGAGAGCCGTTCGTGGAACAAGGTGAGCTTCGGCGGCAGCATCATGGTCGACCCCAATTTCGTCGTGTCGGGAAAGTTCTGGATTCCGATCATCGACGGTGTCAACAACAAGGACATCCTCAAGTATTGCGGCATATACCAGGTGGGATGGCAGTTTCAGTCGTCAGACCGCAAGTTGTCGCTGGGGGTGACGCTGACGCGCAGAGCGAAGGGGATATTCAACTACAACACCTGTGTGGAAGCCGCATGGCGCTGGTCGGTCAAGTCCAACCAGTATCTTTTCCTGCAGTATTACAACGGCTACGGCGAGGGGCTGCTGGCCTACAAGACCTATTCCTCCCATATCCGCGTGGGTATTGTCATCAAGCCGACCCTCTTCTCTGAGTTCTGACCCACGCGCGTAACGCGGAGCGCCATTTCGGCCTGGAGCCTATCGGCTATAATAATCGTGGGGCGGGATTTGTTCACAGCCGGATTTTGTGACAGGAGCGAGTGTTACGTCTGTAACAACCGCGTTACAAAATATATGCTTAAAAACATATGTTTTATTGGAGATGGTGGTGAAATATTGTCGTCGTCAGTGGTGAAATTGTGAGATTGTAAAGCGAATGGGAGCGATGTGGGGTGGTTTTGTGATGTTAATAATCTGGTAATTAGGTGTTTAAGATTAGTGTTGATGGTGTTACAGCGTTGGAAAATAAAATGTAACAATAATGTATAATATTGCTCTGTGTTCAATTGCTTGTAGATTAGGTGTTTATATTTGACGAAAAATTTTTTCTTGAAAAAGCAGAATGCGAAAAAATTTGGAGATTCAAAAAATGTCTGTACCTTTGCATCGTAGTCACAAAGTTGTTACAAACGCGACTCAAACCTCAGACATAAAACTTCAACTATTACGATTATGAGCCAGAATTTCCAAACCAAGCTTTTAGATCTTCAGAGCAATCTTCTGAATTTCGCTTACCTGCTTACATCAAACCGCGACGACGCGTATGACCTGCTGCAGGACACCACCCTCAAGGCCCTCGACAATGAAGACAAGTATGTCGAGAATGTCAATTTCAAAGGATGGGTGTTCACCATCATGCGCAACATCTTCATCAACAACTACCGCAAGGTGGTGCGCTCGGCCACGATCATCGACCAGACCGAGGACCTCTACCACCTCAACCTTCCCCAGGAGTCGGGCCTGGAGACCCCCGAGGGCACAGTTGCCGCCGGAGAAATCTCTGCCGCCATCAACTCCTTCTCAGACGAGTACCGTGTGCCCTTCACAATGCACGTGGCCGGCTACAAGTACAACGAAATCGCCGAGAAGATGAACCTCCCCCTCGGCACCGTCAAGAGCCGCATCTTCTTCGCCCGCAAGCGCCTCCAGGAGATGCTCAAAGACTACCGCTGAAACCTCCACAGGCGCATGAAGCCTGGGTCAGCCCGGCTGACCATCTGAAAAAGAGATTCTTCACTCTGCTCTACTCAACACCTCATAATTGTAATAGACAACTACGCGGCGGGCTGAGCACCCCGGAGCAAGAAACACCCCCACAGCTTGGCGGCACGCTTCGACCGGAAGGCCGATGACGTGCCGCTCCGCTTTTGTGGCTGTCTGGCGGCGTGTGTCGCCGACATGTAGATTAAAACAACCGGCCTGTGACTGCGGGGGGCAATCACAGGCCGGTCGTTATATGAATCCAATGGATTCCTTATCGGTTTCAGAGGTTGGGATTGATCTTTGACCAGTCGGAGATGGGGGGTATGATGCCCAGCGAGATCACCTCGTCGCGGAGCTTGCAGAGGTGGTGATAGCTCTGGTCAAGCTCCTTGTGCTCCTCGGGGGTGCCGGTGAGGGGCTTGACGGTCACGCCGTTCTTGTCGACTGTGGTCTCCATCGCCATCATGATATGGTTGTATTCACCATTGTTGACATAAGTGCCGACGGGCCAAGTGAAGGGCGCGCCACCCATGGCTGCGGCAACCATCTCGATGGATAGGTAAGCCGGGCTCTGGAACGACGAGCGACCGCGCAGGTCGATGATGTTCTTGCCCCCCTGCACGACGCGCTGGCGGATTTCCTCCCAGGCCTGCTGGGGGAGCGCCTTGGTGCCGATCAGCTCAGACAGGGGCTGTCCGGCCACGGTGGTGGTGGAGGCGAAGACCGCCATCTGCTCGCCATGTCCGCCATAAGTGCGGGAGTTCTGGATCTGGTCGGCGGGGATGTTGAAATATTTGGCCAGCTCGGAGCGCAGACGGGTTGAGTCGAGGGCGGCGAGGGTCGACACCTGAGAGGGTTTCAGGCCAGAGTAGATCAGGGTGACGAGTCCGGTGATGTCGGCGGGGTTGAACACCACCACCACATGCTTCACGTCGGGGCAATAAGCCTTGATGTCCTTGCCCAGCTGCTCGGCGATCTCGGAGTTGCCACGCAGCAGGTCCTCGCGGGTCATCCCGGCCTTTCGGGCAGCTCCGCCGGATGATACGATGTATTTCGCGCCGGTGAAAGCCTCCTTGATGTCGGAAGTGAAGGTAAGGTTGAGGCCCTTGAATCCGCAGTGGGCGATTTCCTCGGCCACACCCTCAAGCCCCGGGGCGTATGTGTCGTAAAGGCAGATGTTGGGGGTGAGGCGCATCATAGCCGCGGTCTGGGCCATATTTGAGCCGATCATGCCGGCAGCGCCGACAATCACGAGCTTTTCATCAGTCAGAAAGTCCATAAGTCAGTTGTTTAAAGATTTCATAGGGTAAACAAACAAGCGCGCCAAAAGTTAACCCCGAAAAGAAATTTTGACAGGAAAAAAAAAAGATGTAATTTTACAGGCTTCAATCAACCGCAGGGGATGCCGCGCGTCATTCCCTGAAAATATGCTTTGACCATGAATTTCCACAGATTAACCCTTATGGCGGCGGCCACTTTCGCCACCGCGGCCATCTCGGCCACTGAACCTTCGGGTTATTATTCCTCATGTGAGGGTAAGACCGGAAAGGCACTGCTGCAACAACTCGAGACTGTAATCGGCAACCACACGGTGGTCAGCTACAAAAACCTCTACACCGTTTATGACGACTCAGACCGTCATCCCGACGGCACGATATGGGACATGTATTCGACCAAGAACTGGGGCAAGAACTTCGGTTCGGTCAAGTGTGGCAACTACTCGGTGGTGGGCGACTGCATAAACAAAGAGCATTCATTCCCCAAGAGCTGGTTTGACGACAAGTCGCCGATGATGTCTGACGCGTTTCATATCTACCCGACAGACGGAAAGGTCAACGGGCAGCGCAGCAATTTTCCATATGGCGAATGCGCCAACGGCACATTCCTCCCCTCGAATGGGAGTGTACGCCCGCTCGGCAAGCTCGGGGCCTCCACTTTCCCGGGCTATTCCGGCACGGTGTTCGAGCCTGACGACCAGTACAAAGGTGACTTCGCCCGCTCATATTTCTATATGGCCGCCCGCTACAACTCCAGAATCTCGACATGGCACAAAGACATGATGGCGGGCAACAACTATCCGTGCTTTTCCACATGGGCCCTGAACCTGCTGCTGAAATGGCACCGCCAGGACCCTGTCAGCGACAAGGAGACCGTGCGCAACGACGCAGTATATGGCCATCAGCACAACCGCAACCCTTTCATCGACCATCCCGAGATGGTGGAATTCATCTGGGGAGACAAGGTCGGGCAGCCCTGGAGCCTCTCTTTGGGCAACGAGCCTAAGTTTGTCACCCCGGTCGACAACTCCACCCTCGACCTTGGGCTGACGGCTGTGAATATCGCCAAATCGGTCGATGTCATTGTCTCGGGCGTGAACATTGACGGGGATGTCTCGGTGACCGTCTCCGGCACCGGCTTCTCAGCCACACCCTCGACCCTCGATCCTGATGCCGTGAATGGCCAGGGAGCCACCCTCACCATAAAATATGAAACCCCCGCCGTCGGCAAAGCCAACGGCAAGGCGGTGATCGCCTCGGGCGATGTCTCCGTGACCCTCAACCTGCTGGCCGAGGCTGTCGACGGGCTCCCCGTGATGGGCGCGACATATGTCTCATCTGACGCGTTCACCGCAAACTGGGTCAACATCGACGGCCCTGGGGCGCGCTACACCCTCGACGTGCGCCGTGGCGGCGTGTCAATCGACGGGTATCCCCGCAGCGTCGACGCGGCCCAGGGCAGTTACCGCGTTGAGGACCTGGAGCCTGAGACCGCATACACCTACACCGTTTCAAGCCCGACGCTTGTGTCGAAGACAATCAGCGTGACCACCTCGGCCCCCATCCCCTCGGTGGCATTCCTCTACGACGGGGAGCTTGAGTTCGCGGCTTTCCCCGGCGAACCCTCAGAGGTCGCCGAGGTGCTGGCTGAAATCGACAACATCCCCGGCGATGTGACAATCTCCGTGACCGCCCCCTTCGAGTTGTCGCTCGACAAGCAGTCGTGGGGACAGAGCGTGATACTCTCCCCCGGCGCAGACCGCTTCTACATGCGCCTTTACTCAGCCACCGAGGGTGTGTTCACCACCTCGCTGGTGGCCACGGCCGATGGTTATTACTATGATGACGTGGATGTCGAGGGCACTGTCACCCCCGTAGGAGCTTCCTTCGTCGAGGATTTCGAAAAGCAGATTCCCGAAGGGCAGGGCAACGGTTACGACGCGCTGACCTATGAGGGCACAGCCACGACATGGGCCACCAACCAGGCCTACTTCGAGTATGGCGGTTCAAACTCATACCCCCACACCGGCAACCAGGCTGTCCGCTTCAGCAAGTCGGGCAACCGCCATATCACCATGCTCAAAGACAAAGCCAACGGCATGGGCACCGTCCGCTTCTGGGCGCGTCCATGGAGCAACGACGCGACCGACTGCGCCTTCAAGCTGTCTGTCTCGGCCGACCATGGCAATACATGGGTGAAGGCCGGTGAGGTTACGGTCAAGGCAAACGGTTCGGCCAACGCCTACGCCGAATACTCAGTGACGGTCAACCGCCCCGGCGCGCTCCGTCTCAAAGTGGAGCAGACCGGCGGCGCGCGCTGCATGCTCGACGACCTCTCCATCTCAGACTATGCCTCATCCGGCCTGCAGCTCACCCCCGAGGGTCACGCCTACCACAGCTGGGACGCTTACAGCCTCGACGGGCAGCTGGTGATCGAGAACACCGACCAGGCCAACATCTTCTCGGTTTATTCCATCGATGGCCGCGAGATGTTTGCTGGCAAGGTCGCCGTCGGCTCTGAGACGCTGCCCCTCCCCGCCGGACTTTACATCGTGAATGTCTGCGACTTCTCGCGCCGCGTGCTTGTGAAATAAAAAACGATATGAACAGGAAAGATTTCGAGATAATGGCTCCCGTGGGGAGCTACGAGAGCCTCAGGTCGGCCATCAACGCCGGGGCCGACGCCGTCTACTTCGGTGTCGAAGGGCTCAACATGCGTTCACGGTCGAGTGTCAACTTCACCCTCGACGACCTGCGCCACATTGCCGCCATCTGCGACGAGAACGGGGTCAAGTCATATCTGACGGTCAACACCATAATATATGACGAGGACATGGAGAAGATGCGGGCCATCATCGACGCGGTCGCCTGTTCGGGCATATCGGCCATCATCGCCTCAGACATGGCGGCGATACTCTACGCCCGGTCGAAAGGGGTGGAGGTGCATATCTCCACCCAGCTCAGCGTCTCCAACACCGAGACCCTGCGCTATTACGCCCGGTTTGCCGACGTGGTGGTGCTCGCCCGCGAGCTCAACCTCGACCAGGTGAAGGCAATCCATGAGGCGATAATCCGCGACGACATCCGCGGCCCGCGGGGTGAGCTTGTGAGGATAGAGATGTTCTGCCACGGGGCGCTGTGCATGGCCGTCTCCGGAAAGTGCTACCTCAGCCTCCATCAGATGAACTCATCGGCCAACCGTGGGGCATGCACCCAGATCTGCCGCCGGGGCTACACTGTCACCGACCGCGAGACCGGCGACCAGCTCGATGTCGAGAACAAATACATAATGTCTCCCAAAGACCTCCGCACGATACATTTCCTCAACAAGATGGCCGATGCCGGGGTAAGGGTGTTCAAAATCGAGGGGCGCGCCCGCGGGCCGGAGTATGTCGACATCGCCGTGCGCTGCTACAGCGAGGCCCTGGAGGCCCTTTGCGACGGCACCTACACCGACGAGCGCATCGCCGGCTGGGAGAATGAGCTGGCGAAGATATTCAACCGTGGATTCTGGGACGGCTATTACCTCGGCCAGCGGCTCGGGGAGTGGTCGAGCAAATACGGCTCATCGGCCACTCGCGTCAAGGAGTACCGCGCCAAGGGGGTGAGGTATTTCTCCAAACTCGGCGTGGCGGAGTTCTACATGGAGGCGGGTGAGCTGCATCCCGGCGACGAGGTGGTGATCACCGGGCCGACCACCGGCACCCTCATCCTCACCCTGGATGAGATACGCGTCGACCTCAAGCCGGTCGACACCGTCGGAAAGGGGCAGTCGTTCTCGATTGCCGTCCCCTCCAAGGTAAGGCCCTCCGACAAGCTCTACTTCTGGCGTCCGCTCGACTGACATGACCGGCGAGGCATTTCAAAAGCCTTTCGCCTTAGTTACCGAAAACATAATGCAAAAACGCGCAACTTGCTATTAACAAGCTTATTGCGCGTTTTTGCCGTTTACCGATTTTTTTACCCGGTATTGCAAACACCTTTCATGGGGATGTAATTTTGCGGCAGTTTCAAATTTAAGGAATAATTGAGATACATCCCTAACCACAGACTTATCCAACTACCATGAACAAATCCTTTTTGTCTGTCATCATCGCCGCAGGAATGGTCTGGGGAGTCTCCGCCCAGGAGCTTTCCCAGACCCTCTACTTCGACTTCGGTACCATCACCGCCTCGCAAGGCACGGTAACGGAGGGTGAGGATGCCAACGGCCATCACTGGAACAACATCACCAACAACATCGCCGGCGACAAATATGCCGCCCAGGGCACCGTCTATGACAACCTTGTCAACGCCGACAACCAGCCGACATCATATCGCATTTCGCTCGACACCCGCTTCTCGACCAACGGCAAGGGTGGGGGCGGCGGCCTGATGACCCCCTCCGCCGAGCTGCTTGGCGACCTGGCCGTGGCCACGGCCACCGAAGACTATTTCTTCTTCGAGGCCGACCAGCCCAAAGGGGAGTTCACCATCTCGGGTCTCGATCCGCAGCACTCCTACCGCTTCCATATTTTCGGCTCCAGGAAAGCCACAGACACCCGTACCGGAATCTACACCATGGATGGCATCAACACCTCGGCAGGGACGCTGCAGGCCGCAGGCAGCGGCATCGGGCATGACGGGGAAAACCAGAACACCGACAAGATACTGGTGTCTGACTATGTCTTCCCTGACGACAACGGCGAGATAGTGTTCACAATCACCCGCAGCGCCGGCACATATATCCCGCTGAATGCCATGAAGATGGAGGAGTTCACCGGAGGCCGCCGCCCTGACGCTCCCGTCACCGTGGTGTCTGCAACGCTCCGTGGCTCCGCCGCCGAGAACGGCGAGTCGACCGAGATGCACATGGTCTCTCCCGACGGCAAGAATGCCGGCGTGTTCCAGTGCTTCACCATGCTCCAGCCGGGCAGTTTCAGCTTCGAGGCGGTCTCATCAGAGGATGAACCCCTGAGCTACGGCGTGACCTCGGAGGGGAAGCTTGAGGCTGGGTCGGATGATGTCTACACGGTGACATCCCAGCAGCTCTCGATTGTGCGTGTCGACTTCAACACCGCCACCCTCACGATAACCCCCATCACAGCCTGCTCGATGACCGGAAGCGCCGTCCACGGCTGGAGCACCTCGAATGTGGAGGACCTGCCCTATGCCGGAAACGGTGTTTGGCGCGGGGAGGTGACCCTGACCAACCGTCCGTCGGTCACCGACCGCTCGCGCTTCAACTTCATCCTCAACAACAGCTGGAGCTACAAGATCTCGAAGCTGAGCGGCAGTGACAACTCGGTGGGCTTCTCCTGGGAGAACTACACCCTGTCCGACATCAACCTTAATTTCGGCAAATATGTCATCACCCTCGACCTCAATGAGATGGCCTACCATATCGAGCCTGCCGACGGCATCGATGAACACCGCATCACGGTGATGGGCTCATCTGTCTCCAACGGCCAGGGAGCCACCGGCAACCAGGGCTACGCTTACATGTTTGATCAGCTTGTGGCCGCCCGCCATCAGGAGGGGCTGTCGGAGAATCCCTTCTTCCTGTCGAGCATCGCCGTGAACGGCAACAACACCATAAACCTGCTCGACCGTTACAGCGAGCTGGTGAATGATTTCAGCCGCTACGTCATCTTCGGGGTGTCGCTCGGCAACGAGGGAATCCATGGAGCCGCCGACCAGGAGGCTGTCTACAACCAGTTCGCCAACAACATGCAGCTGCTTATCGCCAAGGCCCGCGAGGACGGCATAGTGCCGGTGGTGATGAACAACTACACCCGTGGCGACTTCGAAGCCTCCGATTACGATTATGTGCGCCGCATGAACCTCCTCATCAACAGTTGGGATGTGCCCTCTGTCAACCTCCTCGGAGCGATAGACAACGGCGCGGGCAGATGGGCCGACGGTTTCCAGAACGGCGATGACATCTACCACCCCGACACCGAAGGGCATGCCGAACTGTTCCACGCCATCACCCCGTCGCTCTTCGACGCGCTGAAGGCCGGGAAACCCATCCCCGCGCGCAAGACAGGCAACTCGATGTCGATAGGAGTCAAAGGCAAGGTGGAGTTCGAGCCCGAGGATGAGGTGCATCCTTTCGCCCTCGTGGTCGGTCTCAATGAGATTCCAAAAGGTGAGGCCGTGAACGTGACCACCACCGACGGTGTGGCCTCCATATCATTCGACGGCTCGACCGTGACCTACACCGCTGCCTCGGGTGAGACAATATCAGGGGCTGTCGCCGACGCTGCCGAGAGGGCTTCCGCGCCCATCTATGTGACCCTGTCGCATTACCACGCCCAGGGACGCACCCTCCTTTATGCCGGGGATGAGCTGCTTGGCGAGCTGGCTTCCAAGGAGATTCCAACGAAGGTCACAATCCTGCCTGGCGATGGAAAGACCGACCTCTCGGAAGTGATGTTCTACCGCTCGGCGCTCAACGCCGACGAGGTCAAGGCCATCGTCGACGGGAAGATGATACAGTCGAGCCTCGAGGTCTACCTCCCATTCGACGACCGGGATGCCCCGGCCCGCAATGACGCCCAGGCGATGACAGAGGCAGTGGTCATTCCCGGCCAGACCTCCGGCGTGGCCGCAGTGACGGAGGAGGAGGACACTGTCCCTTTCCGCGTGTACGGCCTTGAGGGCCTGGCGCGTGTGGTGGTCGCCACCCCCCAGGCCGTGGCAGTGCGCTCGGTCGACGGACGGCTCATATATGACCGCGAAGTGAGCGCCACCGCCGATTTCAGCCTCCCCGCAGGGATATACCTGGTCAACAACGCCAGGGTGGCTGTCAGGTAAGGGATTGCTCCCCACGATATGCACGGGGTGCCGGCAGGCTGTGTTGCCGCCGGCACCCCGTCTGTCATGTATGCGCGGCAGACGCAATAAACCGCTGTCACAGCCGTTAATATGTTAGCGGGATTATATCCGGTTGCACATCCCGCCATTATCGAATGGCTATGAAATCTATTTACCGCAAATCATCATACGGGAGAAAACACGGTCGCTCTCTCTGCGCCCTGTTGATCATTTTGCTCATGTGGGCCGCAGGCCGCCAGCCAGTGTCGGCGCTCTCCCCCGACACCTATGCCTCCTCGTCGCGTCTTGCCTCGGGCCGCTGGGTGAAAATCGCCGTCGGTCAGTCGGGCATGCACCTGCTCTCCGACCAGCAGTTGCGCCAGTGGGGATTCTCCGATCCCTCGCGGGTCAAGGTCTACGGCTATGGCGCGATGCGTCTTCCCGAACGTCTCGACAACTCTTATCTCGACGACCTGCCCCAGACCCCGTCGGAGTATCTGGCGGGGAGGGGAATCGTGTTCTTCGGCGAAGGGCCCGTGACGGTGGGCAACCCGGCCACGAAATACCTGCGCCCGGTGCAGAACCCGTTCACCCTCCTTGGATATTATTTCCTGTCGGAGACCGACGACGAGCGTCTGGTGCCTCAGCTCGATGCTGCCTCAGACCCCTACGCGCCGGCTCCGGCCAAGACCTACCAGGCTCTGGCATATCACGAGCAGGAGCTGGTGTCGCCCGGCTATGCCGGGTTCCTGATGGTCGGGGAGGACTTCAAATACACCCGCTCGCGCACATTCCAGATTGCGATGCCCGGCATCGACACCTCATCGCCGGTGTCGATGGAGGCCTCGTTTGTGGCAAAGACGCTGTCTGACCCCTCCACCATAACTTATACCGCAAACGGGGTCACGCTCCCGACCACCTCCAGCGACCGTATCTCGTCGACCACCGACAGCGAGAGACACGGAATCGAGGGATTGTCGCGCAAGGATTTCCAGGTGAGTTCGGAGAATGTGCAGATAGGGGTCAATTTCACCTGTCCCTCGACTGTCACGTCGGCCTACCTCAACTATATCGCCCTGACATACAGCCGTCGCCTCACCCTGGAGGATGGCAACAAGATTTTCCACGCTTCGGGCAGCACGTCGGGTTTCCTGCTCCACGGCGCTGATGCCGACACCCGGGTGTGGGACATCACTTCCCCGATGGAGGCCACTGCGATGGATTTGTCGGCTCCGTCAGGAGGTAGCTCGACCTGGAGCCTCAGGCGCACCGGCGTGAGGCGTTTCGCCGCCTGGAAGCCTTCGGCCCCGTTCCTTGAGGCCGCGCTTGTCGGTGAGGTGAAAAACCAGAACCTCCACTCGCTCCCGGCGACGGAGATGGTGATTTTCACCCTCCCGGCATGGAAAGACCAGGCCGAACGGCTGGCCGATTTCCACCGCAAGGATGCGGTGGACCCGCTGCATGTCACGGTGCTTACGCCCCAGGAGATTTACAACGAGTTCTCGTCAGGTGCGCCCGACGTGCAGTCGTTCCGCAAGCTGCTGAAGATGTTTTATGACAGGCAGTCGGCCAGCGACAAGCCTTTGCGCTACGCCCTGTTCCTGAGCCGTCCGGTATGCGACATACGCCAGGTGACGGAATACGGCAAGTCGCTTGGCAACACCTTCCTGCCCGCGTGGTTCAGCGACAACGGCCTGTATGACAACGATGCCTACATGACCGACGACATATTCGGTTTCCTTGACGACAACTCGGGGGCGACGACCTCTTCCGACAAGCTGCGCATCGCCGTGGGCCGCATCCCGGCTATGTCGCAGGCCGACGTGAAATCCGCCATCGACAAGATGGAGCGCTATTACACCAAGATGCCCCGCTCCAACTGGAAGAACAACATCCTGGTGACCGCCGACGACGAGGATGCGGGGATACATATGACCCACGCCGAATGGTTCAGCGAATACCTTGCCGCCAGCAACGGCGGTGAGGACGGCTTCATCAAGAAGCTTTACATCGACCAGTATGAGCGTACCTCAAACATCTGCGAGGAGGCCCGCCAGGTGTTTTACCGCTATCTCGACGAGGGGGCGTTGCTATGGTTCTACACCGGCCATGCCAACTCCACGTCGCTGACCGGCGAGAGCTTTGTGACATATTCCGACCTCAACAATTTCTACCTGCGCCATTGGCCGGTGGTCTACGGGGCCACATGTAATTTCCTGCGCTGGGATGACCCTACGGTATCGGGTGCGGAGATTCTTTTCAAGAATCCCAACGGCGGCGTGATTGCCGGCATCTCGGCCACACGCGCGGTCTACATCACCTACAACGGCAACCTCTCGGCTTCGCTCGGCCGCCATTTCCTCCAGCGTGGCGAGGATGGCAAATATATGACCCTCGGGGAGATATACATGCTCACCAAGAATGACTATATGGACGAGAACCACAAAGATGCCCAGGGCAACCGGGATCCGATTCCGCGTCCCGACTCCAACAAGCTCCGCTATGTGCTTATGGGAGACCCTGCGCTCAGGCTTATGATGCCGTCGTCGAGGGTGGTGGTTGACCGCATCCACGAGACCGACTTGCCGGTGGCTCCCGACCAGGAGCCTCCATGCCTGATGGCCCGGCAGCAGACATCAATCGCCGGACATATAGAGAATCCTGACGGCACTCCCGCCTCGGGATTCAACGGACATCTTGTCGCCACGATTTATGATGCCGAGCAGTCGGTGACAACCCAGGGCCATGGTGCCGGGGTGCAGATGACATTCGACCAGCAGGGAGGCCGCCTGGTGGTCGGCAACACTGATGTCAAGGATGGCCGCTTCACCCTCCCGGTCAACATGCCGTCGGAGGTGGTAAACAACTACCGCAATGCCGCCATAAGCCTTTACGCATATGATGATGCGGGCAACGAGGCGGTCGGTGTCAACCGCGACTTCTATGTCTATGGCACAGACTTTGACGCCGAGCCCGATGTGGTGCCCCCGTCAATCGACGCGTTCTATCTCAATCATCCGTCGTTCGTGTCGGGCGACGAGGTCAACAATTCCCCGATGGTGATAGCTGAGATTTCCGATGACCGCGCCATAAACCTCTCCACCGCCGGTGTGGGCCACCAGATGGGGCTATATCTTGACAATGGCTCGAAGAGCTACACCGATGTCGCCGATTATTTCACCCCCTACACCAACGGTGTGCCGGGCGGTACCATCGCATATCCCCTCGAAGGGCTGCCTGTGGGGGCACACACCCTGCGCCTGCGTGTCTGGGACACCGCGCCCAATTCAGCCGAGGCCACTATCGATTTCTTCGTGGCCAAGGAGATAACCCCCACGATATACGATGTCTACACCGACTGCAACCCTGCGTCGGTCGAGGCCAATTTCTATGTGTCGCATGACCGTCCCGACCGCGCCCTGACAGTGACCATCGAGGTGTTTGACATGATGGGCCGCCGTCTGTGGCAGGCTACCCAGCAGGGACGCAGCGACATGTTCCAGAGCCAGCCCATCACCTGGGACCTCACCGACTATGGAGGCCACCGTGTGGGCCGCGGCATCTACCTCTACCGCGCCACTGTCTCCGACGACAATTCCGGCGAGAAGACCTCCACCGCCTCGCGCCGCCTGGCCGTCACCGCCAACTGATTCCCTCCCCCTCTCCCCCTCTCTTCCTCCTCTTATCTCTCTTCCCCTCTTGCCACGCTGCGCCCGGGTATCCTGCCCGGGCGCAGCGTGTATTCCACAGGGATTATGGAAACCATCCCGGCCGGCATCTACCCCATCCGCGAATCTGGAGGATTCGTTAATTATTAGCCGGGGGTTGGTGGCCTTGTGCCAGCAACCCCCGGTAAATGTATCAGGCGTGGGATTCTGAAAGAATCTTTTATAGATGTCGGTTTGTGAAGGAGAGGTATTGCCATCCGTATGGCCTCTGTGTAATCTGTGGAATCTGTGAGCCTAATCCCCACCAATCCCGATAAATTTTATTTCATCCAAATCCTCCGCGATAATCCGCAGATACGCAGATTAATCGCAGATAATATGGGTCGCTTCGCTCCCTGGGAGGCTCGCAGATTCCACGGATTCCACGGATTGAAACAGCGGGACTGTGAATCCTGCTGATTCGTGGGTGGATTCCAAGTTGGATTCGGGAGATGGGTCAGCGGGGTTGCTGGTAGGCGCCGAGGGTGGGGAGGGGGAGGCGGCTGTCGCCGTGCATGTCGGTGTCCGCCAGGGGGTAGTGGCGGTCGGTGTCTCCCGCGCCGATGGCGGGGGAGTCAGATGCCAGGCGGTAGTCGAAGATGTAGTCTTCGCGGGAGACCCCGAAGAGGGGGTCGGTGTCCCACAGGCAGTTGATGAAGTTGAAGTCGTCAGAACCGGCTGACTTCAGCAGGCAGTTGACGAGGGTGACAGGGAGACCTTCGAGGTCGCCGTGTGACAGGTCGGGTCCGAGGCCATATATTATGGTGTTGTGGATTTCGGTGTCTGACATCCACGGCAGTGTGTCATCGTCGGATGGCTCGGAGCCGGACTCGTTTTCGGGGTCGAGATGCTCCAGCTGCAGGGCAGGGCCTCCGATGGCGGTGAAGAGGTAATAGTTGGCCAGGGTTGACTGTGACACGAGGTGTTCAGAGCCTACCAGGCGCAGGATTCCGAGCGACGCGTCGGCCAGCTCGCAGCCGACGGCGGTCAGCGAGGAGTGGATGGCCTCCACGACATAGTTCTTGGTGTTGCGCACCACGGAGTTGTGGAGTATCAGCGCCGGGGCCTGGCGTGAGCCGCCGCAGTGGTCGAGTATTATGCTCCATTCCGAGTTGCGGATTGATGCCTGGTGGATTTCATTGCCTGAGGAGGTGGGGGAGAAGCGTATGCCGCCCCACTGGCCCGACATCACCTCGTAGGGAATCGAGGCAGCCACGAATCCTGAGCGGTCGCCGGTGATTTCCACAGGTTTCTCCGTTGAGCCTGTGACAAGGAGGGTGCCGTGGACGATTATCTCAGCCTTGTCATGCATGAGCAGGCGTGTCCCGGCAGGCAAAGAGAGGGTGGCCCCCTCCTCCACGACTATCGAGTCGCAGACCAGGTAGGGTTTGCCGGGCGACAGGGAGGCGTCGGCGGCGAAACGGGTGTCGCCGCTCAGGCGGATGACATCCTGGCCGCTGGCTTTCACGGGCATGGAGGATGTGACCCCGTTGACGCGGAAATCGATATGGGCAAGCACGTTGACAGGTAGGTCCTGGCCGTTCTCGGCCAGGGTGGCCTCCACGAACACGAAAATCGAGTCGTTGGGGCGTATCTCGACATTGCTGAAACGGCGGCCGCTCATGCCGTCGACGTTGATGCGGAACTGGCCTGCCTCGTCGTCGCGGAAAGCGATGTCGCTGATGTTCATTATCTTGTCGTGGCGGTTGTAGACTATGAAACGGCTTGTGGGTGACGGGCCGAGGGTAAGCAGCGAACCCATCCTGACCGTGTCGGTCGAGAAAGCCGGCTGGTCGGCGGCCGAGGTGGAGACTGCGTCTTCGATGCAGGAGGTGAGGGTAGCCGACATGGCGAGCAACCCTGCGAGGAGAGAGAAAAATATCTTGAATCTTTTCATAACTGGAAATCCGGATTGACCATATGCGCGGGGCCTTGGACGTATGCTGTCGGTCAGAGGGCTATCCGCTAATTATTAACGTGATAACCGCCCCCTTATTGCGCTTGCGTCCATAAATCGGGGGGTGCGGGGCGGGGTGGCAGCCAGTCGGGCCGGAATGATGGTCATGGCCGGGTGAAGTGGTCGCGGATGAGCCGGGCCTTGGCCGGGCCGACAACCTCGGCGAGCGCGTCGAGGGTGGCCGCCGAGATGCGTTTCACGCTTTTGAACCGTGAAAGCAGGGTCTGCTCCGTGGCCGGGCCGATGCCGGGGATTGTCGACAGTTCGCTGACGATCTGGGTCTTGGAGCGCCGGTTGCGGTGATGGGTGATGCCGAAGCGGTGGGCCTCGTCGCGCAGGTGCTGCACCACCTTGAGCGATTCAGAGTTCTTGTCGATGTAGAGAGGCACCGAGTCGCCAGGGAAATATATCTCCTCCAGTCGTTTGGCTATCCCCACGAGGGCTATCTTGCCGCGCAGGCCGATTTCATCGAGGGCCTCCACGGCCGATGAGAGCTGCCCTTTGCCGCCGTCGACGACAATCAGCTGGGGGAGGTCGTCGGGGGCTTCCTCCATCATGCGTGTATAGCGGCGGGTCAGCACCTCCTTCATCGATGCGAAGTCGTCGGGGCCTTCGACGGTCTTGATGTTGAAATGGCGGTAGTCTTTTTTTGATGGTTTGGCGTCGCGGAACACCACGCAGGAGGCCACCGGGTTGGTGCCCTGTATGTTGGAGTTGTCGAAACACTCGATGTGGCGCGGCAGCTCGTTGAGCCTGAAGTCGGCCTTGATGCGCTCGAGGGTCTTCATCGCGCGTTTCTCGGGATCGACCTTCTCGAGATGCTTGAGCGCGTCGAGGCGGTGTTGCCGGGCGTTGCGGGCCGACACGTCGAGGAGCTTGAATTTGTCGCCCCTCTGGGGGATGGTGACGGTCATCGAGGGGAACTCCATGTCGGGTGCCTCGGCGACTATCACTTCGTCGAAGCTGACGTTGAAACGCTGGCGTATCTCCTGCATGGCGTATGAGAGCAGCTGGGGGCGGGTCTCCTCGAGCCTTCTCTTGTACTGGAGGGTGAGCGAACGGGCCACGGCCCCGCGGCGGACATGCATGTAGTTGATGTACACGTCGTTTGAGCCGTCGTCGTCAACGCCGAAGACATCCACGCTGTCGAGCGCCGGGTTGACGATGACGCTTTTGGCCTGGTAGCGCTCCACTTTCTGGTATTGCTCCTTCAGCTCCTGGGCTTCCTCGAAACGCAGCTGCGAGGCAAGTTCCTCCATCTGTGAACGCAGATGGGCGAGCAGTTCGCCGGTGTCGCCGCGCAGTATCTGCCTGACATTGTCGATGTAGGCGGCGTATTCCTCCTCGGAGATTTTCCCGACGCAGCATCCGGCGCAACGCCGCAGGTGGTATTCGAGACAGAGGCGGCCTTTGCCCCGGGCAAGCGAGGCGGGGGTGATGGGGATGCGGCATCCGCGGATGGGGTGGAGCTCATGGATGAGCGCCAGCACCGCGCGGGCAGCCCCGGCGTCGGTGTACGGGCCGAAATATTTCGAGCCGTCGCGCAGCCGCTGGCGTGTCATGAAGACGCGTGGAAACATCTCCTTGGTGACGCATATCCAGGGGTATGACTTGTCATCCTTGAGCAAGACATTATAGCGGGGCTTGTACTCCTTGATCATGGAGTTCTCAAGGTTGAGAGCGTCGGCCTCGGTTGGCACCACGATGTAGCTCATGTCGGCGATGGCGCGCACCAGCAGGTTGGTGCGCAACACATCATGGGTGCGGTTGAAGTAGCTCGACACGCGCCGCTTGAGGTTCTTTGCCTTTCCCACATATATGACCGTCCCCTCCGAGTCGTAATACATGTAGACTCCGGGGGTCTCGGGGAGGAGCGAGATTTTCTCGCGCAACTCGGGTGATTTGTCTTTGCTGTGCTTGCCCAAGGTGGTTTATTGATTGTTGAGGGTCAGGAGGAAGCAGGGGGAGTGGTACTCAAAGGTAATCATGCCCATCGAGGCCATCCTGACGATGATGTCCTCGGCTGTCTGGCGCGAGAGATGGGTGTCGACCATCAGCTCCTCGACGGAGGAGGGGCCACGTCGCTCCAAGGCCGCCAGCAATGCCCCCTCCGGGGCCGAGTAGGCCACTCCGCCAGAGTCGGTGTTTTCCTCCATGCGTCTCCAGGCCCTGACCATCAGGGGGTGGGCCACGATGTTCTTGTCGGCCACCCGGTAGTAGGCCCTCCAACTGCCGTCGGCCTCCTTGCATTCCACGGGGCGGCGTGAGGCTTTAGGGATGGATGCCCTCAGCACAACCGCGCCATCCTCACACAGGAATGCCTGCATCTCCACCTCGACCGACGGACGGCAGAAGACCGTCGCTGCGGCCTCGATGACATGCAGATCCTCCTCGGAGCGTATTCCGGCCACCACGCCGTTGTCTTTCACCCCCACGAGCAGCCGGCCGCCGTCGTTGTTGGCGAAAGCGGATATGGAATGGGCGATTTTCCGCGCGTCGGAAATCTTGAACTTGAAATCCTGATGCTCGTGTTCCCCCTCGTCGATGAGGCGGTGGATGTAGAATTTTCCGCGTATTGCCTGGAGGTCTTTGTACATCGCTCTGGACTTTATGGGTTCCCTCTTCTGTTTAAGAGAGTAACGCCCTTACGACCTCGAATGTTGAGCGGGGTGCGATGGTGAAGAACTCGCCGTATTGTTCGTGATGGTTCTCCACGCCGGGGGTGTCTGACACCACCCGGATGGCCAGGAACGGCACATCCCTGAGATGGCAGACCTGGGCGATGGCCCCCGACTCCATATCGACGGCGACAGCCTCGGGCTGCACCTCCAGCACGCCCCGCAGCTCGGCGGGGGTGGAGACGAAAAGGTCGCCGGAGGCTATCAGCCCGCGGCGCACGGCGGGGTTGGCGCTGACAGCGGCGAGGTTGACAAGCTGGTCGCCCCGGCATGTGAACAGTTCGGGAAGCCCCTGCACCTGTCCGCGGGCGTTGCCCGGGCCGCAGTAGACGTCATGGTAGCCGATGCGGTCGGCGATGACCACGTCGAGGATTCCGGCTCCCTGGCCGGTGCCTCCGGCGATGCCGGTGTTGACCACCAGGTCGGGGTTGAAAGTGTCGATCAGGGAAATCGCCCCGACGGCGGCGTTGACCTTGCCGATGCCGGTCTGCATTATGGCCACCTCGTTGGCGCCCATCCGTCCCTGCCTTATCGTGTAACCGTTGACGGTTGTCTCTTTCATGTCTTCGACGAGGGGGAGGAGCATCTTCAGCTCGCTCTCCATCGCCACTATGATTCCTGTCTTCATTGTCTGTCTGTTAAAAAATCGGCTGTCTGTCATACATTTATGCGGGTTGCCTTCTGTATGCCCGGAATCCTCCTCACCTTGGCGCAGAGGTCGTTGACCCCTTCGACGTCAGACACAAGCAGGGAGAGGTCGCAGGTGAAGACCTCCTTCTCGGCGTGGATGTCGAGGTCGCGTATGTTGAGCGACAGGTGGGTGGAGATAAGCGATATCAGCTCGTGGAGGATTCCCTGGCGGTCGATGCCTTCGATATGGATGTGGGCCAGGAAGCGTCCGCCGTTGACTTCCCATCTGGCCGCCACGATGCGCGGGCCGTATGAGGCTTTCAGCACCGAAGCTCGCGGGCAGTCGAGATTGTGGACAACAACCTCGCCGTCGTCGTCGATGTAGCCCAGCACGTCGTCGCCGGGGATGGGGCTGCAGCAGTCGGCGAAGCGGAAGTTGGAGGCCCCGCTCTCGTCGTAGCGCAGTATGTAGGTCTCCTTGGTGTTGATTTTCTTTTTCTCCGCGGGCTGTGGGGTCTCGGCGGGCTGCTCTTTGTCGCCCATTCCTATCCATTTGAGCAGGAGACGTTTTGTCTTCGAGCTTTCTTTGCGGAGGGTCTTGACGACATATTCGTTGAGGGCAATCTCGTCGTTGCCCAGCAGGTAGTAGAACTCGTCGCGGGTCTGCGCCTTGTAGAGGCCCATGACCTTTGTGATGGCCACATTGTCATCCTTGATGTCGTTGTCGCGGAGGAATTCCTCGAATATCAAGCGCCCTTTGGCCACGGCCGGCTGCTGGAGCTTGCGCAGGGCCTGGCGCAGGCGTGTCTTTCCTTTGGCGGTGGCCAGGAAGTCGACCCATTCGGGCTTGGGCTGCTGTGACTGCGAGGTCAGCACCTCCACCTGGTCGCCTGAGTTGAGCCGCTGGCTGAGCGGCACGAGCTTGTGGTTGACTTTGCCGGCGATGCAGTGGCATCCGATTTGTGAATGCAGGTGGAAGGCCACGTCGAGGACAGTGGCGTTGTTGGGCAGCGTGATGAGTTCACCTTTGGGGGTGAAGACCACGATTTCCGAGGAGAAGAGGTTGAGCTTGAGGGTGTCGAGGAAGTCGAGCGCGTTGGGCTCGGGGTCGGCCAGGATGTCCTTGATGGTGTGGAGCCAGGCGTTCAGCTCCGATTCCTCGTCACCCTCGCCTACCTTGTATTTCCAGTGGGCGGCGAATCCCTTCTCGGCGATTTCGTCCATCCGTCGCGAGCGTATCTGCACCTCCACCCAGTTGCCGTCGGGGCCCATCACCGTCAGGTGGAGGGCCTGGTAGCCATTGGCCTTCGGGTTTGAGATCCAGTCGCGGGTGCGGTCGGGGTGGAGCCGGTATATGTCGGTTATGGCCGAGTATATCTGCCAGCAGATGCTTTTCTCCTTGGCCGGGTCGTCACACTCGAATATGATGCGGGCCGCGTAGAGGTCGTAGACCTCCTCGAAGGGTATGTGTTTTGTCTCCATCTTGTTCCAGATGGAGTAGACTGATTTGACGCGGGCCTTGGCGCTGTATTTCAGGCCCATGGCGTCGAGGCGCTCGCGTATAGGGGCGGCGAAGTCGTTGTATATCCCGGTGCGGTGTTTCTCGCTCTCGGCGATCTGGCGCGAGATGCGCTCGAAAGCCTCGGGATGCTCATACTTGAAGCTGAGGTTCTCAAGCTCGGTCTTTATTTCAAAAAGCCCGAGCCTGTGGGCCAGGGGGGCATATATGTAGAGTGTCTCCCCTGCGATTTTGTATTGCTTGTTGGGGGCCATCGACCCCAGGGTGCGCATGTTGTGGAGCCTGTCGGCCATCTTGATGAGCACCACCCTGATGTCCTCGCTCATCGTAAGCAGCAGCTTGCGGAAGTTCTCGGCCTGCACCGAGGCTTTGTCGCCGAAGATTCCGCCCGAGATTTTTGTGAGCCCTGCGACGAGCTGTGCAATCTTCTTGCCGAAGTTCTGCTCGATGTCCTCGACGGTGTAGTCGGTATCCTCCACCACGTCGTGGAGCAGCGCGGCGCATATCGATGTGGAGCCCAGGCCGATTTCCTGGCTGGCGATTTTCGCCACCGCGATGGGGTGGAGTATGTATGGCTCTCCCGAGCGGCGGCGTATGCCGCTGTGGGCCTCCTTGGCGAAGCGGTAGGCCCGCTCGATGATTTCGACTTTCTTGCGGTGGTTTGACTTGAGATAGCCGTCGCGCACCTCCTGGAAGGCGGCCTCGATCATACGGTCTTCCTCTGGGGTGGTGAAGTTGTTGCGGGGCGACGGCTGGGCCGGCACGGGGGTGGTGGTATTTTCGTGCGACATTGTCTGTGGAGTATTGGTGAATCCGTCAGGGAGAGTTTGCTCTGCGGGGGTGTTTTTGGAGGATTTTCCACAAAAATAGTAAATTTCCCCGGAAAAATCGCTAACTTTGAGTCTCTAAACACAAAAACCACCATGAAAGTCATAAATTTTGCAGAGACCCCCTCGCTGGTGGGTCAGTATATGACCGAGCTGCGCGCTGTTGACATCCAGGGAGATATGCTCCGCTTCCGCCGCAATCTCGAGCGCATCGGCGAGATAATGGCCTACGAGATATCCAAGACACTCGACTACCGCCGCCGCCAGGTGCAGACCCCGCTGGCGGTGACCGAGAGCCTTGAGCTGGCCACGCCGCTCGTGCTGGCCACCATATTCCGTGCCGGAGTCCCGTTCCACCAGGGGTTCCTCAATTATTTCGACCACTCGGAGAACGCTTTCGTGTCGGCCTACCGCCGCTACAAGGAGAAGACCTACAAGGACCATGACGACTTCGATGTCTGCATCGAGTATCTGGCCTCGCCGTCGATAGAGGGGAAGACCCTCGTGCTGGCCGACCCGATGCTCGCCACCGGCGCGTCGATGGAGCTCAGCTACCGCGCGTTGCTGACCAAGGGCACCCCGGCCCACATACATGTGGCATCGGTCATCGCCTCGCAGCAGGCTGTCGACTTCATCCGCAGCCGTTTCCCGGAGGAGAAGACCACCGTCTGGATCGGGGCCATCGACCCTGAAATCAACTCCCACTCATACATCGTCCCGGGCCTCGGAGACGCGGGCGACCTCGCCTACGGCACCAAGGACTGACCCCGCGCCGGACGATAAGATGTGGCAAAAGAGATGGCTTTTTGATTTTTTTTGCTAATTTTGCGTTTTTATGGCAGTCGCGGAGCAGCCATTGTCATACCCGCAACTGTTACAATCTCAGTAAAGAACCATTCCCAACCCGATAATTAAAAAATGGCAAAAGTTGTTATCATTGGCGTCGGAGGTGTCGGCACAGTGGCCGCCCACAAGTGCGCCCAGAATCCCGATGTGTTCACCGGGATAGTCCTCGCCTCGCGCCGCCGCGAGAAATGCGACGCCGTAAAGGAGGCCATCCTCAGGGAGGCCGAAAAGCATGGACGCAAGGCCCCGGTGATTGAGACCGACCGTGTCGACGCCGACTCGGTGGAGGAGCTCTGTGCCCTGTTGCGCCGTCACAATCCCGACCTGGTGATGAACCTGGCGCTGCCCTATCAGGACCTCACAATCATGGACGCCTGCCTGGAGTGCGGCGTCAGCTATCTCGACACGGCCAACTATGAGCCGCGCGACGTGGCCCATTTCGAGTATTCCTGGCAGTGGGCCTACCGCGAGAAGTTCGAGAAGGCCGGCCTGACGGCAATCCTGGGCTGCGGTTTCGACCCCGGGGTTTCAGGGGTGTTCACCGCCTACGCGGCCAAACACTATTTCTCGGAGATGGAGACCCTCGACATCGTCGACTGCAACGCCGGAAACCACGGCAAGGCTTTCGCCACCAACTTCAACCCTGAAATCAACATCCGCGAGATCACACAGAACGGCCGTTACTGGCAGGATGGCCAGTGGGTGACCACAGGTCCGCTCGAGGTTCACGCCCCGCTGACCTATCCCCGCATCGGTGAGCGCGAGAGCTACCTGCTCTACCATGAGGAGCTTGAGTCGCTGGTGCAGAATTTCCCGACCATCAAGCGCGCCCGTTTCTGGATGACTTTCGGCCAGGAATACCTCACCCACCTGCGTGTGATTCAGGACATAGGCATGGCCCGCATCGACGAGATCGACTACAACGGCCAGAAAATCGTGCCCCTGCAGTTCCTCAAGGCCGTGCTGCCCAACCCGCAGGACCTTGGCGAGAACTACACCGGGGAGACATCCATCGGCTGCCGCATCTCAGGCAAGGGGAAGGACGGCAAGGAGATGACATATTACATCTTCAACAACTGTTCCCACTCGGAGGCTTACCGCGAGACCGGCATGCAGGCTGTGAGCTACACCACCGGCGTGCCCGCCATGATAGGCGCGATGATGTTCCTCACCGGCAAATGGAACAAACCGGGTGTCCACAACGTTGAAGAGTTTGACCCCGATCCTTTCATGGAGCAGCTTCCCCTGCAGGGTCTCCCCTGGGAGGAAATCGTCAACGCTCCCCTGGAAGTCGACAAATACTAACATAAAAACCTACACAAGCTATGGCTGAAGACAAATACCGCGAGGCGCTCAGCCGCTCCGCAGTGACAATAGACGACGAGTTCGTGGCCGCCGAGGTGAAACGTATCATCGACGAGAATCGCGAGAAATACTCAACCGAAGAGGTCTACAAGTTCCTCTTCAACTGCATCGACCTGACCACGCTGCAGTCGACCGACTCCCCCAGGTCGGTGGCCGACTTCACCGAGAAGGTCAACCAGTTTGAGACCGAGCATCCCGAGATGCCCAATGTGGCCGCCATATGCGTATATCCCAACTTCGCGCAGGTGGTCAGGGCCGTCCTCGAGGTTTCTGAGGTCGACATCGCCTGTGTGTCGGGCGGATTCCCCTCGTCGCAGACCTTCCCCGAGGTGAAGGTGGCCGAGACGGCGCTGGCCGTTGACGGCGGTGCCGACGAGATCGACATCGTCCTCAATGTCGGCAACTACCTCGACGGCGACTACCAGGAGGTGTGCGACGAAATCGCCGAGCTGAAGGAGGCTTGCCGCGAGGCCCGTCTGAAGGTGATCCTGGAGACCGGCGCGCTCAAGACCGCCGAGAACATCCGCAACGCGTCGATTCTCTCGATGTATTCAGGAGCCGACTTCATCAAGACTTCGACAGGCAAGGAGTATCCCGGCGCGAGCCATTTCGCCGCCTATGTCATGATGCAGGCCATCAAGGAGTATTACGAGCAGACAGGCCGCATGGTGGGCTTCAAGCCCGCCGGTGGTGTGCGCACCCCCGAGGATGCCGTGGGCTACTATTGCCTGGTCAAGGAAATCCTGGGTGACAAGTGGCTCACCAACGAGTACTTCCGTATCGGCGCTTCCGGCCTGGCCAACAACCTGCTGACCGCTATTTTCGGCACCGAGACCAAGTTCTTCTGAAAAAACTCCACAGGGTGTCGCCGGCCGCATGTCTCGACAGGCAGACCGGCGACACCCTGTCAACTCATTCTTCCCCCAATCGTTAATCACCGCAAACATGGAATACTGGACCATAATCGACGACCGTCACGCCGGCCCTTACTCTGCCGACGAGTTAATCGGAATGGGCATAAAGCCTGATTCTCCTGTCTGGACATCGGGACTGCCCGACTGGGTGGAAGCCTGTGAGATTGAAGAACTGAAAGCGGCGATGGAGGCGCGTGACCGCGCCATGCGGCCTGCGACGGAGGTGGCCGCTCCAGAGGAGCCAGCTGCCGTGGCAGAGGAGCCGCAGACTCCTGCCGTGGAGCAGCCCCGTTACCCGGAGGACGGAGGTGAGCCAGCCCAGCCGATGCCCGGCCAGGGATATGGGTACCCGCAGCAGGGATATTATCCCCAGGGCCCGGCCCCGCAAGCCCCTGTTGACCCGCGTTTCGCTCCTCAGCCCCAGCCCCAGCCAGTGTGGGACTGGCAGCGCGAGGCGACGGTGCCTGACGAGCCTTGTCCCCCGGCGTATCTCGTCTGGTCGATAATCGTCACCATACTCTGCTGCCAGGTGCTTGGCATCGCCGCCATAATATGTTCAGCCCAGACCAAGCAGGCTTATGGCCGTGGCAACCTCGCCAAGGCCAAAAAGATGTCGGAATGGGCCCAGTGGCTCATCATAATCTCGATAGTCCTCGGGCTGATGGCTCTCCCCGTGCAGCTCGCGTTCATGGGTGTCTGAGTGAAGAGCCGGGGGCTGACAAAGCGTAACCTGCTGGTGGCGGTCGCGGCTGTGGCGGCTCTGGCAGTTTACATCCTGTTCTGTGAATACAGCGGCGCGATGCCCCGGTGTCCGTTCAAATGGGTCACAGGGCTTGACTGCCCGGGATGCGGCTCGCAACGGGCGTTGCGCAGCCTGCTGCATGGCCATCCGCTGGAGGCCTGGGGCTACAACCTGATTCTGCCCCCGGTGCTGGCCTACCTGATGACTATAGTCCTGCTGCCGCTTTGGCGGGGCAGCCGGGCGGAGAGGATTCACGCGGCGCTGACATCCCCGGCGGCAATATGGAGCCTGTTGGGTGTGGTGATGGCGTGGTGGGTGCTCCGCAACCTCCCTTTCATGGCCGGAATTAAATTTTGAAACAAAATTATGAGAATCGCAGTCTATTGCTCGGCACGTCCGCATATCCCCACATGCTATCACGATGACGCTGTCGCGTTCGGCAAATGGATGGGGGAGAACGGCCACACGCTCGTTTACGGCGGCCTCAGATACAGCATGATGCGTGATGTCGCCCAGGCGGCCGCCGATGCCGGAGGCAAAGTGATGGGAATCGTCCCCGAGTCGAGGATAGCCGACCAGCATCCGGCCAACACGGTGAGTCTCCTGGTTCCCGACCTCCACCAGCGCAAGCAGATGATGGAGGAGAACGCCGATGTGTTCGTGGCCCTCGAAGGGGGGATAGGCACGCTCGACGAGGTCTTCTCGGCGCTCGCATCCTCCACCTTCTTCAAACAGCCAAAGGAGATACACCTGCTCGACCGCGACGGCCTGTATGGCCCTCTGCGGCAGCTCATTGAGAACATGGAGCAAATGGGGCTCGCCACTTCCCCGGCTACGGAGATGCTCCGCTTCCACCCTGACGTGGAATCTATGACCGCAGCCCTTGAACAACTCTCCAAAAACATCTGAATATGAAAATCTACACCCGCACCGGCGATGCCGGACAGACTTCGCTCGTCGGAGGCAAACGCGTCAGCAAGTCGTCAGTCAGACTTGAGTCATATGGCACGGTCGACGAACTAAACTCCCATCTCGGACTGCTCGCGGCATACGCCGGGCCGATTGACCCGGCCTCTGCCACTTTCGTCCGCGCAATCCAGAACAAGCTTTTCAACCTCGGGGCATACCTGGCCACTGACAACACCGACATCTCCGTGGCCCCGTCAGGCATCGCCCAGGCAGAAATCCAGGCCATGGAGACAGAGATTGATCGCCTGGAGGAGTCTCTGCCCGCCCTTGCCTCATTCATCCTCCCCGGAGGATGCCAGGCCGCATGCCAGGCCAACATCGCCCGCACCGTATGCCGGCGTGCCGAACGCCGGGTCATCGCCCTGTCGGAGACCGCCCCGGTCAACCCCCTCGCCATCGGCTACCTCAACCGCCTGAGCGACTACCTGTTCGACCTCGGCCGCCATCTCAACCACCTTTCCTCCACCCCCGAGCAATCCTGGCAGCCTTGAGCTCCCATCCCCTTTGCAAAAAATCTCCACCGCGGCCATAATAAAAAAAGAATAATCGCGTTTAACGAAAAAACGCGGAGTCAGCGGCCCGCAGACACCGGTTGCCATCCATGGCGACACACCCCCTGCGACAGCCAGCCATCCGTGCCGAATTCCGAAATTTTTAACCAGAACCTCATAGATACACAAAGCTATGTATTGGACACTTGAACTCGCATCAAAGCTCGAAGACGCACCCTGGCCCGCCACCCGCGAAGAGCTTATAGACTACGCCCAGCGCAGCGGCGCACCCCTCGAGGTCATCGAGAACCTCCAGGAAATCGAAGACGAAGGCGAACCCTACGAATCCATCGAAGACATCTGGCCCGACTACCCCTCCAAGGAAGACTTCTTCTTCAACGAAGAAGAATACTAAGCCCACGCCAAAGGATTAACTCAAAGAATACCAAAGAGTTGAGCTTCGCGCCACGCGACAGCCCAACTCTTTTTTCTTGCATTTTACCCCCTTTTACAGCATAATAAACTGGCGTAAAATTAGCGCACCGACAAAAAAGGAATATAGACAATCGGGATAAACTGTCGTATAACTGTTGTAAATTCGCTTAAAATAAAAGAAACGGAACATACAACATGGGTAAAGCAGCAAGACCATTCCCGACCGGACATTTCCGGTTGTACAAGACCAGACAAACCAAGAATGACCGCCCTCTGGTGGTCCAGATTGAATATGCTGTCAAATCAGTGGCAGTCAGACGCTCTACCGGAATCTCTGTCAAAGAAAAGAACTGGAATCCTAACGAAAACAAGGGACGGGGCGGTGTCAGGGCAAGCTACGGACCTGACTATCGCAATATCAACAGCCGGCTTACCAAAAGCGTCAGTGAGCTTGACTCCAAGATAGCGGCTTGGTGTGAGAAGCACCCCGACCGTTTGACAGTAGAGATGATGAGGGCTCTTCTTGACGACCACCCGACAACACGCGAGGACAAAGGTATTGATTTTGTGAGTTATGTGTCAGACCTCCTTAAAAACGAACTGGACCGAAATAAAATCGGTCAGAGTGTATATCGCAATGGCCTGAGCGCCATGAAAATATTCCGTGAGTTCCTGAAATCGGAAAAACGCGGTACGTATGCACCCGACAGCATTTATATCTCCGAGATTTCCACGGAGCTTATAGAGTCACACATAAAGTGGAGACGCGAGATCAAGGACAACAGTGACGATACCATAAACCATGCCCTGACCCCTATACTCAAAGGCTGTCAACAGGCAATGGTCATGGGATACATCCCGGTGGCTCTCAATGCCGCCATACAGAAGATGAGAATCATCAAGACCGTATCACTCCAGAAGAATGATGAGTCAAGCGTGAAGCATCTTTCCAAAAAGGAACTGGAGTGTCTTATAAAGTTTTACACGGAAGATAAGGAAGCGAGACGGAAGGAATATATCGAGATGTTCCTGTTTGCTCTATACGCCTGTGGTTTGCGTGTCATTGACATCATCACCCTGCAATGGTCTGACATAGACTTCGACAAACGCACTCTTAACAAGATACAGGTCAAGACGAAAAACAGGAATGTTATACCCCTAAGCGACCAGGCTATGGGAATACTTGAACAGTGGAAAGGTCGATACAATCGCTTTGTTTTCGGATTGCTTGACGATGACTTTAACCTTGATGACACAGATGCCCTGTACCGTGTGAGGAACACAAAGACACGTGGTATCAATCAAGCTCTCAATGTGATTGGTGAAAAACTGGGACTGTCATTCAGTCTCACATTCCATGTCGGACGCCACACCTTTGCTGTCCTGAGCCTTAACAACGGTATGGACATGACGATGGTGAGCCAGCTTCTCGGTCATTCCTCTACTGAAATAACCGAGAAAGTCTACGCTCACTTTATGCCGGCAAGGCTACGTGAGGAGCTGAGCAAGATTAAGTTGCCATCCCTTTAGTTGGAATGCCGTTGTCCTTGCAGTGCTTGTATAAGGACGACTGTGACACCTTGATGCCCTATGCCCGTGCTGTCTGTAGGTTAAGTCTTACCGAGACAGCCGGGTTATACCACTCAGATATGTCGCAATGTCCCGGATTGACAGGTATATTGTTGAACTTGCAATAGCGTCGGAGTGTAGACAGACTGACGGTAAGCCCTCTGTCGCGCGCTTCCTTCAGGTTTGAGGTAACAGATTTCCCAGGTTCATACCACGCCTGTATGGATTCGTAATTCTGATACATAAGAGCCTTCCGGGAATATGATCGTCTTGACACACCGTGTTCACGACAGTATCCGGGAGAAGTAGTGACCTTCCCTGCGTCAAGCGACTTGAACTCCATCGCATCGAACTCAGTATAATTCATGACATCATAAGCCTTGCGGGCTATAAGTTCGTCGGACAACACACCGTCAGAATTGTCATAATAGAAATACACCCTGTGGACCAGATTGAAAAATAGATCCATGAATGTTACTCCGGGATTTATCTTGCGTATTATACATCCGTCGGTAAACAATCGGTTACGACGCTTCTCCCCGTCACGGAAACGGTTGACCGTACATTCCCCTCGCCTGTTACGATAACGTACAAACAGTGAAAGATGATTTTCGGGTATGACACAATAGCCGGCTTCGTTATATGACAGCTTTGACCACCTTAAAAGCCTGTGTTCCTTCCCATAAATCTATAGGAATTCCTGTCTGCTCTCTGCAAGAACCTTCAAAGGGACACTGATGCTTTCAAACTGTTTTTTCCAATCCGGGTCATTAGATTTATATTGTTTTTGATTTGATTTTGATGAATTAATATTATTAGGTTGATAGATTGCTGAAGAGTGTCTGGGTTTATAAACGTTTGGCACTACAGGAAGAAGTGAATGTTGATATGTGACAATCTGTTCCTGTTCAGTTGCATCGACAGGAAGGTCGGTGATTGACGAATATATCCGGTTGGAGCGGAATACCTTTGCTTCATATGTAGTTCCGTTCATGAGCTGTGTGATGACTTTACCGCAATGGTCTTTAGTCTTGTCAAGATTGGTCATCCTGCATATTTTCTCATACAGTTCACCGAAAGCACGGATATTAATACGCTCTTTGAAGACATATACCAGACGATAGCTGTACTTTCCGCCAGTACCATTTGAAAATGTCTCGTAAGCAAAGGTCGGTTTCAACTGGCATTGACGGTAGAATGTTTCGAGGTCTGTATCGGTATCGTCAACATCAATGCTTATGGTTTGCGTATAGAGAAATTTATTTTTCCTACGCAGGTTCCTATAGTAAATATGGCAATAGCTGTAACCCATTCTAACCATCGAAATGAAGCTACTAAGACTCATTTTGGTCTTATTCCATCGCATTTGCCGATAGTCGGTAGGAGTCGGTTTGGACTTGTAACATTTTTCAGTGACGGATACGTCAATCTTGAAATTGGGATTTGTGATCATATCTATAATGACTGATGGTTTTGTAAGTTATATATGAAAGAGTCCTCGAAGTCTAAATTACATATCCGGCTACCGGTGTTAGAACAGGAAACCGCGTCAATATAAAAACGTGTCAGAATAATCTTGTAAAGGTTATCCTGACACGCTCTTTTTCGCAGCGGTTCAATCTTTTAGGTTATTCTGATACAGTTAAAGGCATAACAGTCAAAACATATATGACAAATCTCTCAGCCCGGATGTGTCTCAGGCTGAGAGATTGAAAGATGCGATGGTTTCAGGTGTGGTTTATTGAATCTCAAACCTGACATGGCTGTGATGTCATATAGATTTTGCAAGATTCTGTTCAATAAGATCATAATTGCCGGCATTTGCCTCGGTGCGCTGCCGGAAAGTGGCTGCGAGACTTTCCTTACCATATTTGCGGGCAAAGCGCATGGTGTGGAGCGAGCCGCTCTGAGCTGGACACTGGGCCAGTATCACAGCCTCGGAGAGGGCTGCCTGAAGGCGGTTGCGGGCCACCAGACGCGTGGGATTGGCCTTGACGCCTATCGGTTGTTCCGACAGCATCAGACCGCCATTGCGCAATATTGAATCTTCAAGCGCCTTGTTCTCACGCGGATGTGTGATGTCGAGGCCGTTTCCCACAATAGCTATCGTGCCACCCTTGACATCAAGACAGCCACGGTGGGCGGCTGCATCGCATCCGAGGGCGAGACCGCTCACCACGACATACCCTTTCCGGGCATAGTCCGCACCGAGCTGATAAGCTTTCGTGTTCCCCTCCTTGTCAGCCGAGCGCGCTCCTATTACAGCCACAGCTTTTTCGGCTTCAAGTAGCTTCAGGTTGCCTTTGCAATGTATCACCGCCGGACAGTCGGCACCGATGGCAAGCAGGCGGTCCGGAAACCGTGAATCCTGACACGAAATGCTGACGATACCCAGTTTTTCCTGTCGGTCGAGTATCGAATTGGCTTTTGCGATATATTCCTCAAGCTGCGGGTCTTCGTCATACAGACGGTCAAACTCTGCAAGGTCGGTCTTTATTATTTGTGAGGTGGGCATGCCCGACATCTGCAAAGCCATCACCTCGTCGATATTCAGTTTTTCCATATGATTTTACTTTATAAAATTTTTTAATACACCCGCGATCTCCTCTGGGACAGATCTGCAAGGCTTCATCAGAGAGAGGGCATCGGCATGGTCATGACAACACTCTCCGGGTCCGTCCAACACATAATAGCAGTCATCACTGGCATCGGCAAGGTAGCCCATACCGTCCTTAGACCTTTCGTAGCGTTCCCAAAACCGATCGACGGTCGGTCCGTCGTCAGCGACAACCGCAAGGCGCACACTGTCACGCCCTACCACTTCCACGGTGTCTCCTTTCCTGAACAGTATGCGCGTCCGGTGTCGTCCGAAGAAACAAGAACTGATAGTGTCGCCTCCTGTGGTCGTGCTTCTGAAATCAATAAGTACACCATTCGGGCCATAAGTCCATGAGGCACCGGTCTCCTCACCGATGTCACGTCCGACAGGAAGCTGGGTGATGACAAACCGATATGTCGCCTCCCGGTTGACAAGACTCTCACGCATAAGCCTCTCAGCATCCTCAAGCGTCAGAAAGAGGTATTCATTCGTGTAGATGTCAAATTGGGGATAAACCACTCCGTTGCTCAGGAAGGTGTGCTCCAGACGGTATATCCACACCCCTTCAAGCGATGGACTGCGGTCGGCAAGATCAAGAAACTGACTGTAAGTAAGGTTATCCGGAAGTGTCATACATCTATAATGATACCGGGTTTTCCTGAGTGTACATGTTGATTATATCAATGATCTGAAGGTTTGTATCACTGACATTGAAAGTGTTGTTATACTCCAGAAATGCGTTCCATTCTTCTTTGTCACACTCGTCAGGGGCGTAACCGTTATCACGCCACCATGTCAGGTAAGCTCCAAGCATCACCTTTTTGTCTCCTGTATGATGGTAGGCTATCGGTAACGGAGTGGAACGCTGGGCCGGATCGGCAAGAATCTCGTCGATATGTTCAAACAGATGTCTCTTGGCGATGTGGAAACGTATACCGAAACATGCCAGTGTCCGTCGCCCCATGCCATACACCCGATTACGATGTTCATTTTCCAGAGTCCTCGCTATGCGTTCATGAAGATGCTCGTCTTTATTTTTAAGTTCGCAATATTGAGAGTGCCATTGCATCATCAGATCAACCATAGCATAGCCCACCGGAAACTTCACCGGGAGAATTTCCATCGGATGACGATAGGACAGAGTGTTCATGCTTTCATTATAAAAGCCTGTCTGAACCAGATAGCGGTCATTCTCATAACCCGGATAATTCTCTTCGTCAAGCCAGTCACTCACAGGTAGTCCGTCACGCTCGCGACGCTTTACCACCCTACGGTAATATTCGTAACCTTTGTTGACCGTGTGTGGCTCTTCGGCGATCACACCCATCATGGCGTATGTACGGTTACTATTCGGAGACGGTTCAAACACAATTACAATGTCACCTTTCCTATAAGGGAGACTGTCGGGTAAATGCCCGAAGAATTTTCCATATATCCCCGGCTGTCTGTTATGAACAGGTGAACAGGTTGACTTCTGAATCAAGGAGCCTCGGAAGTCATACATCCACGATTCCACATACCGATGAGTCTGCGATATTATACCGAAGGGGTAGTGTCTTATCTCGAAATCAAGAATACCTTTACTTCCGACCAGACCGTTCATTGCCTCCGCAGCCTCATGAAATGTAGCATAATCCGCACTGTCAGGGTTGAATACCTTTACATTGCGGTCACTCGGCATCATGCGTACTGCAACATCACCGTTGCGTCTTACCAGACGGAATGACATCGGGTCACAGGCTGCCTCTTCCGCGGTTTGCCGGTTGACATACTCCCGCTTCAAATCCATTTGGTCAGGTTCGTACGAACGCACTGTCAGACGGTAGAATCCGGGGGCTTCAGGTTGCGGACGGGAGCGTACCATCTCTTCAAAATCACTGAATGACCTCGGTGCGCCACCCATTCTCCGACGGCGGTCGATGACGAGTTCAAGCAGGTCGTAGAGGTGTGTCATGCCGGCATCCTTACACTGGTGACCGAAATCGTCCACCACCTTGAAATAGCTGTCCCACACCAGACCTGTCAGGGCTTTTACATGAGAGTCGCCAAGCAGGTCATCGGTTGTCGAACACAGGGCGGAGACACGCGGAGAGTTGTCACGCACTGACTGCACGGCGTCATAACGCTCATATTTGTCGAGAGTAGCCTGTGTCAGAGTATAGGTCTGAACGCCGTCGAGACGCTTGCAGAAGTATGTGTGCTCCTCACCGACCCATTGGGCTAACTGTGACTTCGGGAAAAGACAGGGGTTGACGATGACCACATCGGCATCGCCCGACTCACATTCAAGAGCCATAAATCCGCCCAGCGAGGTGCCTATGATTATTTCCGGGTGTTCCTCGCGTATGGCGCGGTTGATTACCTCCAGAGAGCTGTCGGGGTCAGCGTCCAGCTCAGGGGCAATCACCCGGTAGCGACCCTTGAACTGACGTTGCAACTGTCGCTGCTTGGCTCCGTTGGCTCCCGACATAAACCCGTGGAGATACATCATCACGGGGAGTGTATCGCTTATGTTTTCTACAATATCATTCATTTTCTTAGTCATTTTGTTTGTTGTCAAGTCCAAGCCTGCTTATTACCTCCTCTATGGTACAGGCTCCGTCAGCATTCATTTGTGAGTATTTCATGATACTCTCATTGAGAGATTCGTTCCAGTCATACTCTCCATGCGTAAGATTCCCCCAAAGCACTCTACTCCATTGCAATTCAGGCAACTCCCGACCTATTATCCACCTCCCGTCAGGAGTCAGGATGTCGGCTTTCCGAGTTCCGTAGTTGTGGACGTAGAGTAAAAGGTTGCCCTTGGGATCACGAGCCAGATCGGGGTGTCGCGACCACCATTCAATAAGGCCTCCCAACCTTGGCAGGCTGCGCGTCGAAGAGCAGAACATACAGTCACCGATTGCAGCCATATACAATGAGCGGTCGGCAAGTATCTCCCCGGAGTGTTCCAACAGTCTGTAGGCATGCTCCCGAAACGAAGGATAATAGCACGACGTAGAAGCCAGCAGCAGGAGGCGCACATTCTCCGTTTGCGTCTCGCAGACATCCATTCCGCAACACACATCAAGCACCTGTGGCAGACGAGAGAAATGAGTAGACAAAGAGTCAAGTTGCCCGGCTGTCACTCCGCTGTCAGGTCGACAGATAAGACGATATATCACACGCCTGTAACCCCACAGCTTATAATTCACTACCAGCTCTCTTAACTGTCTGACAACATCGTCAATGGAATCTCCGGAGTAGATTCTGGAAAGGAAACCCAAAGGATCTTCCGCCAACAGCTTTACATCCTGCTCATAGTCAAGAGCAACAAGCCTGCGTCCTGACGGCAACTCTCCGCATAACGCCTGCTTTACCTCTTCCGGGGTGCTCATTCCTTCAGCTATAAAAATCGATTTTTCCATTTCGTGTCGTCAGTATTATATTGTTTTGAGAGATTGTTGAGTATATTATAATATAATAGGAGACTGAGCGAATCAGTCACACATGCAAAGATAGCCAATAAGCGGATACAGTGATAGTTAAATCGTTTCTTGACGCTATGTGACTGCTGTTTTTAACGCAATTTCTTGACAATTCTCAAGAATCAGTCATCATCATCCTCTTCCTCTTTTAAGAGATATGATTTGTCAATCGGTGTCTTGTTGAGCAGAAAGGCGTCAGAATTAAGTTTCCAAACTGAAATCTCGCCCTCACTCTTTGACAGCTGTATCAACATGTCTTTATAATGGCTGGCAAATCTAAGCACATTTGAAAGATCTCTCGGCTCTATATGGTGCATGAACCTTAACAGTTTATCGTCAGGAAATCCGACACAGCCGCTATCGTAAATTACTACTGCAAAATATCTTAACGGGTCGTGGTATTCGTCAGGTATGAAAAGTGCCAGCGGATGGTCGGTCTCTCGACATGTATTGACATATATGTCGAATGGCAGATGTGTCACAGTCTTGTCAAGCCGTTCCATATTCCATACAGAACGAATATCCTTGGCAGGGAAATAAGTAAAACCTTCTATATTGAACTCATCACTATCGATGGTATAATTCAGCATTAAATCATCCTCGACACGTCCGTGAAACCCTATTTTATAGATCTCATCGTCAAGCAATTTATCGATTATGCCTACGAGTATGGCATCGGAAATCTCGCGGTCAACTTCAGCCACCATACCATCCTCGTTACCATCGCTATAATAATGCGGAGCTATATAATATAACGGGTCTATATTATAGGTCGATTGACTATAGCTGACCATACTGTATTCAAGCATAAGCTTATCGTCGTCAAGACGCAGTTCTTTGGCTGCATAGAAGGCTCCTTTGAAATGCCCCCATAGTTCACCCGGCTCAAAGAATTCGTTGTACTCTGCTTCCCGGAGGTATAGAGTGCTTTTTCCCTTCTCCTTCATACGGGCTATGATTGCCGGGACACATTCGGTCCATACAAACTCCCTGCGTTCCTCTTCAATAGTCGATATTTGTCCGGCCATATCCGCAAGCCGGGTCTTCATTTCCTTGTCGGTTTTATCGGGAATTTCCATTTCGTGTCGTCAGTATTATATTGTTTTGAGAGATTGTTTGAGTATTATAATATGATAGCAGACTGAGTGAATCAGTCATGCACATGCAAAGATAGCCAATAAGCGGATACAGTGGTAGTTAAATCGTTTCTTGACACTATCAGGCATCTGTTTTTAACTCAATTTCTTGACAATTCAACCTACGACATTCAGGAGCAGAGTAGAAAATAAAGAGAGCGGTAGTTTTAGTCTCCCTGACTGAATACTACCGCTCTCCTACATGTATCATTGAATGATTTCAACACCTTCCGGCAATACAGACTTGATTTTCTTGACAGTCGCTGCTGAACAGTTTTTCATGATCACGGTCTTGAGACTATCGCATCCGTCGAACATGCACGATATATCTGTTTCTTCAGATATGACGAAATTGCTCAAATCAAGAGAAGTCAATTTCTTACAATTCTTAAACAGTCCATACATGTTAGTTACTTTTGACGTATTAAACGAGCTAAGGTCAAGGCTGGTCAGACGAGTACATTCATTGAACATACATGTCATCTTAGTCACTTTTGACGTATTAAACGAGCTAAGGTCAAGGCTGGTCAGAGCGTTACAATATGCGAACATATATATCATATCTTCCACATTCGAAGTGTCAAACGAACTTAAATCTATGCTGACCAGAGCGCTACAACCTGAGAACATGCTACTCATATCCTTTACCTTTGAAGTATCCAGAGAACTGAGATCAGGGCTGGTTAGATCGCGACAGCCGTAGAACATGCCTCTCATATTCATCACTTCTAAGGTATTGAGCGGACTGAGGTCAAGTCGAGTCAGACAAAGACAACCTGAGAACATAAAGCTCATATTCGTCACCTTTGAAGTATCAAACGGACTGAGGTCCAGGCTGGTCAGAGCGAAACAGTCTGAGAACATCTCACTCATGTCCATCACTTCTAAGGTATTGAGCGGGCTGAGGTCAAGTCGAGTCAGACGATGACAACTTGAGAACATTGAGTTCATATTTTTCACATTCGACGTATCAAATGAATTCAAGTCAAGACATTTCAACTCGCCACAATGACAGAACATTCCACTCATGTCAGTTACCTTCGAGGTGTCAAAGGAACTGAGATCAAGTTTAGTCATATTGCGACAGCCTGAGAACATTTGTTCCATATTTTCCACATTCGATGTGTCGAAATGGTTTAGGTCGAGGCTTTTCAAACTGGAGCAATGAGCGAACATTTCGCTCATATCGGTTACATTCGAGGTGTCAAAGGAGCTCAAGTCAATGCTCTTCAGATTGTAGCACTCTTTAAACATCATTCGCATATTTGTCACCTTCGAAGTGTTAAAATGACTTAGGTCTAACGACCGAAGATCCTCACGCCCTTTGAACATCTCATGCATATCAACCATCTCCAATGTCTTCTGAGGCAATCGATGCAACTGATAGTAATCTGTTATGTCATTCAGAATCACATCCAGATTTGGTGCGATAATTGCGTTTGAAATCTCCTCAGTGACCACAGACTCACGATCTACGGAACCATATTCCCAGTTACTACAATACGAATATTGATTATTCGTTAAGTCATTATATACCATAACCAGGTTATCATTCTCATCAAGTTTCAGTCTGTTGGCAGCAAAGTATCCACCTTCAAAAGAACCCCAGATGCCGTCAACGTGAAAGCAGTTCGTTGCGTCATCAGCACCCCTTAGGCAAATTGTGTCTCCGCCAAGTCTCTTCATCTTGGCAATGATGGCAGGAATACCTTCCTCCCATACAAGCTTGTCGCGCTCCATTTTAAGAGCGGCTCTCTGTGCGTTTAATTCCGCTATGCGAGCGGTTAATTCCTTATCGGTCATTCGTTAATCTGTGTTTTATTTTCTTTTAATTATATAGATTAGGCTAAATCGGCAATACTTAACGATGCCTAATATGTATTATTACGACAGCAGCTTTGTGATGGCGAGCTTCACGGTGGCGATGAAGTCGGGGAAACGGTCGTCGGAGAAGATTTTCCACGGACGGAAGGCACAGAGCCACAATGCTGCGACCACACACAGCGCAATCTTAATCCACAGCGTATGCACCACCGTCGCTGCCATCGCAATGGCCAACAGGGGTATCAGCCATTGCGACAGCAAAAACGATATGGTCACCAACAGGTTAAGTAGCAGGCGTAGTTTTACCATAAACGCGTCATCAGTCTTCTATGGGTAATGACAGCTCACAAATCATCGGGAAAAAATCGACATCGTCATCGAGTTCGATGTCATAATCCAGTTTCCGAGAGTCATTAATCGTCTCAGCCATATACTTGTCGCTGGCTATCATGCGTCTGTAGGCGGTGTCATATACCACATACTTTACAGATGTCAGCCCGTCGATGGCCTTGATTTCATCATATACCTGAGGGATAAAGTTGTTGGTACGCAGTTCGATGGTAAAATATCCCAAGCTATGATACTGGCGCACCCACTCGATACCATCTTCCGACAACGAATCTTTTATCCACTCTTTGGTGACCAAAGCACAAGCCGAGGCGATAGCCTCCTCTGTGCCTTTAAGCCCAATGATGGTTATGACCGGATTGTCAACCTCAATAAAGGGACATCCGTCCATATCCACATTGTGATGGTAAAACTCTGAATAGTTTTGGTCAATCATGATTACCGACGGTTACTTTTCAGCAGGCAGTCCGTGATACTCATGGAGAGCCTCATATACATTTTTAGTGACACAGTTTAGTTGATAAATCGCATGCAACTTGAACTGGTCCACACGAGAGAGGTCGACAGCCATTGCCTTTACGCAATTCGGTAGGATAATTGACTCCTTCCATACATCTTCGGGAAGTGCTTCAAGCGTATCAGACAGCTTGTTCCAGTCAATGTCTCCGTCAGTGAAGAGCGAGTTGAACATAGGCTCCACCAATGGAGCTATTTCCTCTGACTTCCCTTTATGACCATTGGCGCGAACTGCAGACTCAAGCATATGCTTTATGTCAAAGATAAGGCTATGGCTCGCATCTTCCCACTTATTGGGAATATTGCAGATCATCCCGGTGTGTTTCCCCGAAGGGTAGAAAAAGATGAATTCATCCGGGGCTTGCTTCAGGAAGTCGAGATAGAACCGGTCTATCTTGCGTCTGCCTGTAGCCGTGTTGATTTCCTCACTTGTTTTGAGCCACTCCTCACGGTCGAAGTCATATAAGTTGATGTCGCAGTCAACATCATTTCCCCATTCACGAATCAGTGAATCCTCGATGTAGATAAACCACGGAGCTTTTGATGCAATGGGAAGAGAAAGCACCTCTTTGAGTTCTTCTCCACGCCCGCGTCCGATAGGTATTATAAAGAAATGCTCTGTGTCGCATTTCATGATCTCAGGCAGTTGGGCATATGATGGAGCGACCCATGAATAGGGTCGAAGTTCGTCCTTGCCTCCGGGGATACGCTTATTTTCACCTACGAGTTGGTTTAACCTTGGATAGTACATCTCTGAAGCGATTATGTGAGGCCTGGAATAGTCTCCGGCTTCAACATATTGCTTGATTGCCTTTATTGAGTCGGCAAAGTTCTTGTAATGAAGCATGGTAGTTGTTATTTTTGCAAATGTAAATGTTTTCCGTTTGCAATAACCTGATTTAACGTCATTTGGCGTTGTTATTGCTAACTGGGTAAAGTTCTCAGTGTTTTTTAAGGTTGTCGGTGGATGACATTGCTGTCAGACGGGTGGCAGCGGCGATATAGTCGAGTTCAACACGGACAAGTGAAAGCAGCGGAGCTATAAAGTCCCAGTCCACATTGTCGCAATACCATCCGCTGACGAGTGTAAGCGTTCCGGGACGGAAGTCATCAAGCTCAATTTTATGCTCATTTCTTCTTTTGTCTTTGACAGTTACAGTCTGTCCCTTCACAGATGCTTTTATATTGTCGGTAATCTGACGCATGACAGTAAGCACCGGTTCGAGACGTATGAGAAGATCCTCCATGCGTTCGGTATGGTCGAGATGGATTTGCTTCAATGACTTTGCTTTCATAGGCTGCAAGCCGTTCTCACCTTCTGACAACAAAGGTATAGTACGTGAATGCTCCTTGTCAACAATCCACACACTGCCCGTAGACCGCATAATCCGAAGACCTTCGATTTCAGAAAGCCTATAGTCGCCCTTGGCTGTATGGAATACTACTCGTCCGACTATGCTCTTTACCCAACTGTCATACCATCTCTTGAGATACAAAGGACTCCCGTCAGATGCAAGAATACCCTTGCGGACAAACATATCGAGATGGTAACGGTCTGCTGTTGAGAAAAGACTCCCAAGAATACGTATGGGGAAGAAAACATTCTTACCCGCGCTCATGCGGTCTTGTGTCTTGATACGAAGAGAGAATATGCCCGCCAGTGTATCATGGTCAAAAAACTCGAAGTCGGAATCAAGAGCACTGTCGTCGAGCAGCTCTGTCTCACTATGATCTATGGCAGCAACAGTGTCATCCTGAAGTGCGACAACATATTCAATGAATTTTTTCAGGTGGCTCACATTATCCTGAAGCCGCTTTTTCTCCGTCGGGTCTGTAGTGTTTCTACTCTTCTCTCCTATGGTGCCGACCAATGCTGTGAGGAAGTTCTCCGCACACCCTTTTGCCACAGCGTCGACAAGCCCGTCAAACAGGTCTTTATTGACTATCGGAAGGAAGAATTCCCTGTTGACACGCCTTATGCCTGAGCAATAGCTGTCGGCACTGCGTCTGGAATGTCCCTTGTTTAACCACCACTGACGGAAACCTTCAAGGAACTTTTCGGTATTAGTCTCGGTCATTTGCCTGAGTTTAGCCTTTCCCGCTCCCCTGAGGAAAGAGATAAAATGACGAAAGCGTGGAAGCTGCTATCTTATCCCAAATGTGTCCAGGCGGTGGAAGAAGCCTTCAATGCTTGGGTATAAGTGCAAACTCCCACGCCGTAGAGTGTACGACGCGAGAGTGTCCACTTTTCCTCGCATTGGTCTCTAAGCTTCCACACTTCAGACACATGAGAATCAGTAAGACACTTTCGTGTTTTGACTATGAACCGCCTTAACGGTACACTGCAAAGTTAAACATTATTTTGCGATTGACCAAGCTGTTTTGAGAATCAGAGTGTTAAATCCGTTCTTGACTCCAAAAATTAGTGATTTTAACATTATCTCTTGACATAACCTCTCCGAAGACAAGCACTGTTACTTTACAAAAAGTGTCATCAGTATTATATTGTTTTTGAGTGAAAGAGGATATAATTAATATAATAAGGAGAAAAAATTACAGTAACAGCCATCTTCGTATAAACTTTTTCATCAAGTTGATCTACCATTGATAGAAACTTCATAATTCTACACAATGAAAAAGTATATCTCTCAAACCCTGCAAACAGTCCTCTTCTCGAATCCCTGCAATACAATCAAAGCCATCGGCCAGGTATCATCCCGGAGGGATGCTATATGAATATATCTACATCCACATCCTGTTAACATCAATTAACAATAAAATTTCACCCCAAATCTAGACTTTATACTCAATCCCTAATATAACTGGCAGAGAAGGCAACGAAGCCGACTCTTTAAACCGCAAAAACAACCAGATATGGCAAATAAAACAAACTCAAAAAAAATGCATCATATGCATCGACAGTTAAAGTTTACCGTCCTCCAACAAATCTTTGCAAAGGGCAAAGGTCTGCATAGCTTCCTGAAAGACGAGGAGCTTAACAATCAAAAGAATGTGTTTTTCTTCCCTACAGAAGAGAATGCACAGGGTACTAATGGCGAAGAAAGAATCGCCGCGTATATGCTGACCATCGAAGGGCGCATGAGAATCATAAAGGAGAAAGATGGCAAGTTCTTCTTTGTCCCCAGCTATAACGAGGGCTTGCTTGACGAAGCGGTCGAGATTCTACGAGAGGAGGTTGAATACAATGGTCGTTCATGCTTCTATCAGACTCTGAAGGAAATCGAGAGTGTCGTATCAGTCAACATCCAACCATTATTCTGACAGTCATTATGCGTAAAATCACTACTAAATACATCTTTGATCGACATCCTAATCTTGGATGGCTGATGTATAACCTCAGGTTGATTAATTCCGAATATGTCTATTATGAGGCAAGATACCAGTATCGCGACTCATGGGCAACAGGTGGTTACCCTCATATCATCGTTGCATGTCCCAACGGCATATTATACAGGGTATACATCGATAGGGAATCGAATCCGTTCTACGAGCAGGTTTCTCCTGAAATGCACATATTCCGAACCGCCTTCGGTGATCAGTATGAATATATCCTAAGCCAATATGGACTGCCGGAGGCACTGTTCTAAAGCCAATCGTCTCTCTCTCAACCAGAGAGGGAGATTCAATCCCCTAAAACAAAAAATTCAAAACTATAATATCAAAAAATATGACCAATCAATTAAACAATTCCACAAATTTTTCCTATAACCAAACGGAAGAGCTCAGCAATAAAGCTGATTCAAAATCAACGTCCATTATGAACACAACAACAAAAACAGAAAATATCATGACTCAAGAAAAAACAAGCATTCTTAATGCAATGAGCGAAATGCAGGATGCCACAGGCAATCAATGGGCCTACATCTTAGAGGACTCCGGCAAGCTCTATTACGAATCCGTCTCTTATACCATTGAGTATAACGAAGACTATGAGGAGGAAGACTGCGATGATGAAGATCCTGACGAAGACTACGAGGAATCATCTCCCATGACAGTATGTTGCTTCAACTCTACACCCAAAGAAATGGCCACCTATCTCCCCACGGATGTAGATGTCATTGATGAGAAGCAGATGGCAGCTTATATGTGGGCCAACCATGAGGTTCTGTGCAAAACATACGAATATGAGTGCTGGACAATGGAGGATGAATGCGGAATACTTGATGCCATAGCAATGCAACTATATTACATCCGACAACTTTCTCCAAAGTACTACAAGGATAACATGGGATTCTCCGAACCATATAAAAGCCTATGCGATTACACTTATGCAAGAAAACGAGCGTATGAAATCTATCAAAATTTACAAGAAGAGGCCCGTACATATTGACCGACTACATACACTGATACATTCCCTATAGTAGTAGCAAGGACCGGCACTTCCGAAGAGTGTTGACAGAGGTGCCGGTCAGCTTACTTACATTTCGCAGACTGATACCCTTTCGCAAAAGTCGTAGCTCTTCGGTATATTCCACTTGCATTATGTCGGCGGTTTTGTGGTAACCGGGTTTTCGGCCCACACGACCGCCGGCATTTATGTAATTGACATACCCGCTCTCCATGCGTTCCCTGATTGTACGACGCTCCATTCTCGCCACTTCGGCAAGTATCGTGACCATAAACTGACTCATCGCGTTTATTTTGCCATCAGAAGTCAGAGTCTCGATATTATAGTTGTCAATATAAAGGGATACTCCGGCGTCATTCAATCTCTCGATTACTTCAAGCACCTGTACGGTATCACGTCCCAGTCGGCTTAACTCAGTTACCATTACTTTTTCTATATGGTTGACCGAGATATAATCAAGCATAGCAACCAGTTCGCCCCTGTTTTTGTTTGAGGTAGCTCCGCTGATCTGTTCACAGAACACTTTCTCGACATTCCAGCCCCGTCGCCCAGCAATCTCATTGAGGTCGTTGACCTGACGCTGGTTGTCCTGTATGCGTGTTGACACACGCGTGAATATTACTACTTTACACATTGACACATCGTTTTAATCCTGTTCGTATCAAGCGAATTTACAAGATTAAAACGATGTGTCAGTTTTTCGTTAAGCTAAAAAATACCGGATTCTGCCGGCTTAGGCAAAAGCCTCATAACGGCTCCGGTTAAGAAATGCTATCACATCCGAGCCTAAGTACCAATACTTGTCACTTTCACGGATATATGACAACAGTCCGTTATCACGGTATTTTTTCACAAGACGTTCATCGACACCAAGCAGCAACCGTATCTCCTTATTATTATAAAGAGCCTTGGGATTAAGCTGGATTTTAGTAGTTTCCAGTCCGCTCCTGAGGTCATTGAGCTCAGCCCTCAGGCTCTTTATTTCTTTTATAAGGGTGGTAATCAAGTTGTCGTTGATTGGTTCGGGGTTATTCGTTGACATCTACATACATTGAGATGGGGTTTTGTAAGTTATATACTGAAATCCCGATATTGTCTACATAAATTTCACCGGTCAACCACCATAACAGACAATACACCTACTCAAACCTCTCACTTGAAAACTATCGCCACCGGCATTTCACCGCATTTTACCGCATAATACGCTGTCGTAAAACTATCAACAAATTAATAACCGTCTGATAATCAATCATAAAAACAATCATTTCTTTCTTCAACGAGGAGGAATACTAAGCAATATAATTCACATAAACACCTAATAATCAATGGCTAAGAAATAAATGATTTTCTTGGCCATTGCTGTTTTATCCCGTTTCACCCCATAGTTTTCTTGGCCAAATTACGTTTTCTTGGCCAATTTTTACTTTATTCTTGGCTAAAATCCGACCATCCTCCGAGGTTTGTGAGTATTTGTGTTTTCACGTTCAAATTTTTTTGAGTTGTAAGTGTTATACAAATATATTACCTTTGCACTATTAATAATATCATTGGAAATGAATACAGCATCGATAAATAGAAAACAGACATCATTCCGTCTGAGCGAGGATCTTCTCAGACGTCTGCAGGAAGAGGCAAAGCGTCACAACCGTAGCCTTAATAATCTTGTGGAAAGCGTCTTGATGGCTTTTGTCGCAGAGCGGCCCAACAAGACTACTCTTACAGCAATGAAGGAGGCTGAGACATCTGATACTCTCGAAACCCTTGACCTTGCTGATTTCCGCAAATTTGTGGCTTCTTTATGAATGCTCTCAAACTTACTTCCCAGTTTAAGAAAGACCTTAAACGCTACAAGCATAAGCCGGAGGTAATTGACAAATTAGAGGAGATCCTCAAACTACTTGTCAATAACCTACCGATTCCTGAGGCGAATCGGCCGCATGTTCTGACTGGTAATTACAGGGGATATATGGAGTGTCATGTAGAAAGTGACACGCTTCTTATCTGGTGGAATAGAGATGCCGGAGTTATCAAATTGGTGCGCTTCGGCACCCACTCCGAATTATTCTGAATATTGTGGCGATTGACAAACTTACCGAGTGTGTCAACCACATAGAAGCACAACCTATAATTTATGATTGATATTCTGAAACATATTACCATTAATGCAGGAATTTTCTTTCTTGTACTTGTTATTTTTATAGGATTATTTGCGGGTGTTATATTTCTTTTAACAAGGGACGATTCTGAAACAAAGAAATTTAAGGCAAAATACCTCGACTTTATAAGACACATCTTTGGAGACGATGTGGTGTCCCGTTTTCACATTGATAACTGCGACAGCAAGACTGCTCTGATAAGTTATGATGGTCGAAACGATTTTGCAATAAGATGTACAGGCACGGTAGCACAGCCTGGCTATATCGGACAAAATGGGTGGCATAAAATAACAGACAATGTATATGTATTCATAGAAGATTTTTCGAATGGTTCGTTATGTAGCTTTTGCCATGATATTTCAAGGCCATTTTATTATAGAAGTATGATGTATATTGATAAGGGTGAGATGCGAAACTCTCATTTCATAGAGAAGCTTATGTCTGAGACGGGATGGAATTTACCCAAAGAGGCATTCGTGATAGGTTATATAGATTATAGCACTCTGCAATTGGCATCGGAACATATCTATTTCTGTTTATCTGAATGCAATCCACGAGACATTAAAAGTCAACTTGATATATTGGTGTCATCTACAGAGGAATGGACCAACGATGGTAATACATATCATTTTTCAAAGTCTGAAAACTACGGGTTGAATGGGCTAAAAATTGATTATACTATAGGAGATTCTTTCTTGGAATTTATTCATCTTATGAGTTGAAATGGGTTTCTGTTCCCTTGCCAAACGTCTAAAATACCTCGGCATCTTAAGAGAAACTATGATTTCTTGGCCAACGCTATGAAATTTCTTTACCAATTCGATTTGACGCCGTCAGACACCGTAGTTTTCTTTGCCAAATTCCTTCAATAATTACTAAGTCGCTGATTATCAACATTGAGTATACTTTTCAACGAGGAGGAATACTAATCCGCGCTATAGCATATAACTATTTATAAATCAATTATTACTGTCCGCTAAACCATAAAAAGGCGAGTCCAACTTCCTGAACGGCAG